>JAOGIM010000050.1 GCA_028150825.1 Paracoccaceae bacterium
TTGGCAGAGACAGCTTGCTAAGAATTAATAAGCCTCTGAAACTTTGACCAGAACAATTTTACCCCTCCATCAAGGCCAAGATCAATATTGATTGGAACTTTATTGACCATTCGTTAGTGAACAGCTTCAAGAATAATTTTATCTCCATTGTTAGTCATCAATAAACCTGCATTCATGTGTTCAGATATCGCGTTATCTTTGGACGCTCTATTGCCGTTTTTAAACCGGTGACTTAAAGAATTTATTTCGAGTGTAATCAGAAAGAACTAGGTGAAATGGACCAAATTTAAGCAATTAAAACATGGATATTGCATCCAACGCTCTAATTCGCTTAGGCTGTAATTACACATCAAAATAGCAGAGAGCATTGTTAAATGGCATACGCCACAGCCAAGAAAATTGATCAATCGAAAATTCCCGTAGTCGACCTAACCCCACTGCGAGATGGAACTGACCCCAAAAGTGTTGCAAGGGCTTTACATTCGGCTAGCCAAAATTTGGGATTTATCTACATCAAGGGCCATGGCATTCCCCAGAAAATTATAGACGACGCCAGGAAAACTGCTATGAATTTTTTTTCTAAAAGTGATGATCTAAAGAAAGCCGTTTGCATTTCAGAAAAACACCGCGGATGGCTAGGCCAAGGCGGAGCTAAAATGAAAGCCGGAGCTAAAGCCGACCTTAAAGAAAGCTTTATTTGGGGACACCAAAATTTAAGTGGTGATATAGTAGATGACCATCCCCTACGCGGCCAAAACCTTTGGCCAAATCAATTGCCCACGATGGAAGCATGCTCAATGACATATTTCGAGCACGCACATCAAGTCGCACATCAATTAATGCGTGGTTTTGCAATTGGGCTAAGTCTTGACGAGAACTTCTTTCTGCGCACTGCCTCAAGACCATTAAGTCGAGCCTCGTATGTTTTTTATCCAACACAGCCCGCAGATATGGGAGAAAACCAATTTGGCGTTGGGCCACATACGGATTTCGGCGTGCTAACAGTGTTATGCCAGGATTCTGTGGGAGGCCTTCAGATCCAAGACCTTAATGGGGAATGGTTGCAAGCACCGCCTATTGAAGGCACGCTAATTGTAAATGTTGCTGATTTGCTATCTAGATGGACCGATGGTGCTTATAAATCTACACCACATAGGGTGGTAAATAGTTCTGGCAGAAAACGCTTGTCCATCGTGCTAGCTTTTGATCCAAATCCAGAAACTAGAATTGATGCTAGGGATGTTTTTGGCGCCAATCATCAACCCAAAAATGAGCCCACCACTTGTGGTGACTATCTTGTTTGGCGGTTCAATAAAGCTTTCTCCTATCGAAAAAACGCAATTTGATCATGCAGGATCAGAACCCAAAATACCAGGTAAATTCAATTTATTTTCGTTGGCGCAGGCCATTGCACTTTCATAGCCAGCGTCTGCATGGCGCATAACACCAGTGGCGGGATCGTTCCATAATACCTTCCCGATGCGACGAGCCGCATCCTCCGTGCCATCAGCGCAAATAACCATTCCCGAATGCTGACTGAAGCCCATGCCAACGCCCCCTCCGTGATGCAGCGACACCCAAGTCGCACCTGATGCTGTATTGAGCAAGGCGTTTAAGAGTGGCCAGTCTGACACAGCGTCAGAGCCATCTTTCATAGCTTCTGTTTCCCGGTTTGGGGAGGCTACAGATCCGCTATCGAGATGATCTCGCCCAATGACAACTGGAGCAGATAATTCACCAGTCCGAACCATTTCGTTAAAGGCCAATCCCAATTTATCGCGAACACCAAGACCGACCCAGCATATTCGTGCTGGCAAGCCTTGAAACGATATCCGCGCACGTGCCATATCAAGCCAGTTATGTAGATGGGTATCATCCGGCAAAAGTTCTTTGACCTTTTGATCTGTCTTAAAAATATCTTCTGGATCACCAGACAAGGCAGCCCAACGGAAAGGACCTATGCCACGGCAAAAAAGTGGGCGAATATAGGCTGGAACAAAGCCAGGAAAAGCGAATGCATTCTCAAGCCCCTCTTCGAGCGCGACCTGACGAATGTTATTTCCATAATCCAGCGTTGGAACACCCATGTTCCAAAAATCGACCATGGCGGAAACATGGGTTTTCATTGAGGCGCGCGCGGCTTTTTCAACCGATTTAGGCGCACTCTCACGTTTTTCGCGCCACTCGGCCAGCGACCAGCCCAGCGGAAGGTATCCATTCAAAGGATCATGCGCGCTTGTCTGGTCTGTTACAATATCTGGCCGAACACCTCTTTTCACAAGTTCCGGAAAGATATCGGCGGCATTGGCCAGAAGACCTACTGATTTTGCCTCTCCATTATACGTCCAATCTTGGATCATTTGTAACGCATCGTCCAACGTATCAGCGCGTTCATCGAGATATTTAGTGCGGAGCCTAAAATCAATGCTCTCCGGGTTGCATTCCACAGCAAGGCAACAGGCACCCGCCATAGCCGCAGCCAAAGGCTGAGCCCCTCCCATGCCGCCCAAACCACCAGTCAAAATCCATTTTCCACTCAGATTGCCTTCATAGTGCTGTCGTCCAGCTTCGACAAAAGTCTCATATGTGCCCTGAACAATTCCTTGTGTCCCGATATAGATCCACGAACCAGCAGTCATCTGGCCGTACATCGCCAGCCCCTTTTTGTCGAGTTCGTTGAAATGATCCCAATTGGCCCAATGCGGTACGAGATTAGAGTTTGCAATTAAGACCCTCGGGGCGTCTTTATGAGTTTTAAAAATACCAACCGGCTTTCCAGATTGAACAAGAAGTGTTTCATCCTCTTCAAGCATTTTCAGGCTAGCAACAATTGCATCAAAGTCTTTCCAACTTCGCGCTGCCCGGCCGATGCCACCATAGACAACAAGCTCATGTGGGTTTTCCGCAACATCAGGATGCAGGTTATTCATCAGCATCCGCATCGGGGCCTCTGTCAACCAGCTTTTGGCGGTAATTTCACTTCCGGTCGGTGGATGAACATCACGTATATTTTTGCGATCAGGCATCTTTACGTCCTTTTCCTTTGGCTGAGGCGTGTTTGGCGAGCCCCACCAAAATTCTCTTAAGTTTGGTTTGAAGTGTCTTGGCGCTGCCCAAGTCATAGGACCACGGATAGGATTCGGACATGTAGGATCGTTGCGCCAGCTCCATCTGAATGGCATGGGTTTCAGTCTCTGGCCGCCCATAGTGGCGGGTTGTCCAGCCCCCTTTGAACCGACCGTTCAAAACTGTATCTGAAGGATCAGTTTCTCGGCACAAAGAGTGCACTATTCCCTCAACTTTAAGGTTGCAGGTTGTGCTGTTATCAGTTCCAATATTGAAAGTCGATAAAGTGCCCTTAAACAGAAATCCAATATTTGATCTGATCGAATGACAGTCATAAAGGATTGCGATCCCGTGGATTTGTCGCACTCTATCCAATTCCTCCGCTAAGGCCGCATGATAGGGTGCATGATAAGCCAAGCGCCTTGTTTCAACTTCGTCAGTCGAAGGGGCCTGACCCTCGTGCCAAATATCCAAACCATCAAAATCTGTGGTCGGACAAAGTTCGGTGGTATTTTGACCAGGGTATAGCGACTTTCCGGCTGGATCTCGATTTGCATCAATCACATATCGATGTACATTGGACTTTACGACACTAGCCCCAATCAAGAGACCATCGTAAAGCTTGGTAATATGCCAGTCAGTATCAGCAAGCCCTTGCCCTCTTTGATTAAGGCGCGAAAAAATATCGTCTGGAACGAAGATCCCACCATGGGGTTGACCCAAAACTATAGGGCTGGTGCCCTTGAAGACGTCAAAGGCGTTCATGTATCAAGCTCTGGAATTGAACTAACAGCCCTATCAAAAAGCGCACCCGACGTGATCAATTTTGAAGCTTGTTCAATATCAGGCGCAAGATATCGATCTGAGCCAAGAGTGGGAACATCCTGACGCAGACGGCTGATACAAGCCGACAAAGATTCACTGGTTTTCAAGGGCGCGCGGAATTCAATGCCCTGAGCCGCGCAAAGTAGCTCAACTCCAATGATTGTATTCAAGTTCTCCACCATCTTTTGAAGCCGGAATGCCCCATGCGCTGCCATGGATACATGATCTTCCTGATTTGCCGAAGTTGGTGTGCTGTCAGTGACACATGGGTTTGCCAAGTGTTTATTTTCACTCATCAACGCAGCCGTTGTCACTTCTGCAATCATAAAGCCAGAATTCACACCGGGATTGAGTGTCAGAAACGGAGGGAGATCAAAAGACAAAGTCGGATCGACCATCAATGCGATTCGCCGCTGTGCAATTGCGCCAATTTCTGACACTGCAAGGGCAATCATATCAGCAGCAAAACCAACGGGCTCTGCATGAAAATTGCCCCCAGATACGATCTTTTCATCACTACTTAAAACTAGTGGATTATCCGTGGCTGCGTTTGCTTCAATGCGCAGAGTATTGGCAGCCTGACGCAGAACATCCATTGCAGCTCCAGTAACTTGCGGCTGGCACCGGATGCAATAGGGATCCTGCACGCGTGTATCGCCCTCCCGGTGGCTTTCCCTGATTTCCGAACCGGAAAGTATGGCGCGCATCGCTGCAGCGGCTTCTATCTGGCCTCTATGCCCTCTCAGTGAATGAATTTCTGGCTGTAGAGGTGATGTCGACCCCATGATCGCGTCTGTAGACATTGCTGATACTATCAACGCTGATTTCGCCGCTGTCCAAGCTCTAAAAAGCCCTGCAAGAGCGAAAGCTGTCGAAAATTGAGTACCGTTTATAAAGGCAAGACCCTCTTTAGGCCCTAGTGCGATGGGAGTAAGCCCAGCGCTGAGAAGGGCCTCACGACCTGACATTACTCTACCTTCAAACTCTGCAACACCTTCCCCAATGATCACCGCCGTCATATGCGCTAAGGGGGCCAGATCTCCTGATGCACCAACAGAGCCCTGTGAGGGAATGACTGGGGTGACATCAAGTTCTAGCATTTTTTCAACAAACTCAATAAGTTCCCACCGCACACCTGAGGCACCACGTCCAAGTGACACAAGCTTTAGCACCATAATCAGGCGCGACATGCCGCGCGAAATTGGCGCTCCTACGCCACAGGAATGGGACAGAATCAAGTTGCGTTGCAACATAGCAGTCTCGCCTTTGGCAATTTTGAGACTGGCTAATTTTCCAAATCCTGTGTTCACCCCATAAACTGGAACATCTCCATTTGCTGCATTTTCAATGCTTAGCGCAGCCGCCTCCACCGCTGGACGGCAAGATCGGTCTAAAGTGACGGACAGATTTTTGGAAAAAACATGCGACAAATCATCAAGCGTGACCGCACCAGGATTAAGGCAGATAGATGTCACAATTTACCTCCAATAATTCTAGACTTGAGAGAGTTAAATCCTATTCGATATGCTAACTCTGACGGATGTCTAATATCCCAGACAGCCAAATCAGCCCGATAGCCCTCCTGTACCACCCCACGATCCCCCAATCCCAGGGCGCACGCAGCATTGCGTGTTGTTCCAATCAAGGCCTCCTCAGGCGTCATCTGGAATAAAGTGCACACCATATTCATTGCCAAAAGCAAAGACGTCATTGGAGAAGACCCGGGATTGGCATCAGTGGCGATTGCTATGGGGATAGAATAATGCCGCAACATATATATTGGTGGTTTTTGAGTTTCGCTAAGCGTATAAAATGCACCAGGTAAAATGACAGCAACCGTACCAGCGGAAGCCATCGCCGCAGCCCCTTGTTCATCAAGGTATTCTAAATGATCTGCTGAAAGCGCGTTATATCGAGCGGCAAGTTTCGCTCCTCCAATATTTGATAGTTGTTCAGCATGAATTTTAATTGGTAGGCCTAATTCGCACGCAAGATCAAAAACTTTTGCGACTTCATCTGGTTGGAATGCAATTCCTTCACAAAATGCATCAACAGAATCAACCAGACCCTCTTCGACTGCAATGCGCAGTGTCGGCAGGCATATTTCATCTATATAAGCGTTTTCACGCCCAGAATATTCCAACGGGACCGCATGCGCCCCTAAATAAGTCGTGATGACATCAACATCCCGTTCCTCTGCAATCTTGCGCGCTACGCGCAGCATCTTCAACTCAGTTTCCCGATCAAGCCCATAGCCAGATTTTATCTCTATTGTAGAGACACCCTCAGCAATAAAAGCATCTACCCGCGATAAAGCATCCGCAACCAGTTCCGTTTCACTCGCGTCTCGCGTTGCAGCAACAGTAGACAAGATGCCACCACCCGCCTGCGCCAAGTCTTCGTATGTTGCCCCGTTCAGGCGCATTTCAAATTCAAGCGCACGATTGCCACCATAAACCGTATGCGTATGGCAATCTATAAGCGCTGGGGTCACCAACCGACCCTCAAGATCAATTTTTTCAGCTGTATTAAAATCAACCGACAAATCTTTGCGAGCACCACACCAAATGATATGCTCATTTTCCAAAACAACTGCACCGTCTTCCAATAATCCGTAGGGAACATCCCCATGCTGCATTGTGGCAATGCGGCAGTTGTGCAGAATTTTCCAGCGTTCCAAATCTTGTCCTATCTCTTAAGCTATCTTGCAATTAATTTTGTATGCTTTTATAAATTTTATGTCTATACATAATAAGGTTGCAATATGAATATTTTTTCTCAGAGAGCGCGTCTGGCTGATAGATGGGCCGAAAATGTGCGCGTGACGGTCTCAGACGGTCAGATCGAGAAAATCGAAATTGGGGTTAAGCCAGACAGCGCAGATACAAAAGTAGACACTTTGCTTCCTGCTCTTACCAATCTGCACAGTCATAGTTTTCAGCGTGCAATGGCCGGAATGACAGAATACCGAACCGCAGGTCAGGAAAACTTCTGGACATGGCGCGAATTAATGTATCGGTTTCTAAATCATTTGACACCAGAAGACATTTCCGCGATTGCTGCTCTTACATTCATGGAAATGCAAAAATCAGGCTACGCCTCAGTCGGAGAATTCCATTACATCCATCATCAACAGAGCGGCTCCGCCTATGATAACCCTGCTGAACTGTCTGAGAGGATCATCGAAGCCGCTAATCTGACAGGCATTGGCCTAACACATATGCCTGTCTTATACACATATGCAGGGGTACAAAATCAACCTCTTGAAGGGGGCCAATTGCGGTTTGGAAATTCGGTTGATAATATTTGTAAGATTGTTTCAATGTCACAAAAAGCAATCGGGTTATTACCAGCAGATGCTCGTGTAGGCATTGCACCACATTCACTTCGCGCAACTTCCCCGAGCGACATCAAAGAATTCCTGAGCTGTTATCCGGATATGCAAGTCCATATGCATATTGCAGAACAAAACAAAGAGGTCTCAGAAGTTGTCGAAGCGTTTGGAGCGAGGCCTGTCGAATGGCTTTTGGAACATCACGCAGTCGACGCTAAGTGGTGCTTGATCCATGCGACACACATGACCAAAGCTGAAACAATTGGGCTAGCAAAGACCGGCGCTGTGGTTGGCCTATGCCCAATCACCGAATCCAACCTAGGTGATGGAATATTTAATGGTCCCACATTTTTAAAAGCCAATGGAAAATTTGGAATAGGGTCAGATTCAAACATAAATATCTCACTGACCGAAGAACTTAGGACACTGGAATATTCTCAGCGGTTAAGGGACCAGCAACGCAATATTATGGTCCAAGGCGATGGGTCTGTTGGCGAAGCTCTTTATTTGGGTGCCGCAAGCAACGGCGCCCAAGCGATCACCCGCCAATCTGGAAGCATTGCCCCCGGCAAGCTGGCAGATCTTGTTGCGATCGATTCCTGTCATCCAAGCCTTTTCGCTTTGCGCGATAGCCAGCTTATGGACGGGCTTGTCTTTGCGGCCAAAGACACCGTTATTACGGATGTCTGGTCAGCCGGACGCCATCAAGTGAGAACCGGAGTGCACGTAGCCGAAGATATAATTAAAGCATCTTATTTCGATACCATTTCAAATCTGAAGGAAAGACTGGATCAATGAACGTTAACATCCCATTTCTGCGGAACGCATTGTCATCAAACAGTGGTCTATTTGAATTCGCTGAAGTCGACAGCATCAAACAAGAACAAATTAAGGCAATATAAAATGACTGTCGCTCCAAAAGTTAGCTATCAGGACGTCAAGACGGTTGTCCTCAAACGTATCAGAGAGAGCACTTGGCCCCCCGGCAGTATTATGCCCGGTGAAATTGACCTTGCCAAAGAATTTGGCTGTGCGAGGGCAACCGTTAACCGGGCCATGCGAGAGCTAGCAGAAGAAGGGTTCATCGATCGCAAGCGTAAAGCTGGTACACGGATCAAATCATCACCCACCAGACAGGCAAAATTTGTCATCCCGCTGATCCGCGATGAAGTCGAAACTTCTGGTACTGCCTATCGCTATGCCCTGATCAATCGCGAATTTCAGGATGCACCAGACTGGCTAAGAGCGCGCATGGGCCTATCGCAAGACACGTCTGCATTGCACCTGCAATGCATGCACTACTCGGGTAACAAATCCTTTCAATACGAAGACCGTTGGATCAACCTTGCAGCGGTCCCAAAGGCGGCCGATCAGGATTTCAAGATCATTGGGCCAAACGAATGGCTCATAAAAGAAGTGCCATTTTCAGATGCTGAAATCACTTTTTCCGCAATCAACGCAAATGCAAAAATTTCTGAGCTTTTGAGGATCTCAGTCGACACCGCACTGGTTGCTCTGGAACGTA
>JAOGIM010000051.1 GCA_028150825.1 Paracoccaceae bacterium
AAGGTGTATGAGGGGACAGGTGGTGAAACTGGTGATGAAACTAGCGGTCCTAATATTTTTAAACTTAACAAGACACCTGTAGCTGGTTCGATTGAGAATTATCAACTAATCAAAAATTTCGTATCCGGTTCCGATACGATTCTCGCTTTGGACACTGACTTTGCATTCCAACAAGGAGCCAATGATGGAGTTGTGGCCTTGGCAACGCATGGTGCAACTCTTGACGGAGTAATTGCAGCCAATGCGAACTTTACGGTTGCAACAATCGGCGCGAACTTGGTAACTCCTACATTTACCACCTTCCTAGCAGGGACATCATCCATCTTAGAGCTGGAAATTTCCGCGGCTTCCGCTACGGATGCTGCAACAAATGCAAATTTTCAAAATACCGACAAGTTCTTGGTTGCAATTGACGACGCTGTTCACACCGGAATATTCTTTGTAGAAAGTGGTGCGGACAATAATGCAATAGAATTTGATGAAATTTCGCTCTTGGCAATACTAGAGGGTGTAACTGACGCCACTACTCTGGTAGCAGACAACTTCGCATTCGCCTAAAATCCTAATGTTACTGAATGGGTTAGTGTGTTTATGCAGTATACTAACACAATGGTCTTATCAAAAGGCCGGAAACCAAAAAGAGCGAGACAAAGTTAACAAATATATTACTAAAACACACGCCAAACGATAGTTTAGGACGCAGGTAATTTGAACAAGAGAGAACCAGTAATTTCTATATATGATCCAAAGACGTTGCCGATCTACGCGCGCGCGGAAGCCTTTGAGCTAACGCGATAAATCCGTTCCTTAAACGTCAGTAAAAAGGCAGATGTGATTTGGCGGCCCAAAGCTTCCAAAATAGCAAACCCTAAGCCAGACAACTATAAAAGTTCATCCATGACATATTCTGTCAAATGCTAGATTTTAACATGCATGTGTTACCCCAGATGTTACCCCAAGGCTGATTTATTTTCTAGATTTTATGCTAAACTATTGATTTTTATGGTGCCCCCACACGGACTCTGGCACCTTTAGAACTAACTTAAATCTATTCCTGCGTATAGATTCACACGGTTAATACTGCCTGTCAATCCATGACCTAACCTCGATGTATGCCAATGTGGACCAAATGTGTGACAGGATGTGTACCAAGGGTTATCTCGCTTTCCAAGGTCGAGGATTAATAAGGTGCAACGTGTAAACCAATTCAAACAATCTTAAGAATACTTAGAAAATAAAATTCATTGCTTGACTGAAGTTACCCAGTTATTGTTACTACAAAGTATAAAAAATAAACCTATCCAAGTAGGCTTAAATTCAGCACTAATCTTTTGATAAACAAATCCATTGGGCAGATTGAAGCGCAGTTTTGAATAATCTTCGAAGTGACTAACTAGGTAATTAAAATGCTAAATTTATCTTCAATTTTTAATAGAATTCTTTTTCTTATGTTTATTTTGTTTGGTTCAATCATAATTATTAATTTATATGCTGGATTTTCTTTGAGTAGAATAGGTAAAGCTATTCAAAACGTAGATTCATTTCAAATTCCGCTTATGGAACACTCAACTATCATCTCTGAATATCAAGCAATGCAACAAATGAAACTGAACTCAGCTGCTTTTCGCCTTGGCATTGGACAAAAGACGATTTTCGAAGAAAATGTTGAAGAAATGAGAGCATATTCAGAAAAAGCAATAGATGAGCTTTTTTTAATTCAAGAACTTTTAGAAACTAAACTTGAACAACTGAAAGAAAGTTCAAATAACCAAAACGCTTTTACTAATGTATGGTATGATGGACAGGCGATCTTACAAAAGGACATCTTGGAGAGTATGTTAACCAAGGCGAACCAAATAGGGGTGAGCCAAATCGTTTTTGAAGATATGAATGAACAATTCCTAACTGAGCTAATTGACTGCACTGGCTGGGATTCCTGCCCACATTCAGAGGAGCTGGAGGAACTAACTGACACGTTATCAAAAGCTCAAAAGAAAATTACTGGTCTCCTTACTGATTTTGTCAAATCTGTCGAGAGCCTTACAAAGAAGGGTGTGGCTTCTGCTACGAGGGTCGAAAGAGAGTCGTTTAGGAATCTAATAGTTGTTGCTGGTATAGCAATAATGCTCTCTTTGCTTGTAGGATTACGAACAGCTTATTCTGTTCGAAAGCGTTTAAGATCAGCGGTTAACTCAATTGATGAAATTGCCAGTGGCAATTTAGGGACAGTTATTAAGAGTGATGGACGGGACGAGATTTCGACAGTCTTGCAGTCAGTGTCAAAGATGCAAAATGAGATAGTGCAAGTTGTAGAAGGACTTCATAAACTTTCAGATGATCTGAGCAAACAATCTGACTCCTTGACTTCTAACGCCAGTGAGGTATCTCAAAATACTTCTGAACAATCAACTTCGGTTCAACAAACATCCGCTGCTATGCAGGAAATGGCTACATCTATCAAACAAAACGCAGAGGCCGCAGCTGAAAGTAATAAAATGGTTTCAGATCTTTCAAAAGATGCTGCAACATGTTCAGAGGCGATGGAAAAGACAGCTATTTCAATGAAAGAAATAGTAGAAAAAATTTCAATCGTTGAAGAGATTACCATCAAAATTGATTTATTAGCGCTTAATGCCTCTGTAGAAGCAGCCCGTGCTGGTGAGCATGGGAAAGGATTTGCAGTTGTGGCTTCTGAGGTATCAAAGCTTGCAGAAATAAGCAAACAGGCTGCTGGTGAAATTCAACTTTCATCCTCAGAAGGTAAAAGACTTTCCGAGACTACAAATAAAATGTTGAGTGACCTATTACCAGCAATTAGCAAAACAAGAGATCTCGTACAAGGAATTGGATCAGCTTCTAGCGAGCAGGCTACAGGCGCTAACCAGATAAATTCCGCAGTTCATTCTTTGGATAATTCTATTCAGAACAATAAATCCTCTTCTTTAAGCCTTGCAGATACCGGAAAAGTTGTAGCAGGCTTGGCTCCAAAACTAAGAGACCTAGTTTCCTTTTTCTCTTTAAGAACAGAACACAACCCTTAGACCATAAGATAATCCCTGCCTGTCAATCCATGACCTATGCTCGATGTGTGCCAATGTGGACCAAATGTGTGACAGGATGTGTACCAAGGTTTTAACGACAGATAATCCTGCTATGTTGCTGTTTCACAAAAGTACTACTGAACAGGAAACCACAAAGATATATACAATATGTGGTTACCGTTTAGGGGTACTGCATGGGCCACACCCCATATGTCCGTTATGTATACTTGTGCTTTGCCAGTGGGGGTATCCTTAGTGCTGATAACCTTGGGATCACTATTAAAATCAGTTTCAGGGTAGCTGACCATCATAGTGATCTATAGAGGGTCAAAGTGCTATGGGTATATATAGGAACCTGACCCTTTAACGGTATCACTTACCCAGTAATCCCCCTGATGCTAAACCCCCTCATCTGCCCACAGGTGCTGACGTCAGACAATGCATCCAACGGCTGCAAACCATTCTGTTCGAGCGGGAGAATACAAAAAGGAGAGCATGAAACTACGGCCCTTGAAACCCGCCAAATTTGTTGCTTAACTGTACACAGATGAGCGGTGTCTCCTCAAAGTCAAAACACCTACTGTCCCAAAACATATGATGATAAACAGATGGGTATACTCATGCGCACTTCAATTATACTTATCTTCACGCAGATAATTATTTCCTCATCCATGCTATCCGCTTCTGACCAAGATGAATGTTTTGACCTAAATTCAAGCGTAGAAAAATGGATAGAAGCTTTAATTGAAGAGGATTGGGCAGAAGACTGGATCAGCTATTTAAAAGAAGAAGATGAAGATGAGATTTGGTATTTTATTCAAACTACCGAAGCATTTTTTGAAACTGAAGAAGAAGTCATGGAGTATGCACAATTTCAATCGATGTCTTTAGAGAGCGATTTTGTTGAATGGCTAGACGAAAAAATATCAGCTCTCGATAAAGAGTTAGCCGTTGATTTCGTTCGAACCGACGAAAGATCAGATAGTGATTTTATTATTGCAGTTCATGATGGAACCAATCCTGATAACTACGTGAATTTAACGATGACGGGTTACGTTTCAGAAACTGCCGACGGTGAGGAGTATGTTTTGGTAATGAATTGGAACTTAGATGATGATTCATTTTTAACAACTTTTTACCATGAACTCGGACATGTTTTGGGATTGGAACATCCTTTTGCTTCTGATGATGATGATTGCATCGGATCAACAGAAGAGTATGGGGACGAAACAGCACACAAAGGGCTGACATTGATGGCATACCAAGACCCGCCCGATGATTGGCCTTATCCTGATTTCTACACTGAAAATGATCTCCTTGCGTTAAAGCGTATTTTTGAATTTCTGGAGTAATCTTTTATTCGTTTGGGTTAACTTAAACCTACACTCGACATCAAGAGTTCATCCAGAACTTAGGGCTTTACGGGTTACTGCATTATCCTCTCAAATGAAAGGTGAACCATAGTCTTGCTTTGCAGTCTGAATAATCGATGATAGCCAATTATAGTGTTCAATAAGATGAGATTCATACAGCGATCTTCAAAAGCCCCACCGCAAATATAAACTATATGATCAGCAACCTGATCACACTACTAAGTTAAACACAAAGCTGGGCTGGTGTAGAGCCATTAAATAGCCCTACTTCGAGTTTTATGGAATCCAACTTCTGAAATGTGCAGAGAAGTGGGATGAGTTGATTGATGCTAGGGCCTCTGACATCGGACCCATATGTGTCTAAACTCCTACAACACAAATGATGATAGAAACTGATAAGTACCTTAGCCCAAAAGGTCTCATGAGGGGGAAGGGGGAGTCAATCAAAGAGTTTGCTGTGCCGCAAGCCAAACACCTTTTCACTTCCCCATCAGCCAACCTAAGTTTAAAATACCAAGCATGATTAGATATGCTGTCATTGCTTCATACCTAGCTCAGTATGGCTGGAGAGACTAACTTTCAAAGGATGATTAAAAAGATGAAACTAACACTTACAGCACTGACCGTAGCAGCAACCATATTTGCCAGCAGTGCATCTGCATTTGATCCTGATGATCTACAGAAGCTGAAGGATACTAATGAATGCAAAGCCTGTGACCTGACGGGTGCTAATCTGACGGGTGCTAATCTGGAGGGTGCAATACTCTGCGATACGACAATGCCAATGAAAGTTGGCGTTTTTGCAAAGCTCAGAGCCTTTTTTGGGCAAGAACCTCAAGTATACTACATAAACGACAGTGGTTGCTGATTAAACTGCCAAAGTGATCCAGTTATTTTTTGAAGTGATAAAAAAGCCATTATGTTAAACTAAAGTTATATTATCTAAAAGATGAGGCAAAAGAACAGCATCCGTAAAGATACTAATTGGTTAGGATTGTTTGCTTAGGTCAGAGCCTTGGGATAGAAAATGTGAGGGTTAGATAACTGTCACAAAGCGCCTCGCAAGTTTTGACCCACCCCCCTGTTAGCCATAGATATCAAGGGTAGAATGTTTCCCCAGCGTTTCCCCAGAGGAAGCCACTAATCATTGATTTCATGTAAGTAATTGATTTATATGGTGCCCCCACACGGACTCGAATAATTCTTAATTACGATCTAAACTATTGATATTATGTTAGTTTATAAACAGTATTATTTTATCTAGTACCATATTTTATAAAATTCTAGTACCAAATACATTAAGCATCCAAAAGATTTCGGAACCTCAGTGCCATCGGCAAATACATTCTGACACTGCTGCCCACCTTTGCCCACTACTAGCCCACCACTAAAGCACTAGTGGTCTGTCGTTTGAGCCTTATACAAAAGGAATTTGAGTAAGATTCCGAAGTAAACCGCCCACTAGACCACTACTCAAAATGTTATTTCCTTTGTATCCCCTAAAGTCTGCCACTCGCCAGTGTTATCAGGATGGTGCGCATGGGATAACCTTTGGTCAAAATATTAAAGATGCCAAACCCCAACAATAAAGGGATAATCCTACAACGCTATTTAAAATTAAAAAGGAGGAAACAACAATACTCACATTATGCTCAGCGGTAATTCCGCGTTCAAGTATTTTGGCAACATGCGGCGTTGTCGACTTCTCTTTTACTTCTTCTTTTGAAAGCGCTGTTATACCTTTACGCATGCTCTTAATATCTTCAGATGATTTCCGTCGCCGCTTTAAGTCATAACTAAATCCACAGTATAGGATTACTGTTCCAGCGATCAAAAGCAGTAGGCTGGTATCAGTAGGCACAGTTAAATCGAATAGTCCTAAAGCTGAAATTGTCTTTCCCTCCAAACTTTGTAATTTGATTGCTAAAAATTATATCTGCATTAGCCTTGCCTGCAAATAAAACTATCAATCTTAAAATGGACATTTGGTTAGCTTGGCAGTTTGTTTATCTATTGCCCAAATACCAAAAAGACCAAACTTGCTAATATCGCTATCAGGTATAAAAAGTCTGTAAGCAAGTTCCTTTTGAGATTTACTATAAACAATATCTTCAACCCTCGCAGTTTTTCCAAACCAACTCCAACTGGGATCAATTGCAGTGATACAATCAAAGATTTCATATTTTGTTTTTGGGAACTGTATCTCAGCCCCGCCTGTGTGCCAAGGGTCGCTATGAAGGCCAGTGTTATCAGGATGGTGCGCATGAGGTTAGCTTTTTAACTCTACATGGCCGCATTGGATGAAAATGCGACGGCTAACTGATATAAATAGAGTGGATGGCTAATTGCCCCAATCGTTTACTTCGGACAGAGAGGAGTTATTTCAAAAGAAATGATCTTACTTGCCAGCACTTCAATTGCAACTTTTGAAGTACAATTACTTTTTGTAGTAGCGCTACCTTCAAAAGAGGCAGAAGAACCTTCTTTCGAAATTGACGTAAATGAAACTGTTTCGTAGCTTTGACTCGCCTCAAACATTTCTGTGAACTTTCCTTTATCTACTTCTTTTTTCAAGGCATCATGCATCAATTCGTACCAAGCAAAGTCGTTTGTTTGTGATCCACAGCACCCAGTTACGAATTCTTTAGCGATTTTACGGTCGCCACTGGTAAGTAATAAAACTGCTATCAGACCTGAAACTACAAGTAGTATTATTACCATTAAAATCTTAAAAAGTTTTTTCATTTTAAAGCCAGCCTTTTGATTTGTTGGTTATAATTAATTTCTGAGGTCATCCCCCGCCTATGCAACAAGGGTCGCAATGAGTGCCGATGTTATCAGGATGGTGCGCATGGGGTTAATTCTCATTACCGTGCAGCACAATTCCTGAGAATGCTTGTGTGCGGCTTTCGCCATAGAATTCGAGCAACGGGGTAACACTATCCAACCAATCCAAGCCTGTAACAATATCGTCGGCCCTTTCTTCGATTGTGTCGTAAGTATGTATCGATACAATCTCGTTTGCCTCTAGCGACAAAATTTGCCACGAAACCGAATTAGAATTATCAAAGGAACACAGAGCCTCAACAAGTTGATCCTCGCAACCCTCTTTGGCTTTAAAGCGTGTGACTGTCGTTACTAGTGACATTGTTTAACCTCGATTTCGTTTGCCCAAATCCTAGCCGAACAGAACCGCATCCGTAAAGGTACCATCTGGTTAGAATTGTTTGCTAAGGTCAGCCCCCGCCTGTGTGCTGAGGGTCGCGATGAATGCCAGTGTTATCAGGATGGTGCGCGTGGGTTTTTCTGCTTATTTCAAAATTATTTGCGAGAGCTTATCCTCAAGATGGTCCGTTTGTACCATCCCGTCCAACTTAAAACCTTACCACTTACCTCCCTCTTCAGGATATTGGCGAAGGATTTCGTCGGAAGCTCGATAGGCCGAAACGAATTGGTGCATTTCGCTCACCCTAGAATTTATAATTGTTCCTTCTAGCTCAAAAGCATGCAGTTGTTTGTAAACGTCGTCCTCACTATCAGCGACCCAGTGACAATAAAAAAAATCATCATTGCCACACCAAGTCTGCATACACTGTGCAAACTCGCCTATTGCGTTTACGGCCCATTGCAGTTCGGTAGTGGGACTGGAAGGGGGGTCTTGTTTTTCAGGAGGAGTTAAGTATCCCAGTCGAGCTTCCTCCGAGACGAAATTATGGATCACGAAGAAGTGTTTGGAGAATCTTTCTTTAAGCATAATTATTGACCTTTAAAAAAATATTAATCCACCAAACCCTAGCCGAACAGAACCGCATCCGTAAAGATACCGATTGGTTCTAATTTTCTGCTGACTGTTACTCCCAACTCAAAAACCACTTCAGTTAACAACATGCAGGGAATTGACCTTACTGTGATCCTTAGCCCAGACACGCTGCCTATGATTATTAACAGTAATCTTTTTGTTATCATTATTACTATAACCAAGTTTCTTACAGATAGTCATCACGTCATAGTCGGAAAGATCAGGAGTAAATTTCTTCTGTAAATCACTTATCTTGAATCCATCTTCATCACCTATTTTTTTCAGATACATGATCAGTCGATCAGTAGCATCTTCTGTCCTGTTGCTCTGTATTTGATCCTTAGCTTCTGAGAGCGGAGCTTCATCATAAATAGTTGCAGGATCATTTTGATTATAGACGTTCCACTTAAAGAACATCGCTAGTTCCTTAGCACCTCCATTTTTTAGGTTATCAACCAGACCAGTGAATACTTTCTGCTTATTCTTCTGTAGCTGATCAC
>JAOGIM010000052.1 GCA_028150825.1 Paracoccaceae bacterium
ATTTAAGAGTCAGAGATTATAAAGATAGTTTTCCCATCTCAGATACCAGCACTCCATTGATAATTATGTTGTCATTAAAAAACAAATTTTCGTATCGTAAAACTTTTATTATCTAATTTTCAACCTCGAATGCGGTTTTCTTGTCCTTAAGTATCTGGATGATAACGATGCTCTTGGATGAACCTGAGATGTCGTACGTTTTAGTATCGTCATTATTCTTCAAATACAATTATACTGTCTAGTTAATAAATCTTCAAAAACCTCACGCTCTTGTCCAATTTGAGCCACAGCGTTTATGCTCAGTAACTCATCTTAGAGCTTCCTTAGGGAATTTTATAATTTTTGCAGTAAGGCTTGTCATAAGCATAGTTTTTAAAAATCCAATAAAGGCTAAAAAGCCTTACAATATTCTCAAAGCTTTAATCCCCTATTATAGTCTGGGCACCATCATACATTATACACAATAATGCGTTTTAATTACCTGATAATCAACGTCAAAAATCTTGGGCAGCTGGAGTAAAAAGAGCTATTTTCTCACTTTTAACAGTACAAAATTTGTCTTAAAAAAAGTATCATGAGTTCTAAATACCGCACGATTAATAACGCTTTAGTACCAATAGGTTTTCAGTTTTACAATACAGTTAGAGCTATTTAAAAATTTCAACTCTAGGCTTTTAAAAACCTACCTTCATAGAACCAGGCCCACAGCAAAGCTCTTAGCTCTCAAGGCAAAGTAAAGCTCTGATGTGTTACAAAGGTAACATTATCCAGTTAGCTGCTGTGACACTGTGTACCTTAAATAAAAAGTATTTTAGCATAAATTCATTTTAGGATGTAAAGGTTAAAAATATGAAAACTGTTACAGCAACATTGTTTGCATTAATGATGTCGGCTGCATTTGCACTTGCTGACGGGTGCAACAAGCATGGCGAAGACGTAGTTATGTCTTGCATGGCAGGACAAGCATGGAATGCAGAAACACAGCAGTGCGTAGACACTAACGCATAAACTTATCCATTAAAAATTGATTAAGACCCCTCTCCTGAGTGGAGTTTTTCTTGGCTAACGGTTTTTGTCATAAGTTTAAAGCGTTAAGCCCTTTCAGGGCTTTGAGTTGCAGATACTGCTGATCAAAATCCGGCACTAATAATCCGATGCTGAAAAGAATTAGAGTGCAAATAAATGCCACAACGTGACAGACAGAGCGTTGCCCTGATGTATTAAATGCATATGATAACGAATAAGGAAGACATGCCGTTACAAATAGCTCTGCCTCTAATTTACGCAGCTCATCTCTAGCTTTTTCGCAAACATCAGTTCCAGAAGGTTTGTATAGGGGTTTTTTGTCGTTCAGCAGAAGCCTTAAGCTCTTTGGAATAGTTAGAAAGGCATGATAATTTTTTTCCAGAAATTTTAAATAACTTTATTTGAAAATACTTTGCCTTCTGTGTAGCCCTATATTTAAGCCTCTCTCCTACAGTAGTAAGGCTTTTTAAGTCAATCATATATAGTATGCTAGAGTATTTTGAGGTTTGGTGGAGCCTAGAGGAATCGAACCCATTTATTTTATATAACCTTTTATATCTATTTTTATTCAAACTTTACAGTGTTATAAGATTATAACTTATTTTCAGCGTAGTCTTATATAGCCCTAAATATAGCCCTCTGTATAGCCCCAATATGGAGAATGTACTTGACAATTACTTCAAAATGTGTAAAACTATGGTATCAAGATTGGCATACCTCAGTGCAAACTTGCGCCCCTTTTTTGATAGACAGATAAGCCCTCAATTTAGAGCCACCTTATCAAGGTTAAAATCCAAAACATCTTAGTCCACTGATCAGCTTTGCTGTCGTTTTGTGGACTCCGTTATCAGAGAAAGGAACCATTACTATGGATAGCAGAAGTACGAATCTGCCCTTCAAGACTTTTGAAGAATATCAAAACTTACGTAGGCAGAACCCAGATTTATATTACAAGACAGAGGTACAAAAGCAGCTTCATCAAATGCACCAGCAGCTAGGGCCTCAGTTTTTCACCAGTCATATTAACAACAGTGAGGTAGCAAATGGTAAAAGACTATAAAACATCAGACGAAATTAAACATAAAGGCAGGGTTCTTCAGGATACGGTTGCTCAATCTTTACAAGATATATTTGTAGGGATGACTGAACTTCCAGATGAAGACCACATTGTAGGCCGCCCAATGAGTGCTCATGGGGAAGATATTATATTTTCAAATCTTATTAGAGAACGTGTACCAGTTTCTATAGAGTGCAAGTTTTCAGAAAAAGGTTACAGCAAGATTTACAAAGACTATGCTCAAGCTGCTCAACAGGCTGTTGATGTAGGTAATGAAAGCAGTCTCTTAGAGCCAATCGTTGTTGTTCAGCAAGGTGATGAAGAACCACTTGTCTGTATGGATTGGTCTTTTGCTATTGGTTTGATCTACACACAATACATGCAAGGCAGTCCTTTTGATGGCGTTGAGGAGCAATCTCAATGAACGTCATTAGCTTGATGAAGCAGGTCTGTGAGAATCCTGTCAATCATCCAGACTTCCAAGAACGATCAGCCACAGTCTTAGGTATCTTGAGGGCTTTTGATATTCTCAGTCCAAAACGTGCCAGTCAAAACGGACATCTCCATCAGCAGTTATCCAATGCTCTTGTCCTGGCTTATGATAACAATGAAACCATTGATGTAAGTACAAGGCGTATGGGAAACCTTCAGCAGTTTGGTATCACCACAAGACTTATTAAATGGTTAGATGATCTTGTTAAAGCTGGTCTTCTTTCTGGTCCATCGCCAGATAAAGCAGAAGGAAAGCTTATCATAGGTGATTTTCTAAGTGACCATTTAGTTAAGTGAACAAGACAGCCAAAAAGCTGACACAACTGACACAGAGATAGCTAAACCCATTTTATTATTGGTTTTTATCTGTGTCACCACTCCCCAAATATCGACACAGGACTGACACACTTGGGGTAAAATCCAACACAGAGGATAGACATGCTCCATACAAAACAAAGAGTGAGAATATTTTTAAGGCCAGAGGCTTTGGAATATGCATCACAACATTCTGTGCAACAAAATATCTCTCTAAGCGAAAGCATAGAGGACTGCTTGAGGCAGCATAAAAAACAACAGAAAAGGCAAGATAATGCTTACAAAAACAAAAGAGGTAATCTCAAAACAGACGTTAAATTATGACACTATGGTTCGTGAGAAGTTTAGAATATACGTTCAAAAAAAATGCCGTAACTTTGATAATAAGTTGCGCTTACTCCAGAACCATTATGAACCACGTTCAATATTTGAGCAGATAACTTGGATTGAAACGCATTTTTATAGAGTTACTGCTAACAGCAGAAATTTAAATACTTTTAGAATATTTGATGGTGACAAGGAGGATACTAAAACAAATGAGCCAGAAGTTCATAACGCTGTCAGACGCAAGTTTGGTGACAACTTAAATCCAATCGTTAAAGAATATGCATTTGATTTTGTTCAGGTGTTAACTGGTATACAATACTGTCCTTTCTCTCAGGATGCTTTTGTGGATATTGAACATTCAATGTTCAGGAACATATACCAATCTCCCAGACTGATACCCAAAGCGCTTGATAGGAAGAGGCCATTATTATGGCAAGAGTATTTAGATAGGCTTATGCCACCTGATAATTTTATCCTTGATAACGAAGGATATAAAACCAATCAAAGACAGTCAGATTATTTTGATAAATGGATTGCTAAAATAGTTCAAAGGCCAGAAGTGCCTTGTACTGTGGCTGTTTTATTAAGAGGCATGCAAGGCACTGGTAAGGGTTTTTGGGCAAATGTTATGTTGCCACCTATTATAGGCCAATCAAATTACAAAGCTCTTACTGCCAAGCAGCTAAAGGGTAAGTTTATCCAGAGTATCTATCATTCAACACTTTTAAATATCGAAGAAATAAATATCGCAGAAAATAGATCACAGAGTGCAGAGTTACTTAAAAACCTACTCACACAAGACAAACCTCGTGTCGAAGAAAAGGAGCAAATTGCAAGTGTTGCAGACAGATATTTTAGCCTAGTATTAAGTTCAAACTTTCCAGAGCCAATCAAAATTGAAGAAGGTGACAGAAGGTTCTTTGTGCCTACGTTTTCTGAGCACACGATAAACCTTGCTGAGACACATGTATTTTTCAAAAGATTTTCTCATTGGTTGGAAAATGAGAATGGCTTTCAGATCATGTGTGATTATTTCCACAGCGTTGATCTATCAAATATGGACTTCCTTCTCGCCCCACTCACAGAAAGCAAGCTTGGCATTACAGAAGATGAAACATCACAGGAATCCAAGATAGAGCAAGCAGCTCTTGAAATATCCAATCTTGAGAGTTGTGCTTTTAAGATTAGCAAAGTCCAAGAAGAATTTGGTCTGACACAGCCCAGCGCAAAGAGAGCATTAGCTATGGCAGGTTGCGAACAGAAACGATTAAGGCCAAAAGGTTTTCCAAATCCAGTTCATGTGTACGTGCATAAAAATCATACAGGCCGCCTAACTCTTTTTGAGAAACGAAAACAAAGTGAATGTGGGAACACAATTAAGGAATAAGTCAGTATATAAAAAGTGGTTTACAGATTTAATCTAAGTTTGATTACCCAGATCAGATAAGTGTCTGTAATTATTTACTTAAAACAATAAAAAGATTGTATCCAAATACTATAGACACGTTCAGTACATGTTTTTCAGGAGGGTGTAATATAATTACTTTATTGGTATTTATTTTGTAATAATGTTTCGAATAAACTAAAATAGATACTTCATTGCAAGAGTACAATGATAAGTTTTCAAGTGCTGGTTAGAAGTGTCTGTAATTAGTATTACAAGGCCAGTATGAACCAAGCTACATAAGCCCAAACAATTATACCAAAGGCTAAGTGTGGTGACTGTATAAGTGATTCTATAAGCTTCACTACTCTGTCCAGAGCATCAGGCTTTTTTGCGGTGTGTGTATTATTATTCATAGTAGTATTACGCCAAAGCTGCATTACTGGATCAGTTTGGCAGTTTAATCAGCACCCACTGTAGATCACTGATCCATCTGGCATAGTGGTGTTGCAGAGTATTGAACCCTGCATAACAGCAAAGCTTAGATTAGCATCAATTAGAACAGCACCACCCAGATTAGCACTCTTCAGATTAGCATTGCTCAGATCACATTCAGCACACTTACCAGTATCCTTCAGCTTCTGCAGGTCATCAGGATCAAAAGCAGATGCACTTTCTGCAAACAAGGTTGCTGCTACGGTCAGGGCTGTCAGTGTTAGTTTCATCTTTTCAATCATCCTTTGAAAGTTAGTCTCTCCAGCCATACTGAGCTAGGCATGAAGCCACCAAGCAAATCTGTAAAGCCCATTGTCTAATCGTGCTTGGTAGTTAAGCAAATGGTTGGCTGATGGGGAAGTGTAAAAATGTTTGGCTTGGGGAGTTGGGTGAGATCTTATCGAAACACAACTCTTAGTTACAACCTTAACACTCCATACTGGCTTAATTATTGCAGTACGTTTTAGTAATTGTGATAGATAATGGAAAGAACAGGCTGATGAAGCTTACGTTAAATGAAACTTTAAACAAAGCAGTTGATTTGCATCGGCAGGGCAATATTGAAGATGCCGTCCGTCTTTATGAAGAAATACTGCGGGCTCATCCTAAAGACCCAGATGTAAATCATAATATGGGCCTTATACTTATTAGCAGCGGTAAAACCTCAGAAGCGCTTCCTCTATTATGGACTGCATTAGAAGCCAATCCTGACGAGTGGCAATTTTGGCTATCCTATATAGATGCGTTGATACAGGCTAATCAACTTGCAAACGCTCAGATCATGTATGATGCAGCAAGGAAAGCAGGTGCAGTTGGTGAAGTATTTGACGAGATAGCTAATAGGTTAGTCATACCGCTAGAAAAAAAAGCTTCTTAGCTCTCCTAAAGTAAAACTCTCGTGTGTTGCTGGAATGTATGACTTAGCCGGCCATGCTTTGTAGTTAAGCAAAAGGTTGGCTGGTTGTGGAGCCTTATTGTATTTGGCTTTGGGGAGTTGGTTGGCGAGCTTCATTTAAGAGGCGTTGCACCTGTTTCTGTACGCCACAAAAGCCCATCCTTTTTCATGTGGACAGCCATTACTGCTTCTTTAGTGCCATCTGGGAACGTTGTGTGTGAGTGCTCAACTAAAACCTTATCATCTTCATAGATACAACGCTCTTTTTCAGACTTAAAGTTTTCCATCATAAACTTCATCTGGTCATCAGTCATATCTGAACGCTTCATGGTTTCACCTGTTGAATGCCGCACAAAGTGATAATCATCATGGTGTACGGCCTTATAACCGTCTAAGTCACCTTTGCTCCATGCAGTACGTAGCTTTTCATACAACATTGATCTTCTCCTGTTTGAATATGTTGAGTTTATAGTTCAGTTAACTGCATCACGATGGGGCCTACATACTCTTCAACCATCTTGTTTTTATTGTCCTGTACAGACTCTTTGCGTGCAGCTTCCAATGCTTTGCGTTCAGCGTCAGCAATCTCTTTAGATGGGTAAATTATTACAGCTTGGTGATGTGTTTCATCTATCTGCCACCATAGAACTTCTTCAGGTGCAAAGTCTCCGCCTTTAGCATCTTTAAAGCTCCTCATCATAGATTTTAAATCACCTGCAGAAGGCACTCCATTATCCCATGCCCACTTAGTATAAACAGCGTACTTCATTCTACTCTCCTAACAAGTTTCAATATTAGTAAGTTTTTTTAAAATAGTTTAGGTGTTGGTGCTAGAAAAAGCTCCCAAGGCTCCCCTGGAAACCTTTAGATTTAGAATACAGCTTTTAGCCGAACTTTTTACCAAGAACACCGCTTATAGTTTCATCGTCCATAAGAGGTGTAATGTTGATCTGTATCATCCCGTTCCAGTCCAAAGCGTAGTCCGCCAAAGCTGCAGGGCTATCGCTCTCAACGATAGCAAAGCCACCAGTACCGTCTACGTTATGATAACGAGATAGCATTGTTGCTCCCTCTGGTGGCATACCTCCTGTCTCCATAAACTTCTTGATTGTTGCGTCCCTAACAGTTGGCGAATGTGTCCAAGCAAACTTAAATATCATAGTAGTTTCTCCTGATTAATAATTGAAAGTAAAATTACGATACTATTAAGTATTTAAATAGCAATATTAGATTATAATATACTAGCGCCCAATAAAACTTACCTTCCAAGTAAAATCCTCGTGTATTGCTTGGTGAGTATGGCCCTTAATACTGTGACATCTTGTATCTTGTCAGAAAACTATTTCAGCATATCTATTGGTCAGGCTAATAAGGAGAAAATTATGAAAACTTTTACAGCAACATTGTTTGCATTGATCATGTCAACTCCATTTGCACTTGCTGATGGGTGCAACAAGCATGGTGAAGACGTAGTTATGTCTTGCATGGCAGGACAAGCATGGAATGCAGAGACACAGCAGTGCGTAGACACTAACGCATAAATTTATCCATACAAAACTTACTAAGGCCCCTCTATTAAGTGGGGCTTTTTTCTTGGCTAAAGTGTTTAACTCTCCATTTTTAAAACTCCCATCTGTGGAAGAGGGCATGTATACTAACGTATGGCATGGCACTGCCCCTTGCCTCCTGCGTTCTTAATTGCAAATATTAAAAGGTCAGATATTAGCTATGATACAGCCAGGACAGATGAAATGAGATGCCATAGCCCTACTGGTAGCACTAAGCACCCTGCCCAACCTGTGAGATTGTTTCAACTGTTTCTATTTTACCTATCGTTTTTAGGGAGTATAGGAAGGTGGTCCTTGCATGAATGCTGAAACACACAAGGACCAACCAGACCAGAGACGTTAGTGCAGTCTTGGGGAGAATGACAACGCCCACCATCAAACTCTCCAAATATTTTACTACTTACAAGTATATAAAATTGTTACGTGGCGTTAAAGAAAAAGGCTGACACAACGGCCAGCCCAGTGGTTTTGTATAGAATAGGTTTTCGAGGTACTTAAAAATACGGCTAATCTCACCAGAAGTTTACCTTTAAAACACTTCATTCTCAGTAAACTTGAATTTAACCTCCTTGTCTCGTTTGGGTATGCCCTAGCAAGACAAATTTATGAGACAGTTTCTGAGTCTTAATAAAGTGTATTGCAATTAAAATTAGCCTGTGATTCTATGGTCTAGAGTCTAATGAGACACTAAGGAGATAGATATGTTAGGCATAGATGGATCATCTGGCAAACCCTCAACGAAAGCAGTCATTGGTTATAGAAGGGTAAGTACGACAGACCAGACGCTTGATAGACAGTCTCTTGAGGGCTGTGAAAAGATATTTGATGAAACAGAAAGTGGAGCAAAAAGGGAACGCCCTGCCCTTATCAAGATGATTGAGTATGTAAGAGAAGGTGACGAAGTGCGCATCCACTCTATAGATAGGCTTGCTCGTGACCTCAGAGACTTGCAGGACATTATCAACAAGATCAACGACAAGGGTGCAACAATCAGCTTTGTTTCTGAGAGGCTTACCTTTAGCTCCACCTCAGATGATCCTATTGCAAAGTTACAGCTTCATATGATGGGTGCATTTGCTGAGTTTGAGAGATCAATAATTAAGA
>JAOGIM010000053.1 GCA_028150825.1 Paracoccaceae bacterium
AGAGGCGCGCAGTGTGCTTGAAGATATGATTTCGGCTCCCATAGAAGTGACCTTGATCCTTGGATCTGGATTGGGTGGGTTGGTTGACACTATAAAACCAGAGAATGTGATTCAGTATCACCAAATACCAGGCTTTGCGACCTCCACAGCGCCTTCTCATGCTGGGCGATTAATTATAGGAGAATTGGGTGGGCGACGCATCGCCGTCATGCAAGGTCGCTTACATCTTTATGAAGGTTGGAGCCCGATTGATATTGCCCTGCCCATACGGGTTTTAAGCGCGTTGGGAGCAACGCGGCTGCTTGTAACCAATGCGGCTGGTGCGCTGAATACCGAGTTTGACCCCGGCGATGTGATGCAGATCGCAGATCATATCAACCTGACAGGACAAAACCCTCTTATCGGGCCACATGACGACCGCCTTGGCCTACGCTTTCCCGATATGTCAAATGCTTATGACAGTCGTGTTCAAGCGATATGTCAAAGCTGTTTTGACAATGCGGGTATCCCTCTGCAACGTGGCATTTATGCTGGCATCACTGGTCCGTCGCTTGAGACGTCGGCAGAGCGACGCTTCATGCGTCAATTGGGCGGCGATGTCGTTGGCATGTCGACTGTGATGGAAGTAATTGCGGGCAAGCAAGCAGGCCTTGAAGTTGCAGGTCTCTCAGCCATCACAAACAAAGCAGACGGAGGGGCTGATCAGCAACCAGACACGATTGAAGACGTGCTGGCCTATGCCGCTATCGCAGGGAATAAAATACTCAGAACTTTACCGTCGCTATTACGCGCATGGGACCAAAATAAAAAGGTACATCCGGCATGACTGGGCCTGTGCATGTAAACGAATTACTTAATCTAAAAGGTCGTCGCGCTCTTATCACTGGCTCTGGTCAAGGCATAGGGCAAGGCATCGCGCGCAGACTTGCTCAAGCAGGGGCATACGTGATCCTGCACGGGCGCAAAGACACAACCGCCCTCCGCGACCTATCTCAGGAGTTAAATGCTTTGCCCGGGGGAAGTGGACTGATCCTGGCAGATTTGAGCACATCGCAAGGATGCGCCGCCTTGATGAAAGAGGTCAAAGACACTTATGGCTGCTTGGAGCTTTTGATCAATAACGCTGCCGATCAAGGCAATACGGCACTGTATGATATTGATCCAGATAGTGTCACCGCAATGTTGTCGACAAATGTGGCAGCACCAATGCTTCTCACACGCGATTTTGCACGTCAAGCCAAACCTGGTGCGGCAATTGTCAATATCTGCTCGATCGAAGCCATTCGGCCTAGTCTTGGGCATAGTCATTATGCCAGCAGCAAGGCTGGTCTTTTACAATTCACGCGTGCGGCTGCACGCGAACTTGGCCCAAATGGCGTGCGCGTCAATGCGGTTTGCCCAGGCTTGATTGACCGACCCGGCCTTGATCAAGACTGGCCAGAAGGCCTAAATAGCTGGATTGAGAATGCCCCCTTGCAGAGGGTTGGCACGGCTAATGATGTTGCGGATGCTGTTTTATTTCTCGCCAGTGAGGCCTCTGGATTCATCACCGGAAGTTCTCTCAATGTGGATGGTGGTATGGATTGTATTTCTGGTTGGTAAAGGAGACAAGTCAATGTCTGAACTGAATGCAACTATATTAGATGGTGCTGCGTGCCTTGAGTTTTGGACCGAAGAGAGGTGTTTCATCACAGAATTGATGAATTCGCCAGATCAGCCAAGCGCCTCATTGGCTCTTGCCCGTGTAGAGCCAGGCATCACCACACAGCTTCATGCATTAGACGTACTGTGCGAAACCTATACTGTCAGAAAGGGCACGGGACTTGTGGAGATAAATGGCCAAGTTCACCGTCTAAATTGCGGCGAGAGCCTTATGATACCAGCCGGAGCTTCGCAGCGGATTACAAATGACGGATCTGGCGATCTTGAGTTTTATTGTCTTTGTACACCGCGATTTATAGCTAATTCGTATGTCAATTTAGAAAGCTGACCACAGTATTTGCAATGCAACTCGTCAGGTCGCCTCAAGCCGTTTCAAAGCGTCTCTGCTTCGGCCAATTTATACTTAAATTTTACCTCACCTATTGGAGGAGATACTATAATAAGACTCTTAATAAACGCCGTTTAACTTCAAGTAGTTAAAAAAACCAAAAATACTGATATTTGTGTTAAAAAAGTAGAAATCATCAACGATGAATAAGTGAGCGTCACTCTGGTTTTACTCAAACTTGCGGTTTTGAATTTGTGTTAACTGGAGAGATTATATTTTCTTCGCAACTATTTGGTTGAGAATAAACATGTTAAAAGTTGCTAATAGACCAAGCAGTGCTTTTAATAAAGAAATTTGTAAACTTTACAACAAGACAGCCAGATTTGATTAATTTTGGAGGTCCAGACGATAAACAGCTATATTTTTTCGCGATCCCACACCTGCGCACTAAGACTTTCATTGCGAAAGATAGCCTTACTTAACTTGCCTGAACTGGTTTTGGGTAAAGTATCAACCATTTGAATAAATCTTGGAATTGCAAACTTTGGCATAATCTGCACACAGTATTCAATCAGCTCGCTATAATCGAAACTCTTACTGCATGCAGCGACAACAATGGCAAGCACCTCTTCCTCGCCTCCAGCTTCATCTGTCTTTACGCCTATGACCGCACTTTCCAAAACTGCCTCGTAACTATTGAGCGCCTGTTCCACTTCATATGCCGAGATATTTTCACCACGCCGCCTGATACAATCCTTTATTCGGTCAAAATAATGCATGCGGCCTTTCTCGTCAAAATAACAAGCATCTCCTGTATGAAACCAAAGGTTTCTCCATGCCTCAAGTGTTTTTTCAGGCATTTCAAAATATCCAGAAGAAAATATACCCGCAAAACGCGGCCGAATAAGCAATTCGCCAATTTCACCTGTTTTTAATACTTCATCATTTTCGGGGTTAGCAATCACCGCTTCGTAAAGATCAGATTTTAAATACCCCGCACATCCTGGTATTAATTCATCCTCGTACAAATCTCCCCAAAAGACTATCCCACTCTCTGTCATACCAAAAGCTTGATATAATTTGACACCAAATCGCTGTTGAAATTTTTTACCCCATTCTTTGGCAATAGGTACAGCGCAGATCAATCTAAGAGCATGTTTTTGATCTAGGCTTGTTGGTGGCGTATTGAACACAAACTCCGTCATCACGCCTAGCGTATTGGTTAGCGTGGCACGAGATTCAATGCAGTGCCTCAACCAATTTGATGTACTAAATCTTTCAACGCAAAAAATGGCGGAACCTGCCATCAGAGATCCCAAAAACTGCATATTTAGCGCATTGACGTGAAATAGCGGCATACAAATGTAATAAATATCGTCTTCAGTCTGTTTTAAACCATCTACCTGACCAACAGCATAAGAGAAAAAATGGCCATGAGGCAGTAGAACACCCTTTGAAGGCCCTGACGTACCAGATGTGTACATAATCGCACATATTGAATGAATTGACGGCGTGAAGGTATTCATTGGACAGTCAACGCTCTCTGCTATGAAATCCACAAAACTATGTATTTCTTCAGCCCGCAAAGCTCGAGGTAAATCTACAACTTCGGTAGTTCCCGAAATAATAACCCCACCCAAACTCGCTTCTAAGGGGTTTAAGCCAGCAAAAGCCTTAACAAGTGATTGCTCCACTATCACCATTTTTGGTGCACAATTCGTAAATTGATGCTGTAAGAAAACCCCCTTCAATTCAGTGTTTATAGGAACAAAGACCGCCTCCGACTTCATTATCCCAAACATTGAAATTAAAAAATCAGGAGAATTTTTCAAAACGCAAAAAATACGATCGTTAGCAATAATTCCGAAGTTTTTCAAGGCTAGGGCGAACTCATCCGATTTTTTGTCTAATTCTTGAAAGGTAAGGGCGGCACCACTTTCAAATGTGATAAAGGTGCGGTCACCATACTTTTGAGCCTGTTGCCGTAACAAACTGACCACGTTCCAATTTTTTACGCTGCGCGTCGTCCAACTGCATTCAATCATGAGATCCACCTATACTTTATGAGCCGCCCAGTAGTTTATCTGGCGTCTAATGCACCGCAGCGAACATAATCTTTTCGTCAGTTGCATCCTTTGCCTCAAACTCTTCTACAATTTGTCCAATGCGAGACACTAAGATCCTGTCAGATAGCGTCAATATCTCTGGTAGATAGGAAGACACAACGATTACGGTTATACCTTCATCGGCTAAGCTCTCTATAAAATCATGGATTTCACTGATTGCCCCTACATCGACGCCTCGTGTTGGCTCATCAAATATTACGACTTTTGGTTTTTGAGTGAGAGCTTTAGCAATTACTACTTTTTGTTGATTGCCTCCAGACAACTCCACAACAGGTGCATCATTTCCTGTTGTCTTTATGTTCAATTTTTTTATCCAGAGTTTAGCAAGTTTTTGGGCATTCGAGAAATTTATAACTTTCGCCAAATTTGCATTTGCAACCATATCTCCAACATTGATATTCTCTCGGATAGTCATATTTTCAAAAAAACCTTCGCTCTTCCGATCTTCAGTTACATATATGATCCCATCTTCGACCGCTGAACGCGGCACCCTGTACCTCACATATTTTCCATCTAACAAAATATTACCACCATGAAAGAAGTCTCGCTTAATAACTCCTGAAATAATCTTCATCATCTCAGTGCGCCCAGATCCTACAAGTCCGAACACTCCGGTTATTTGCCCAGAGAAGACAGAAAAAGTCGAGTTTCGGACCATTGAGCCCATAGAAATATTCTGTACTTCCAGTGTCTTTTTTCCAGCAGGTCGAATAGCTTTTTTTAGTTTAATATTTTCTGCATATGCTGATTCAGAAAGATCGCGGCCTATCATAGCTTTAACTATTCTTGCTCGGTCAAAGTTATTTGAAGTATCACTGTCTATTATTTCTCCATCTCTCAGCACAGTAATTTTGTCAGAAATCATTAACGCTTCTTCCAATGCATGCGAAATGAACACAATCGTTACGCCATCAAGTTTCAAACGCGCGACTAAGCCAAAAAAATGGTGTTTTTCTTCAGGTGTTAAAGTTGCTGTAGGTTCATCAAAAATGATTACCCGTGCGTTATGGTGGACAGCTCTGGCAATTTCTACCATTTGTTTTTGAGCCGCTCCAAGGGCTGACACAAGCAAATTTGGTTCAACTTGAAAATTTAACGAATGTAAAAAACGGCCTGCTTTAATATTGAGTTCCCTCAAGCGATTAAACGTCTTTTCAGTTCCCAAATATATATTTTGAGAAACGGTCATACCTGGCACAAGGCTATTCTCTTGAAACACCATAGCGATGCCACTTTTCAAAGCATCTGCTGGCGTAGAAAATTGTGTTATTTTACCATCCACATAAAGCGTCCCTTGAGACAACTGATACACGCCACACATGACTTTCGTCATTGTTGATTTACCCGCACCGTTTTCACCGATAAGGGCGTGGACTTCACCTCTACGCAATGCAAAATTGATGTTTTTATTCGCTGTAATACCATGAAACTCTTTAGAACCATCACGAATTTCAATTATCGTGTCATCATGAGGCAAGCTGTTCACTGTTCCATACACCTTATAATTTTATTGTTGCCTCTTGATGAAAGGATTAAATCTCCTTCAGAGAGGCATGTTGCGCTAGTTATGCCATGAGCCTGCCCATCCGCTCGACTATGCAAGCTTTTTTCGGGTTGGAAATTTTTGTCAAGTTTAACGACTAATCCGTATGAGAAGACGGGCGCCCAGGGCTTTAAAACCCCCATCATTTTTACTCCCCCACCTTGTAAAGGTTCTCTAAAATCTAAACCAGCGCGGAATGATGGGGCGATCCAAAACCGTTCATCAACTTGAGCTAACATTTGTGACCTATAATCTTTTTCTGTTAAGACAAATTCTATGAGCTGGTTTCGCGGCGCAAATAGACATAGCCAAATTTGATTATCTTGAGTTGTTACTATCCGGCTGGGATATGCAGGAAGCCTTGATAATACCTCTTTAAAAGAATGAATTTCGAAAATACCACTCTCCGAAAATTCAATCAAATTCACCGAATGGTTCCACGCCTCAGAAAAAATTAGTCTATCGTTAAACTTGCAAAGCCCTGCGGGCCATTTTAGTTCGCCTACTATATAATTTTTACTGCTAGTTTCCAAATTGAACGCCCATAGACTTCCAGTGGAGCCCAAATTCATCAGATCGGATCTCCATTCAGGTGCAGAGAACTGCTGAGATCCAGATGCTACTATTAGAGTTTCCGCGTTCCAAAATAGAAGTGCTGTAATACATTCAAACTCTACTTCCACAGCAATACTGTTGTGATCGATATTATAACACAATAGGACATTATTTGAGAGCCCAATGGCAATCACACCATTTTCTCCCATAGCAAGGGCCGTTATCTCATTATCAAACGTCTGGATTACCTCAGGAACATTTTCATTTATTTTCATTAGCTTGTTCAGGCTTGAAGCATAAATATGATTACCGTGGACAGTCAGGTTATCTATTTTTTCGATTTCGCACAACACTTCAGAATTATCTAAAATATCATTAGCTTTGAGGCGGCCATCCATGGGTGGCACAAAAATACTAGAATTCCCTCGACCTAAAAATTGGTTGAATTTTGTTTTGATTGAGTCAAGCACTGTCTTTCCCCCAATAATCCCCAAATCCTTCCCAGTTTTTATCAGCGCCAGGTATTCGATACTTACCTATGCGGTTATTCGATATGCCACCCAGATAAAGATAACCTTTGTGCTCTCGCATTGAGGTAACCATTGGATGGTTCACACCACCTAAATCCCATAGAGAATCTGAGACGGATCCGTCTTCAGAGAATTTAATCACACATCCTGTATTTATATTTGGATACAACCATTCGGAATTAGCAACACGTTTCGCCATCCTTTTTCTAAATCCTGGCATGGTCAAAGCCAAGTCCAATGCCGGACCACGCATGCCGACGAGCGCAAGCCAGTAGTTACCATCAGAGGACCGGTTTATGTTATCAGGATAGCCAGGTAGATTATCAATTAAGACTTCCCGCTGGCCTTTTTTTGGCCCATCAAACCAATAACGTGAAACACGGCACCCAAATGTCTCTGCATATAAAATTGACACCCCATCATTGGAAAGACAGACACCATTAGCAAAACTCAAATCTTTAATAATGGTCTTAGTTGATTCATTTTTTGGATCATAAACAACGATTCTACCATTTCCCCGACTTTCAAGACAATCGACCGGCCATTCTTCCAGACCATATCTAATAGTAGCTTCTGAGAAAAATATTCGTCCATCAGGCGCTATATCCAAATCGTCCGCAAGGCTTAGCCGATCGTCATCAATTACAGATGTAAAACTTCTATTAGTTTTGTCTGTGAGTTTCTTGATTTTCCTGTCAGGCGATACTGAGTATACACCCATCCCTGGAATGCAAGATATAAGATTTTTGTCCTTATCAAAAGCCATCCCGAGAGGATGTCCTCCTATATGGGCAAATACTTCCATTGTTTTATGATCTGGGCCATGGAATTTAACAATGTCACCGTGCCGAGTGCCAGTGTAGAGATTATCATGCTGATCAAGAATTACATCTTCTGGCCCCTCGACTTCACCCAACCCGATTACCTGAACTTCTCTGAGCTTATCATTTTGAGCGTACGGCGACTGGCTATTGGCAGTCGTACTAGCGGCAGCAGGTAATTTTACATAAACTGGGGAAACATATACTTTCGACAAAAGTTTAGAGCGATTCTTTAACCACCTAACATCAACCCAAATTGAGAAAAGTAATATCATTCCAAAGATCATTGAATTGGTACCGCCTTGAATACCAAATCTCATTAAACCGTTCGATAGAAGTAAAACAATCACGCCCCCAAATAATGCTTTGGGCACTGACCCGCGCCCTCCGCCTAAGCTTGTCCCACCCAGAACCGCTGCAGTGAGGGCAACAAGTTCAAGCCCCATACCTGTTTCAGCGCCGGTACTCGCAAGTCGTGACGCATACATGAAGCCCGCAATAGAACATAATAAGCCGCTAGTAACATACGAAAAGAATACAGTTCTTTTAACATTAATACCTGCATTAAAAGCTGATCTTCGGGCTCCACCAACTGCAGTTAGATGCCATCCAGGCTTCATTCGGCTGATAATTAAATGACCAGCAAAAAAAATCAACGCGGTCACCATCATAACATACGGCACTTCAAAAAAGGTTCCATCACCAATCTCGTACCAAAGATCAGAGTCAGGAAAAACTGACGTAATATCTACCGCGTATTCGAGTAATAACAAATCAACGATGGATCTATATATGATTAAAGAAACTAACGTTGTAAGAAAGGCTCGCATCCTAAGATAACCGATAAAAAAACCATTAAAGGCTCCACAAGAAATGCCAGCTGAGCAGGTTATTACCAAGGTGATGAAGGGATGTAGGTCAAGGACATGTACGCAATATAAGGCGACTAAATTTGAAACGGCAAAAATGGATCCAACAGATAAATC
>JAOGIM010000054.1 GCA_028150825.1 Paracoccaceae bacterium
CGTAATGATCCCAGATAAAGACCCTGCAACTATCAAGCCAATTCAATGTATTGACACTTAAAAATTAGACGTTACCGTTTAACGAATAAGGCCGAAATTATCAAAAAGTGCCGATTGTATGGGATTAAATATTGTCATTGTAGGCGGCGGCTCAAGCCTAGGCGCAGCTTTAACAAGAAAACTATCACAATTAAATCACAACATCATTGTAATAACAGGCAAACATCAGCACGAATTACAAAAGATAGAAAATGTTGAGTATTTTTATTCTCCGCTTAAAAACACTCAAGATGTCACAGCTTCTGTTGAGACTGTTAGAGAAAAATTTAGTACCGTCGATGTAATATTTTATAATATAGGCGGGGGTTTAGGCATGCATGATCCTTTTTTGTCATACGAAGACCTTAACACGCTGCTTTGGTTTAATTTTGGTGTAATTCAAGAAATGAACAGACTTATGTTACCTGAAGTTAATAAAGGCGGAAAAATTATTTGTGTGGGCTCAATAGCAACGAGGCAAATCATGGGCTCTCTGGGATACACCCTGTCGAAAACGTCTTTAGAAACATACGTAAAGTTCATGGGACAAGAACTCATTAAAAAAGACATTTCCATCATGGCCATATCGATTGGAGCGTACTGGGAAAAAGGCAACGCAATGGATCGTTTAAAGTCTAATCAGCCAAAAATTTTTAACGACTTCCTTACCAATCGGCTTCCACGAAAAAAAATGGCCACAAGCGAAGATATAATTCCATTTCTAACAACTCTATGTTTAAATGATTCAAGCATTTTCAGTGGCGCTGTAATCCCAATGGATGGTGCCGAAAGTCAAGCTTTGTGAATCCTAGATAAAAACTGATAGAACTAGAGGCCAAAGATGTCGATTAAAGAAATATGGGATAAATACATTTTAGAATTTGGCATGCCTGAGCTATGTGCTGGAACCTTTGAGTTAACATTCGAGGAATTTAGTGAAGCTGTAAATAATGAGAATCTTAATGAAATAGATAAGATTATAAAGTGGCTGGTGCGCGGTGATATTCTAATATTAAAAAAAACATTCTCTATGGAAACTACCAGATTAATGAAGGTAAATACAAAAAAAATGTGGCTCAGGAGTGACAGCAGTTTTCATAAAATGCTCGATGGATGCGTTAATTTTCATAGAATAATCGATAAAGAAGCTTCATTAAAATATGCATCAGATCGCGTTTGCCACGCTTCTTTCTTTTTTCCGTGGAATGAGGATGATTTAAAAGTAAAAGATAAAATAATGAATAGGTGGCGGGTTATAAAGAAGTTTAACGGGCTCAATCCCTACGATTACGAGAACAATATTCCCAGCACAGGCACTTGTGACAGGATCCAAACTGTTCTTTACCCTCCTAGGGAAGGTTTTTCGTCTACTCATTCTGACCCAACACATAACCAACTGACATTTAACTCTGGGTACCTTTCCACAAGAGGTGACACGAATACGTATAATTCAGGTGGTTTTTATGCCATTGGGAAAGCCGGTGACAAAATAGATTTGGAAAAAGATATCGTTGAAGGCGATTTTTCAATAGGTGTTGGTTCAATAAAGCATGGAGTTGACAGAATTGATCCAGATTTTACAGATCCAGTGGATTGGAATGGAGATTTAGGACGATGGTGGATAGGTTTATACAGTAATGACAGTGACCACGTAAAAGACCGAAAAACAACAAAACCTGACCTGAACATTAAATGACATGTGGATTAAATTCATGATGGTGACCATTTTATGATTTTATCAGATTACATAATGCACTGGCTAAGTTCAAAAGGAGTTAGTTCTGTGTTCACAGTAAGTGGAGGTGGTTCTATCGCCCTATGTGATTCATTATCTCGGTCAAATACTTTGGGCTATTTCTGTTGCCATCATGAACAGGCAGTCGCGTTTGCTGCTGAAGGTTTTGCGCGCGAGTCTGGCAGCGTTGGCGTCTCATTGGTTACAACAGGCCCTGGTGGGACTAATGCAATTACCGGAGTAAGTAGCTGTTGGATTGATTCCATACCACTTATCTTTATTTCAGGACAAGCTTATTCCTCTCAAACTATAAAGGATACAAAACTGCGCCAATTGGGAGTTCAAGAAAGTAATATAATTGATTTAGTAAAACCAAATACAAAGTATTCAGTCATGCTGGCGTCCCCACAAGATATAAAATATGAACTTGAAAAAGCGTATGTTTATGCTGTGTCGGGTCGACCTGGGCCCGTTTGGATTGATGTACCTTCCGACTTTCAAATAGCCGAAATCAGTCCTGATGATTTAAGAGGATATGAAGACGTCTCTTCACAGCCAGTAATTAAATCAGAGATCATAGAATTTATTGCTAAAAAATTAAAAGGTGCGATTAGACCCATTATTTTGGTCGGCCATGGAGTGAAGTTGGGAGGAGCTGTTGAAGAAACAATAGATTTTTGTGAAAAATTTAATATCCCAATCCTTACCACATGGAATGCGACTGATTTTATTGCATCAGATCATAGGTTATTCATAGGAAGGCCAGGTACATTTGCTGAGAGAGGTGCGAACTTTTCAGTGCAAAATTCTGACCTTATAATTTCTGTAGGTACGCGACTACCATATATGGTGACGGGCTATAACACCAAAGACTTTGGACGGAACGCATTTAAAATAATGGTGGATATAGACGACGAGGAACTAAAAAAATCATCTGATATTTTGGATTTAACCGTCCAATCGGACTCCAGTGCTTTTATAAAATCCTTAACCGCTCAATTAAATGAAAATTGGAAATCGAGCGACGATTGGATAAATAAATGCCAAAAAATTAGAGCGAAATATCCAATTATTGATAAAAAGTATAATAAATCAAATTCCTATGTAAATTCGTACTATTTTATAAAAAAACTATCAAAATTTTTAGATGCCAAAACTACAATAGTAACAGATATGGGACTTTCTTTTGTTGGAACACATCAGGCTTTCCAAATCAAAAAAGGCCAAAAACTTTTCACGAATTCGGGACATGCACCTATGGGTTGGGGCCTGCCCGCAGCTTTTGGCGCAAGTAGAGTAGCTAAGGACAGAGCAATCATTTGCTTAGTCGGAGATGGTGGCCTCATGATGAACATTCAAGAGCTAGCAACCGTTATGTGCCATCAATCCAATTTAAAATTATTTATTTACAATAATAGGGGATATTTAACTATTAAACAGACCCAACAACGAGGCTATGACGCGCGTCTGATGGGAAGTACAGATGAGATGGACATGAAATTTCCTAGTTTCAAGTTGATAGCAAAAGCACATAAGATTCCTTATTTAAAAGTTAGAAACGATTTTGGAGTAAAAAAAATAAAACCGTTCTTACAATTTTCAGGTCCAGGTATTTGCGAACTTTTCATGGATCCAGAACAATTACAAATTCCCATGGCAATAAACAAAAAAAATAAAGCTGGAATAACAGTTCCTTCGAAATTTGAAGACTTATATCCTTATCTTTCTGAGACAGAACTAGAAGAAAATTTGTTGTAAAAATGAAAGAAACGCAATTATTACAAAGTTATCCTAAGCCTAAATATCCTCGAATAGTATCAAAAAATCTAAGAACTATCGAGCATCGTCTCATAGCATCTGAGCGTGGCCAAGATTTTTTTGATGGGGATAGAAACTTTGGCTATGGAGGGTTTAATTACGATGGCCGATGGAAAAGCATCGCAAAAGAAATTATTGATAACTACGGACTGACAAATGGTTCGAAAGTGTTGCAAGTTCAATGTGAAAAAGGTTTTCTTCTCAAAGACATTAAGGCACTTAATGGCAAAATAAATGTGTTGGGAACTGAGACATCAGGATATGCTTTGTCTCATGTAACTGAAGGCATAAAAGAGAATGTTTTGTTAGCTGACGTCCGAAACTTACCCTTCGAAAACAGCTTATTTGATTTAGTTATCGCGCTTGGCGTAGTTTATACTTTTAACTTAACAGACGCAATTAGGGCTTTGAAGGAAATTCAACGCGTGGCAAAAAGAAAAATCTTTATAACTTTAGCATCTTATGAAGACCATAATGACTATTTCTTATTTAAATATTGGACGCTGCTCGGGACTATGGTTTTGAAAAAAGAGGAGTGGATTAAGGTTCTAAGATTTTGCAATTATGAAGGTGATTATTCGTTTACGAACGCAGAATCATTAGAGCTCCAACAAGAAGGCAGTTTTTAAATTGTCATCTACAAAAAAAGTAGAGGCGCAAAAGTCAGCTTCAGCATTTTCAATAAAGAACGACCTGTATCAAGCAGAGCATTTCATCTCTGGCATTTTTAATAATAGGAAAATTAAAAAAATCTTGTTCGTTCATCCGCCAGATGTTGAGTACGATTCATTTAATTTTGAAATTGGACAGCTAGGTGGTCTATATAATTTTCCACCATATGGATTAGGTGTTCTTGCACAAAAGTAATTAACCACGGTATCGAGGCACGGATAAGTGGCTTGCATAATCACCTTCTTGGCGAATGTATCAAAGCAAAGAATGTTGATGAGTTTAGTTTTGATACAATTTGGAAATCAAAGCTGACCTCTGATATTTTAGAATTCAAACCAGATTTGATTGCGGTAACATGCCTTTTTTCAATGACCTACCCATCATTTAAAAATGTTTGCCACGAAATAAAAAAAATAACCCCCTGTTGGCTAGATCAAGGACAAACAATTCCTGTTGCCATTGGTGGTGTCCACGTTTCCCAATATACTGAGACAGTACTAAATGATTTGAAAGACATTGAATTTGCTTTCTTAAATGAAGCAGAAGGAGCACTGATCAATTTCATAAACGCGGTGAATGAGGGATCAGCAAAAAACATAGCTCAAACCATTTTTAATACGCCAACTGAGAAGATTTCATTCAAAAAAATAGCAAAACCAGAAGCGTCTGATCTCAATATTATTCCTGCATACCACTTACTTGATGTTTCCAGCTATACTAAGCATGGTCGCGTGGGTTCCTTTACTTGGACACGTGAACCAGGAACTCTATTTGCATCAGTCCTAAGCAATAGAGGCTGCAGAGCAGCATGTACGTTCTGCAATGTTCGTGATTTCAATGGCTTAGGAGTAAGACAGAGAACTGTTGAGTCAGTAATTGATGAAATATTAATATTGAAGGAAGAGTACGGGATTAGTCATATTACCTGGTTAGACGATGACTTACTTTTCGATGAAAAAAGAGCAATTTCATTATATAATGAAATGGTCAAAAAAAATCTAAACATCACTTGGGACGCGATGAATGGAGTGATTGCAGCCTCTTGCCGAGATGAAGTCATCGCTGCTGCGGCAGAAAGTGGTTGTTTAGCGGTAAACATTGGGGTTGAATCTGGCAATGCTGAAATTCAAAAACAAATTAAGAAACCAGGTAATAGCAGAAGATTTTTACAGGCCGCAGAAGTTTTTAGAAAATACAGCACAATAAATGCCCGTTTATTCTTAATGCTAGGTTTCCCTGGCGAAACACACAGAATGATCGCCGATACAATTACATTATCTTTGGAGATGGATTTAGATTGGCATAGCATATCTATACTCCAGCCATGGAAAACTACACCCATTTATGAAGCTATTGGGGAGCAAATAGAAATTGAAGAAAGACAAGCGAAGCTAGAGGGTCGTTATAGTGCTGGTCCGTTTGGCCAACAAAGGGCAGTGGAATATGGCGAGCCCCTTTTGGTCAAAAATTTTAGAGACCGTTTTACTCCTGAAAATTTAGATGATGTGCCAACAAAAGATAGTTTGCTGGATATTTGGTTCTACACCAACTACTATTTAAATTTTCATCGTTTGTTTTTTGAAAAGCGAAGACACAAAATCCAACAACAACTTCTAAATTTAGAAAATATATGTAAAGTCGTTGCCTCAGGGAATGCCTTTGCTATATATTTTAAAGCATTGATGCAACATCGCTTAAACGGAAAAGTAGATGAGTGCGTTACGCAAGAACTTGAGTGCGTTTTCAGGACTTCTAATTTTTGGCCAGGAGTTTTTAGGGGATTAGGGCTATCTATTAATGACCTCAAACAAAATAACTTCCCTAATAAATACTCGGCAAAATCTGAACTGGGCTTAGGGAATTTAACTCCAGGTTGGTTCAGACATAAATAACTAGGAAGGGTAAGTTACATTGAAAAGGGAAAATACAGGTTTAAAGACATAATTTTCATGCTTTTAATAAAAAAGCTATGAGATCAGTTGGTCGGTCATTTTATTAGGATGAAATTACATGTCTAGGGCACTTGCAATTTGAGGCAGTGTTTTTTGAAGCACCCAGACTTTGAGATTAAACTAAATATCGGTGTCAAAAATCAACTATTATTTTGTATATCGATGTTTTTATTTGATAAGAAATAAGATGTGTTATATTATTATTTTTTGTTGTTGAAAAATATGTAACTTTAATCAAATGTACTTTAAAAATTCGGTATAAGAAAATGGATCTACACGAAAAAAAATATAACCCTAAATTTTCTTGGTCTAAGGAACAATCTGAAGTAAATAATGAACTAGATTTAGTAATTGAAGAGATACACAGAAATGGTTTCTCAATAATACCCAATTTTCTTGAACAAACAGATGTTAAAATTATACGTGACAAAATTGAAGGTATTTATACTACCCAAGTGAATGAGTGTGGTGGTGAAGATAAACTGTATGAAATTGGTGACCAACATAACGCAAAAGCTTTGATTGCTTATGATCGTTATTTTGATAGGTTTTTGAATAATTCTTACATTTTTGAGATCATTAAATACTTTTTAGGCGACTATTTTATTCTCCATCAGCAAAATGGTATAATTCACAGACCGGAAAGTGCCAATCCTACTCATCCTTGGCATAGAGATTTAGTTTACCAGCACATTACTACGTCTCGTCCAATTGGTATAACCACACTTTTTAGTATTTCTGATTTTAATGTTGAGACTGGTGCAACTATGGCACTTCCTGGTTCACATTTGCACGAAATTATGCCGTCCCAAGAATTTACTATTAAAAATCAAATTTCAATGTGTGCGCCAGCTGGATCACTTTTAATATTAAACTCAATGATGTTTCATCGAGGTGGACATAACATTTCAAACGAAACTCGTTATTCCCTTAATCAAGTTTTCACTTTACCTTTCATTAGACAACAAATTAGTTATCCCAATTTACTACAAGATGTGTTTCATGATAATCCTGATATGCAAAGATTACTTGGTTTTAATTGCGAAACTGAGGAAAGCGTAAAGTCATCCAGAATGAATAAAATAAATAAAGTACGTCCTTTCCAAGGATGGAAATTAGAACGTTAAAAACTACATTTTTTAAGTACCCTATTAGTGAAATATTTATTATTTACACTGCTATAAGTGATCGTTCGCAGATGCTATTGAAGAGTGTTTTTAATGTCTAGAATGATAGTCCTGACCGTCTATCTAAATGCGCTCATTTCGATAGTCCAGCTTAAATGCCTTAAAACTTTAAAAGCATAATTATACACTCGCGACAAAACATATGGATTTGAAAGTTGTATCGATGACTTAAATTCCAAAAAAAATGTCAATTTTTATAAAAAGCTTTTCGAATGGAAAATAGATCATGGCTTTTAAAGCATACTAGTGTTTGGCACAAAAATTGCTGGGGGTCTTTTAGATGACTGAATCCAAATTTGGACATGACTATGCAAGGTAATATAGATCAGCCACTAAGAGTTGGCTGTGAAAACCAACAGCGCGATGAATATATGAGCGCTGAGCTTCAGTATAAGTTAGTTTTGCAAAAACAGCCTAAAAACGCAGCTGCTAACCACTTAATGGGATTGTTGAAATTTAAGCAGGGACTTTTTGACGAGGCTGTGCCGTTCCTAAAACTAGCTTTGGAAATTAAACCAGAAGAAGCTCAAAACTGGATCAGCTATATTGATGTGTTAATTAAACTAAAAGCGATAAAAGATGCCCAAAATATGCTGGATCAGGCCAAAGAAAAAGGAGCAAAAGGTAAAGTTTTTGAGAATTTACAAGAGAAAATAAAACAGTCAAATCAAGCAAATGGCATTGAGGGATTTGAATACGAGAAGCCGATCGAAGTAGAACGAAACTTCCCCGTCCATGATAAT
>JAOGIM010000055.1 GCA_028150825.1 Paracoccaceae bacterium
TTAATTACGCCTGTACTTCAGAGCGCGTGCTCCGATTTAAGCTGTACTCAAGCAAATATCTCTTCAAATACGAATCGATCTAGGGAGGACTTAGAGGGGTTTTAAAGCGAGCGCTATGGCCCAGACCCCTAGTTCTAACGTGTTTGCGCAAACATTGATTTTTTCTTAATTTCAGGCGCAAGGCGGCAGATATAGGATTTGGAGATTAGGTTGTATTGGTTAGAATTTTTTTAGTTTCGGCAGCTATTTCGCTGCAAGGCTTGGCGGCCAAGGTCGTTTACTCTCGCTGTCAATCCAATCTGCTACCCAAGTAGGGCAAACTGGTGGTTCCCCAGAGTGTTCTAAGGCTTTTGCAACTTCCGCCATCGGAACAAGACCATTTTTATTTACCATACCGCCGCGAAACAAAAGGTGATTGGCGCAAAGTCCATCACGGCTTAGCATGACTTGTTCTATGTAAGCAAATTTTTCATCCCAAAATACGAGTTTACTGCGCATTTCAAAGCGCTCAAATATTTTTATCCGATGGCGATACCGTACATTGGCTCCAGCTGTTGTTAGGCCCCATTTATGTTTACGAAGAGCGTCGTTCAACCCTGTACGTTGGGCAAGCCCGTACCTACCCAAGTCAAACAGCGACAAAGTCCGACCGTTGTTCAACTCCGCGAATACATCCAAATCCCAAGGCCAACATATGTGATGAGAAACGTGTACTCCATCGACAGGTAATTTTGGCGTAGTTCGATTTTTGATTAGCTCTTTCGCCATCCGAAGAAATGGGTACATGTTTGCTCTCCTATGGCTGTGACGTCGCACTCTAGGCACATAGGGTCAATGCTCTTTTGTTAACTAAACATCCCTTTATTAAAGCATTAACAGTCTGTTAATTTACTCCACCTGCAAACGCTCAGAAATTATGGTTATCCTTGGTGGCGGTCAGCCGTAGCGTCAGGAAAAAATTTCAATTTTTTGATATCTATATAAGATACCGGGCAAAGCAGACGTTTGTGCCAATCATAGCGAATGACCAGTTTGATCCCATAGCAGCCTTAAAGACATATTAAGGATACCAGACAATAAGTAATTTTTAAATTACCATAATACGCTTGTCTGTTCCATCTAACCCGTAGGTTTTCATACCTTAAGGCAAGCAACCTGAAACATTACCAAACAAATCTTTAACATGGATAACACCTTGGATAATTTGCAATTATTACTAGAAAGTGGGCGAGGATGAACCAAACTCTCCGAGCGGTGGGAATAAAAAACTGTTTAGTTGCTAAAATTAATGCTAAATGTTACGGCGAAAGGCATTTAGGCTTCCAGCATGGATCAATTCACCAGGAAGTTGGTGCCCAACAATATCTTCTGCCAATCGCCCAACTTCTATCAGAGCATCTAAATTTACTCCGGTTTCAATTCCTAATTCTTCACAAAGAAGAACGAGTTCTTCGGTACAAATATTACCAGCCGCTTTTGGCTGCCCAGCAAATGGACACCCTCCTAAGCCACCAACTGTAGAGTCAAATCTGCTAATACCCATTCTTAACGCAGCATATGCATTTGCAACGGCTAAACCCCGAGTATCATGAAGGTGAAGGGATATCTGCATCTCAGGCCACTCGTTACGAACTTCGCCTAAAACGCTCTCAATTTTATGAGGGGCTGCCCAGCCCATTGTATCTGCCAGGGAGAAATCAGTGATCTCAGCACCGGTCTCCTCCGCTATCGACATTCCATCTTTCAAGGTGTCCACAACGCTCTCTGGCGCAATATCACCTTGATAATTACATCCAAAAGCTGCCATCACCCCTATACTATTCACTCCGATCTTATGATCAAAATGGGCTGTGGCATGCCGTTTCATGGCTGCTAAATTCTCAGTGTGGGATCTATTTAAATTTTTTTGGGTAAAACATTCCGAAGCAGCGAGCGCAATTGAACCAGATAACGTCAACTTATCTTTATATTCGAGCGCTCTCTCCAAACCCTTTGTATTAAAGTAGAGCCCTGTGTAATTTATACCTTCGATTGCAGTAAACCCGTCCACTACTTCTTCTGCGTCTGCCCAACCCGGCACTAACCGCGGATTTACGAAAGAGCAAACTTGAATATTTTTCAAACCAGTATTCGATAAAGCATCTACAAGCTTTATTTTGCAGGTGGTAGATATCGGGCCAGGTTCTATTTGAAAACCTTCTCGTGGTCCCTCTTCACAAATTTCGACAAAATTTGGTAAATCAGAAATAAATCAATCTCCTTAAATTACGCAGCAATTGAAAATATTAACCTGTCTCAAAAGGACTGTATCAAGTGTTCGACAATGCGTCATCCAAATAACAAAATTATCGAATTTAATAAGCGTTTATAAAGAAAGGAAATCATGCTAGATCAATTTCAAATGACAAATATCGAGTGTTCAGGGGAAAACATGAGTAGTGCATTAGTTCGAGAGTATAAAATCTTTGATGGCACTTCCATATGCCATTGAACGGCATTCGTGTCATAGAATTCTGTCATATGGTCATGGGACCAACTTGTGGCATGATCTTGGGAGACCTTGGTGCCGACGTCATAAAAGTAGAGCCTTTAAGTGGAGATGCAACCCGCCAGCTAGAACACGATGGCGCCGGTTTCTTCGCCTCATATAACCGCAATAAACGCTCCATTGCGCTTGATTTGAAATCGCCTAAGGGGCTTGAGGTTGCTAAAAAACTAGCCATCAGCGCTGATGTTGTAATTGAAAATTTCAGGCCCGGTGCCCTTGAAAAACTTGGGCTTGGCTACAAGGAACTGAGCAAGAGTAATTCCAGCCTAATTTATTGCTCATTGAAAGGCTTTCTGGAGGGACCATACGCAAATCGAACAGCACTTGACGAGGTGGTGCAGATGATGGCGGGTCTTGCTTATATGACAGGACCAGAGGGTAGGCCTCTTCGCGCTGGAGCATCTGTTATTGACATAATGGGCGGAATGTTTGGAGTTATCGGCATCCAAGCGGCGTTGGTACATCGTGCCCGTACTGGAAAAGGACAGGAGGTAAAAGCTGCTCTTTACGAAACAACCGTCCATGTCGTTGCACAGCATATGTTACAATTCGCGGCCACAGGTGTGCCACCTGTACCGATGCCCGACAGCACAAGAGCATGGGCGATTTATGATACCTTCGTAACGAAAGACTTTAAACAAGTATTCATTGGAATTGTCAGCGATAAACAATGGAAACTTTTCTGTGAGGCATTTAAGCGCGAAGATTTGTTAAATGATCCATCACTTGCGACAAACAATCAGCGATCGGGTGCGCGCGATCGTGTTAAGCCGGTGTTGGAGAAATTGTTTAGCGCAATGACCCAAGACGATTTAATGACAATATGTGAGCGTATAGGGCTCCCATTTGCTCCGATTACCAAACCGCATGAGTTATTTGAGGACCCTCACCTTAATCAATCGGGGAACCTGCTGGACATAACTCTACCCAATGGCCGCGGGAAAGCCCAGGTTCCCGGACTCCCTTTAACCTTGGATGGACTTCGAACCGAAATCCGCTACGACTTACCTGAAGTAAACGAACACGGTCGCGAGATTCTTGAAGAGTTGGGATACTCAAAGCTTCAGATAAACGACATGATCACAACCATGGGCAAAATGGAGCTAGATTAGCATTACTGAATGCCTAAATTTCAAAAGTCCAGAAAGTCCGCATAGCTGACGTTCGCTGTACGGTGTAAAGAGGTCAGCTATGTGGACAAAGCCGCCAATTAGGAAACTATCATGCAATCTCTGCATTTTGATTGAAATAAACACTGAGACTTTAAAAAACTTGATTTGTGAGATGAAAAACTGACGTCAAGTCCGGTCGATTCTGACTACCAAATGATTCTAGTACCGGCTTTTTACGACAGGAAACGTAAGGGTGACCTTTGAGCCGTTTAAGTGCTTAGATGATCGAGAGCAGAGCATCTGGGGCATTTTTGTCAAGGTCAGCCGTCAGCTGAGCCTACTTGTTCCTTGTGCCAGAATACGACCTTACGCTGGGCAAATGTAACCAGAGCATAAAGGGCGAGGCCAACGAGGCTGAGGTACAGAATCAATGAAAATACCCGCGGCGTGTTCAGTTGTGAGGCCGCCATCCGGATCTGCTCACCAAATCCACGTCCACCACCTAGAAATTCGCCTGTGATCGCCCCAGCCATGACGCCGACAGCGCCAATCTTAAGACCTGTGAAGATCTGTGGCAATCCGGTCGGCAGCTTCATTTTAATTAACGTCTGCAGGCGGCTTGCACCCATCGTCTTGAAAAGCATTCGTGCATTCTCGTCAGCGGCATGCAGTCCAGCAGCGGTACCAACGACTATCGGAAATGTTGCAATGAACGCTGCTAGTGCCACCTTGGATTCGATTCCAAATCCTAGCCAAGCCACAAAAAGAGGAGCAAATGCCACTTTCGGCATAGTATCGATGGCCACGAGGTAAGGCATAACCGCTTTTTCACCAAAAGCTGTTTCGCCCACCAACACACCAAGCGAGAAACCGATGGTAATCGCAAGCGCAAAACCGTAGATGACCTCCAGAATAGTGATCCAGAGCGCTTTTAGCAAGTAACCGCCTGCAATCAAGTTCTTGCCAACAAAAATCATGTCCTCAAGGGTTTCCCAAGGGGTGGGCAAGATGATCGGAGAGACCAACCCTAGGCCAGTCACAAGCTGCCAAACACCTATAAAGACAGCAAAAACGAAGCTCATCGCAATCCAACGTGGGATCGAGTCTATCAGGGAGATTTCCTGAACCCAAACGGTGTCTTCCGCCATGTCTTTGGGCTGTTTTATTCGAGCATCGTTCACATGTCTTCTCCCTTATCCAAAAGTCTCCGGATACGATCGACTATTGCTCCGAATTTCGGCGTTGTCATCATATTAAGCGTTCGGGGTCGTGGCAAATCGACGTCTATGATCTCGGCAACCCGGCCCGGACGTGGTTTCATCACGTAAATATCATCAGATAGGATCACGGCCTCCTGAATCGAATGGGTGACTAGGAACGCAGTTGCGTCCTGCTCGCGGCAGATCCGTTGCAACTCCATATTCATCATGTCCCGCGACAACTCATCCAGTGCACTGAACGGTTCGTCCAGAAGTAGGATGGCAGGTTCGGTGATCAACATCCGGCATATAGACGCGCGTTGCGCCATGCCGCCTGAAAGCTCATTGGGATATACGTTCTCAAAACCTTTCAGCCCGACTACATCAAGTAAGTCATGAGCCTTGTCAAAGGCCTTCATTGCTGCGGCTTTCCCATCACGAATCTCGATTGGAAGGACAATGTTTTCCACCGCCGTTTTCCATGGAAATAGCGTGGCCTGTTGAAACATCATCCCAATATCTCGGCGTGCTCCCTTAACAGGTTGACCTTGCAATATCACGCGGCCCTTGGTCGGTGGGATCAGTCCAGCCATAATCTTGAGCAGCGTAGATTTTCCACAACCGCTAGATCCAATAACGGACGAAAAGCTGCCTTTGTGAAGAGTTAAGTTAACGTCCTGGAGCGCAACAACGCGATTGCGCGCGTAAGTTTTGCTAACGTTGGCCAACTCATAGACCGGCGCGCCCAAAGGCGCGCCGATTATTTCAGAGGATGGCTCTGTATTCATCCGCCAATAGCAGCGTTGCCGATGGCAGCGAACTCATTTGTCCATGCGACACTCAAATCTTCGAGCGGGCCTGAGATTTCGCCACCTGCAACGAGTGCGTCTTCCCACTCTTGCCAAACCTCAGCTGGATACCAACCCAGGCCGTTGGTCATATCGGTTGGAATGGTCTTGGAGCGAACCGCGTCAAATAGTGCGGATTGGAATTCCTTATCCTCTCCTTCCTGCGGGTTTGCGGTAGCCAAGTGAGCAAGAGTTGTTTCACGGTTAGAGTCGTCGAGCGCAAATGCGTGACCGCGAGCGAATGCCCGACTCCAGCCTTCCACTAGTGCACGGTCGTCACGAATTATGTCGCCCATGGTTGCAATACCATTGCCAAAGAAACGCCCAAACTCAGAGGGCGTGATATCACGCACAGGCATGCCGCGTTGGTTCAGGATCGCAGTATCGGCAGTCGAAGCAGAATAGGCATCGATTTCACCGTTCAGAAAGGCTGCGGTGGCCGGACCGCCGTCGCCAACCGTAAGGAACTCAAAATCTTCTCCAGCTGCCATACCGGCACTGGACATCACATTGCGAGCAAATCCTACTTCAGCTCCATCAGCCGTACCTGTTCCAATCACCTTACCGCGCAATCCTTCGATACCTTGAATATCAGACCCTTCTCGCACTGTAACGCCAAAGTTACTGCGGGCGGCAACATTATATATATGCACAGCGTCCACGCCCCGCGAGCGCGCAGCGATTAGTGGGCCAGGGCCCGGCCTGCCGAACTGGGCCTGCCCTGCGGACAATGCCTGAAGCACAGCCCCGGACCCATTGATGGCTTCCACTGTGACGTTGAGGCCTTCTTCCTTGAAATATCCCTCACCGATCGCGACGTTCACAGGAAACGAATTGATCGCCGATGGGCTTGGTTGCACGAAGGTGATATTTCGCAGATTTTGAGCGAAGGCAGTTGTGCCAAGCAACCCAGCTGCCGGAATTGCCGAGAGCATCGAATTTGTGAATGTTCTTCTGTTCATCATAGTATATTTTCCTCCTTTAAGTGTGTTCTCCCGCCCACCGCGTGTAGCAGCGACGGCAGGCCTTTAGACAGTGCGCACTGTGTTTGTGAGCGTGCCAATTTCTGAAACATTGCAAACTACCGTGTCCCCAGACTTGAGAAACACAGGTGGCTCCATGGCGTAGCCTACACCAGAGGGCGTTCCCGTCGCGATTATGTCGCCCGCTTCTAATGTCATACCTTCGGATAAAGAGGCTATTATTGTAGGTATGTCAAAAATCATATCCGATGTGTTGCCGTCTTGACGTTTTTCACCATTTACGGTCAACCCAATAGACAGGTTGCTAGGATTGCTTATTTCATCTGCAGTGACAATCCACGGCCCGACCGGGCAAGACCCATCTAATCCCTTACCCTTGAAATACTGGCCACCATGGCGGCGTTGAATATCACGGGCGGTGATATCATTTAGGATTGTGTACCCGAAAATATGATTGTACGCATCAGTCTTCGCGATATTGCGACCTGGTTTGCCAATCACCACCGCCAGCTCTACTTCGTAGTCAATCGCTTCCGAAATTGAGGAAAAAATCAACACATCATCACCAGGTGATACTATGGAAGTGGGCGGTTTAGTGAAAAAGACTGGGTGCTCCGTCACGCCGATTTTTACGTTCTGCGCTTTTTCTCCCTCAGCGATGTGTTCCGCATAATTGCGCCCGACGCAAAAAATGTTTTTCTTAGGTACCGGTATTGGCGCCATCAGCTCTGACTCACCTACCGCATGCACGTATTGCGTAAGCACCCCGGCCTCTGCCTTAGTCACCAAATCATAGAGAGCCTGGATTGCAAGGCTTCCACCTGAGATGATTTTTTGCATTGAGCCACATTTGAGAAACTCCGCCCCCGGGTACGTCGTGGTAGTTGCCGCATGCGCTATGTTCAGCAACGAGCCGGAATTTAGAACAACTACAGCTGAGGACAATCCGTTCAAAGAAACAGTGGCCAATTTCATTCGTTTGCCCTCCCTGTGAGCACTCAAAGTATTTTACGCAACCCTTTGCTCAATAATTTACATTGCGCAAATTTACTGCTCTCTTTAGTATCACATCAATCAACCAATAGTACGATTGGGTGGAATAATGCCAACATCAAAAGAATTAGCAAAACAGTTGAAGGACTTATTTGACACGTCAGGATACAGGCATAACGACCGTGTTCCCC
>JAOGIM010000056.1 GCA_028150825.1 Paracoccaceae bacterium
CTGGATTAAGACCCAATTCCACGCCAGATGATTTTGCCTTTTCTGCGGTTGAGGACAATGCCCCGGCCACCAAATCCCATTCGCCATCAATCCGCGCGGCGATACGGTGCACCGCGCCTATAAACGCGCCTTGGCCACCACCAACCATTCCAAGCTTCAATCTTCCCATTATATCAACCCTTTAATCTAAAAGTTGAATGCAATTTAACCATGTCAGCTGCCTGCACGCTGTCGTGACCCAAATCGATCAAATCAACGTTCAAAACAGAATGGCCTTGATTACGTAAATAGTCTGTACAAGGCTTTCTGGCGTTGCCAGATACGACCGTAAATAAAAGACGCATTATTTTATCCTTATTGTAATTCTGCTTGCTGTAATGATGGTGTTTAATTTTATTTTTTAAAGAGTTATGTCAATTACTTCCAGATGTTTGAGGGTATGGTTTAGCTCTTTTAGCTGCCCAAAATCGTCGTTTGACGGATCAGTCCAGACTCATCAATTGATCAGCCTTGATCGATCCGTCGCAGACAAGTGCTGCATTGGGGATATCGTTAGAAAGCGCGCGTGCCTTTGCCTCTTCTGGTGTGTGATCAAGATCCAACCAGCGTTGGATCAGACGGGATCGGAGCACATCAATGGGTATATTTATGAATATGCTGTGGTCGAACAAGGCCTTGAGCTGCGACCAAGGTTGTACGTCCAGCAGCAGGTAGTTTCCTTCGACCAAGATTACTTGATCTTCTGGGTACACCACGCCCTTTCCCGCAATTGCTTTGTCTAAAACGCGATCAAAGGTTGGGTAGTAGATTGCTTGAGATGACCTGCCGAGCCGCCGTAGCAAGGTTGCAAATCCGTTGAAATCAAAGGTCTCTGGTGCCCCTTTGCGGTGCCGCAATGATAAGTCATCCAGACGGTCATTATCGAGATGAAATCCATCCATTGGCACCACCACTGACCGCAGGTCATTGATCCCGTTAAGGTGGTTACTCAGCGCTTTTGAGAGGGTCGATTTGCCGGACGCTGGTGGCCCTGCTATGGCCACAACATACTGGCGTTGATCCTCCCGTGCCTTAAGAAGATTAGCGACAATGCTTTCCAGATCAAAACCTGCCATCAGCTACTCGAAAGTTACGCCACATTGCGCAGCAACTTCATGCAAATAAGCCAGCCCTTTATCCACAACGTCGTCAGGCCGCGCTGCGACGGGGCGCCATATGGCGAGTGCGGATGCGATAGCTGGATGAACGTGGTTCATGCTTTCCAGTGTTAGGGCACCATCAAACCCAATGTCGGACAACGCTGTAAACACAGTAGTCCAGTCAATGCAGCCGTCGCCCGGCGCGCCGCGATTGGACTCTGAGAGATGCACATAGCCAAGGAATGGCCCGCAATCATGGAACCCCTGTGCCATTGAACTTTCCTCGATGTTCATGTGGTAGGTATCAAGATGGATGAATACATTGTCGGCCCCTGTCGCTTCACAATAAGCGCGCCCGTCCGCCCCAGTGTTCATTAAATGTGTCTCATAACGGTTACAGGGTTCAATCCCTAGTTTGAGGCCATGCATTTTAGCCGCCTTCGCGGCCTTTTCGATGAATCGCGCTGTCCCGTCGAATTCAGCTTGGGTCCGTGACGTGCCTGAGATCTTGCCTATGGTCCCGTAAGTCACGCCCGACAGACAAGGCGCACCTAACTGGGCTGCGACATCAAAGGCTGGCTGTAAGAATGCTAATCCTTCCTCTGGGTTTGCGATGACGTCAATTTCGCTCGGCAACCCTAAGGAGCAGACAGGTTCGATGCCCGTACGCTTAAAAAAAGTGCGCGACAGTGCGACATCTATCTCCGTGGGATCCAGCAGTGGAACCTCAAGCACCCTGACCTTGTGAGCTGTTAATTTTGGCAGCAGCGCCTCAAATTCCACCACGTCCCAGAGAGGTGCCGCTGCAAACGTATGTAATCCAAGTTTAGCCATGCGCTTTATCCTTGTGCTTCGTGGGCGGCCGCGACCATGACATCGCCCCCACCAACAATTGCCGATACGATATCTGGCATTGTCGTTTCTTTGGTCAACAAATTCGCCGCAGCACGCCCCTGCCGCAGGACAATGATCCGGTCTGTGACAGACAAGACATCGTTCAGACGATGTGAGATCAAGATAACTCCGATCCCTTGCGATTTAAGCTGGCGGATCAAATCCAATACGCTTTGCACCTCGCGCACAGCGAGAGCCGCAGTCGGCTCGTCCATGATTACTATTTTAGGGTTAAACGTCAGGGCACGGGCGATAGCCACTGACTGTTGCTGCCCTCCCGAGAACGACCCAACAGGTCGCGTGATGGCTGGCAGTTTAGCGCCAAGTCGGTCGATCATCTTCTGAGCATCTAACTTCATCTTACGTCGATCCACCAGTGACATTCCAAGAACCCTGCGGGTCGGTTCACGACCTAGAAAGATATTTGAGGCCACGTCCTGTTGTTTCGCCAAGGCGAGGTCTTGATAAATCATCTCAATCCCGCGTGCCCGACGCTCTCCAGGGGTAAGCTCTAGTATGTTGTCACCTTCTAGAGTGATCGACCCACGGTCGGCTTGGTACATGCCTGTGACGATCTTCATCAGGGTCGATTTTCCAGCACCATTGTCGCCAACGAGGCCAATGACCTCACCTGCGCCCACGGTTAGGTCAACGCCGTGCAGCACGCTGACCGACCCAAAACTTTTTTCGATACCAGAGAGATCTAGAAGGCTCATACTTTTGTTTCCTGCCGCTGTTGGAATTGATCAATAAACACCGCAAGCACGAGGACACAGCCAATGGCCATTTGTTGGTAGTAGCTTTGTACCGCCAGCAGGTTAAGCCCGTTTTGCAGGACACCCATGATCATCGCCCCAATCATTGTACCAAGGATTGATCCACGCCCACCAAACAAGTTGGTCCCTCCGATAATCGCTGCTGTGATCGCCGTTAGTTCGTAAGTGATCCCGGCAGTTGGGTCGCCAGAGTTAATGCGTGTCGCGAACAGCAACCCTGCGAGCCCCGCAAGACCGCCCGAAAGCGTATAAAGCGTAAGCCTATGAAACTCGACATTTATACCAGCTGTGCGGGCTGCGTTTTCATTGTCTCCAATGGCCAGCGTATGACGCCCATAGCGAGTATAGGCCAGCACTATATGCATGATGATCGCCACTATAATCAATATGATGACGGGCATCGGAATACCGAAAGGGCGGCCTTGCCCCAAGAACAACATCCAGTCTGGCAGGCCGTAAATAACGCGACCGTCTGAGATGACTAGCGCCAGCCCACGTGCGATTCCGAGCATTCCAAGTGTTACAATGAAGGCTGGTACGAAGCCGCGCGTGATAACCCAGCCGTTGACCAACCCCGCCAGCGCACCTGCGCCGATGGTCGCCAAAACTGCAATTGGCGTCGGCATGCCTAGATTTACCGCAAATGCAGCACCAACCACCCCAGATAGCCCTAAGACCGATCCAATCGATAGGTCTAGGCCACCAGAGCTAAGTACGAAGGTGGCCGCGATGGCCAATACACCGATGGTCGATGTCGCAAGCAGGATGTTCATGAAGTTGCTTACAGACAAAAAAAACGGCGACAGGATCGCCATGATGGCCGCAAGACCAACGAGAACAACAATGCTCTCGAGGCGAATGTGCAGTTGTTCAATTGATTTTTCTTGAAGCCGCGCCCAAAGGCTGGGTACGCTCTGTATTTGTGGTGTGGCCATGTAATTAGCTCAATCTGAGGAAGGTTGAATTTCAAAACAGGGCCTGCACCCGTTGGCACAGGCCCCACTCTTGGGAGATTTACTTCACAAACTCAAGAAGCGGCTCAGTGCCCGCATCAATCACATCTTTGGTCAGCACCAAGGTCGGAACGATTACTACACTTTCAACAGATCCACCTTCGACGGCTGTTTTGACGTTTTCAAGGGCTTGCTTGCCAACAAGATACGGAAGCTGAGCGACTGAAGCTGTAAGACGACCCGCATTTATTGACTTGACAGCATCCGAGTTGCCATCAACCCCTATGATAATCACGTCACCACCTTTGCCCGCCGCGAAAACGCTTTCTACAGCGCCCAGCGCCATACCATCATTGGCCGCAAAAATACCAACCAGATCAGGGTTTCGCGTCATGATGTCGTTGGTGATGTTGGCCGCTTTGCCACGATCCCAATCGCCAGGCAGTGACGCCACGATCTCAAGTCCCGGCGCCAGTTCGGCCAGTTTGTCGGCAAAACCTCTAGCGCGTTTTTCCCCCGTGATATTGCCAGACAGACCTTCGATAACCAAAACCGGACCACTTGCATCCGCGCCAAGCTGGCTGACCATGTATTCAGCACCCTGAGCACCCGCGAGAACGTTGTTAGACCCGATAGAGAAAGTGATCTCAAGCCCTTCCGCATCCAAAATGGCTGGATCAAGGTTCCCGTCAAGATCAACCACTTTGATCCCACTTGCTTGTGCCGACTTAAGACATGGCAGCAGATTGGTAGAGTTAATGGCCGCTGTAATCATTGCAACGGGCTTCCGCTCTAGCATCGTGTTGCATACGTTTAGCTGACTTTCTGCAGCCTGATCGCTTTCGACAGCTTGGATGTAGTAGTCGACACTAGCACCTTGCGCTCCTGCCTCAACGCCAGCTCCCATAGCCCCCCAAAACGGGTTAGAGAGTGTCTTCATCAAGATACCATATTCTCCAGCTTTTGCAGGCGCTGCGAATGCTAGTGATACCAGTAACGCCATTCCGACAGCACGATTTTTACTTATATTGGACATGTTATTCTCCTCTAATTTGTGTCCTTGGTTGATCCAAATTACGACGCCCGATCCTCCCTGCGTCATTTGAATGTGTAGATTCTCTAATGTTTAGAACGCACCGTTCGAGATGCTGAATAGGATACCCTTTTCCGTCGTTTGCAAGCCGGGTCAGCAACGCGGCGATGGCCTGCTTGGCCATGATCTCAACCGGTTGAGCGACAGCGGTGATGGACGGCCATGTAGTTTGCATCCAGTCCGCATCATCAAAGCCCACCAAGGCTACCTGACCGGACACCGTAATCTTGCGCCGTCTCAATTCGGACAAGACCACCAATGTGGAATGCTGCGATAAAGCGAAAACCGCTGTTGGCGTGTCGAGCGTGCTGTACCTATCCCAATGCTGACCAAGCACCCCGCGTTTGTCTTGCTCATTGATGTCATTAAGCAAGACATCTATCCTAATACCCGCGTCAAGCCTGCGCATGAAAGATGTGAAGCCTTCGACACGCATCCGCACCGCTTCTGAGGTCGCAGTTGCGCAATGCAATAGAATATGGCGATGCCCTTGTTCTGCAAGATACTGCGCTACGTCGGCAGAAGCCCGAAAATTATCCGCCGTCACCGTGTCAAAGGCAGAGCTAGCTGAGACACGGTCCAACAGCACCGACGTGATACCCAGATCGGCAAGTAACGCCGCGCCGCGCCCACGCTCTGACTGCACAGGCACCAGTATAGCACCCGAGACACGCCAATCATGCATGCGCTGGATAACGTCGATCTCGCGCTCTTCACTTTCACGCGAGGTGCCGAAAATCACTTTGTAACCCGCAGTCTCGGCAGCATCCTCGATCCCACTGATCAGAGCGCCAAAAAACGGGTTGTTTAGTTCTGGCACAATTGCCGCAATTAGGCGGCGCTGCCCTTGTCGAAGTTCTGAGGCGACGGGGTCGGCTCGATACCCAAGGTCTTCTATTGCGGCCATCACCCGGTCGACATTCGGTTGTTTGACTGTTGTGACACCGTTCAGAATTTTGGATACCGTCGCAGCAGACACTCCAGACTGACGGGCAACGTCGTGAATGGTAGCACGCTTTCCTGACTCCACAGCGACGCCTCCCTCAAACGTAACGTGACTTGATTCTGAAAAAAGATAAATCGGTTTACTTTATTTGTAAATCGGTTTATCTTTGTAAAGGAGATACCCATGAAACCAATCGTCTTATCAGCACCAATGCCAAGAAGCCTTGACCTGATCTTTAGGTCGGACAAGCGCAAGCAACTTCACGAGACCTATGAAGTTGTCGAGACTACAGATGATGCCCTTGCCACATTACCCATCGAGATGTTGCAACAGGCGCACTATATTTTGGGGCAGCCGCCTATATCCGAGACAACGCTTGCGCAGATGGTGCAACTCAAAGCCGTTTTGAACGTTGAGTCTAACCTGATCAACAACATGCCCTATCAGACCCTGTTCGAACGGGGAATCCACGTTCTGACAACCGGTGCGGTGTTCGCAAAACCTGTGGCAGAGCTTGGGCTTGGTCTGGCCTTGGATCTTGCCCGCGGGATAACGGATGCTGATCTGGCTTTCCGCAATGGCACTGAACAATGGGGCGGGGATGGGAATGTCAATGCCCGCATGCTTGGCGGATCCGAAATTGGAATTGTTGGATATGGTGACTTAGGACGGGCTTTGCGACGCATTCTTCGCGGGTTTGATCCTACGATAAGGGTCTACGACCCATGGTTGCCACCCTCGATGCTAAAAGAGGATGGTGTCATTCCCACCGATCTGAATGCCGTGCTAACACAATCCGATACACTCTTTGTCGTGGCGGCCGTGACATCAGACAACCAACACTTCATTGATGCTAAAGCCTTTAAGAATATGCGCCAAGGGTGCCATTTTATTCTGCTGTCTCGCGCAGAGGTCGTGGACTTTGATGCAATGATTGACGCGGTGCGGTCAGGACACATCCGCGCAACAAGCGATGTCTTTCCACAAGAACCTTTGCCGATGGATCACCCGGTGCGTGACCTCAAAGGCTTCATCCGATCCCCACACCGGGCTGGAGCCCTGGATACCGCTTTTCAGCAGATGGGCGATATGGTACTTGAGGACATGGCTCTGATGGACGGTGGTCTTGTGCCGATGCGATGTAAACGCGCAGAGCGGGAAACGGTTCAAAGAATGCGCTCAAAACCAGTGACGCATAATTAGATCTTCGAGAATAATCCCATATCATTCGCCCTATCTCGGATAAACAATGCTTCAGACCGTGTTACCAGACACACGAGATAAGGCATAGACGACTTTCATTTTAAATATCTGCTATCTTCAAAACCCACCCTCGGTGAATCAACGTCTGAGGTTTAGCGGTAATTATCGCTGAAATGAGAGCTGATGTCGGGCATCAGTCGCACAACGCTGTTATAAACACCTGAAATTGCGCAGGAATATCGACAGAAATACCGGTCACAGAGATAGTGAGGATATGGTGGCGGAGCAAGAAGGATTCGAACCAAGGGGACGGTTTACGTAGTTCTAACGTAGCAACGAACGCGGCAATATATCTGAGGCGCTCTATGGGACGTTAAGCCGTTATGTTATTAAGCTATTGTATTTTTGTGTTTAATTTTGGTTGCGGGAGTAGGATTTGAACCTACGACCTTCAGGTTATGAGTGAAAAGGACAGCAAACAAAACTCCATTCCGATGAATCTAAAACTCCAATACTAAAGACCCGATGTCCAAGGCGCATGCCCCTAGATACGGGGTCCCCGGTCCATGGCCTATAGGTAGCCCATAATAGATTCGCTGCAGTAACCCTTGGTCACACACCAGTCACACACGCTTTGACAATTCAGGCCAAACAGTCATAAAATAGCCGCACCATTAACTCGGTGTGACCGCACTTTTACAACTGTTTTGTTGAGTATTTTTGGTAGCGGAGGAGGGACTTGAACCCCCGACACGCGGATTATGATTCCGCTGCTCACTTTATAAATATATGATATTAAACAGTATTTACACAATGTGTAACACTAAGTGTAACACTTGTTACTTATGTGTATAGATATA
>JAOGIM010000057.1 GCA_028150825.1 Paracoccaceae bacterium
TTTTCTAAACAACGGAGCATCCCTCTTCTCTAAAGCCGTCTTGGACCTCTTGACCTAACGCCACCTCTTTGTTGTTAAAATCACTGGTCAAAAGTAGCCACGTGATATCTGCGCGAAGCAGCATATTACTTATCTGTCCAAAGTAATTAGCCGTAAGATTAACTTCTTTGTTGGTCACTAGAATACTCAGTGTTGCTCACAATCCATAAAGTGCCACCGTCTTAAGCATGCCAGACTTGGGCTAAGAGGAAGATAAGTCTGATAATGGCATTTGATATGATGAGAATTATCTGCACCTTGGAAAGCCGGAAACCGAGCCAAAGATTAACGGACCAAAATGCAAATATAGCCTAAAACTAGTTCTTGGGTATCTTTATTACTTTCCCCATGGCACACCAATTACGTCTTAAATCATTAGAATTGAGGTAACTTTAAAAAATTCAATATAAAGATTCTGCCATAAATTTAACTTTAGACATCAAACTATGCGTAATCAAAAACACAAAAAATATCTAGAAAACGGCAACAACTACCAAATACTTTTCGCATAGCGCGCATCCCATAAATCCAGTCAAACAAAAAATAAACGATTATTTTTCCTAAAAGGTTTAAATTTTCTTTTCTTTATGCCCCATAACTTTATAGCTGTAACTCTGCCATTTTTTTATTAAATCACTCAAAAATTTGATACTTTCTAAATCATACTGAGGCCATAATTAGCGTTTTGCGATAATAACTGCTAAATTTACCTCTTTTTTGAATTGTAAGATGCCTTGCGCTGATCTAACTTTCGTTTGTCCACTAAGGGCCTAAGGAAAAAAGTTAATGAAAAAAATCCTGATCTTTTCTGTGCTGGCTATACAGTCGCTTATCACGACCCCAGTTTTCGGACAAAGTGTAGGCATCGTCACTAAACAATACGATGACGGCGGGGTCTATGAAGGCACGTTTCGCGATGGTCTCCAGCATGGTGAGGGAACCTATCGTCTTCCAAATGGATATGAGTATTCCGGAAATTGGGAAGATGGAGAGATCAAAGGAAAAGGCTTAGCGACCTTTCCCAACGGCTCAATTTATGAAGGTAGTTTTGCCAAAGGGAAACCAGAGGGGCTAGGCAAGATCACTTTTGCCGATGGCGGTACCTTTGAAGGTGATTGGAGCAACGGTGAAATCACCGGACAAGGTGTTGCACTATATGCAAACGGTGCTCGCTATGAAGGTGGATTTCGTCAGGCACTGCATCATGGGCGCGGTCTGATGACGAACTCAGACGGTTACAGTTATGACGGCGATTGGGAAGATGGGGTAAAACAAGGCAATGCAACCGTTACATATCCAGACGGCGCAGTTTATACAGGACAGATCGAAAAAGGCAGCCGGCAGGGGATGGGAGATCTCAAAATGCCAGACGGTGTTGTTTTCGAAGGTATGTGGGTAAATGGCCAGATCAACGGTCAAGGTACGCTCATTCAACCAAGCGGCGATACGTATGCAGGTATGCTTGTAAACGGTCGCCGACAGGGTGCGGGACGGGTCACATATGCCAATGGAGATATCTACGAAGGCAACTTCGAAAGTGACCAGAGACAAGGACAAGGTATTTTTTCCGGCCAAGATGGCTATAAATATTCAGGCAATTGGGAAAAGGGTCAAATTCAAGGTAAAGGTGAAGTGACCTATCCAGACGGCTCGATATATGTAGGAAACTTGACCAATGGTGTAGCTAATGTCCAAGGGAAAATTACTTATCCTGACGGATCAAGCTATGAAGGGGATTGGTTAAAAGGCGTTATTGATGGCAATGGAGTTGCACTTTATCCCAATGGTATAAGCTATGAGGGTGGATTTAAGAATGCACTCAATCATGGTTTTGGCATTATGAAATACAGCGACGGTTACGTCTATGAAGGGGATTGGCAGGACGGTAAGCGCCACGGCAAAGGCAAAGCAACATTTGCAGATGGAATGGTCTATGTTGGCGAATATAAAGAAAGCCAGCGCCATGGAATTGGCACTATAACTCTTCCTGACGGGTTTCGCTATGATGGAGCGTGGTCAAACGGAGAGATCACTGGACAAGGCAAAGCGACATACGCCAATGGTGACGTCTATGAGGGCAGCTTTCTCAAAGGAAAACGTCAAGGCGAGGGCGCCATTAAATTTGCAAGTGGCGAAGAGGCCGCTGGCAAATGGCAAAATGGTGCATTAGTCTCCTCAGAAGACGATGGCGTAGTTAAAAGCGAATAGCTAAGCTCTTTGAGGGGCCTTTAAAACCTCAGGGAGAGGCACGACATACCTCCATCAAGCTTAGCGCATTCAGAGTTGCCAAGTTGTTTAATATGATATCCTGCCTCTGTTAAGCGTTGTGCTGTCTTAGGAAATCCAGCAGACATCAAAACAAAATCATTATAGCGAATAGCGTTGGCTGCCTCCTCTTCCTCGTCTGCGGTAAAGATTACATTATAGTCAGAAAATATGCCGCTTTTGGCCAAACGCTCAGTTGACAGAATTGTCGTGGTGTCGAGCAACGAACAATCTGTTTTAAAGTGCAGCACGCCTTCTGGGACACTCACTTCACGCAACACATGGCCCCAGTTGCTTAGGATACTGGCAAGCTCTGCTATCCCTTCCGAATTGGTGCGCAGAGATTGACCAACAAGAACCTCGCGCGAAGTTGTCAAAATATCACCAGCTTCGATCGTACCAGGACCGTCAATGCGTGCAACTTTATCAAACAAGCCTTGCAAAACGGGCTCAATCTGGGCAACCTCACCCAATCGGGTTGGAGCGCCCGGGCGCATCAGAACAACACCTTCCGGCAAACATAGCGCCGTGTCTTCGACAAATAGTCCATCAGGAAAATCGTCTAACGGATCAAGTTCAATAACCCGAGCACCAGCCTCATGTAGCGCCTCCACATACTGCGCGTGATGTCGCAGCATCAAATCAAAATCAGGAGTTCCAATATCTACCCCACGCAAACCAGCCGTAACGGACGATGCCGGTCTACGGGTAATGGCGCGAGTGAATTGCCATGATGGATCATATTCAGACATGAAAGAGATCTCCTATTTTGAAAGACAAGTTATTATACCAATCAGCGGCATTTTTTGGCTGACATTGTCCAAAACTGCAACCCACCAAAAGTCAGATTGTGATATTTAACTTTACAACAATTGCTTAGTTATGATTTTCCTTCAAATAAAATGCTGTAGCATACAGCGAAAAAAGATTTTTACCCCATACCTTTCCAAGAAAGTTATATTCAAAATGACACAAATTTTACCTCCTCAAGCCAATAGTAAACCAGCCATTTTTCATGAGCACGGCATCCAGCGCATCGATAATTATGCGTGGCTACGTTCAGCTGAATGGCAAGAAGTGATGCAAAATCCTGACGCTCTAGAACCCGATATTCGGGCATATCTGGACGCAGAAAATGCCTATCAAGATAGCATTATGTGCCAAACAAAACCGCTTCAGGAAACACTATATTCTGAAATGCGGGGGCGCATAAAGGAAGATGATAATTCGGCGCCACTTCCAGATGGGCCTTATTTATATGGAACGAAGTTTATTACCGATGGGCAATATCCACATTTTATCCGTCAGTCCCAAACAGGTGGGGATGAAGTCACGCTACTAAATGGAGATAAGGAGGCAAAAGGAAAGTCATACTTCAGCATTGGGGGAACAGGACATTCACCAGATCACAAACTTTTCTACTGGTCCAGCGATGATAAAGGCTCAGAATACTACGCAATCACCCTGCGTGACACCAAGACGCGCAAGGACCGCAATTATAGGATTCAAGATACTAGTGGAGGTTTTACCTTCAGCGCAGATGGCCAATATGGCTTTTATGTCAGGCTAGACGACAGCCATAGACCTTCAAAAGTCTTCCGGCATAAAATCGACACTAACCCAAGCGAAGATGTTTTGATTTTTGAGGAAAGCGATCCGGGGTTTTTCGTATCTGTGGGCAAAACCCTGTCTAGACGAACAATCTTGATTACCACCAGCTCGCATCAGACATCCGAAGTCTGGAGGATGGCAGCAGATGAGCCGCTTGTTAAACCTACTATCATCGCAAAGCGCGAAAATGAGATTGAGTATTTCGTTGAAGAACATGCAGATACGTTTTATATCCTCACAAATGCGCAGGGTAGCGAAGATTTTTCGATTGTAACCACCCCAAAAAACGCACCCAGCAGGGAAAATTGGAAACAGCTCGTTCCTCATAAAACAGGCCGCCTTATTCAGCATATGTTTGTTCTAAAAAACTATATAATCAGACTAGAACGCGAAGACGGACTACCGCATATCATCATACATGACCTATCAGACGGTAGCGAACATGCGGTGAGTTTTGATGAGGAGGCCTACTCACTTGGCTTTCGTGCCGGTTACGAATTTGATACATCGCTTATTAGGTTTTCCTATTCATCCATGACTACACCTAGTCAGGTGTTTGATTACGACATAGGTTCTCGACAGCGCAAATTGCGCAAAGAGCAGGAAATCCCATCAGGCCATAATGCAAGGGATTATGTGACAAGGAGGATATTTGCCACCGCTCATGATGGTGAAACAATCCCTATTTCGCTCGTCCACTATAAAGACACAGTTTTGGATGGATCCGCGCCCTGCCTTCTTTATGGCTATGGCTCTTATGGTATGTCGATGCCATCTGGATTTAATTCCAACGCACTCTCGCTCGTAAATCGTGGATTTGTCTACGCCATTGCCCATGTGCGCGGAGGCAAAGAAAAAGGCTTTCGCTGGTATAAAGAGGGGCGGCGAGACCTAAAGACCAACACATTTAAAGACTTTATCGCCGCCACCGACCATTTGGTAGCGCAGGATTTTACCAGATACGACAACATAATCGCACAAGGCGGATCTGCGGGCGGCATGCTAATGGGCGCAATTGCCAATATAGCGCCTGAGAAGTTTGCAGGTATCATCGCACAAGTCCCCTTTGTGGATGTTTTGGCAACTATCCTTGACGAGACACTGCCCTTGACCCCACCCGAATGGCCCGAATGGGGAAATCCTATCAAAGATAAAGCAGCCTATGACCTAATTTCAAGCTATTCACCATATGACAATGTCTCAGTTCAAGCCTACCCTTCCATATTCGCTCTTGCAGGGCTTACCGATCCACGCGTGACTTATTGGGAACCGGCCAAATGGGTCGCTAAGCTCCGCGCAATGAAGACTGATGATAATCAATTATTACTTAAAACAAACATGGGCGCCGGACATTCAGGCGCCTCTGGAAGATTTGATTACCTCAAAGAAGTGGCTCTTGTTCAGGCCTTTGCGCTGATGACTGTCAGAAAAGCGGATTAATCACGATTGGCTAGACTTAACGATGTTTCTGAGGGTTCCAATGCCCGAAATTTCGACCTCAACTTGGTCTCCAGGCACTAGGAAGGCGGTAGGGTTACGACTGCCTCCGGTTCCATCTGGCGAGCCGGTTGCAATCACATCACCCGGGTCAAGGGGCATGATCTCAGATATGTAAGAAATTACTTTGTCTAATGAATGGATCATCTGTGCGCCTGTACTGGCCTGCATATCTTTTCCATTCACCCGCGTTACAAGGTTCATATCCGATACAGATCCAGCTTCATCTGCTGTCACCAACCAAGGTCCCCACCCACCTGAGGCAACAAAATTCTTGCCAGCATATACACTATGCTTTTGCCAAGTGCGCACTGACCCTTCGTTCATACAGGCATAGCCTGCGACATGCGCCAAGGCCTGATCAGCAGTAATATTGCGGCAGTGTGTTCCAATAACAGCAGCAATCTCCCCTTCAAAATCATAGCTGTCTCCTGCCTCGCCAGATGGCATTTCAAGTGCGCTTTCATGCCCAACAAACGTATCGATATTGCGCCCAAAGAGAACAATATTATCCGACTCCAGTTCTACTCCGGGGACCGGGTAAGGTTTTTTATAATTCAAACCGACACAAATAATTTTTCGCGGGTTTGGAATAGGCGGCAGGATGACAATATCACTTATTGCAACGGGATTATCGGCACAGTTTTGACCCAAACCCGCCATCGCGTCCGCCTCAAGTACATCACGTAAACGCGGGAAGCGTGACGCGAAACTAGACAACACTGTGTAAAACCCAGCATCCTTAATCAAGCCATAGATTGGTTGTCCCTTTAATATACAGCTTGCCGCCTTCATGTCTTGGCCCTTTCAAATTGATTTTCAATATTGCGCACGATAGCTGCGAGTGTTTGGTTATATGGTGTGGCAATATTATGGCGTTGACCAAGATTTGGGATGGCACCATTTATAAAATCAATCTCAGACTGGCGTTTTGCAAAATGATCAAGGCGCATAGAGGGATTGGCCGCTGGCATCATTTCGGCGAAAGCTGCTACATAACTTTGAGGATCATCAAACGAAAATGCAATCCCTTCGGCCAGTCCACATTTATAGGCCTCTTGCATGCAGCCAAGGGCAATCATCCAATGCTCATCACTATTGCGCAGCTCTCCAACGTTACAATCAAAAACACTGCAAGGCGCCGAAAGCGTCACGTTGCAGAGTAGTTTTTCCCATATCAGTTGATGGATATCCTCAAACGCGCGAGCATTGAATCCCGCACCTTGCCAAATGTTTTCCAACTCCTCGAGCCGATCGCTTTGACCACCATACATTTCACCAAGGCGGATCAGCTTCATCGCATTATGATGCACATGGCCCGGTCCCTTCATGGAGGCCCCAAACCCATCAGCCACACCTAACAGAACGTTATCAGTTGCAAGATGGGTTGCAATCCGATCACCTGCCCCCAATCCATTTTGAATGGTTAAAACGACAGTATTTACATTAACATATGGTTTGATTGCACGCGCTGCCGCGCCAACCGCTGATGCTTTAGTCGCAATCACAAAGAGATCACAGTGTTCACAGTCGCTAACATCTGTGGTGGCTTTAATGCCAAGTACGGTCGCCTCGCCGTCAGGACCTTGGATTTTCAGACCTGCGCTATTTATTGCTGCAACATGGTCTTGCCATGGATCAACAGCCAAAACCTGATGCCCTGATGTTGCAAATTTTGCCGCATAAACCGACCCCATCGCACCCACGCCAACAACAGCTATTTTCATTTAGTCTGTTCCTTTGCAAAAGAGACAACCAATAATCCAGACACCAGAAGCAGACCACGTTTGGTTGCACAAGTTTTGTCAAACCCTCATATGAGAGGAGTCAATTGACAAGTGCAAAATTCGTTTCAATTTACAAAAAAGATCAAAAACCTGTGATATATTTCAAACCTGTTATCAACAAAGACCGGCGTACAGAAAATTAACCCTAACAGCATAATGTGGATTTCAAAATTTAAAATTTACAGGCATTTAGAGCCGCCTGGGATAAGAATTTTAGGATCAAACAGACATCATAGATTTAGGACCCTATTATTCAGGAGAGATCAGGAAGGCAGTTTACAAAGCAATTAAAACAAGCATGCAAAAGTCAAGTCATTGCAAATAAAACTTTTATTTCTGATAATTTTAAAGATTCGAAGCAGATTGCATCAACATTGCGACACTATCTGGAGCTTCCGAGCGATGCCGACGGGCAAAGTAGTACGGTAAAACATCTTATTTATCTCAAGCTCGATGGTACAAAAGGATATATCCCC
>JAOGIM010000058.1 GCA_028150825.1 Paracoccaceae bacterium
ATCATCCGGCGATACTAAGATTTTGCCGAGCGAAAACCTTGCAGAAATTCGTCTCAATCCACGCTTCAATCCAGAACCATTTTAACCAGGAACGCCATCTCTATTCACGCACCAATTTCAAGCTAACCCGTGCTGCTGCTCTCGCTGAGTGGCGTCAATTATTGAGCGTATAGATTTAGGTTATGCTAACAATATGATGCGAGTTCTCATTTGTCTGTCAGTACCATTTTTTTCGTAATTGTTTAAACATAAAATCACTGAAAGCATTTATTCGGCCATTGTTCTTCAGGTCTGGATGCGTGAGAAACCACAAACTCACTTTACCTGCTTCCAAGCCTATGCGTACTAAATTACTCGCGTTCTCAGTATAAGCCGATGGCAGAAAGTGAACGCCTAATCCTGACTCTACAGCTTGACGAGCCGCCACTGCGCTATCAACCCTCAACGCAATCGAAGCACCGGGGGCATTTTTCTTCAACCACAAATCCAACCAAACAGACTGCATTTGTTCTGTATGATGAACCCACGGATAGTCTTTGTAAGGTGCGTCTAAGCCAATGTTGTCAACTAGTTCTTGAGAGGCGTACACAGCATACTCCATGTCTAGAATCTTGCGACCGAATAAATTTTCCGGGGGCTTGTTTGTGATACGTAGAGCGATATCTGCTTCGAGCTGAGTCAGGGAGACCGGTGTGTTTGTCATGGAAAGAGAAACTTCGAGATTGGGATGGGCTGTTATAAACTTCGCAAACTGATTTTTGAAAATCTCATAAACAAAATCGACTGTTGAAATGCTGAGACTTCCTTGAAGTTGTACTTCATTGCCCGTTATACGCCGTTCAATGGTTTGGAGCTGATCTTCCATTTTTGCGGCTGTTTGAAGTAATTCGAGTCCAGCAGTTGTTGGAACAAAACCAGTATCTGTCCGCAGGAACAATTTTGATCCTAACCTCTCTTCCAAGGTACGAACACGTCTAGAAACTGTTGTATGAGTTACATGCAACAGATCTGCCGCACCAGAAAACGAACCTTTACGGGATACTGCCAGTGCGTATTTTAAATCATCCCATCTCATTTAATAAACCTTATTTCAGCGACCTTAGCATCTGTGTATATTTGCACATCCATTAGGCATTTATAAGTATTTGCTGCGAATTAATTTGCAGTAATAATTTGAAAGAAATTTGCACTGAACAGGTTAAATAATGAAAGCTTTGGGTCTTACCTCTCGTCCGCCAGTTGGTGAAACACACTCAAATTTCAACTGGGTGGAAATCTATCAGCCAACACTTAAAAAAGACCAAATAAGTCTTCAGGTGAAAGCGACTGCGCTTAATGTTGATGACATCCATATTGCGGAGGGTACTGCGTTTGGTGGAATTCCGATGGGTCTGCCTAAACCGAACGCAAACAAGCCTTTGATTTTAGGAATGGATGTGTGTGGCATCGTTGATGCCGTCGGTGATGGGGTTACAAAATTTAGAATTGGTGATCCCGTTTTCGGCGTCATTTATCCTTGGAGTCGAGTGGGGGGAATGGCTCCAAATTGTTGCGCAAAAGCAATCCAATTTCATCCACTACCAAAGTATTGGAGTTTTGAAGAAGGGGCAGCAATGGGAGTGGCGGCAGCAACTGCAGGCGCAATCCTCAAAATCTTAGGAGAGGTGAAAAACAAAAGGTGTGTCGTCATAGGCGCATCAGGAAGTATCGGAAGTTTACTCGTTCAAGCTTTGTCAAAGTTTGGCGTAAAAGAAGTCATTGGGGTTTGCAGTGAAGCTAACACCAGTCATGTCACATCTTTGGGTGCCGACCGGGTAATCGATTACAATCATGCCCCTTGGGGGGACCAGTTAGCCGAAAATAGTAAAGGCGTTGATTTCATAATCGACTGCATCGGGGGCAAAGATACCGAGATTGAGGCTTTGAAATTATTAAAAAAAGATGGTCATTTTGTAACGCTTTGCGGTCCAGTTAGATTTTTTGGGGACCAAAAAACACCTTTTCTGTCCATGCTCAAAATTTATACTTATCTAATGAGAAGAATGTTTTTCAGCCGCCTTAACGGTCCCAAATATACGCTCGCTTATGGAACGCTACCTGATTGGCAAACAATCCAAAAGGATCTCATAGACAAGAACATTAAACCCACGATTGACTCAACCTTTGCTTACACCAAACACGATGTTGGGAGTGCTTTCAAAAAATTACAAAGCCATCGTAATCGAGGAAAGATAATAATAAAGGCAAGGACAGATTAAATGCAATTTAATTAAAACCGCACATTTAAAGACGCTAAAAGTAAGGGGAAGCTTTCCGCTGACAGCGACTGAAATTGCTTTGCTCAGAGCTTCTTAGCAAACTTGAATGCCCTGCGTATGTGTTGTCAGACAAAACTACTTGAGATCGTACGAGTGACTTTGTAGCGTCTTCTTAATGATAAAAAACTCCCAACTTCGTCACAGATTTACAAAGTGGTCCAGAAAGTGGTCCTGCGGCCAGATTTAGCAGGCACCAAACCAATTTTTATAAAATAAATACAGATACTTAAATGTTATTTGTGGTGACCAGAAGAGGACGTCGAATTTTCTATATTTTTGTTTAATTACAGATACTTATTTTGGATCTAAAATATAAAAGCGGTCCCGAAAGCGGTCCTCCTGAGTAAGATCAGGCGAACTATTACGCACATCAATTTCAAGCCAAACCGTACTGACACTCTCTCTGGGTGGCGTCAATTATTGAGCGCATAGATTTAGGCTGTGGCAGCAATGTTTTGGGTGTCCTCATTAGTTTAATGGCACCCTCCAGATCATTCTTCCTGACGAGCGGACTTTATGCACTTTAGCATCGCTTGGACTTTTTCTGTGCGGTGGAGGTCCACATGTGTGACTAACCATATTGGCACGAACCACTCCTGATTTGGGGGAAGAATACGGTGAAACCCACCATACATTTTGGCTTTATAATCTTCTATAAAACCCATACCTATTCCAGCGGAAACTGCCTTAAAGTTGACATTTACGTGTTGGGACGACAGCGCAATCATTTCAGGGCGTACAATATTTTTTATCCATTGTCGGACTAAGAGATGTCCTCCGAAGCTTGGTGGAAGGACAAACTGATGGTTATCAAAATCACCAGTGTCTTTTGGCATCCCAAATCTTTGGATATAGCTGTCGTGGGCGTAAAGGTTAAAGCTGATCTGCGCAAAATTACTTACAACGTAATCAGGATGATCCGGCTTTGGACCTGCACGCAGTGCAATATGGGCCTCTCCATATTCAAGCCGCGCAAGATTTTCACCAGCGTCAAGATGTACAATACAATTCGGATTTTCTGCTCTAAAGTCTGAGATTGGCTTCATAATTAGTTCAGCGAAACCTGCTAGAATTGTCAGCTTAAGCTCACCTTCTAGCGCAGCTTTTCCACCCTGTACGCGACCCGCAAGATCTTCGATAATCTCTTCCGTCTTTTGCGCCACGCGAAGTACATCCTCGCCTAACTCTGTAAGCGTATAGCCACGTGCATGTCGGATAAAGATGCGCGCACCCATCTCTTCCTCAAGCACGTCAATGTGACGGTTCACAGTCGCGCGGTGGAAGCCAAGTGCATTCGCCGCTGCACTTACCGTGCCTAGCTTTGCCACTTGGTATGCTGTTCGAAGCTCAGCCCATTTGTCCATATTACCTATGCCTTTTTTACGCGCACTCTCTGCGGATATGCGCTCATTCTGTCTAGCAATGATGCATTGTATGTAAAGGATCAACCAAAAATAGGAGTTATAAAAATGACCGAAGCACCAAAATGTGGATGTGGCCGTTCTCCGACAGGCAACTGTATCGGGTGGCACGCTCTCTCTGAGGAAGATTATCAAGAAAAGAAAACTGTCTATGAAAAACGTCAGGCTCAAAAATCTTGAAAATGAATATTTGCTGGGTGATTGCGCAATGGCAACCGCCCAGCCAATGCTTTGACTAGTCTCGACCTCAAAGAGTTCGAACCCAGTTTTATGAAGCATTTAACGGAACAATATAAAAACTTAAGGTAGGTAAATAATGACTTATATCTCAGTTGGCCTTCGGGTTTTACTTTCAATTGCCTTTGTGGGCGCAGGCGGCGTAAAGCTCGCCGGTTCAGTTATTACAGGCGGGTCCAAATGCTAAAAGCATCCAATAATGATTATGGTGTGATTGCAAAAGCGTTTCATTGGGTGTTTGCAGTTGTTATTTTTTGGCAATTATTTACTGGTTTAAATCTTCACAACATGGAGTTTTCGCCTGAAAAGGGACAATTCATTTGGTTTCACCAAATTACTGGAACACTGATATTTTGTTTGATCGCATTTCGTCTCATTTGGCGTTTCTACAACAGGCCGAAATTTGAAGATACTCTACCAAAGATACATAAAATAAGCTCTAAAATTGTACAGTTTATTTTGTATGTTTTATGTATTTGGCTACCCTTCCAAGGTGCCTTAATGACTTGGGCCGGGGGATACGATGTATACCTAGTTGGTTTAGTTAAGGTTCCTGCTTTAGTAGCTGTTAACAAGGAAATGTATCCAACATTCGTTGATTTTCATTACATAACTTCTTTGACACTGCTGGCGCTAACGCTTCTACATATCTCCGCAGGTTTATACCACCGATATGTTCGTAATGATGAGTATGGTGTGTGGAAAAGAATGGCTGTGCAATTTCGAAAATCTCAAGATCACACCAAGTAAAAAGTTTAACTCTTATAAGCTGTAAATGACGAAAAACCCTAAGAGGAAAAAAGATGGAAAACTACGTAACGACCTTTACAATCACAATACCTTTTGAAGAATGGGCCCAGGCTTATGATAGCAGTATTGATAGTCAAAAAGAGGCAGGAATAACTTCTATCTACAGAGGTTTTTTGAAAAATGATCCCACTCAGGTTTGTACTATTATGCATGCAGAAGCTGGTCGGCTAGACGTCTTCATGGCTGAAAATGCAGAGATGGTTGCGGCTTCGGGGCACGTGTTAGAAAGTACGGTGATTTCTACTTACAAACCCTAGTGGATTAATCGGTTCAGAAGAGTCTGATTTGGAATTCCCACTGCACCGAGAATGTGCGACTCAAGCTATTGTGGCCTTGCCCCGAGGCCTGCAGACGGTACTGTCATGTGTGGACGGCTCGTTTTATTCCAGCTGGTATTATCTTGCGGCAACCCTGCACAAGTCTTTTGGAAGTGTGTGAGCGATTATGAAAAGCCTTGGCACCACCGACACTCCACATGACCGTAAGGTCGAAATCCGCGTTATTGCGCGGGTTATGCCATATCTTTGGCCCAAGGGTCAGGCCTGGGTCAAATGGCGCGTTGTGCTCGCGGTAGCCAGTTTGATTTTGGCTAAACTTGTGGCGGTGGCCACTCCGATGATCCTTGGTGCTGCGGTTGACAGCCTGTCGGGCGTGGATGACGGCAGCCGGCTTTTGATGCTGGGGGCGGTGGGTCTCACCATCGCTTATGGCCTGTCGCGGATCCTCGACAGTGGATTTCAGCAATTGCGTGACGTAGTTTTCGCCAAGGTGGGGCAAAGGGCTTTACGGCAGGTGGGTTTGGAGACCTTCCAACACATTCACAACATGTCCCTGCGCTATCACCTGAGCCGTAAAACAGGCGGGTTGAGCCGGGTCATGGAACGCGGTGTGAAGGGCGTGTCATTTTTATTGCGGTTTTTGCTCTTCTCGATTGGACCTTTGGTTCTGCAATTGGTGCTGATTTCTGCAGCTTTGGCCACCTTCTTTGATGTGCGCTATCTGATGGTGATTGCTGTGGCAGTGGTCGCCTATGTTTGGTTCACAGCGGTTGTCACAGAATGGCGGGTAAAAATTCGCAAACAGATGAATGACCAAGACAATGACGCCAATCAAAAAGCCATCGACTCACTACTGAACTTTGAAACGGTAAAATATTTTGGAGCAGAGGCGCGCGAGGCAGGACGCTACGATTCCGCAATGGAGGGATATGAGGCCGCAGCGCTAAAGACTTCCTATTCCTTGGGGGTGATCAACATCGGTCAGGCTTTGATCATCAACTCGGCGATGGTGGTCGTGATGTTGATGTCGGTGCAGGGCGTGGCTGCTGGCACGGTAACCGTTGGTGGCTTTGTGACGGTGAACGCTTATATCATGCAGGTGATGATGCCTCTGAATTTCCTTGGGTTTGTCTACCGCGAAATTCGCCAAGCCTTGGTTGATATGTCTGATATGTTTGGACTTTTGGAGCAACCCCCTGAGGTGCAAAACAAGCCTGATGCACCTGCATTACAAGTGCAGGGTGGCAGCATTGAGCTAAGGGACGTACATTTTGCTTATGACCCTGAGCGCGCCATTCTCAAGGGGGTCAGCCTCAAGGTGGAACCTGGACAAACTTTAGCGATTGTAGGGCCTTCTGGCTCTGGAAAGTCAACCATAGGCCGGTTGCTTTTTCGCTTTTATGATGTGACGCAGGGGACTTTGCTAGTAGACGGGCAAGACATTCGAGATGTCACGCAGTTGAGCCTGCACGAGGCGATTGGCGTCGTGCCGCAGGACACTGTTTTGTTCAACGACACCATCTATTACAACATCGCCTATGGCCGCGCTGACGCGACCCGCGCTCAGATTGAGCAAGCCGCCAAGGAAGCTCAAATTCATGATTTTGTGCAAAGCCTGCCGCAAAGGTATGAGACCACCGTGGGCGAGCGCGGGTTGAAATTGTCGGGCGGCGAAAAGCAACGGGTGGGCATTGCGCGCAGCCTACTGAAGGATCCGCCTATCTTGCTTCTGGATGAAGCGACCTCAGCGCTAGATACGGAAACCGAACATGAAATCCAAGAAAGCCTGATCCAAATGGGGCGGGGGCGCACGGTTATGATCATTGCGCACCGCCTTTCGACAGTCGTGCATGCTGATCGCATTGTGGTGTTGGAACAAGGTCGGATCGTGGAAGAAGGCAGTCACGACGAGCTGCTCGCCCAAGATGGCCGTTACGCGCATCTGTGGCATTTGCAATTGTCAGAAGATGTGAGCAAAGTGTAAAAAGATCAGTCGCTGTGCCTAGAGTGCTTTAGCAGAAGCCAAGATTAAGCAGATGACCGGAGGAGATGTTCTAAAGGGTCGCCCGTTATATGGCAGTTGGCTGGAGTTTAGTATTATCGGGAAGATATTGCTGGCCACAAATAGTTTGCCGCAGATCAACAATACTGACCTTGGCATTTGGCGTCGGATACAGGCTATTCCTTTCAACCGTACCTTTACTGCAGAACAACAGGACAAAGATCTTGGTAGCAAACTTACTAAAGAACTCCCCGGCATTCTTAACTGGGCAATACAGGGCTGTTTAGATTGGCAAGACCAGGGCCTTAATCCACCACAAGTAGTCCTTGA
>JAOGIM010000059.1 GCA_028150825.1 Paracoccaceae bacterium
CCACACGGCACTGAACCCATAAACTTTAAAACTCTGAAATGCACTTTTTATCTATGTATTTCTGGACTTATTGCACTTTTTCGTTTCGCTAAACCTTTTAGTGTCCTTCTATATCCGGTACAAGAAGGTGGATAAAAAGGTGGATATTATTTGACACGTTTACACAGCCTATCGTCAGCTTTCTTGAAGTCAGCAAAGCCTGGAAAACACAACGATGGCTCAGGTCTATGGTTTCACAAACGTGCGGATGGTGGAGCTCAATGGGTGCTAAGAGTTGTTGTCCACGGGCGTCGGCGTGAAATGGGACTAGGCGGCTATCCAGCTGTTGGTCTGAAGGATGCGCGTAGCCTAGCTTCACAGTGGCGTGAGCAGGTTATTCTTGGAAATGATCCAGTTAAGGTACGCAACAATGCACTTAGAGAAGCCGCCAGAAATGACCACTTACTAAAGACTGTTGCTTTAGCAGCTTTCGAAGCAAAAAAAGCGGAACTAAAAGGTGATGGAAAAGCTGGCAGGTGGTTTTCTCCCTTACAACACCACGTGCTGCCCAAACTTGGCAAAGTGCCAGTGGAAGACATTAATCAGCAGGATATTGCAGAAACGCTTGCCGTGATATGGCACGATAAAGCTGACACGGCACGCAAGGCTCTCAATCGCCTTAATCTAGTTATGAAGTACGGTGCAGCAATGGGACTGGATGTCGATCTTGGCGCCATAGCTAAAGCTAAGGCCCTTTTGGGTAAAAGTAGACATCGGCCGCAAAATATTCCCTCACTGCACTGGAAAGCTGTACCGGCCTTTTATGAAAGTCTTTCTGAAGTTACTATTACACATCTAGCCTTGCGCCTCCTGATATTGACGGGTGTTAGAACAAACGCACTACGACATATAAGTTTCAGTCAGATCCAGAATAATACTTGGACAGTGCCAGCCCAGTATATGAAAGGTACATTAGACAAAGCTTCGGATTTTGACGTTCCATTATCAAAGGAAGCTTTACGTGTGATAGATCTGGCCAGGCCTTTTGCTGTTGCTGGTAATCTGTTCTCTGGCACGCGCAAAGGCGTAATCAGTGATGCAGCCATGTCCCGCCTTATGGAGAGGCGCGACATGGCTGAACGCCCACATGGCTTTAGATCCAGCCTGAGAACGTGGTTGGCAGAATGTACTAATGCCCCCGAAGCGGTCGCAGAGTCAGTCCTTGCACACGCGTCTGGAAACAAAGTGGTTAGGGCATACAAACGAACAGACTTTTTCGAACAGCGATTGCCACTGATGGAGCGGTGGGCCCAACATGTAGTTGGAGATAGCAATGTTGAAAGGATGCCACATGCAAGGAGCTCTTAGCAACTATAGCGAAGAACGCTTAAACCACTTTCTGAGCAAAATGAACCTGTCAACAACTGGCCCACGGGCGGAAAAAGAACTGCTGATAAGAGGCTTGATTTCTAGGCAAGATGAAGAATGCAAACAAATGGTGAAGTTAGGAAGACCTAAAGTTGAAATCTCAATAGATGAATTAAGAGCAAAAAAAGTACTCTCAGCATGTAAGTCACTTGTAAAGATGGGTTATCTAGACATTACTCAAAAGACCACAATTGAATATCTGCAGCAGATTGAAGCATTTTTGTTTGAACTAGGGTTGCAGGGTTCTGAAGATACGAAAAAATTGTTTACGGTCTCTATGCCAAGACTTCAGCAATCTGTTTCCACAGGGCTAAAAAGATTGGGGTTTGATTTTGGGGACTTTCGAAAAAGTCTCTGATAATTAATCGAAAATGCATTTAATATAAAATCTGATTACCTCAAAGCACATCTGCAATTAATGGAGTGTTTTGATGACCTATGTATCTTTCGAACAGTTGCAAGCCAAACTGGGTGGCAGATCAAGATCTGCTATTTATGTAGATTTAGAGCAAGGACGACTGCCCCAACCTTTGAAACTTGGACGTCGCCTATATTGGCGTGATGATCAATTGAACGATCATTTGCAAAAGCTACAGGAGGCTCAAAGTGTATGACTTCCTTTTTTACCCCCCCACCCCCGCAAACGTTATGCCGGGGGTCGGCTGTGACAAGGTGCCTGCACACAGAGAGATTGCTGACCACTACCACGGGGTTATTGTTCTTTTAGCACCACGCTGGCGGGTCTGCATCTGTAAAGACAATATCCAGTGGATCTTGCAGAAGCGGTCTTCAAAACACTTGAATAAAGGCATGTGGCTCGGAAAGAGCTACTTTACCACGAGAGATGCACTCATTCGCGTTTGTTCAGAGCTAGGATTGCTCTCAGACCCCAAAGCAAGGGCGGTGTTAGAGGCACTACCGGCGCGGATCAGTGATTACAGAAAATAGAAAACCCACGGCGCTAAGACCATGGGCTATCTGGATTTGTAATTTGGTGATTACCGTATCTTTTTAGCCGATTTGTCGACGCGCCTCAAGTGGAGGTTAAATATATTGAGCGATACTTTAACATCGGATGCGACCGTGATTGGCCAGTTCCTTAGCCTGATTACGGCAGATTGGATGAAACATAGCGTAGTAATCCCCAAATTTGAAATCCGCTGCCTTGGCCAACACCAAGGAGCCGTACATCAGCAATTTGTTTGTTCACAAATCAACGAAGCCGTTCAGTTTGCACAGGCAAAAAATGCTCAGAACCTGAATATCTACACAACAATTAATCCAATTGATCCAGCCATCACAAAGAATGCACGAGATCAGGATATTTTGCGCGCGCACTTCAGCTTTGCCGATGCAGATGACTTAGCCGGATATGAAGGTCTGAAAGTGACTAAAGATATATGTTGTCCTGATCTAATTGTCAGAACAGGGACAAAACCGTATTATCGCATACACGCATATTGGAAGCTTGAACAACCCTGCCTGGATATGGTGCTGTGGAAGACAACGCAGTCTGCAATCGCAAAGCACTTTAAGACCGATGCCGCGGTTATCAATCCATCACGGATAATGCGGCTGCCAGGCACCATCAGCTATCCTAATTCAAAAAAGCAACAAAAGGGATATGAACCTGAGCTTGTCACTCTCAAAGTGAGGCCCACCTGATGCCACTCAAAAGCATTGAAGCGTGGGCAGAGATATTACCCCCAGAAGTAGCTCCTCTTCACGTCCCACTTATAATAGACCTTGGAAATGACCATTTGGACCGCAGTCAGGCATCACAGGCTGCTTTAAACGGAGAAAGCTGGCATCAGAATATGCTAAAGTTAGTCGCCAGCTGGGTCTCAGGAGGTTTGACGAATGATCAGATATACGAGCGTGCAGAGCAGCATACCCTTCCCGGCTACACTGCACAGCAGACGCGCGATGAAGTACGTGGGATGATTGCAGGGGCAAGAGCCAAAGGCTTTGATAGGCCGTCTGTGATTTCTACCGGACTGGATCGGCAAGCGAAGACTAGCAAGATCGCAAATCCACAAAATATATATGACTTGATAAAAAGCAGCGCTTGGAACACTGCTCTGGCTTTTGACGAATTTGCACAACGGAAATTATTGATCGCCAAGCCACCTAATCAACCGGGCAATCCATTAGTCTTTAAACCGCGTGATCTGCAAGACAGTGACTACACCAAAGTCAGTCGCTGGATAAATACAAACGGTTACCCACGCGTTGCAAAGCAAATTGTGGTCGATGCTGTCAACGAAATTTGCGCAGAAAACATTATATCACCGGTGAAGCATTATCTTGAAAATTTGAGTTATGATCCAACCCACGATGCCTCAATGCTGAGCACTTGGCTAACTTCATATTTGGGTGTGGCGCCCATCGATGCAAAGGAGCAGGCCTATGTAAAGAGCGTATCGCGTCTATCGCTTATTCAGGCAGTAGCTCGTATTTTCGATCCTGGGTGTAAAGCCGACAGCGTCCCCATTCTGGAGGGAGACCAGGGGATTGGTAAATCGTCTGCCTTACGTGTTTTGCATGACCACAAATACTTTGGCGATGCCCTCCCCCCCATGGGAACAAAAGACGCCTCCGACTATATTAGGGGGAAGTGGGGCATAGAGCTGGCAGAGTTGGCGTTCCAGCGCAAAGCTGATGTTGAAGCACAGAAAGCTTTTATCTCACGTCAGGAGGAACGCTTTCGCCCAGCTTATGGCCGGGAGGAAATTTGTTATCTAAGGCAATGCGTATTCTGGGGGACGACAAACCGAACTGATTATCTAACCGACGAAACTGGCAATAGACGCTTTCTACCTATCAAAATAGGCAAGATAGACCTAGCCGGATTGATAGAGGTTAAAGACAAGCTGTGGGCAGAGGCCGTATACAACTATCACCAAGGTGAGCAATGGTGGCTGGATGGAGCTCAATCAGATTATGCCCATTCCCAAACCCAGCAGCGGCTTGAGAGCGACGCTTGGGTAGAGCAAATTAATCTGAAAATGATTGGAGCCAATGAAACTTCCATCAAGGAGGCTTTTGAGCTTTGTTTTCCGACTAAGGAGCTGGACAAGATAACACATTCTGACAACCGACGTATGGCCGCTTGCTTGCTAAAATCAGGTTGGAAAAAGAATGGACGTTATACAAGTGGCCCCAAGCGCAATCAAACCAAATATGTGCGGGTCATTGAGGAAAATTAGTGCGTATGCCTTTGTGTATGAAGCGCCCAAAAGTAAGACCTCAGAGGCAATAGAAAGAATGCGCATGTGCGCATGACTTTTCTTAAGAAGAACACAAAGTAGTGTTAACTCATTGAATATGTTATCTATAACGAAAGTTAATGCAGTCTATGCTAAAACCATGCGCATTTAGAATCGTGTGGAGAGTTGTATGGAAAAGTCATACGCATCATACGCACCGGGGATTTTGCAAGTAAAAAGTTTTATATTCTATTTTGTAAAAATCTCAGTTTGCCGTTTAACCCAAGCTTCCATTTGTTTTTCTCCATCCTCTGTAAGTCTATATAACTGCACACGCTTATCTGAGTCCAATGGCGATTTTAAAAAGAAATCGTCAGCGATGCCATTATCTAAAATACGCTGTAATGTTGACCTACTGGAAAACTTTTTTGCAATTTCTCCACAGATATCCTCATATGAAATGCCGTCAACCTGGTTCCCCGCGACTAAGCACGACACCATCCAGTGCGTTTTAGACTGATATGCAAACTTGAAGCTTCCAATAATAGAATAGTGCTGCATATCTTTATAAAACGCTAAAAACTTTTTCCCTTCATCTTTATCCATTGTAGGCCGATCAATTATAAAAAAGCACTTTATTTAGCTTCTTCCTAAAAGGTTATAGGGTGTTCTAATTTACATTTTAGATACTTGATAGTAAACAATACAATCAAAGATAATATTTAAATTAAATATTATATTTAAATAGTTATATCTAGAGAATTTTTCTGTAGTGATTTTTTAAAAAAGTTGATGAGAGTGGTAAAGACTGTTGGTTTCTAGAAGGAGAATTTGTGATGAAACCTCTATTTGCTCTCTTATTGGTCGTTGCCGTAGCGAGTTGTAGCGAGATAACTTTTGATGATACTGGCGTTAGTAGTAGCTCAGTGAATAGTACGCTTATTTCAAGTAATACGACTTTTGCATCTGGACAGCTAGTTTCTCCCGCAAAAATAGACCGAGTTCATCTATTATCTAAACATGTTACCGTCCATGCTCTAGATAAGCTGAAAAGCACGAAAAGTTGTTCACCCGTTCTTACGATGAGAGTTGGATCTCGGAAAGGATACAGGGATGTAATGACTATGGCGCGGAACCGTGCCTACACTGCTGGCGCAAACGCCCTTGCAGTTACCGATTGGAAAGAGGCAAGTTCCAGAACGCATCTTACAGTACATGCTTTTGATTGCAGCAACCTCAAAGGTAAATCCTGTAAAAAATCGATCTGCATAAGCAAGCCCTCTTAATTCATCTTCGGATAAAAATTTGGCTTTTCTTATGAACCAAAAACACCATATTCACTGCCGCCAATTTTGGTGGCGGTGAAAACAAAAAATATATAGATTTCCTGAATTAAATCTGAGAACCGGAGTAAATAAGGTGTCTTTGGGTCAGCTTTCTAGACGTAATAATGATTAGAAGAGACTACTATTGAAAAGAGAAATGAAAAATATCAGGAAGAGTTTTAAAGACTTGTCCAATTTCTGATTACTCATGGATAATCAGAACCATATCCTCAGAAAAGTAACTCCAGGACAAGCCAAGTGGCTCTTTATTGATACGACGGTGCTTATTTAGCCATTAGTAAGCCGAACACATGCTATACTGTAGGTGTAAGCATAGCTGATCTATCCTGATTAGACTTGATGGTTTGACAATTGAGCTTGGCTTAGCCAGTTGGGCAGTTGTACACAAACAAAGTGCAGTTTGGATGCACTACCAAAAATTTTATCCGCACCGTTTAGATAGAGTATCAGCTTTTTTAATTCTTATGTTTAATAGTAGTTACGAAATATTTTTTCGTTATTAATTTTAGATTTTCGTAGCAAAATCTGTCCAAAAAAGTTTCTTTCTTGAGGATTATAGATAATTAGATTAACCTAATTAAAGGACATTTAATAACCAACTTGTGCGCCTTGGCATTCCGCCTAAAGCACTAAAGCGGAGCATAGAAATGATTTCCAAAACCTATCCTGAAAATTCAAACATCTCAATTTCAGTTCTGAAGTTAGTACTGATGTCGGCATGTATATTATTAAGCGCTTGTATCGGAGCGGACCCTGATGAACGTTTTGATGCCGGTTATTCTGATGGTTATGCAGTCGGCTATAATACCGAGTGCAAGATAAGAGCCACCCTGGTCGAAGGAGATTGGGAGGATCCGGATTACAGCGGTGGTTACAGCAAGGGCTTGATCGCTGCCGCAGATGCTTGCAAACATTCAAAATAGTTTAAAATTTAAATACTAGGCATTTAATCACCAACTTGTGCGCCTTGGCATCCCGCCTAAAGCACTAAAGCGGAGGGACATAACATGTCTACCAAACACACTTCCTCAATTCTTGCGCCATCGGGTGAGCGGCGCAGCCTCAATCACAAAGTGAGGTTTCCTAAAAAGCCAAAACTTCTCCATCCAAAAATCCAGCAGGATGAGCCATTATCGCCACAACCAATTTCAGCTGCGCCAAGGAAGCGCATCTATCTTTTCAG
>JAOGIM010000006.1 GCA_028150825.1 Paracoccaceae bacterium
TTCAGCAATTGGCCTTAGTTCAGAATCAGACATTAAAATTTCGCCTTTGCCACTAAGAATATAGTAAATTTCTTGCTCGTCATGATGATGTAAAGGTAAACATTCTCCCACAGGTAAGCGCAAGCATCCCATAGATAAACCTTCGTTTTGGTGTTTAGACGCATCAACGAGAAACTGCCAAGACAGATTTGGGTTCGCACCGTCATGTACTCGCTCTTCCGAATGCGCATGCCAGGCTATACTACCGACATTGTTTATAAGAATTTTGTCCACGTTGACGCTCCACTTTGGTCTGCTTACACCGGAAGCACTTCCCCCAGCGCTTCGTTTAACTTGTCAGTTATTTCTGAGATCTGATGCTCTTGCATAACAAACGGGGGAGCAAGAAGAATGTGGTCTCCTGATCGACCGTCCCGCGTACCCGGCATAGGATAACATATAAGGCCGGCATGAAATGCCGCTGCTTTTATCTTCAGTGCAATCCCATGTTTGGGATCAAAAGGCGTCTTTGTAATGCGATCTGAAACAATTTCGAGGCCACGGAATAGACCTCTGCCCCAGATGTCACCGATATAAGGGTGTTGCCCAAAATAATCGTGAAGGGCATCAGACAAAATTTCTCCTAAATGATTGCAGCGACTAACCATTTTTTGACCAATAATTTTGTTGACGACCGCATAGCTCGCCGCCGTTGCAACTGGATGTCCGGTATAAGTGTGACCGTGCTGAAACATGCCGCTCCCTGCCTTTATGACATCATAGATTCTCTCTGAACAGATCATTGCACCAATTGGCTGATATCCCGCACCAAGACCCTTTGCTATACAAACAATATCTGGCGTCACTTCATCTGCTTCGCAGGCGAAAAGATATCCAGTCCGGCCCATGCCGCACATAACTTCATCTAGAATTAAAAGAACGCCATAGGTATTGCAAATTTTTCGTATTTTCTGAAAATATCCTTCAACTGCGGGGACCGCGCCCAACGTAGCTCCAACAACCGGTTCAGCTATAAAGGCTATAACTGTTTCTGGAACAGGCCGAAGGATTTCATCTTCCAACTCTTGTGCCGCGCGCTGACCGTAATCATAGGAATCCTCACCCTCATCTTTTAAAATGTACTCATAACATGGAGCTATATGATGAACATTCATTAACAGTGGTTGAAATTTTACTCGTCACATTTCATTACCGCCAGCCCCGAGCGCACCAAGCGTATTTCCGTGATAGCTTTGCCGACTAGAGATCAAGTGGCGACGATCAGAGTTACCATTTTCAACATGATATTGACGCGCAAGCTTAAGCGCCGCTTCGGTGGCTTCTGACCCCCCTGAGACGAAATAGATCCAATTGAGATCTGCTGGGTGTAATCTGCTAAAAGACTTGCTAGTTTTTCTGCGGGCTCAGATGTAAAAAAACCAGTATGAGCAAAGGCCAAACTCTGTGTCTGATTCTGAACGGCTGAAATAATCTCCGGATCTCCGTGCCCAAGACAAGATACGGCAGCGCCACCCGAGCCGTCAAAATAGGCTTTACCAGTATCGTCGTAAATGTAGCATCCCTCAGCTCGGACAGCTTTTGGTAAACTAATTCGCATATCACGTGGAAACACTGAGGTCATGTTTGCTCTCTAAGGCTTAATTAGATTTCCAGAAGTGATGAATTTGATAAAGTCGGCATCAGGCCAAATTCACTGGCACGCATCTCTCAAAATCCTTCAGTGTTCTGACTAGATTATTTTTGAGCTCCACAATTTGCTTAGTTGTTATAATTAAAGGTGGTGTTATCATCAGCCAATCCCCAAACTTGCCATAATTTGTCCTCCGACCATAAATCAAAAGACCATTCTTAAGCGCTAATTTTTGGAACAGAACAACTACGTTTAAATTGCTACTAAAAGGAGATTTAGTCTCTTGATCTGCAACCAATTCAAGTGCAAGCAGCAGCCCTTTTCCGCGGATGTCACCCACATAATTGGAGTAATTTTTTAACTCTTCAAGCGCATGTTTTAACTCCACACCACGTTCAGCCGCGTTGGTAATTAAATCGCAATCTAGCATTTCCTGCAGCACAGCGTATCCGACGGCGCACGACAACGGGTTAGCGAAATATGTAAATCCATTCAAAAAGCCACCACCAGCTGCAACGGCATTTACCATATGATCACTGGCAAGCACAGCACCCATTGGCGTATATCCTGCGGCAATGCCCTTTGCCAATACAACTATATCAGGTCGAGCATTTTGGTAATGGTCGCTCGCCAGGAATTTACCTGTACGCCCTGCCCCGCTCATCACTTCATCATGGACAAGTAAAACACCGTACTTGCTACAAATCCGGCGTACTTCCTTCATGTAAAAAGCGTTCGAAACAACAGCTCCAGAAGCAAGGCCACCAATGGGTTCCATTATAAAAGCAAGCACAGTCTCTGCTTGCTCAGACATTATAGAATCCTCAAGTTCTGCAGCACAAGCCCGCGCAAAACTCTCGATGGTATGGTTTTTGGGTAGCCTGTAAGTAGCTGGCGCTCGTACTTTAGGCATACCTTTCAGCAGAGGCCCAAAGGCGTCATGCATTTGAGTATCACCGGTCAATGTCAATGCGCCCAACGTACCGCCATGATAGCTCGGTTGGCGCGAGATCACCTTCCACCTCGAGGATTGATCCTTAGACAACGCATACTGGCGAGCAAGCTTTACGGCACTTTCGACAGCCTCGCTTCCGCCAGAAACAAAAAAAGCCCGCTCAAAACCCTCTCCAGCAAGACGCGTCAAAAGATTAGACAGGCGTTCATTTGCTTCACTTTCAAACTGACCCGGAAACGCAAAAGCTGCGCTTTTGGCCTGAGCGTTCATAGCCGCCAGTACTTTTTTGTTGCCGGAACCAAGGTTATTCGCAACCGGCCCCGAAGACACATCAAGGTACTTGTTGCCATCTTTGTCCCAAAGATAAATTCCTTCCCCACGTGCTATGCGAGGAAGCCTTGCTGACCCTTTCTTACTAAAAAAGACCTGAACTGGTTCACCAAATAGTTCCATTCCAACAGAGTTTTGTTTCTGGGATTGGACATTTTTTTGGTTCATTTGCTTACACCGTATTCCCTAGCATTAAATATGATTATACGCTCAGCTCTTATTTTCTTTCGTACCAATGATCTGCATAATAATTAGCAATCCAGAGGATATAATAATTAAAATCGTCGAAATTGCCGCAATAGTTGGATCGATTTGATCCCTTAGTGCAAGAAACATACTGCGAGTGATCGTAGAGTTGTCACCGCCTGCTACAAAAAGTGAAATAATCACCTCATCAAAGGAAGTTAAAAAGGCAATTAAGGCAGATGACACTATGGAAAATTTAATCTGCGGCAAAGTTATTTCCCGAAAAGCGCGGAAGCGTGTGGCCCCTAAAGAACGCGCAACCTTTTCTTGATTCATGTCGTAGTTCTTTAATGCACTAAACACGATTATTAGGACTAATGGCATTGCAACCAGTGAATGCCCCAGAACAAGACCTAAAACGCTTCCGACTAATTTCAGTTGTACGAAAAAATAGAAAAGACCAATCGCAACAAGGATGCTAGGCACCATCATAGGTGAAATGAATATTGGGAATAACATTTTACTGATCCGAGAGTTTCCGTTCACCAATCCATAAGCTGCCATTGTACCCACTGGTACTGCCACAATAATTGTTAACACGGCAACTTTCACCGAGGTCCACGTTGCCTGCATCCAGTCATTAAACCCATTTTCAACTTTCCACGAAAAAAAGTAGTTCTCATACCATCGCAGTGACCATTCCTTGGGTGGGAATTCGAGGTATTGGCTTGCCGAAAAAGACATTGGAATCACTACCATAGATGGTACTATCAAAAGAAATAGTGCGATATAAGAGAAGATGTAAAGCCAAAGCCGATCCTTCAGTCGTATTTGCGTTTCAGAAACATTTTTATTCAAAAACCCCATTTTGCTTACCTCTTTCCTAGCTGATCCATCGAAACCAACTTTGAAGCGATGAACAGAATAATACTCGTAATGACGAGCAGCACTACTCCAAGAGCACTTGCAGCGCCCCAACTGAAATAAAGCTCAATGTTACTGGAAATTTTCATCGCTGCCATGATTACGCGCCCCCCCCCCTAAAATCGCTGGGGTCACGTAGAACCCAAGACAGAGCACAAAGACAATCAATAACCCTGCCGTCAGGCCAGGCAAAGAAAGTGGGAAAAATACAGTCCAAAATGCGCGAGTAGGCGTTGCACCTAAGCTTGAGGCCGCTTTAAGGCAGTCTTTGTCGATAGATCGCATGTTTGCGTAAAGAGGCAAAATCAAAAAAGGCAGCATGATGTGTACCATCCCAATAAGTGTTCCAGTTGTATTATGGACAAACTTGATCGGCTCACTAATTAACCCAATGTCTAATGCGATGTTGTTTATCAAACCTTTTTTTTGCAACAACACAAGCCAAGCATATGTACGCACCAAAAGGCTGGTCCAAAATGGGATTAATACGCCTATCATGCAAATACTTGCCCATCTGCGTGAAAGCTGGGACATAAAATATGCTAGAGGGTAGCCTATAATTGCGCAGATTAAAGTAGTCAAAATACTAATTTTAAATGTGGTGATAAATATGCGAATATAAGCACGACTTTTAGTCATTCTTTCATAATTTTCAAAAGAAAAACCGCCATCACGCCCTATAAAAGATAGATAAAACAACCAACCGACAGGAATGATAATTAGTGCTGCGACAAAGATCAAATAGGGCAAAGTTAGCCCAAGCAACGTTAAACGCTCTTTAAATGCAACCTTCTGCAGACCTTCTTCGTTCAGCTTTTCCAATATAGCACCGCCCATTTAACTCACCAAATAGCTATCGGCGACCCTAAGACCTATTTTGACGTCTTGTCCGACTGCGGGTAAGGCTACCTGCGTCACACTTCCGTTGGGCACACGCACGCGCAGTATAACCTCATCTTTACTCATCGAATTTAGTTTAATTACCAGTAACTGGCTTTCACCTTGAAAAATTGAGTCAAGTACAATTCCAGCGAAAATATTGACATTGTCCGAATTCTCACTTGTGATAAATGCTTTTTCCGGTCTCACGACCAAAATAAAATCGCCATCATTTTTTACAGGTGTCGAAATCTTAATTTCAGCCCCATCAAAAAATACCAAACCTTTTTTTACGCTTACGGGTAAAAGGCTTGACTCTCCAATGAAATCCGCGATGAAATGATTGTTGGGATGCTCATATATCTCATTCGGCGTACCCAACTGCATCAGTTCACCATCGTTAATAACTGTAATCCTGTCTGACATCGTCAGGGCTTCTTTTTGGTCATGTGTCACGTAAACGGTCGTCATATTTAATGTATCATGCAATTGGCGAAGCTCTATCTGCATCTCTTCACGCAACTTTTTGTCTAGTGCAGACAATGGTTCATCCATAAGAAGAATTTTAGGCTTAAAGACAATCGCCCGTGCTAACGCAACGCGCTGCTTTTGCCCTCCTGAAAGTTCATCCACTCCGCGATGGCCAAGACCGGCAAGCTTCACGGTCTCTAGCGCCTCTTGGACACTACGATTTGTATCAGCAACGCTTACTCCGCGCAGTTTTTGAGGATATCCCACGTTTTGTTCGACGGACATGTGCGGGAACAAAGCATAATTCTGAAATACCATGCCAATTCCACGTAAATGCGGTGGCTTAAGAATAACCTCATCTTCCCCAAATTTTACGCTGCCGTAATCAGGGTTCGTAAAACCTGCCAAAACCATTAGAAGTGTAGTTTTTCCTGAACCAGACGGTCCAAGAAGCGTCATAAATTCTCCCGAACTTATTTCAAGACTTATATCTTTGAGGGCATAGAATTTATCATACGTCTTTGTGACATTCTTTATTGATATATTAAGTGAACTATCTGTCATTGGGGGCCGTTCTTCATAAAATCACTCGGAGGGTTAACACCCTCCAAGTTTATCATACTTAAAATTAAGATGACTTATTCTGTCATCATTTCAGTATACATCTCAGAAGCAATCGTGCGCCACTTCGCATACCATTCCGTGCTCAAAGTCAACTGATGCTGAGCATTTTCAGGATGACTTGGCATTTGAAGTGCCCGCGCATCTTCCATCAAGCCAAGCTCATAGACTTTACCATTAGTAGGACCATAAGTTATGTATTTAGCAAATTCTGCCATATACTCAGGCTTCATCATTTCTGCAATATACTTCATGGCGAGATCTTTGTTCTTAGCGCCCTTAGGAATTCCATAGCCTTCCCAGTCCATTATGCCTGTTTGCCAGTGATACGCAACTTTCGCACCATCTTCTTTTGCTACGTCAAAACGACCATTCCAACCAGTGGTCATGTCGACTTCGCCATCCTTCATAAGCTGAGCGTGCTGCGCCCCTGATGACCACCACACAGCTATATGCGGCTTTATAGTTCTAATCTTGTTTAATGCTCGCTCAATACCTTCTTCGCTATCCAAAACTTCGTAAACCTGATCCATAGGAACACCATCACCCAGGAGTGCTGCTTCTAGCTGTGCACCCACATTATTGCGCATCGCTCTGGTTCCAGGGAATTTTTCAACATCAAAAAAATCTGCCCAAGTTTTCGGCCCATTATCCCCGTAGGTGTCTGTATTGTAGCCAGCTACAACTGAGAATATATCTGCACCCGCACAATATTCACTATACATTCCAGGCAAATGGTTGCTTACGTCAATCACGGAGTAATCGAGCTTCTCCAAAATACCTTCTGCGCCGCCAGACGCACAATTTCCAGCGCCGCTTGAGAAGATATCAAACTTATCAGCGCCAGATTTCACCATTAGCTTTACATCTGAGATGCCGCCATAAGTGTCCTCCTTTACGGTAATGCCCATTGCTTTGGCTGCCGGCTGAAAAATCCCTAAAGATTGACCCTTCTGATACGCACCACCCCAAGATACGATCCTTAAGGTATCGTCTGCATTTGCGATAGTACCGGCCATAATCATCCCAGCGATGGTAAGATAACTCCCAGCTGATTTTATCAATTTGAAATTCATACTTTTTCTCCCAGTTTGTTTGTCTTTCTTGCATTATTTGTTTAGGTATACCGCCTTATCTAAGCATTGATCTTTATATTTAAGCAAGAAAAGATTTTTGATGACTCATAGTTTGCGCTTGCCTTATCTGCCAATAATCACACCAGCGATACCAAGAAACGACGGCAGGCAAAAACCAAGGCCGTCCATTATAAAGCGGTTTTGTTGGAAAGGGCAGATCATCAAATGCCGTTTTTCCCTCAATCAATCCCAGGACCTTTTGCCCCAGACGCATGCCCAGATAACTGGCCATAGATACTCCGGAACCACAGTAACCCATCGCGTAATAAATTCCATCATACTGTCCAGTGTGAGCCATTTCATCAAACGTGTACGCGACCGTGCCTGTCCAAGAATGGGAAATCTTTGTTCCTTCAAGCTGTGGGAAAATCCTAACCATATCTTTAAGCAGCTTTGGACCACTGACCATTGGGTCCGTTTCTGTCGCCGAAACGCGCCCCCCAAACAAAACACGAGTCCGATCTGGAGATGGCCGATAGTAATAGACGACTTTGCAGGTATCACTAGCAATTCTATTTGTAGGGAAAAGAACGTCCATTACGCTAGACTCAAGCGGCTCTGTGGATATTATGTAACTCCCAATGGGGATTACTCGCCTTTGCAACCAAGGAGTCAGGTTCGTGGTATATCCATTCGTGGCGACGATAACATCCCGTGCGCTAACTTTGCCTTTTGTCGTTGTTAAGACAAAACCGTTTAAATCTTTTTCAATATCGATAACTGAGCATTCGCCGACCACAGATGCTCCAGCCTCAAGCACCCGATTTAGAAGTCCCCTATGATATTTTGCAGGATTAAGTGACGCGTGGCGGGGAAACAAGACACCACCATGATAAGTGTCTGAACCAAGCTCTTCTAGCTGATTTATGCGCGAAATAGCATGGGCTTCAATACCTTCGGTCCGACCAACCTTTTCAGCATCTCGAGCAATTATTTCATAGTGCTTTGGAGTATGTGCGGCATGATAGCGACCCGATCTAAAAAAACTACAATCTATGTCTTCCGAAGTGACAAAATCTTCCAGCCAGTCAAGGGCAAACTCGCCCTCTTTGCGAATAGCCTGTCCTCTCTCCACACCAAATTTTTGCGACAGCGATTCCAGCGAAGGCTTGATGCTGGTACTCACTTGACCACCGTTTCGCGTACTACATCCAAAACCAGGGTTTCCAGCTTCTAGCACAGCAGTTGAACGGCCACCTCGTATACTTTGAAGAGCTGCATTCAGGCCCGTGTAACCAGACCCAACAATAGCCACGTCTACCTGACACTGGGGGGGGGGGCCACTTATCAGCATCAAATATTGGTAAACCGTCAAGCCAATAGGGTGTATCCTTCCAATCCTCCAACCATTCGGCTTCATTTAAAATTCTTTTGTTTCCCATCTTCTCTAGCACTCGTTCGTTTAAGAAGGTTTCTCATTGCCTGTTCTTAGTCACTCTAAGTGATAGGCACTACAGTAGAAAACGAAAGTGGATTAGGCAATTCAATAAATTGGAACATCTTATGATTTTAAGGATACGTAAAAGGCTATTGGAAATATAAAAAGTTTCTTCTGCAGACCTAAATCATGCCTAATCAGCTTAAAAACTGGCTAATTTGAATTAAAGGACATGCTAAACAATATATTTAATCAACTTTTAAAACATTGCTACGTCCACTTAAAAAATTTAATATTTCCAGACATATCAAAAATAAAGAAAAACTCGCCGTATGTTAGAAAATGACAAATTAAAAAACTTTCTAACGGCAGCCAGCCTAAAGTTTGAAACCCATAAAAGCAACATTGCGAAGCAGATGTCTATAGCACTCACAACTAACCTTAGTCAGCAGGAAAAACGCGTCGGAGAGGCTGCACCTGTCAGTATATGCTTACATGATTTTCTACCCCAAGAGCGGACAGATCTGATAAGCTGTTTAGCAACATGCGCAGACGCACTTAGATGGAGAGAAGCCGGTTTTGGCAAACTTCCTAAGAAATTTTCTAAACGTATTTATGCCAGCGAATTAATTGGGCCAGAGGGTCTCTTTGAAAGTACCGAAATTAGGATAGGTCTGCTAATTCAGCACAAGCAACTCGCATATCCCAAACACTGGCATGCCGCAGAAGAGCTATATTTAGTTCTCAGTGGTAATGCATATTGGAGTATTGATGGGGATCCAGCAGTTCTTTACGCTCCAGAGAGCTTTGTGCACCACAAGTCACAGCAACCTCACAGTATGACCACTCACGCAGAACCACTTCTGGCTTTGTGGGGTTGGACAGGCGATATAAACGGAAAGTCTTATTCTATTTGAGCTATCATAAAATGTCATGGTTAAACCGAAAGAGAGAAATATGATTGATCTTAAAGCTTATGAAGACCTTAGTTCAGTTGTGATTGACAACTTCCAGCCAAAGCCGACCACTTTGACAAAAGGTCAAAAAGAAGCGGCGTTACAACTTTGGGTATCAGATGATGGAGATACTAAAATTGGAGTATGGGAATGTACGCCGGGTGAATTTACTGCTGACAGGAATACGATTGCCGAGTATTGTCATATTATATTCGGATCTGCTTCAATTCGCAATGACGACGGTACGGGCTCCCGTGATTTAGGCCCTGGAGACCTTCTTATTTTACCCCTTGGTTGGAAAGGAACTTGGATAATTCACGAACATGTAAGAAAGCTCTACGTGTTACAGACTGCTGCATAAGAAAAATCTGTGTCGGAAACCTTTAATAACGATACTATGATCGCTAAGAAAAATTCAGTTCAATCTTTCTATGTCAACAAAACAACGCTTGAATGGCTCTGAACCTGCTGCTTAATATAGCTGATTAAATGAAAAACCGAGCCACTGCCGAAGTAAGCCAGACACCCAATTGGCAGATAAAAATTACGAGTAATCCCTACGTTACGTTAAGGAGTAAATGTATATGTCCGGAAACCTGAGCTTCGACACACTTAAAGCCCAAGTCAGCGCGGGAAAAATCGATACAGTTTTGGTCTGTTTGGTTGATATGCAGGGCCGCCTCATGGGCAAGCGGTTTCACGCTGTAAACTTTGTGAACACCTCATTTGCCGAAACGCATTGCTGTGATTACCTTTTGGCAACAGATCTTGAAATGGCCACGCCAGAAGGATACGCCGCAAGTAGCTGGCAAAGTGGCTATGGCGACTATATCATGAGGCCAGACCTTTCAACGATCCGTCTGGTTCCCTGGCTTGAGGCCACAGCCATGGTTATGTGCGATGTCTTAGATCACCACAGCCATGAACCAGTTTCCCATTCACCCAGATCAATTTTAAAAAAACAGATAACACGTTTGTCAGAGGTCGGTTTTGACGCCATGATGGCCACAGAAATTGAATTTTTTCTGTTTGAAAAAAGTTTTGACGAGATCCGACGAAGCCATTTCCGCGATCTACAACCGATCAGTGGGTACAATGAAGACTATAATATTTTGCAGACTTCACGCGAGGAGCACGTAATGCGTCCTATTCGCAATCACCTTTACGCCGCCGGTCTGCCAATCGAAAACTCCAAAGGCGAAGCTGAAGCTGGACAAGAAGAATTAAACATTCGCTATGCGGAGGCGCTTGCCTGTGCAGATCACCACACAATCGCAAAACATGCGATTAAAGAAATAGCGTGGCAAAACGGACATGCCGTAACTTTTTTACCCAAATGGGATCACAAAAAAGTAGGCAGTTCTTCCCACGTTCACCAGTCGCTCTGGAAAAACGGACAATCTGCGTTTTATGACCATGACGCCCCATTGGGCATGTCTGCCATCATGCAACATTACATGGCCGGTTTAATTGCGTACTGCCCAGAGTATACTATATTTTTGGCGCCTTATATCAATAGTTACAAGCGTTTTGCGAAGGGAACATTTGCACCAACAAAAACTGTTTGGTCGATAGACAATCGGACAGCGGGCTTTCGTCTTTGCGCTCAAAGTACAAAAGGGATACGCGTTGAGTGCCGTATCGGTGGTTCTGACCTCAATCCTTATTTGGCGCAAGCTGCGATGCTTGCAGCGGGAATAAAAGGAATAACTGAAAAAATGGTACTCCCGCCACCAACACAAGGAGACGTTTATGAGGATTCAAAAGCCTTAGATATTCCACAAACCTTGCGAGAAGCTACAGAGAACCTGCGGGCTTCCAAAATGCTTAGAGAAGCCATGGGAGATGATGTGATCGACCACTACACACGAGCTGCAGAATGGGAGCAGGAGGAGTTTGATAAAGTGGTAACCGATTGGGAAATCGTCCGCGGCTTTGAAAGGGCATAAGATGACCGTAAGATGTATTTCGCCCATTGACGGATCCGTCTATTTTGAACAACAGACTTTGTCCCTAGAAAAAGCGCAATCCGCTGCAGAAAGGGCAAAGTCTGCCCAGTCGAATTGGGCGGCTAGATCCCTTGAAGAACGGATTGAACTGGTGAAAGCGGGCATAGCAAAAATTGGCAATATGATTGATGAAATCGTGCCTGAGCTCGCTAGGCAAATGGGTCGCCCCATTCGCTATGGTGGGGAATTTGCAGGGTTTGAAGAGCGTGCATTATATATGGCAGATATTGCGCATAGTTCTCTCGCGCCAATTATTATTGAAGATAGCCCTCGTTTTCGACGCGTAATTAAACGCGTGGCACATGGCGTTGTACTTGTTATTGCACCCTGGAATTATCCATATATGACTGCTATCAATTCAATTGCTCCAGCCCTTATTGCAGGCAATGCTGTCGTGCTGAAACATGCCTCTCAAACACCCTTGGTGGGTATCCGGCTCGCAAAGGCATTCACGAGTGTTGGGATCCCAGCAGAAATTTTTCAAAACCTAGTGCTGGACCATCAAACAACAGCTCAGCTTATCTCAAGCAGCGCCTTTGATTTCATTAATTTCACTGGATCAGTTCGGGGTGGCAAAGCTATAGAAATGGCGGCCGTTGGGACATTTACAGGGCTTGGGTTAGAGCTGGGTGGAAAAGATCCCGGCTATGTAATGGACGACGCTGACTTAGAAACTGCTGTAGAAACATTGATTGATGGTGCAATGTTTAATTCTGGTCAATGCTGCTGTGGTATCGAACGCATTTATGTAGCCGAAAGCCTTTTTGATACATTCGTTGAAAAGGCTGTTCAGATTGTTCAGGCGTATAAGCTTGGAAATCCGCTTGATACTGCGACAACCCTTGGTCCAATGGCGCAAGAACGCATTGCTAATGAGGTTCGCAGCCAAACGGATGAGGCTGTGGCAGCGGGAGCAACAAGACTTATTTCGCCTAGCCTTTTCCCCCAAGACGGCGGTGCATATTTAATGCCACAGATTTTAACTAATGTAGACCACTCAATGCGTGTAATGCGCGAAGAAAGCTTTGGTCCAGTTGTTGGGATTATGCCAGTAAAAGACGATACGACGGCCATTGCGTTGATGAATGATAGCAGTTTTGGCCTTACAGCGTCGCTATGGACCCAAGATCCAAAACGCGCAGAGTCTATTGCAGATCAAATTGCTACAGGTACTGTTTTTATGAATCGTGCCGATTATTTAGATCCTGCACTATGCTGGACAGGATGCAAAGATACCGGACGCGGCGGAAGCCTTTCATTAATTGGCTATCACAACCTTACCCGTCCAAAATCGTATCACTTGAAAAAGGCGTAAAATATGTCCCTTAATGCAAATTGGTCCTATCCAACGACAATTAGATTCGGCGCAGGGCGAATCGTGGAAATTGCTGAAGCATGTCAAGTTGCAGGCATAAAAAAACCACTTCTGGTAACAGATAAAGGCCTAGCACAACTCGATATAACACTAAAAACTTTGGATCTTTTAGATTTTGCAGGTTTAGGACGTTCGGTTTTTTCAAAGGTAGATCCAAATCCAACAGACATAAATGCTATCGCGGGCATAAAGATGTTCAAAGAGGGTAAACACGATGGAGTGATAGCATTCGGAGGTGGCTCTGGCCTTGATCTTGGCAAACTGATCGCTTTCATGGTCGGGCAAACACGCCCAATTTGGGATTTTGAAGATGTCAGTAATTGGTGGATGCGGGCAGACGAAACTTCTATCATGCCAATCATCGCAGTACCAACAACTGCGGGAACTGGATCAGAAGTTGGCCGGGCCTCGGTGATTACAAATAGCGAAACGCATGAGAAAAAGATCATTTTTCATCCCAAGCTTTTGCCTAGTGTTGTGATTTGTGATCCTGAATTGACCAAGGGCATGCCAACTATGATCACTGCGGGCACTGGCATGGACGCTTTTGCTCATTGCTTGGAAGCTTATTGCTCACCCCATTATCATCCCATGTCTCATGGTATGGCATTGGAAGGAATGAGACTGGTGAAGGAAAATTTGTCTCCCGTGTTTAAGGACGGTAACAATCTCACAGCGCGCGCGCATATGATGTCTGCTGCAATAATGGGCGCAACAGCGTTTCAAAAGGGTCTTGGCGCAATTCATGCCGCTTCACATCCCATTGGTGCCGTCCATAACACCCATCACGGGACAACCAATGCTGTAGTTATGCGAGAAGCTCTTTTGTTGAACAGGATCGAGATTGAACCAAAAATTCAGTCACTTTGCAATTACCTAGAAATCCCGAATGGGTTCGAGGGATTTATATCTTTCGTTTCTGGCTTGAATGCTGCGTTGAATATACCGTCATCGCTCACTGAGTTGGGGGTAAAAAATCCCAACATTGAAAATTTGGTCGCCTCGGCACTTAAAGATCCAAGCGGTGGCGGTAATCCTGTTGCTTTAACGAAAGAAAATATGACAAAACTATTTATAAACTGCCTCTAGTTATAAAATTTAGTATTTCGCATCTGTAAGTTTTTAAGTACAAATTTTGCGGTCATATAAGCACTAAAAAGTCCTTATATCTAGCAACCCAATAGCGGATGACTGGACCAAAGATAATTACGCAAATGAAATGTATTTTGGCTAATTTTTTGAATATCGCGGTTGATCAGCAGCCTCAAGATACTAAGCCTTTATAATTCCTTATCATTGCTTTAATGGTATCATTGGGTTTAGTTTTATTTTTTGGCCAATTCCCAGATTTAATCTCAGCACAAATTTTGTCTGCCACTTCGATATTTACCTCAACAGGAAGTTGATTTACCATCTGTAGAACATCTTTTTTAATGCTGTTAAGTTGTATCAGAAAATTTGGATGGACCACTTCCAAATTTGGTCTCACTTAGTAAAAGAGGGATTACTTCAACGTTCTTAAGCCCGTCTCCCATGGCTTTTATAGCACGATTTTTTGCAGCACTGATCTCAATAAATTTCTCTGCGTTGTCGTAAGCGGCTTTTAATTTCTGGTACGCCCCAGAGTTGACCATTTGTCCAACGATCATAGCCATCAATAATAAGCAATAAAACCCAATCGTAAAATACACTGTAAATTGATAAATTAAATTAAATTATTCGCAATCGAATTACAAGCTTCTAGCGTTGCTGTAAGTCCTGTGTTTAATATGTCTATCTGACTAAAAATGCGATGCCATCGCTTTAGTATCGTTGATTGAATATCAAGAAAATCTATTTTGCCAAGCAGAACAAAAGCGCTTTCTATTTTATTCTTTCAAAAACAGTTTAAGCCGTGGTTCCACCATCAATAATATAAGCTTGGCCAATCGAATAGGCACCATCATCCGAGAGAAGACAAATGACGAGTTTAGAAATTTCATAAGGTTTACCAAGACGTTCAATTGGTTGGCGATCTACAAACCAAGCTCTCGCTTTTTCAATGCTGACCAGTTCTACGGACAAAGACTCAATCCTTGCGGCCAGCGACGGCGTTTCGATTATTCCAGGGCAGATTGCGTTAGCGCGAATGCCATCGCACATGTGATCAACCGCAATCGACTTGTTCAAACCGATGATGGCAGCTTTTGACGCGCCATAAGCGGCGCGATATGGAAAGCTCTTCAAGGATAAGGCTAAAGAGGCCATGTTCACAACCGATCCTATTCCTTCTGCTATCATTGCCGATAATGCAGCCCTTAAGACATAGAACATACATACTTTACAGAAGCTTTTGTCTGCATGGTTGCCTTTGACGTTACCAGACATGGTTGGAAAGGAAATTTTTTAAGTGGGCTATAAACGTTGCAGTTTTTATTTTAGCTACTAGTTATCCATCGACCCGCTTACACGTCAGGTGCATGTGAATTCAAAGTAAAGCCTGGTGCTTAAAAGTGTATCTCTAGTCCAATAACATAATCAGAACCACACTGCTTAATTGCGTTGATTTTTGAAGAGTAGTTTGAATATCGACCAACAATTTTGACTTTTTCATTTACAGACGAGACCAGCTCAATAAAGGCGGCCCTGTTATCATCAAACTTATCTAATTGTGAATATCCTTTTATGCGCAGGGAGAGGCGTTTGGAAATATCCAAATCCACTCCTAGAAATATTGGATACTGTGTTTCGGAAAACTTAAGCCCATTAAAGTTTGCGCTTTTATGTAGAATGCCCCACCCGACACTTAAAGCATAGTTTCGTTGAGACTGAGACCCAGATATTTCACTAAACTTAAATGCTGAATGGGCGATATATTCGTTAAAAGAATAACTCAGAGCCTGGTCTGAAGAAACTTCCCCCGCACCATCTTTGACATCTAAGCCAAGTATAAAATTGCGCCCCACGTCAAAGGAACTGGACAATACTCCTCCGCTAAGATCGCCTTTATAGGTCTTGTTAAAGGTTCTTATTTGGGCTGTACTACTTTGAAAATTTAACGAGATACGATTTGTATCAGCCAAAGCTTTGTTCGCTAAAATAATTGAACAGATAAGTGACAGCAGAATTCGAATCATTTCTTAATGTAGCAAAGTATGTAATTTAATACACACCTTTCTCCTCTCAAGACTCTTTATTAGTTTAGACCTGACAGAAAACTAGATCGTGGACTTTTTTCTTGGGAAACAGTGAAACTGTATTCAAAGACGTATCTGATAATTCTGAAAATAAAGCTTTAAAATGTGAAACGTAGTAATTTGGCTGAGCCATTTCGATCGGCTGGGACGCTAGAACCCCCTTTCGGTTTGTTAATCCCTTTACCATCCCCAAAGAGGGGAATGACGCATACGCGCACGTGTAGCGGTTTTATTAAGACGCTATTTTATAGGCATCAGTGCTCAAAGCCCTCCAAAAGCTTAGGATAGACTATTTGACTCCATTTATCACGTCATTTTGAGGGAATGACTCAGGGAACGGTTGAAGCCACCCACCAACAACATACTGCTAAAATACAACTATTTATATAAATATGGTGGTCTGTACAGGATTCGAACCTGTGACCCCTTGCTTCGGAGGCAAGTACTCTATCCAGCTGAGCTAACAGACCTTATATTTAACCAGTGGCATAGCAGAACGGGGCAGATCCCGAAATGATTAGCAACTCACGTTTCCTCTTATACAACCTTAATGAGAACTATACAGCTGAATATAATATACTTACAACGCTTAATGTACCTGCTGTATATGCGTCACACAATGGAAACTTGCGCCTAGCTTAAAAGATCGTTCGCAAGGCGCAAGCCATCCACCAAGGCGTCGACTTCTTGCTTTGTGTTGTAAAAGGCAAAAGATGCACGACAAGAGGCGTTGATGCCCAAATGATCCATAAGCGGACCTGCGCAATGTTGACCGGCGCGCACTGCAATGCCTTTCTTGTCCAAAATTGTCGAGATATCATGTGCATGCCCGGCACCATCCATAGTGAAAGAAAAAATTGCTCCCTTATCTGGGGCATGGCCTTGAACATTCAGCCAATTCAGAGCGTTCAATTCCTCATCGGCATATTCAGCGATTTCCGTTTCATATGCGGCGATCTTATCCATGCCAAGCGACATCATATAATCAAGTGCGACGCCAAGGCCAATTGTTTGCACAATGCCAGGCGTTCCTGCCTCGAACAGGTGAGGCGGATTATTGTAAATCACGCTGTCTCTGTGAACTTCACGAATCATATCGCCACCACCGATAAAAGGGCGCATTTCGACCATACGCTCTTTTTTAACATAAATCGCACCAGATCCCGAAGGACCACACAACTTATGACCTGTGATGGCATAGAAATCACAGCCTATATCAGAGATATCTACGGGCATGTGAACAGCACCCTGAGATCCATCAATCAAAACCGGCACCCCTTTTAAAGCAGCGCCTTGGCAAATAGATTTAACGTCCACCTTTGTTCCCAAAACATTGGATAGATGCGTCACCGCTATCAAACGGGTTCTAGGCGTTATCGCATCGAGCATGGCCTGAGGATCTAAATTACCCACTATATCGACATCGACCCATTTAAGAACGATCCCGTAACGTTCACGCAGAAAATGCCATGGCACTATATTGGCGTGATGTTCCATGATACTCAAAACGATTTCATCACCCGGCTGCATCGTATTCATTGCCCACCCATAGGCAACCATATTAATACCCTCGGTCGTGCCCGAATTCAGGATTATCTCATCCTCATCAGCAACACCGAGGAACTTGGCAACAATACCCCGTACTGTTTCATATTTATCTGTCGCCAGATTACTTAAGAAATGCAATCCCCGATGAACATTGGCGTATTCCTGAGAGTAGGCTTTCTCTATTGCATCGATAACAACGCGCGGCTTTTGCGAGGATGCCCCGTTGTCTAGATAGACCAAAGGTTGATCATTGACTGTCCGCGACAGTATCGGAAAGTCAGACCTAATTTTCGAAACATCCCACACCATTTTATATCATTTTCCCAATGTAGAAATAAAAATAACCGTGACAAGCATCCCGATACTTCCCAAACTACTCCCCAGCACAGCGACGAGCGAGGACTTGATCATATTGTCAAACCCATGAGCAGCATCAATGAAGGCCACAAATATCCATAAAGACCATAGGAAAATAGCAAATTGAACAATGCCTGCAAGCGGTGCGAATAAAACCATCACCAAAAAGGAAGTCATTTGCATAACCATTTGAACCACTTGCAACCACGCTACGATAGTGAAAATTGACTTAAAATCCCCAAGCCCCGAAAACCGTTGACCTGTCCATGAAATAGCTCCGCAGACAACAAGAGTCATAACCCCAACTAAAAGAGCAAAGACCCAAGGCGTGCTTACATTAGTTAGCGACAGTCCTTCTGTATCGTAGAACAAATCCACCGCAAACAGCATGGCAGTACTGGCACAAATCGCTGCTGCAAAAATTGAGGCGATTGCATTGTAGGGCAAATCGTAAGATAAAATTATACTTCCAGCCTGTTTAGGATCAGTAAAACTAATTTTTAGAAGAGTTGTAAGATTAATTGCACTGGTCATTTAAGGGCCCGTCTTATCATTCGAAATCCACAAAGCATAAACCACAGGAAAAAAGCCACCCACAAGAGGCCAAGTCCATTACTTGCAGTTCCTTGCCCCAAGAACCCACTTACAAGTCCATAGATCAACATAATTGGGCCAGTTGCCAAGAACGTCCAAAACAAAGAAAGGCGTACTAAACGCCCCTGCCCGCGCAAACCAAATATTGCCAGACAGACTGACAAAACGGCTGCCAAGATGTAAAAGAGCAATGGTGCTACAAAAATCCAACCAAACAAAGCTCCACCAAGCATCATATCAAGTGGTTCGCTGGTTGAATAGGATTGACGCGCAAGCGTTGGCCAATGGGACATGAACGCCATTGCACAGCCTCCTGTTAGGAACCCTAACGCATTGCTCTCTCCAAATTCTTGATGAGAGAAGTTATCAAACACCTCTTGAGGACTCCGATAGCTTTTGAATATATTATTCATGAGAGACATATGTTTAGAGCCTTCTGGTCAACCAGTCTTCTAGACGTCTTTCCATGACTTCAGCAATATCCTCGTCTTCAACTTCAGAAAGGGCCTCTGCTAGAAACGCTAATGTTAAAAGATTAGTTGCTTCTACTTTGGGGATGCCTCTTGAGTTCAAATAGAAGATAGCTTCCTCATCGATCGCACCCGATGTTGATCCGTGAGAACATACCACGTCATCAGCATAGATTTCAAGCTCCGGCTTGGCCAGGAACTGGCTATCATCATCCAGCAAAAGGGATTGACTGATCTGATATCCATCGGTTTTTTGCGCATCGGGTTTGACCAGAATTTTGCCTTGGAAAACGCCTGTTGCTCCATTGCGAAGAACCTTTTTAAAGACCTGCCTACTTTCACCACGCAATGCATCGTGAATAATAAAGACTGTATCATCGTGGTGAAATGCACCATCCCCGACCGAAGCTCCAGCTATGTGAGCAACAGAATCGTCTCCACAAATTTCGATAAACGCCTCGTTTCTGGTCAACGCGCCATTCATAGTCAGAGTAAACGACTTCAACTGACTCTTTTTATTTAAGCGGGCAAATAAATGCGTAGTTGCACGGCGCTCATGGTTTCTTCCCTGCGCTCTAACATGGTTCAGAGATGCGCCATCTTCGATCTCAGCTTCCATCACTATGTTACACCGAGCTCCAACTGGACCACTTTCCAAAATCGTTACTGAAGCTCCTTTGTCCATCTTGATAATGTGATGCAGCATAACATCGTCGTTATCTGAGTTTTGAAGGTAAATAAGACTAATCGGCTTAGCGACAGTACCTTTCACATGCATAAGTAAACCTTCGCGGGCAAACGCCGTGTTTAAAGCAGCAAGTGGACGATCAACTGGCGCCTGGCCCTTAGTCTCAAGGACCCCATAAAGGCCAGTTGCCCAGTGAATATCAAGATCGTTCACTTCCGACAAAAGCTCAAGAGTGATTTCGGCATCCTCAAGCTTATCTGATTTCTCAGCGTTGAAAATACCGTCCTCAAACACTATCGAAAGGCAATCCAAACTGCCAAAAATCGACGTATTGTCCTCGGCTGATACTTCTGCATTTATTACGTTTGGCGATGTCAGTTCGTCCGGACGTGTGTATTTCCAATACTCGTCACGCCGCACAGGCAATCCCATGGCTATCACTCTGCCGTGTGCGTCAGCACGCGCACTGGCACTCCAACCAGACTGTGAAAGGCGCAACGCGTTAAGTCGTTCTTGGGTCGCCGTAATTTTGGTTTGCGCAAGCGCCATTACATGACCTCCGCCAGAATATCTGCATATCCGTTGTTTTCGACTTCTAACGCAAGTTCGGGCCCACCTGTTTTCACGATTCGACCATCTGCCATGATATGTACCAAATCAGGCTTGATGTGATCCAAAAGTCGCTGATAATGTGTTATCACTAAAAAGGCGCGTCCCTCATCGCGTAATGCATTCACACCTTCAGCTACAAGTTTCATAGCGTCTACATCCAGACCACTATCAGTTTCATCAAGAATGCACATCTTGGGCTCTAGCATCGCCATCTGAAGTATCTCATTCCGCTTTTTTTCACCGCCAGAAAATCCTACATTGACAGGTCTTTTGAGCATATCCGCGTCAATTTTGAGGCTTTTGGCTTTCGCCCGCACTTGTTTGAGAAAATCAGCTGCAGACATTTCCTCTTGACCCCGAGCCTTTCTTTGTCCGTTCACAGCAGTGCGCAAAAAGGTCATATTTCCGACACCGGGGATCTCAACCGGATACTGAAACGCTAGAAACAGGCCTGCTGCGGCTCTTTCCTCAGGTTCCATATCCAGAATATCTTCGCCCAAAAGATGCGCTGACCCATCCGTAACCTCGTATCCATCACGCCCCGAAAGAACATATGAAAGTGTTGATTTACCAGATCCGTTTGGGCCCATAATCGCATGAACTTTGCCAGCGTTGACAGTTAAGTCTACGCCATTAAGGATTTGCTTATCTTCTTCTTCAAGAGAGACTTTTAGGTTTTTTATTTCAAGCATAAATTCTTTCCTTCACACTGATCACGCTCAGTATGTTTAATTTTAATTGACGGCGACAGTTCTGCCTACAGAAACCATTAATATTAATTGGTTAACCATTTTATAATCTAATAGAGCAGCAAAAAACGCGTTACCGCCGTTTGCTATTGCACTTTCGTCCAGTTTTTTGTTGGACACTATTCTAGCGCCCGCCAGTTTGCTTTCGTAGGAACCTGACCAGGCTTCGAAGAAACCAGTTACTGACGCAAAAATACCATTCCATAAGTTAGGTTCCATTAGGTTCTCACCCATAGAAGTTCCACGGTATTTATTTATCACTCGGCCTTCAATTGAGTGCGTGATGATGGCGATCATTTTAAAAATCTCCAGTTTTCAAAAAACTGATTAGGCCAAAAAAACATACTGGGTTGAACATTAGCCAACCGAACCCTCTAATGAGATCGCAACCAGTTGCTGAGCCTCCATTGCGAATTCCATTGGCAGAGCTTGCAAAACATCTTTGCAAAAACCGTTCACAACTAAAGCCACAGCCTCTTCCTCGTCCATACCGCGCTGGCGGCAGTAAAACAATTGTTCATCGTCAACTTTTGATGTGGTGGCTTCATGCTCAACCCGAGATGAGTTATTTTTCACCTCAATATAGGGCACCGTATGTGCACCACATTTGTCACCGATCAATAAACTGTCGCATTGAGTATAATTGCGACTGCTTTTGGCCTTGGGATGCATTGATACCAGCCCCCGGTAGGTGTTTTGAGCAACGCCTGCGGAAATGCCTTTAGAAACAATGCGAGACTTCGTATTCTTTCCAAGATGTACCATTTTTGTACCTGTATCCGCCTGCTGGTGATTATTGGCGATCGCAATAGAATAAAATTCGCCTTGTGTGTCGTCACCGCGCAAAATACAAGATGGATACTTCCATGTCACCGCTGATCCAGTTTCGACTTGCGTCCACATCACTTTGGATCTGTCACCGCGACAGTCAGCTCGTTTAGTGACAAAATTATAAATACCGCCGTTCCCGTCCTCATCGCCAGGGAACCAATTTTGTACCGTCGAATACTTTACCTCCGCATCCTCTTCCAAGATGATTTCGACGACTGCAGCGTGTAGCTGCGCTACATCGCGCTTTGGAGCTGTACAACCCTCAAGGTAACTTACGTAGGATCCTTTGTCTGCAATGATCAGCGTACGTTCAAATTGCCCTGTATTCTCAGCGTTTATTCGGAAGTAAGTGCTTAATTCCATCGGGCATCGCACTCCAGGTGGAATATAAACAAACGAACCATCCGAAAACACAGCACTATTCAGTGTCGCGTAATAATTATCAGACACAGGCACAACTGATCCAAGATATTTTTTCACAAGTTCGGGATACTCGCGGATTGCCTCCGAGATCGAACAAAAGATCACTCCCACTTTTTTCAATTCATCCTTGAAAGTCGTGCCAACGGAAACACTGTCAAACACGGCGTCTACGGCAACTTTGCGAGGTGCTGTAGGGGCGTCTTCTGCGCCTTCAACGCCAGCAAGGATCATTTGCTCTTTAAGAGGAATACCCAGCTTATCATACGTCGCCAGCAATTTTGGATCGACGTCTTCAATAGATTTTGGTTTCTCAATCATCGACTTTGGGCGAGCATAATAGTATTGATCCTGAAAATCAATTTTGGGATATGTAACCATCGCCCAATCGGGTTCTTGCATCTGTTCCCAGCGCTTGAACGCGGCCAAGCGCCATTCCGTCATCCACTCAGGTTCTTCGTTCTTATCAGAAATCAGACGCACTATATCCGTGTTCACGCCTTTGGGCGCATACTCCATTTCGATTTCTGTATTCCAACCATACTTATACTCACCACCCACTTCACGAACAGCATCAACGGTCTCTTGATCGACCCCTTCTTTGACATCAATATCTTTGATTGCCGACATAATTTACTCCTGTTCGCAGCAGCTACCGTGCCCGTTTAAGTTCATATTTATTTCTTTTTCCAGTCCAACACCCAAGGAAATGCTCTACTTCGTCTTTAGTTGTTTTCGGTCCAATGCTAATTCTGATCGCACTCGAAGCGGTCAAATCATCAAACCCCATCGCTTTTAAAACCCGGCTGGATTTCACTTTTCCACTAGAGCATGCTGAACCAGCCGAAATAGCAATATTTTCCAAATCCATCTGCATAACCTGCGTCTCGCCTTTCCAGCCCCGTGTAATCAAACAGCTGGTATTGGGAAGCCTTTTCACATGCCTACTGACTATGGTAGTGCCACAATCAACTTCTGCAATCGCATTTTCCAAAAAATTCCGAAGGATTTCAATTTCCTGCCAGACGCCTGATTCAAGTTCTTTTGCTGCTGACGCTGCAGCCGCGCCAAAGCCCGCTATACCAACAAGGTTTTCAGTTCCTGACCTGCGACCCATTTCCTGGCCGCCACCTTTAATCTGTGCCTGAATGTCAGTTCCCCGTTTTACAACAAGCGCTCCAACACCCTTTGGACCCCCAATTTTATGCGCTGAAACGGCCACCATCTGCGCACCTGTCCAGTTGAAAGCTATGGGCAGCTTTCCAAACGCCTGGCTCATATCACAAAAAATGATATCCTTTGGAATCGACTGCACAACCCCAGTTTCAGAATTTGCGTATTGAAGAGCCGATGTGTTCGGACTGGGCACATCAACTAAACCCTGCGCATCGCAAGCCAGATTCGCTTCACAGTAGCTTGTCACTGCGTCATGCTCTATCGCACTGCAAGTCAAAGATGCGTTGGCCAGCCCCAATGCCGCAGCCTCTGTGGCACCAGATGTAAAAATCACATCCGCACCATCAGCGCCAAGAGCCGTTGCAACTTGCCCACGCGCTGTTTCCAGCATCGCTTTCGCCTTGCGCCCTTCTGTATGCACAGAAGATGGGTTGCCGACCAAATCCATAGCGTCCAACATCGCAGTACGTGCAGACGCTCGCAGCGGTGCGGTGGCATTATAATCAAGGTAAATGCGACTTTTCATTCATCGACTACCGAAAATATGCTGGGTAAGGCTGGACAGGGGACGAGGTCATTGTCGATCACATCTGATAACCGTGTTTGATGAAGAAAAACATACACATTCGCACTAAGGCTTTCCCATAGGCGGTTTGTAAGCGACTGAGATCGGCTTCCAGACACGGCGCCTGATACTCCGGCCCCTTTATGCATGGCATCAATATTTTCATCCACCGCCGATAACACATCTATCACTCTAATTTCGTGCGTGGACTTACCCAACTTGTAGCCACCTCCCGGCCCACGCGCCGAGGTCACAAGACCAGCCCGGCGCAATTTAACAAAAAGCTGCTCCAAATAGGGGAGCGATATATCCTGTCTCTTAGAAATATCTCCTAATGTGACTAGCATTCCCGCTGGCTGCAGAGCAATATCTGTCAAAGCAACCATTGCATAACGACCCTTGGTACTGAGTTTCATCGACTAATTCCGCAATTATATTGACCTACCAGTCCGCAACGCTTATCTGCGTGATGACGTTGCAGCGTCTTGTAACGTTTAGAATCGTTCTAAAGTGGATGAGCTATTCTGTCAAGAATAAGACGCCCCATTCTCGAGGAGACAAAAGCTACTATGCCTGAGGTTATATTTCCCGGTCCAGATGGCCGATTAGAAGGTCGCTATCATCCGCAAAAAGACAGAGACGCGCCAATCGCAATCATCTTGCACCCACATCCCCAGTTTGGTGGGACGATGAATAACAAAGTTGTTTACAACCTTCACTATGCTTTTCACAAAATGGGTTTTACAGTTCTGCGGTTCAATTTTCGCGGTGTTGGCAGAAGTCAGGGGGAATATGATCAAGGTATCGGCGAGTTGAGTGATGCGGCCTCAGCTTTGGATTATCTGCAATCGATGAACAATAATTCAAAGCACTGCTGGGTTGCAGGGTTCAGCTTTGGCGCATGGATTGGTATGCAATTGTTGATGAGACGTCCCGAAATTACAGGGTTCATTTCAGTTTCACCACCAGCCAATATGTATGATTTTTCCTTCCTTGCACCCTGTCCCTCATCTGGACTGATGATCAATGGTACAGAAGACAGGATTGCGCCTCCGAGCGATACAGAAAATCTTGTTGAAAGATTGCACGAGCAACGCGGCATTACAATAACCCATACGCAGCTAAGCGGAGCTGGCCACTTTTTTGAAGAACCCCACATGGATGTTATGATTGATCACGTGAGCACCTATGTGAAAAGACGTCTAACAGAAACCACTAGATGACGGCGTCAATTGAAAAAATTGCGATCCAACTCGCTTATGAAACTTTGAAGCATATCGAAGAAACTGGCAACGAAAGACTTTACTATGACGTTGCAAAGGTTGTGGGAGCCTCTTCACAAACGCTTGAAGAAGCTTTTTTAGCAGAGGTGCGTATCCGTATTGCGGCGAAAAAAGGATTCGATTTTCTCAAAGCACAAAAACCCGTGCACGAGGACAGCGTTTTAAAGTGAACTAACTATTTTAAAGAACTCTAGAAGCTGCCAGTTGGTTCTTAGCCGCTTGCAGCTTTTGATTTTTTAATCTTTTGCACCTTCTTGGTTTTGACAACAATCTCAGCAAGATCGCGTGCGATCGCGAATGCCCCTCTAATTTTATCACTGTCTTTGGCCCAATCGCGGCGCACAACAATCTTATTGTCTTTCACCTTAGCCAACCCGCGTTGAGCCTGAATAAAATCGATAAGTCCTTCGGGGGATGCAAATTTATCATTGTGAAATTGAAGTGTCACGCCCTTTGGGCCACCGTCTAGCTTGGCGACACCCGCGCGCTTGCACATGGATTTAATTCTCACAACTAGCATCAACGTACTGACCTCTTTAGGCAGTGTGCCAAAACGGTCAATCAGCTCCGCCGCAAACCCCTCCAATTCAACCTTTGTACTTAAAGAGGACAAGCGGCGATAAAGCCCAAGGCGCACATCGAGATCCTGTACATATCTTTCGGGTATGAGGACCGGTACTCCAAGATTGATTTGAGGCGCCCACTGGTCGTCAGCTTGAGACAGACCTTCCATCTCGCCAGCTTTAATCTTGGCTATAGCCTCTTCGAGCATTGATTGATAAAGTTCGTAACCAACATCACGCATTTGCCCAGACTGTTCTTCTCCCAATAGATTGCCTGCACCACGGATATCAAGATCCTGCGAAGCAAGCGAAAACCCTGCCCCCAAAGTATCCAAAGATCCAAGTACCCGAAGTCGCTTTTGCGCGTTCGGCGTTAATTTTTGCTGCGACTTAGTAGTGAGATAAGCAAAGGCGCGGATTTTTGAGCGTCCAACTCGACCGCGTATCTGATACAGCTGGGCAAGACCGAACATATCGGCGCGATGCACTACCATCGTATTCGCAGTCGGAATATCTAAACCCGATTCGACGATAGTCGTAGCTACAAGCACATCGTACTTTCCATCGTAAAAAGCATTCATCCGTTCGTCCAGTAACCCGGCAGCCATCTGACCGTGTGCGACAGCATAGTTTAACTCGGGAAGTTGCTCTTTCAGAAACTCTTCAATTTGCGGCAAATCTGTAATGCGCGGCACAACAAAAAAGGACTGACCTCCGCGATAATGTTCTCTCAACAATGCCTCGCGGACTGTCACAGAATCGAATTCGCTTACGTAAGTGCGAATGGATAGTCGATCCACCGGTGGGGTTGCAATGACCGAAAGGTCGCGCACTCCGGAAAGAGAGAGCTGTAGCGTGCGCGGTATGGGCGTCGCTGTCAAAGTCAAAACATGTACATCTGAACGTAGTTCTTTGAGCCGTTCCTTATGCTGGACGCCAAAATGCTGTTCCTCATCAATTATCAGCAGACCGAGGTTTTGCAGTTTAACGCCTTTTGCAAGCAGAGCATGCGTACCGATCACTATATCCACTATACCGTTGGACAAGCCGTCTCGGGTGGCCAGCGCCTCAGCAGAACCGATGAACCGTGACAATTGCCGAACCTCTATCGGAAAGCCCCGGAACCTTTCCGCAAAGCTTTTGGCATGTTGACGTGCTAGTAGTGTCGTGGGAGCAATCAATGCCACCTGAACCCCGGACATGGCCGCGGCAAAAGCGGCCCGCATGGCAACTTCGGTTTTACCAAATCCAACATCCCCGCAGATAAGCCGATCCATCGGCATGCCAGATGATAGATCCCTCATAACGTCTTCTATTGCACTTAACTGATCGTCAGTCTCTTCGTAAGGAAACCGCGCATTAAATGCATCCCACATGCCAACTGGAGGCTCAAGCACAGGCGCGCGCCGCAAAGCGCGTTCTGCTGCAACACGAATAAGACGGTCTGCCATATCCCGAATACGTTGTTTGAGACGAGCTTTTTTGGCCTGCCAAGCCGCGCCGCCCAAACGGTCAAGAAGACCCTCATCATGACCATACTTACTTAGTAGTTCAATGTTTTCAACTGGAAGGTAAAGGCGCGAATTTTCTGCATATTCCAGCAAAATACATTCATGTGCCGCACCGGCTGCTGTGACTACCTCAAGCCCAGTAAAACGTCCAACCCCATGATCCACGTGAACGACGAGGTCGCCAGCGGACAGGCTTTGGGTCTCAGTAAGGAAGTTTTCAGCTTTGCGCCGCTTGCGTCCCTGACGGATCAACCTGTCCCCCAATACGTCCTGCTCAGAGATAACTGTTAAATCCGGTGCTTCAAACCCATGCTCCAACCCCCATACTGCGAGATGTAGACCATGTGAGTGAACATCCCGAACGTGCGAAACAAGTTTCGGATTGAAAAATCCTTCTTCTTCGATTAATCCCGCCAACCGTTCACGGGCACCTTCAGAGTAACTCGCCAGTACGACCTTAGATGATCTAAGTTTATTCTTGATGTGTTCAGCTAAGGCACTAAAAAGATTTACTTTCTCTAATTGTCGCTCTGGTGAAAAATTACGCCCAATTCGCCCACATGCATCTATAACGTTCGGACCATTTGGCTGTGCCAGCATGTGAAACTGCAGCACTCTATGCGCTGAAATTGCGCGCGCCCAAGCTAAATCGTTCAAGTAAAGCAGTTCCGGTGCAACTGGCTTGTAAACTGTATCTATTTTGCTTTTCTGATTTAACGCAAATTGACGCGTTTCGTATTGATCCTGAATACTCTCCCAGCGAGCTAACCTCGCTGGCGTTAGATTATCATCCAACGTAATACTTGCCTTCGGCAAATAATCAAAAATTGTCTCAAGGCGATCATGAAAAAAGGCTAACCAATGCTCGACTCCCTGATATTTTCGCCCAGCACTTACCGCCTCATAAAGCGGATCATCAATGCGAACCACTCCAAACTCCATCCGATAATTTTGGCGAAATCGCGTAATTGCGGCCTCATCCAGAATAACTTCGGATACAGGCGCCAATTCAATTTCACTCAGCTTTTCAGTAGTGAGCTGGGTCGCGGGATCAAACCGCCGAGCTCCGTCCAATATATCACCAAACAAATCGAGCCGCACTGGACCTAGATCACCGGGCGGAAAAATATCTATAATTCCGCCACGCACAGCAAAATCACCCGGTTCCATAACTGTCGAGCATTGATGGAACCCCATGCGCGTCAGGAAGCCGCGCAATGCAGCTTCGTTCATTTTCTTACCGACGGTGGCCCGAAAGACAGAATCTTTCAAAATAGCTCTTTGTGGAATCTTCTGGGTAACTGCGTTGAGAGTTGTCAAAAGGATAAAGCGTTCGGGTGCTTTATGCACAAGCGTTGCTAAAGTGGCCATCCGCGCGGCTGATATATCTGCCTGAGGTGAAATGCGATCATAGGGCAGGCAATCCCAGCTTGGGAATTCTAAAACTGGAATATCAGGGGCAAAGAAACAAATTGCTTCTGCCATTGCGGCCAATCGCTTATCGTCGCGCGCAACATGCATTACAGGCCCGTTTGCCAGCAGAAGTTCTTTAATTAAAAGCTGCGCATCATACCCTTCAGGAGCACCGCCAACGATTATATGAGAGTCATGCGTCATTTGTTCTTTCGCCTACCACAGCTATTGGTTGGATTAAATTGCAAGACCGCTCTTTAGAAAAAAAACGCCCCAAAACGTCGACACAAAGATCGTCGCTGAGGATGAAACAAGCGTCCAAAACCGAAGGCTTCTAATTTTTTCGAAAAGCTCGTCAAAGTTAGGAAGAGCTGTAACAATCCAAAGAACAAGACGCCAGCGCAAATACAGCGTTGGGAGAGCCGGAACAATTAGAAAAAATAAGGCTTGCAGGGGCTCAATACTGTAAGAAAAGGCAACAACCCCCCAAAATGTTATAATAAAACTTCCCAAGCCGACGATCAAGGTCTTTGGAAATGGCCGATAGCCCCACAACACGCGTTGGGCATTCAGATGCGCAGTCTGAACAAGCACTATTTGACGTTCATTGTTATGCTTACTGGCAAGCTTTAGCTGATGATATGGCAGACCCAAGAAAACCTGACTTGAAATAGTCCACAAAGATATCATGCAGAGCCAAAACCAAGCATTTGAAAACGAATGAAAATCTATCAAATACATAGCTTAACCTTGAAAATCCCACATCTTTTTTTATAATCTAGAGGCAATCCAGACAGGTGCAAGAGCAAACCAATTGCGAAAACTTGCTCAGTCAAATATTACGTGTAAAACTGCCCTAAAATTTCGGAGAAAACTTGATGAAGACTGCCACTAGCGCTCCTTTCCCAGCAGCTCGATTTCGTCGCTCAAAACAATCGCCGCTTACACGTGCCCTTGTCCGAGAAAATACCCTTACAACGAATGATCTGATATGGCCTGTCTTTGTCCGTGACGGGGAAAACATCGAAGAACCTGTAGAATCAATGCCGGGCGTTAAGCGTCGCAGCGTCGACCGCGTGGTAGAAGCCGCAAAGGAGGCTGCAGATCTAGGAATTCCAGTCATATGCCTGTTTCCATACACAGATGCTGTTTTGAAAACTGCCGATTGCGCTGAGGCATGGAACCCAAATAATCTGTCTAACAGGGCGACTCGAGCAATCAAGAAAGCCGTCCCTAATATTGCAGTGATGACAGATGTTGCACTCGATCCCTACAATATTAATGGGCATGATGGCTTTGTTATCGATGGCGAGATCGTGAATGATGCAACCGTTGCGGCATTGGTTAAACAGACTTTGTCTCAGGCAGAAGCCGGCAGTGATATAATCGGCCCATCAGACATGATGGATAATCGCATTGCCGCGATGCGCAGCGCTTTGGAGAGCCACAGCCATCAAAATGTGATGATCATGAGTTATTCTGCCAAATACTCGAGCGCATTTTACGGCCCGTTCCGCGATGCGGTAGGCGCTTCTGGCGCCTTAAAAGGCGATAAGTCGACCTATCAGATGGACCCCGCGAATACAGACGAAGCACTGCGTTTGGTGGCACGAGACTTATCCGAAGGCGCCGATATGGTTATGGTTAAACCTGGCATGCCTTATCTGGACGTTTGCCGACGGGTAAAAGATCAATTCGGTGTTCCAACCTTCGCATATCAGGTGTCAGGCGAATACGCCATGCTGCAAGCGGCAAGCTTAAATGGCTGGCTAGACCATGACCGTGTGATGATGGAAAGTTTGATGGCGTTCAAACGGGCTGGCTGTGACGGGATTTTGACTTACTTCGCAATTGAGGCTGCGCGTAAGCTTGCTGAAACCTGACACGAACAGACTGAGATAGTGACAGCATTAAAAAGCTAGAGTATACTTAAAAAAAAGCGGCTAAAATCGCAGAAACGCAGTAAACGATTTATACAGGTGTCCAATGTCAACTTTACCCTTCAAACGCTCCTTTACTGCGCTTTGCCTCATCTCAAGCATGGTTTTAGCGTCATGTGCTACCAAAATGCCAACAATGATTAATACCGACTTTCTTAAAGAAGATGCTGAAAAGATCGATGCACGTGTGGATATGGCTTTGAATGAGCTATACTCTGAAAACCCAAACATCAAAGAATTGAGTAACAAGGCCGCCGGCGTTCTGGTCATACCACTTGTCACCGAAGCCGGGTTATTTTATGGCGGTTCATACGGACGGGGTGCCCTAAGAGTAAACGGAGCAACAGAAGACTTTTATTCTGTCGCATCTGCGGGTTATGGCCTCCAGATCGGAGCACAACAGTATGGACATGCTCTGTTCTTTATGACCCGTAAATCAATTGAAGACTTTAAAAGCTCGCAGGGGTGGGCGTTATCCGGAGATGTCGATTTTACAAGTTATCACCAAGCTGAAAACATACGCGCAGAAACGACTACGGCTCTTGCCCCAATTATTGCTGTAAGTTTTGGACAGTCTGGCTTAAAAGTCGGAGTTAGTTTAGAGGGAAGCAAGTATACAAGGATCGTTCCCTAAGACCCCACAACTGGCAAAAATCGTCGGTTAAATGAGTGAGCAACATCCTTGCACATTGCACCATATATCGGTAATCTGATAGGAAGGATATAGCAAAATGTTGACCCTTAGAAAACGAGTGCCCTGATTGAACGACACATTTGATACTAATGAAACTGAGGGCGACACTCCTCGCTCTGGTGATACATACACAGGGCCAACGGTTTCCATAACCGACGAGCTTAAAACATCTTACCTTGATTATGCGATGAGCGTTATTGTAAGTCGCGCTATTCCTGATTTGAGGGATGGTTTGAAACCTGTGCATCGACGTATTCTTTACGCAATGCATGAGACCAACAACAGTCATGATAAACCATATCGCAAGTCAGCGCGCCCCGTGGGCGAAGTTATGGGGAAATACCACCCCCATGGCGATGGGGCGATTTACGATGCTTTGGTCAGAATGGCTCAGGACTTTTCAATGTCGCTTCCATTATTGGATGGACAGGGGAATTTTGGGTCAATGGATGGAGATAATGCAGCGGCGATGCGTTATACTGAAGTGCGGATGGACCATCCTGCCGCCTTCATTCTAGCCGATATAGACAAAGATACAGTCGATTTTCAGGATAATTATGACGGTAAAGACCGCGAACCAACTGTTCTACCGGCGCGTTTTCCAAATATGTTGGTCAATGGTGCGGGCGGAATTGCTGTTGGTATGGCGACCAATATACCACCCCACAACTTGGGCGAGGTTATTGATGCTGTGCAGGCCCTTATCTTGAACACGGATCTAACAAGCGAAGACTTAATTCAATACATACCCGCACCAGACTTTCCAACAGGAGGCATTATCCTTGGTCGAACTGGGGCAAGGAAAGCTTACCTTGAAGGCCGTGGAAGCGTTATCGTAAGAGCCAAAACTCGGATCGAAGAGATCCGAAAAGATCGCTATGCCATCATTATTGATGAGATTCCCTACCAAGTAAACAAAGCTGCCATGATCGAAAAAATCGCCGAGCAAGTGCGTGATAAGAAGATCGAAGGCATTTCTCATGTCCAAGACGAAAGTGATCGAAATGGAGTACGCGTTGTCGTCGAACTTAAGCGGGATGCAACGGCAGAAGTGGTTCTTAACCAACTTTTCCGCTTCACCTCAATGCAAACATATTTTGGCTGTAATATGTTGGCTCTTAACGGTGGACGCCCCGAGCAACTTACGCTTAGAACTTTTCTGACAAACTTTGTCGATTTCCGCGAAGAAGTGGTGGCGCGTCGCGTTGCTTTTGAACTTCGAAAGGCACGTGAACGCAGTCATATCCTGTGCGGTTTGGCCGTTGCTGTGTCAAACGTTGACGAAGTTGTAGCAACCATTCGCGCTTCGGCAGATGCTGCCGATGCCCGCAGCAAATTAATGACTAGACGCTGGCCTGCTCACGAAATTGCAGAATACATCGCTTTAATCGATGATCCGACACAGAAGATAAATGATGATGGGACTTATAGCCTCTCAGAGACGCAGGCACGCGCTATTCTTGAACTAAGGCTTCAACGGCTAACGCAGATCGGCGTTAAGGAAGTTACAGACGAATTGCAGGAACTCGCTGAAAAAATCCGTGAGTACCTTGAAATTTTGGGCTCGCGTGCTCGGATTATGGAAATAATTTCAAATGAGCTTGCTGAAGTGAAAGAAAAATTTGCTGTAAAACGCCGTACCGAAATCATCGAGTGGTCGGGCGACATGGAAGATGAAGACCTGATCGAACGCGAAGATATGGTCGTGACGGTCACCTCGGGTGGCTACATCAAGCGAACACCACTGGTGGATTTCCGTTCCCAACGGCGGGGTGGCAAAGGCATTTCGGGGATGCAGACCAAAGACGAAGACGTGGTAACCACACTTTTTGTCGCGAACACCCATACTCAACTGCTGTTTTTTACGACAGATGGTATGGCTTATAAATTGAAAACTTGGCGTTTACCCCAAGGATCGCGAATAGCTAAAGGCAAAGCGGTTATCAACCTACTGCCCATCCCCCAAGGGGCGTCAATAGCAGCGATCATGCCAGTAGATGTTCCCGAAGAGGAATGGGAAAACTTACAGATTATCTTTTCCACCTCAGGGGGTGATGTTCGGCGCAACGCGTTGTCTGATTTCACAAATGTAAGGTCAAACGGAAAAATTGCAATGGACCTACCCGAGGGGGTAGAATTGGTCAACGCACGGATCGCCAATGCAGATGACGATGTTATGCTGGTGACAAATTCAGGCCGCGCAATTCGCTTTTCCACGACTGATGTGCGCATATTTAAAGGGCGTAAATCCACTGGCGTACGCGGCATTCGTTTATCAAGCGATGATCGCGTGGTCTCCATGTCCATTATCCGTCATTTCAAGGCAAATCCGGATGAAAGGGTTGCCTATCTCAAAATGCGGCGCGCCGTTGCAGGTATGGTTGATGATGAACAAGTCAGTGACGAGGAAGCGGTTGACGTAAACGCAACCATCAGTCCAAACCGCTATGCAGAAATGTCAGCAGCTGAGAACCTTATTTTAACGATCAGCGCAACAGGGTCAGGCAAACTTTCTTCCAGCCATGATTATCCCGTGCGCGGACGCGGTGGTATGGGCGTTGCTGCCATGGACAAAGTCATGCGCGGCGGCGAGCTTGTAGCAAGTTTTCCAGTCGAGATTGATGATCAGATCATGCTGGCGACATCCACAGGCCAATCGATCCGAGTGCCTGTAGAGGGTATCTCATTCCGGTCGCGAAGTGCTGGCGGGGTCAAAGTGTTTGATACTGGCAAGAACGAGGAAGTTGTATCAGTGGCTCGGATTGCGGATCAAGGCGATCAAGTCGAAGAGACCGTTGAAGCAGTGGAACCCCAATAGGGTTCCACTATTACTCTCAGATAAATATCTCAACAGCGCTATAATTACCTAATCCAACAACGTGCACTGACCACATGATAATCTCGCATGGGATCTATTCGTTATAGATTATAAATATCGGAGAATTTTGTAGTAATATATGAAACGAGCGGTTCGACTTTTGGCGACTTACCACATGCCATTGTCATAAGCTGGTCGGCACTATATGCACTACCATGCTGTTGAAGGGATTTTTTAAGCCAACCAGTAGCCCGCGCCAGGTCACCTTTTGCAAGATCATCCTGCAGATTAGGAATATCTTTCTCCAAGGCTTGAAAAAGACATGCAGAATAGACATTTCCCAGAGAGTACGTGGGGAAGTAGCCGAATATACCTTCCGACCAATGGACATCTTGCAAAATTCCATTTGAGGGTCGATCGACCGCATACCCAAAATCGTCCATAAATCTATCGTTCCAAGCCGCTTCAAGATCGTCAATCAACAGATCCCCGGACATTAAGCTCCGTTCGATATCAAAGCGCAGCATAACATGCAGATTATACTGCATCTCATCGGCTTCCGTGCGGATATATCCATCAGAAACTCTGTTCACCAATTTGTAAAACGTCTCTTCATCTTTAACGCCGAAATCGCCAAAAATCTTTAACATGCGACGGTAAAGATGCGCTGTGAAGCCCCGCGACCGTCCAAGCTGGTTTTCATAAATCCGGCTTTGGCTTTCATGGACCCCCAAAGATGCGCCCTTTCCAAAGGCTGTAAACGCATAATCTGAATTGATGTTTTGTTCGTAACAGGCATGTCCAACTTCGTGAATGGTAGAGTAAAAGCAGTTCATTGGATCTTTATCAATGGTGCGGGTAGTTATGCGGACATCGGAACTGTTGCCAGAGGAAAACGGATGCACAGCCTTATCTATTCTGCCACGGTTTAGGTCATAGCCGAACGTCGATGCCAACTCTTGAGATAGGACCATTTGCTGGTCAATATCAAAAATACCCATTAGCGGTTTAGGTTTTTCTTTATCCAATACTGCCGCCCTTAGTTCAACAAGTGGTCCTCGAAGGGCATCAAACATAGATTGAATGTCTTTAGTTGAACCCTCTGGCTCATATTTATTCAGCAGCCCATCGTAGGACGATAATTCAGTGCCTTTGGCAAGAGCCTGACCTTCTTTCTGGCGCAGCGCTATCACTTGCGCCAAGAGTGGTTTGAAAGCATCAAAATCATCATCATGCCGCGCCTGCTCCCATACTGCATGGGATTCAGGCGTCAGCCTTGCCAGAGCAATTGCAAGGTCTTGTGGAATTTTGCGCGTATGATCAAATGATTTGCGGATGAGATATACTTGACGCTGTTGGAACTGGTCGAGCTTATCTGTCTGAACCTCATTCAGTAAGTCATTTAATTCATTTGAACTTTTGCGAAAATGCATTATTTTTTCAAGTGCTGCAAATTCTTCTGTTCTGTCGGCCAATGCACCTCTGGGCATCATAGTTGCCTGATCCCAACCAAGTCGCTCTGCTATTTTACCAATAGCGACCGTGTCCTTGTTGTAAGCCATCAAACTTTCAAATTTAGTCATATCTATCAATTCCTAAGACTTTGCGACGGAGGGAATCCCACCAAAAACTGTGCCCTTATAATTGCCATCCAAAGCAAAACTGCTCCAAGCTGATGAACAATTGCGAAATACCAAGGAGCCGCATATATAACCGTTATAACGCCAAGAACCACTTGCAGAATCATAAATCCCAAGACGATTTTGAAAGCAGACTTAACACTGTTATTGCCTGCATGTCGCGTCGTCCACCAGAGGAAAACGCCAAGACCAAAAAGTAAGTATCCCGTGACACGATGCATAAACTGCACCAGCCCAGGGTCCTCAAAAAAGTTGCGCCACAACGGTTCCATTGTAAAAGGATCAGGCGGGAAAAAGCCTCCCGCCATGAGAGGCCAGTCGGTGTAGCTGCTGCCAGCATCTATACCAGCCACTAAAGCGCCAAACAGTATCTGGAGGAATCCAAGTCCAATCAGGCTAGTCGAGAATGTGTAGACTCTGTTCTCGCGAGCACGGCGTTGCTTGAGCAAGTCACCCTCACTGCGGCCCAATGCTAAAGCATACCACGTGATAAAGCCCAAAATAACGAAAGCAATACCAAGGTGTGTAGCCAGTCGATAGCTCGCAACATCAACCATTGATCCAGTCAAGCCGCTAGCAACCATCCACCAACCGACTGCCCCTTGAAATCCACCCAATACCCCAATAACGAGCAGTCTGCCCGTCCAGCCTGTTGGAATTTTTCGTGTGACTAAGAAAAACACGAAGCCAAGGGCCCAGACCAGACCGATGACGCGCCCCAGCTGTCGGTGGCCCCATTCCCACCAATAGATCACTTTGAACTCAGACAGGCTCATTCCCTCATTTTGCAGCTGATATTCAGGAATATTCTGGTATTTGGCAAATTCAGAGTTCCAGACAGCTGCGCTGAGTGGCGGTACGGCCCCAGTGACTGGTCGCCATTCCGTTATGCTTAATCCGCTATCAGTTAAGCGAGTCAAACCGCCTACTTCGATCATCAAGATAACTAGTGCCATCAGGACAAACAGCCAAAATCGGACAGCTGTGCGTGCCCCGATTCCAGACCCTTTATCGATCAAACCCGTTTGAGCCACTGCAGCGTCTTTGGCTTCGCCGTCAACCTCTTGAAAAATTGATCTTTTGTTACTCATAGCATGACTTTCATGATCGTGTTTGTTGTATCAGATAGGATTTTCAATAGTGAGCTGCAAGCTAATGGTCCCTATCTTTCCAGCGCACAATTTGACGCACCATGCCATGAAACATCTGAACATCAGCTCGGGTTAAGGACAGCCTTGACCACATATTGCGTAAGTTGATCTTCATACCATTCGCTTTTTGTTTAGGAAAAAAGAAACCGGCCTCGTCCAGTCGTTCTTCATAGTGTTGGGCCAGCATTTCAACCTCTTGGCCCGTTGCCCAATCAGTTTTAACCATCTCCATGCGCTGTGCTTGCACCTCTGTACTGGCGCGCCGCCACTCATAAGCCATCAGCAAAACGCATTGCGCAAGATTGAGCGATGCAAACTGAGAGTTCACTGGTACCGAGATAAGGGCATTGGCCTGCGCAACATCCTCATTCTCAAGCCCTGCACGTTCAGGACCAAAAAGAACTGAAACGCGCTGACCTGCCTGTATCTTTTGTGCGGCGAGTAACATCGCCTCATTCGGCGAATATATCACTTTGGTCAATCCTCTTGTCCGAGCCGTCGTGGCAAATGCATAATGGCTTTCGGAGACGGCAGACGCAACACTGGAATACTGCACTGCTTCGTCCAGTAGTCGACCAGCACCACTTGCCATAGCAACGGCTTTCTGGCTGGGCCAACCGTCGCGCGGAGAAACCACCCGCATCTTATCAAGTCCAAAGTTCCACATGGCACGCGCAGCCGCGCCGATATTCTCGCCCATTTGCGGACGGACTAAAACAAAGGATGGCTGCATCGGGTTTTCAGACATGACTTGAGATCCTTATTGCCGCATCGTCTTTATGACACTTACACTGTGATGAAAAGAGCTTCGCAAACATTGCCATGGTCAAATCACGATTTCGGACCTATTAAGAAAGCCTAACAACGGAAATCAAACTGCCATGAGCGATACTTCACAGCCAAAAATCTATCTTGTGTCACCGCCAGAAATCAAACTATCTAGCGCATTTCCAGAAATTTTGATAGAGACCCTGACAAACTTCAATGTCGCCTGCTTTCGCCTGCAACTCAGTAGTCAGGACGAGCGCGAGATTGGAAAAATAGCCGACAGCATGCGCGAAATCTGCCATGCCCATGACGTGGCTATTGTGATTGAGAGTCATATGCTTTTGGTTGAAAGATTTGGTCTAGATGGCGTGCATCTTTCGGATGGTTCAAAAAATATTGCAAAAGCCAGAAAACTGTTGGGTAAAGATGCAATCGTTGGAGCCTTCTGCGGCGCATCGCGTCATGTTGGGCTCTCTGCGGGGGAGGCGGGCGCAGATTACATCAGCTTTGGTCCAATCTCTAGCTCGGATTTAAATGATGGGGAACTCATAGAGACTGATCTTTTTGACTGGTGGTCACAAGTGATCGAAGTACCCGTGGTAGCCGAAGGCAGACTGACTACCGAAAAACTAAGCGAAATTGGCCCTTTCACAGACTTTCTTGCGTTTGGACAAGAGATTTGGGACAGTGACAATCCAAGCAAAACTCTGAGAAAGCTTATGTCAGCCGTGCCATAGCTCTGGCAGCCTCATGTGTCGCAACCACAATAGACTCTAACTCCTGAGCCAATTCTTTGCGAGATTCAAAGTCCGCAACGGCAACAGGCTCGGAAAAAGTTATATGAATTGCGCCATGCTTCATGGTGGCCAAGGTAAGTAGCAAATGCTTACCCAGCACCATATCGCCCCACCACCCATAAAACCTTTCATCCTGACGAGCGGGTGGCTCATAGTAAAGTGACACGGGTTGAACAAACGATATAGACTTCAATTTTTTATTAAAGAATGCAGCAAAAAGCGTTGATTTGAAAGGTAAAACCTGAAGTCCATCACTAGACGTCCCTTCCGGAAAAAACAGTAATCTGTGACCAGCATCAAGCCGTTTTTCGAATAATCGAAGCTGATTAAATGACTTTCGAGGGTTTCGTTCGATAAACAAAGTCCCAGTGGCCTGCGCAAGTTGACCGATCAAAGGCCACCTTGAAACTTCTGATTTTGACACGAAATAAATCCTTTGAAATGCGTTCAAAGCAAATATATCCAACCAAGATGCATGGTTGGAGACGATTGCCCCAGGCTTTAGCATAGGCGTTCCCATTACCCGACACCGCACCCCGATAAAGAACAGCGAGCTTCTGCAAACGAACTTGGTAATATAAGGCGTGACAGGCCGCGCTTGTCCAAAGACAGGGTATTCGATCAAACGGACAAGCAGTAGAACACTCAAACCGCCCAGGACCACGCATAAGAAAGGAAAAGCCTTAACAGCTGCCAGTAGGATAGAAAAAATGTTTAGAGATGGCTTGGGCGGCTCTCGTTGGCTCTCCCACATCATAGTTTATAGCTTTCCGGTTTGACATATATGCTCCTCTGTCTGCTATTTAATTTTTTCGTATCCAAAATGAGGCACACATCAGTGGTATTGAAAGCACGGTCTATGTAAGCCCCCTCTCCCACGACACCGCCAAGGCGCAAGTATGCTTTGATCAAGGATGGCACTGCGATCATTGCTTTTGGGCGATTTAAATCATTAAGGTGGACCAAGTCCATGCGTTGACTGTTGGGATCTTTGGCCCGTACTCTCAAATTTATTGGTGCAAGATGATTGTGATGTAAAAGACTAAGCGGCTCAGACAGCTTGGCCATATCAGTTCCATGGAAACTGGCAACACCAAATAGGATTTCGATATCGCGCTGCAGCACATATTCAGAAAGTGCCTTCCATAAATAATACATAGCACTACCGCCCCTATAATTTTGATGGAGACATGACCGCCCAAGTTCAAGCATCCTGCGGCCTGAGGCTTTCAGAACATCCAGATCATATTCACCTTCGGAATAAAATCTTCCCAACTCTAAAGCCTTGTCATGGGGTAAAAGCCGGTAAACCCCAACAACGTCCGATGTACTGCATTCGTGTTTGGCGAGATCATATAGTATCAGATGATCGAAATATGGGTCAAATTCATCCTTCTCAAGTAAATTTTTATGGTCTATCAAAGGTCCCGAACTTCCAAGCTCTTTTACAAAAACCTCATAGCGTAGCCTATGCGCAGAATGAAATTCTTCTTCAGTTTCAGCGATTTTTACAAAGAACTTTGGTTCACTCTGTAACATTCAATAGCACTCTAATTACATTTTGTTACATTATTAGGCAGATTCACCCAAAAGATACCCAAGATAGAGTTGAAAGCGAACACACCCTTGGGTTGTTTGATTGGCAGGCTAATTTTAATCATTTTCAAACACCTGCTGCAGCGCAACTAGGCAACCATCAACGACAACCTTACCCATTTCGGGAAAGTTGACGGTGATTTTACCGTTTATGCGGGACTGTACCTGTCCAGTCCCCCAATCGGGTTGCGATGGATTGCGGACATACATTCCAGGTTCCAAAAATATGTTAAGATCTTCCAACCTTTAATCATCCTTTTAGAGGGTCACTTAATGACCAAGCCAATGCCAAAACTTGAATTTCTGATCGGATCAAGGTGTATTATTACTTAATAAGCTCTATTGGTGCAATTCACAACGGCATTGAACCTATATTGATGAGTGCAAGAGATAATCTAGGGCCTGAATTTGACCTCCTTGCTGAAAACTCTCACAATGAAGCGAATAGAATTAAGTTTTTTGGAGTTGCTTTTGGCAATTCTTTGAATACTCATGAAATCTCGTCTAAGAATGCTTTTTCAAACGTCCAACCTGTCGGAACAGAATGCTAAGAGCAGAAATTCGACTGTCAAATTGAAACTGACCTGTCCCTAGTAAAGGCGCAAACTTTATTGTTATCCATTTTTTACATCACAACAGCCACACCAAAAGTTGGACGTTTACAATGTTAAGAATAAAGCATCCCATGAAAATAATGATCGATATTATTGCCGAATAGTCCCATTTCCAGATACTAGATATTTAAAGCTGGTAAGTTGAGCCGCGCCGACCGGTCCCCGGGCATGCAGCTTGCCGGTTGCAATACCAATTTCAGCCCCCATCCCAAATTCGCCACCGTCAGAAAATTGAGTAGACGCATTATGCATCAGTATGGCGCTATCTACCCTCTGAAAGAACAAATCTTTAGCTGCCATATCCTCAGTCATAATGCAGTCGGTATGATGTGAACCATACGTTTGAATATACTCAATCGCATCTTCAATACCGGCGACTTGGCGTGCAGCGATAATACTTCCTAGAAATTCTGCGCCCCAATCATCTTCATTTGCGCCTATCGTTTTTCCAATGTGGCTGAGGCCTTCTCCTACGCGGACTTCAACCCCTGCCTGCAATAGTGCGCAAATAACGCTCTCTCCAAGATCTTCAACGATATCCTTGTGCAACAGCAGGCATTCAGCTGCCCCACAAATTCCAGTCCTGCGGGTTTTTGAGTTTAACACGACCTCAACTGTCTTCACGGGGTCTGCGGATTTATCAACATAAATATGCACGATCCCCTCAAGATGGGCAAACACCGGCACCCGCGCTTCGTTTTGCACCAAGCCAACCAGACCTTTGCCACCTCTGGGCACGATCACATCAACAAATTCATTCATCCGCAAAAGATGTTTGACAGCCGCACGATCGCGGGTTGGGATCAATTGAATAGAGGCTTGCGGCAACCCGACCTCTGCTAGTCCGGGTAACAAACATGCGTGAATAGCAACCGAACTATGATAGCTTTCCGATCCACAACGTAAAATAACAGCATTACCCGATTTTAGTGCTAGCGCGCCAGCGTCCGCAGTGACATTGGGCCGGCTCTCATAAATGACTCCAATAACCCCCAGTGGAGTAGCCACTTTTTTAATAGTCAAGCCGTTGGGTCTCTCCCATTCATCCAACAGCTTGCCAACTGGGTCATCTTGCTCAGCCACAGACAAAAGACCATCACGCATAGTGGCAATCCTTTCTTCATTCACCATAAGGCGATCCATCATCGCCTCGGAGATGCATTTGTCCCGGCCAAATTTAAGATCTTTGCCATTTTCCGCTATAATATAATCGCGGCGTGCCCAAACATGGTCAGCAGCCACGCGCAGGGCTTGGCGTTTCTCATCAGCGGACGCATACGCCAAACGCGACGCTGCGTCTTTAGCCTGCTGCCCAATTTTTTGCATCATAAAATCAATATGTTCCATATCCCGTCTCCAGAGCGCCCCACATTACGTCGCCATGTCATTTCTATGTATCAGTGCTGCACGCGCCGGATACCCCAACACATGTTCAACTTGTGAACTGCGCAAGCCTTTAATTGATTGAGCCTCCTCAGAGGTATACGCAATCAAACCATGGCCAATTTCATATCCAGAGAACGCGCGAATAACAACGGCATCTCCCCGTACAAACTTACCAGATATATTTGTCACTCCGGCCGGCAAAAGGCTCTTGCCCGCCTTCAGCGCAGCAACAGCACCTTCATCAACGTAAATCTCTCCCATTGGTTTTATCGCAGAAATCCAACGTTTTCGCGCTGTATGCGGATCAAGTTGTGGCTCAAACCACGTGACAGGGGCCCCGTTTTCAATCGAGCGTAACGGATGCAAAACAGAACCTTTTGCAATTGCCATAGCACAGCCTGCGACAGTCGCAGTTTTTGCAGCTAATAGTTTCGTTTTCATTCCACCTTTGGACAGACCAGATTCCGCGTCCCCTGCCATCGCCTCTAATTCGGGAGTTATCTCAGATATCGTCTGGTAGCGTTTTGCATCAGCGTCGCACTTTGGATTGGCCGAATAAAATCCATCGACATCCGAAAGAAGTATTAATTTGTCTGCCCCAACCGTCACCGCAACCTGAGCCGCAAGTCGGTCATTATCGCCATATCTGATTTCATCTGTTGCAACCGTATCATTTTCATTCACGATCGGCACAACACCAAGTGCTAAAAGCGTTTCCATAGTTGCCCTGGAATTTAAATACCTGCGACGATTAGAACTATCTTCCAGAGTGACCAAAATCTGGGCTGTCTTAATTCCAAAAGGCGCAAGAACTTCCTCATAGGCCCTGGCAAGACGAATCTGCCCGACTGCGGCGGCCGCCTGAGATTGCTCCAGCGCCAAATCATTCAGATCAAGATTAAGAACCCTACGTCCAAGTGCGATAGATCCTGAGGACACAAGTACAACATCGCATCCACGGTTTTTAATTGTGGCAACATCCTTAGCAAGCGATGCAAGCCAAGCCCCGCGTAGCTTTCCATCCTGACCCGATACCAGCAGCGCAGAGCCAATTTTAACAACAATGCGCTTGGCACCGCTTAGGGTTTCCATTCTCCTAAATCCTCATCGCTCTGATCAGCTTTACTAATGGTGTCGTCAATTACATGTCTTAAGGCCCGAAGCGCCTCGGGCACCCCTTCCCCACTCACAGAAGAAAGAAGCAGCACGTTTTGTCCACAAACCGCTTCAAGTTCTTCTTTAAAAAAGACGCGTTCTTCCTCATCCAGAGAATCGATTTTGTTCAACCCAATAATTATCGGTTTGTCATTCAGATTGCCACCATAGGCGTTCACTTCATGCATGATGACGCGGTAATTTTGTATAAAGTCACCCGCAGTTGCATCCACCAAGTGCAATAGGACGGAACATTTTTCGACATGTCCAAGAAATAGATCACCAAGACCGCGCCCATCGTGCGCCCCGTCAATAAGACCCGGGATATCTGCCATGACAAATTCGGTATTGTCTATCCCAACAACTCCAAGATTTGGATGCAAGGTGGTAAAGGGATAATCCGCTATTTTGGGCCGCGCATTAGAGGTTGCCGCCAGAAAGGTCGACTTACCAGCGTTTGGCATCCCAAGAAGGCCTGCATCCGCGATAAGTTTCAGCCGCAGCCAAATCGTACGCTCAACCCCCGCCTGCCCAGGATTGGCTCGGCGCGGGGCTTGATTGGTTGACGATTTAAAATATAGGTTCCCAAAGCCGCCATTGCCGCCTTTGGCAAGAACAAGTCGCTGGCCAACTTCTTCAAGCTCCCCCAGAACAGTTTCTTGATCTTCATCGAGAATTTCAGTTCCAGCAGGCACGCGTAAAATTATATCTTTTCCACTCGCACCGGTGCGTTGCTGACCCATACCACTGCCACCATTGTTCGCAAAAAAATGTTGCTGGTAGCGGAAATCAATGAGCGTATTCAATCCGTCGACAACTTCGACGGTGACAGATCCACCGTTTCCCCCGTCACCACCATCCGGGCCTCCGTACTCAATATATTTTTCCCGGCGAAAACTAACCGCACCAGAACCTCCAGAACCAGATCGTATATAAACTTTGGCCAGATCAAGAAATTTCATATGCGCCTCTAAAGTTCATGCTTTTTAAGGCAATAGATAAACTTGCCCAAAGCCTCAAGTCTTAGTCTGAAATTAAAACTCGAGAAAACTACTTCAATCCAACCTGACTCGGAAACTTCTTCTTTAAGGCGGTCAGCAGAGCGCTCAAGTTCTTTATCTTTAAACTCAAACCCATTTTTTTTGTGCATGCACGTCTAAAGGCTGGATTATCATGAAATTGATCAGCTGTCATTTCCTCTGGATCAAATCTGATAAAACCCTCTTTTATGAATGCAAACACAGCAACGTCACGTTTCTCTGCCCCCAAAAAGTTGGATTGAGAAAAGAGACGCCACTTTCATTAGACCATAACCGAACCATCCAATCAATCTATCATACCGTTGAAAGATAGCCAGACGATGTCCAAGACGACCAGAAGATCCAGACATCGTGACAATCTCAGCAGTATCCTGCGGCGACCAAAGCGTCATCATTACCATCATCATTGGTGCCACTTCTAAGAATCCACCGATGCAGGCAAGCTCTCTAGGCTTGCGCCTATTAATGGCCATCTAATGGCCATCTTTATTACTCCGCTTTGCTAGCTATCGGAGCGGACTACTTTAAAGGAGGAGGTTCAGAAGGTTCCGCAAAGGTGATCGTCAATAACGAAATTCCACTCATTACTTAAAATCAATCTGTCCGCATCTTACTTGGCTTTACCCATCATGTGGAGCGTCCAGGCAAGGTGCCACTGACCTGGAACGACTTGCAAACTAGCAGGTAAATGTGTGAGAATGACATCATTTGATAAGAAAAGTTTTATGCGAATAGGGAAGAAACAAGAGGATCTACTATGGAAACACTGGCGCTGAAGACTTATCAAATTAGGCTGCGGAAGTTAGGCTACTGACAGAAACCACTTATGCCGATATTTCCTTTAATGATGTATCTTGTGACCACAAAACGCCTGATCAATACTCGCTTTCGAAGAGCTTATTGAACCAACTCACACGGACAGAAATCGATGAAAATAACGCGGACGAGCCGCCATAGGCTCTAAAAGCACTATCTAAAAGAGGTGCAGATTGGCCAATCTAAAGCTTTCAAGCATTGACAAAAAAAACTTTGAATAGAATAAAATGCCATTTCTCAAAAAAAAATTATCTTAAAATTTTCTATTTTAAAGAATCTTTTTGGAATAGGAAATAGGACGAAATCCCGCCATACGTAACTTTCTGTATTCAATACAATTTAGTTGAAGTACATCAAACGATGCCAACACCACGTCCTGTCAATTAACTTCTAAAACAGCAAGAAACTCATCATGTTTTATAATTATATAGCCACATTAGTCTGACATCTTATAGGCGAGTGAAATGCCAACCATGTATATGTCTTTCAGAAAATTATTTATGAAATTCGAGAAATACATTGTGCTAATTTTGCGCCAAACGGTTGTTTTTAAAAAGCTGGCAAAAGCCTTATCAATGTAAGAGGCAATAATCTTCCCTTAGAAGCTAGTGTGGCACCAAGCACTTGAACCTGCCTCAAGTTCAAGGAATAATGACGGAACAGAGCAGGCCATTTTGGGTTTTCTATTACCAACAAATCATTACAGGATTTTTAAATGAAGCGCATTCCCCCTCTCAGTTGCTTTAAGGCCTATGACATTCGCGGCCGATTGGGCGATGAGTTGAATGAAGACATCGCCTACCGGATCGGCCGTGCCTATGCAGAGGTAATTGGCGTAGGGCGCGTGGTCTTGGGCCGCGATGTGCGTCCCACATCCGTGTCACTGGCAGACCAAGTGGCACGTGGGCTAATGGCTGCTGGGGCGGAAGTCCATGATCTGGGCCTATCCGGCACGGAAGAGACTTACTTTGCAACGACACATCTCGCCGCGGATGGCGGCATCTGCATCACCGCAAGCCATAACCCGATGGATTACAACGGGATGAAGATGGTCAAGACTGGCTCAGCTCCAATTAACAACTCAGAAGGTATGTCAGCAATTAAGGCGTTGGCGGAAAGCGGCAAGTTTTCTCCCAAAAGAGTGGGTGGGAAGTTAATAGATGCTAGCGCAACGCGCGAGGCCTATGTAGATAAACTTATGGAATTCATTGATATCGCAGCCGTACGACCCTTGAAAGTCCTCGTCAATGCCGGCAATGGCGCAGCAGGACCAAGCTTTGACACTCTGGCCACAGCGCTCGCAAAAGCAGGTGCACCAATCGAGTTTATCCGTATACATCACACGCCCGACGGGAGCTTTCCAGTCGGTATTCCCAATCCGTTACTTAACGAAAACTGGCACCTGACAGCTGCTCCAGTGATCTCACATGGCGCTGATATGGGCGTGGCGTGGGACGGAGATTTTGATCGTTGTTTCTTCTTTGATCACGAGGGCGACTTCCTTGCAGGCGAATATGTAGTAGGGCTTCTGGCTGAAGCGTTCTTAACCAGAGAACCTGGTCAAAAAATTGTTCATGATGCACGAGTTATTTGGGCCACACAGGACGTCGTTACCCAGATGGGTGGCCAAGCCGTCCAGTCGCAGTGTGGCCATTCTTTCATCAAAAAAGTAATGCGCAAAACCGGTGCCGTATACGGTGGCGAAATGAGTGCACATCACTACTTTCGCGATTTCATGGCGTGCGATTCAGGCATGATACCAATGTTGCTCATGATTGAAATCGTAAGCCGCCGGGGCCGAAGCCTTAGGGATTTGTTAGAGGAGCGTAAAGCCGCCTACCCCTCATCGGGTGAAGTAAATTTCTGCGTCCCAGATCAGGCATCCGTGATTGCAGCCATAGAAGAAACCTATGGATCTCAAGCTGAGAGCCGAGACGAGACCGATGGGCTGTCTTTGTCTTTTAAGCATTGGCGTTTTAATCTGCGAGCCTCAAACACAGAGCAGCTTTTGCGGCTGAACATTGAGGCTCGTGGCAAGCCTGATATGGTGGCTGAAAAGCTCGCCGAACTAAGGGCGCTGATCACCGCTTGAGGATTGTTCTGCATAGTCCATCTGCCAGAAATAATACGCATCTATCATCATAAAGTTCATAATCTTTCCAACCTCTATCAATCCAAAGAGCAATATCACAGGTTTGCTTTGCCTGTATTGGAAATAGTAACATCATCATTTCTACTGGCTAAAAACACAATTCAAAAATGCGGACCGTCGCGACCTGAACCTTGGCGTTCATATCACACCAACAAAGTCGGCGGTATTTTCACAATCCTACACAAGTTTATGACGCAGAGCGGGTATTTCTTTGGAAACAATTCGTTTCAGACGAGCTGGCCTTGGGGCTTTCGAAATAGACCACCAGGACAGTCTGCACCGCCTCCTCTAAAATGCTTTGCTCCCAATGGGTCGAACCTAGCCAGTATCTCAAGCTAGGATCTATTCTAATTGAACCAATATATTTACCATGACGAATATAGCCTGATATTCTCAATTTAGGCTGAGCTGAAAATTCACAAACTCTAAGCGCCAGCCAAGCTATAGTGGTATAGGACGACAGTGAGCCATAAGGAGGGCCCAGACTCATTGAATTCGGCAACAATTGCAATGTGTCTCTCTCCTCATTCTGGTGGATCACCAGCCTGAGGGTTGTAATTATATTTTCAATTAATTTTATCTATCGTCAAATGTCTTTAAATACGTCCATGTAGCAACATTGGCCTGACGCGCGACGCAGAAGGCCTCAGCATCGCCAACGTAATCAAACCCACAATTAGTCAATACGCGCGCTGATGCAGGGTTATCCTGAAAAACCGCTGCGAAAATAGTTTTATTGAGCATCGGGTTATGCTGGACAATAGCCTTGGTAACTTCGGAAGCCACGCCTTTGTTCCAAAAGGCCGGGGCAACCCAATAGCTGAGTTCGCTTTGATTGTTCCCCATACGATGGAGGCTAACAAGGCCTAGCACCTCAGACAGGCCTGATCTTGTACCGTCAATGGCCCAAATATCCTCATCACGGTCCTTTGCCAAAGCTCTACTAACCTTAGCCTCAGTTGCCCCAGCAGGAAGCGGATGCGGGATTGAAGGGGTCATACGCGCGACACGCTCGTCTTTGGTATAAAACTCCATTAAACCAGTGTCTGAACGCCGTAGGGGGCGCAAATCAAAGCGATCAGTTTCAACAAATGGCTGCTTTATGATTTTTTCCAGTTTCATTAAAGTTCTCCATTAAAAAGTGCGTAAAAAACAAATACGATTGTAACACTCGCTAGAGTCCACATCAGATACCTTTCAGCCGGTTTTCCGATGAGAACCTTTGCCATACGGTCCCCAAAGAAAGCCCAAACAGGGTGGCAAATTATTTGTACACCTATCAAACAAGCTGCAATAATTGCAGTTGTCGTCAAAGTCGACGCGCCCGGTTCTACAAAATTGGTAAAACCAGTAATGATCATCGCCCAAGCCTTTGGGTTCAACGGATGAACCCACAAGCCAGCAACAAAGCTGGGCGCCGCAGCATTGTCTTTATTGACAGACAAGCGCATTTTCCCGACGCGCCACGCAAGCCAAATGATATAAAAAGCAGAAAGATACTTCAGCAGAACAAACAACCAAGGGATTTGATCAGCCAAGTTGATCAATCCAAACCCAATTGGCCAGATAATAAGTTGTTTCCCTAAGATAACACCACCTACAAAGGGAAGAGCCGAGCGCAGACCAAACCGAGCGCCAGTAGCGAGCATAGCCATGTTGGCCGGTCCCGGAGTCGCAACTTGGGACACCGCGAAAGCTGCAAAGCTTAGTACTGCAACGCTCATTTTAATTACCTTTCAAAAGGACATCGCCCAAAACGAAAAAGGGATCGGCGTCTCCGCCGATCCCTTAAAACTTTGAAATAGGGTTTCGACTATTCGGCAGCCTCTAACTCTGGGAGTACGGAAATAAACGTCCGCCCCTTTAGACCTTTATGAAAAGTCACATGGCCTTCGGACGTCGCAAAAATCGTGTGATCTTTACCTTGACCAACACCCTCGCCCGGCCACCATTTGTTGCCACGCTGGCGAACAATGATGTTACCCGGAATAGCAGCTTGGCCGCCATACAATTTTACACCGAGGCGGCGACCTGCAGAATCGCGGCCGTTGCGGGATGAACCACCTGCTTTTTTATGTGCCATCTATGCGTCTCCTATTAAGCTTTGCTTGCAAGTTCTTTTGCTTGTTGAATCCAGCCTTCACGCTCGATTCGACCTTTTAAGGACAGTTTTTCATCAATCGATGCAACATCCTCTGATGTCCATGCTGCAATCTGCTCAAGTGTTGAGATGTTGACTGTATTCAACTTTTTCAACATAGCAGGTCCAACTCCAGACAATTTTGTCAAACCATCACCGCTTGTTTTGGCCTTTACCGATGCAACAGCTTCAAACGGCTTTGCTGCAGAAGCGTTGTTGGCTTCAGCTGCTTTCTTCGCAGGTTTAGCCTTTTTGGCTGGGGTTGCGTCCTCAGACACAACCGTTGCGAGAGAACCTCCGAGAGCCGCCTTAACCCCTGATTTATTGCCACCTTTGCTCAGGATGTCTGTCACACGTATCAAAGTTAATTTCTGGCGGTGCCCTTTGGTCCGCTGCGAACCGTGTTTACGGCGCCGCTTGACAAAGTTAATGGTCTTATCACTTTTAATTTGGTCAACGACCTCACCTTGGACAGCCGCGCCAGCGATCATTGGCGTCCCGACAACCGCTGCGTCACCACCGAGCATTAGAATTTCATTAAATTGGACTTTCTCACCAGCGTTCGCCGCAATTTTTTCCACACGCAACATATCGCCAGCTCTAACTTTATATTGCTTTCCACCGGTTTTCAGAACCGCAAACATATTAATTTCCTTTTGTTCCGCGCCCTATGGCCCCCGAATTGGGTGTTTTGGCATTAGCCGCCTCGGACAGCGCGCATTTAAAGCGCAAGTCATTAATCAGCGCCCACAAGCGCTTCGAAGTTCGGTTTATCCTTTAGGTTGATGGTAAAGTCAATACGTTTATCAGAGTATCAAATCTTACAAATCTCGCGCTTCGCGCGACAGCGCAATGAGCTCGCCAAGTGCACTGGCGGTTTGGACTGACAGGTCGTTGAAAACAGCAAAAAGCACGCTGTTGAGAGCTTTACCTGAGGAGGACATCAAAAAATCAAAATATAATTCGAGCTCATCGTCAATCAACGGTTGATAAGCCATGTAACTATAGCCCATGATCCAGTCACTAACGTCTTTGCGCAAGTCTTCTTCACTGCCAGAGAGCATCGAAAGTATCTGGTCCTGCGAGAGTTTGATGTCACCAGCCTTAGATAGCCTGGTCAGAAATCCATATTGGCTGGCAAAAGCCCCTTTCATATTATGCTCTACCAGTTTGAGTTCCTCCATATTTTTTTTGAGCATTTCAAATCGCTTGGAATCCTTGGAGCTTGCAGATTTGGCTGTTTCAATGGCCATAACTTCCACAGCCTTGTCAGATATTGCCAATCGGGCAGAAGCCTCTAGTTGAGCTATATTTTTTCCCAGAACTCCGCTGTAAAAAACAAGTGCCACTTCTGCGTCTTTTTCTGTCAAACGGCTAGATATTCCGTCAAGAATTAAAGTTGAGAGGTTTGTGGTGTCGTATAGGTTGTCAATGTCAGTACTGAAAGTTCCTGTTTGTCCCAGAGACTTCAAATAAATTCCGGCTGTTGTCTTCGCTTCCTCGATGCCCTCAGCTCTAATAATATCGACAATGTCATTTAGATGTAATGCCTCGTAAAGCTGATTATAAACTTCCGCTTGCGCCCGAGCGGCAAAGGCGACACCACACCACAAGCACACACAAAAAATCAATAAGCGCATAAAATTTTTCCCACTTTCCAACCGCAAAGCGGTATTTGTTCATAGTTCCCCAAACTTGCACTTTTGTCCAAACTAAAAGTTCATTTTACTGAGGTAAATAAACTTAATCTCGTCAAAACTGCTCTTTCTGCATCAGGCAGCTAGCCGGGATCGGGATAGGCGCGGATACAGCGTGGGGTAGAATTTATCTTAGTTTCTCTATATCTAAGGCTACAACTGGGTTCATCAACATATTTAAAAATTATCAGATGCAAATTGGAGACATTAATGGTTTTAGTTTTAAGACTTCTTGCTGTCATTTTAGTACTAAGCATAATTTTTTTTGCAGCGCGTAAAATGACGGCGCAAGACAAAACAGAAAAAGAGAAAATAATATCTTTCCCCTCGTTTTTAGGAACCGTCTTTGCAACTCTGATTGCAATAGTCGGCTTTGTCTTTGTCGCAGAGATTATAACACGCATGTAAATTGCATTGGCTCTTAAATCCAAAATAACTTACAGAAATAAATTCTAATTCGATCATGATAGAACATGCCCTGTAAAGAGCAAGATCGATCCAATGCCCTCAACGCAGCGCAAATTGATGAACTTACTGTCCAAGGGGCAAATATAACGATCCCTGATAAGTGTGCCTAACCAGTATCCTGATAAGCACAATAAAGTAAGTGAACCGCTTAAGCCAACACAGATGACAGCACTTGCCGCTCTTTTATCAATCTTTGGGTCTATCACGGCGCAAGCAGAAACTCTTACAATCGAAATGCTGATAAAACTGAGCCAAATATACAATATTGAGATCGCGCGGATCGCAATGGGCGATACGGTGACCTAGCTACCATCAGCCAAAGGTCACAATATCCATATCAAAAGGTCACAATGTCCATATCAAAAGGACCAGATGGCGTAAGACTGCCAAAGAAATCCAAAACATCAAAAAAACTCAATTACTTTTAAGACCCCAGGTATTTACTTTTGTTGGTGCACACCGCACAAAGATATGGGCATTCTCGGCCTTATTATTGTTGTTAATGACACGAGCAATTTAGACAATATCGCGTAATAAAAAAGAAAGGCCAGAGCAGTAAAAATTAAGTAAACTCCTCGCGCATCTTCGCTGACTGCCAAAGATAGCTTAAATAAGAACTAAACTTCTCCAAATCAATGACTTCCACTCGAGCGAACAAAGGAAAATAAGAAATGTCAGAAAAAGAATATCAGGTCTTTGGACTAAATCCGGACAAAATTTCCGTTCTGTATGGAGCAGTATTGATCGTTTTTGCAGTTTTGGTTTCATCCCTAAGCGAAAGTAAGTCGCTTACATCATATATCCCCGCTATGATGGGATCACCGATTTTCATTCTCGGGCTGTTGTCACTCCGTTTACCAGCCAAACAAAAACTCTTCATGCATTTAAATGTCTTGATCGGCTTATTCATCTTTTTGGGAGGATTAAGTGTGGTGGGCAGCTTGTTCTCAGGAACTCTCTTCGCAGCAAATTTCTGGGCCGATTTTTCAAGGTTATTCATGAGTATCACTGGTGCTGTTTATCTAACAGTATGCATAAAATCTTTTATTTTCATTCGCAAACAACGAGAAAACTGTGCGGCGGAAGATGCGGAGGGGACCGCGCCTTAGTACACACTTTCACCCTTGATACAATTCGAGGGCAACTGGCTCAACCTAAGTCTTGAATAAAACTACGCTAAAATAGGTTTATTTCATTTTCTGGATTGCAAAATAACCCCGACAAAATATATAAATTGCAATAGGAGAGGTGCCGGAGTGGTCGAACGGGGCGGTCTCGAAAACCGTTGAGGCTTTACAGGTTCCCAGGGTTCGAATCCCTGTCTCTCCGCCAGCACATCCGTCATCAATCAGCTAACACTCTGATATCATTGATATCACCAAGCCAAAAGTTAGGACTAGCGTTCAAGCAAGTCAAAAACCTCCCACGTAACCGTCCTTTCTTGATTCTGATCCCCCAAGGTACACACCGTTATTCAGTTTTGCTATAAGTTGTGCGCCGCCAAAACCAAATGAATTATCTGGCGTTTCGAGCACAACCTAGTGTCCGAAATCTCTTAATTTTGTTAAAATATTATGATTCATAGTAGTTTCGCAGGCAACTTCGACACCTGAAGTTACACGCCAGCGAGAAGACTACGAGCTTCTTCTCCAGGACGCCAATATCGATGCGATCTATATACCCTTGCCAAACCATCTACATATGCATTGGACTACCGCCCGCCTGCGCCAGAAGCCATCGTACCGATGGACCAATGGCCAATCATGCAGTAACTTTCGAATTGGACCACCAGAGTGGGCCTGCCTACTGTCGCCTTAGCTTTTCTGTCGTAGAAGAAGAACAAGTTTCTTTTATTCTCAACAATAAACCCATTCGCTATCCATCCTCCGATGGAGGAGCGTTAGTGTCAGACGGCCGCCAGGCGGGCATAATAACCCAAGGTTTGGCTCAATTCGTTATGCGTTCCAGCTTCGACAATCATACCATCGTGCATCACCGCGATCCTATCTGCATTGCGGATAGTATCAAGCCGATGCGCAATTACCAAGGTCGTACGATCGACGGATAACGCATCAAGGGCCATTTGTATTTGTCGTTCTGTATGCGAATCCAGCGCTGAGGTTGCCTCATCCAGAATAAGTATCGGTGGGTTTTTCAGGAATATACGAGCAATCGCGACCCGTTGTTTTTGCCCACCCGACAAGCTCACGCCACGTTCTCCGACGATAGTATCTAGTCCCGCAGGCAGTTCCGCAATCATCTTGGATAGTTGGGCTTTCTCCGCTGCATCCAAGATCGCCGTCTCATTCGCATTCAATCGTCCATAGGCAATATTTTCCCGCAGGGTACCACCAAATAAAAAAACGTCTTGGCTGACGACGCCGATCTGGTCGCGCAGAGATTTGAGTGTCATTTTAGAAATATTCAATCCGTCGATAGTTATCTCACCCGATTTCGGATTATAAAATCTAGGCACCAGCGCCATAAGCGTCGTCTTGCCCGCGCCCGACTGACCGACAAAGGCCATCTTTTCACCAGGCTTTACTGCCAGTGTAATGCCCTTGAGCACGCCCAGTCCATGCCCATAGCCAAAGGCCACGGCACTAAATGTGATCGCCCCTTTGAAAGTTGGTGCCTGCACCGCACCCAGCGCGTCCGTCACGTCTGGCTCGGTCTCCAACAGTTCTAAGTAGCGGCGGAAACCTGCTATTCCGCGTGGATAGGTTTCAATCACCGCCGCAATCTTGTCGAGCGGACGAAAGAAAACGGTAACCAATAACAGAAACGCTACGAACCCACCGGTAGTCAGCGACCCGTCCAGTACAAAGGCCGCACCGGTTACCATGACCACCACCTGAATCAGGCGCATTCCCACATAGTTCAGCGCGGATGATCCCGCCATCAGCTTGTAGGCTGACAGCTTAGTCGCTCGGTAGCGGCGGTTGTCGTGCTCGAAAAGCGTTTTCTCGTGCTCCTCGTTGGCAAAGGCCTGCACCACCCGGATACCACCGATGTTTTCCTCAAGCCGCACGTTAAAATCAGCAACCCTTGCATAGATCGCCCGCCATGTTCGTGTCATCCGTCCACCAAAGACCAACACAATCACGACGCACGCAGGCACTATCACCGCTGTGATGAGCGCCAGTTCAAGGTTGATGGTGGCCATCAATATGAAAGCGCCAACGAAAGTCATAACCGCAATAAACAGATCTTCAGGGCCGTGGTGCGCAACCTCACCGATTTCCTCCAGATCACGCGTGACACGCGCCACTAGTTTGCCGGTGCGAACTTTGTCAAAATAACCAAACGATAGGCGTTGCAAATGAGCAAAAGCGCGGCGACGCATCTCTGTCTCGATATTGATGCCCAGCTTGTGGCCCCAGTAAATCACAATCACCATCAGACCCGCGTTAACTAGGTAAATGACTAGCAATCCAACTGCAGCCCATAGGGTCAGTGCCAGATTGCCGCTGGGTAGCAACACGTCAATGAACCCTTTAATCGCAAGGGGGAACGCCAACTCAAGCAACCCCGAAACCACGGCGCAGCCAAAATCCAGAAAGAATAAAGCTTTCCAAGGTCGGTAGTACTCAAAGAATTGTCGTAGCGGCATCGTCAACTTGACGATCCTTTTAAAGGATCTGTGAAATCTAATTCAGTATCTTCTTCATCACTCATTCGGTTAATGGTCCAATTTCAGACCATAATCTGTAGAACGCTTTTTGCCTAAATCATTAATACCTAAGCCACTGTCTAGCATCATTTCAATTACCTCAATTTGAAGTTCAGCTTTTGCCCGTTGGGTAGACATATTAAGTATCGACAGTTGACCAGCCCTGTGGATTTCTTCCAGTAGACGCTCCTTAATTGAAATATCCATTACATGACTCATTTGGTTCTCCTTAGTTTAAACCAACATACACCCACGAAACCAGCCAAACAACAGCAACAACAACGGTCGACCTTTGGCCCTACTTTTGAAAGACGCGAATTATATGCTCCATTTAAGGATTTATTTGTTTGAGCTCAAGAAAGACTTGAAAGGACAATCAATAATTGTTGGATCTTTCCTAAGCTATTCAAACCCCAACTTGTGAACCTTGGCTTCCCGCCTAAAGCACTAAAGCGGAGAGACACGTTGTGTTTAAAGCTTCCAAATCCCAAAAATACATCCATGAAAGTTTCAGATGAAACCTAAGATATTCTGAGTGTCAAATAATCAAATTCAGTTGACAGGGTGCATTTATTAACCCTTATTGAACTGACATGTTAGTTCAATAAGGGTCTTAAAGATGTTTGGTCTATCGGTTGCGCTAACAACACCTTTCTCTAAGGGGGGGGCAATCGACGAGGATACTATGGTATCTCATAGCAAATGGGTTTTGCAAAATGGTGCTAATAGCATAACTCTTTTTGGTACTACTGGAGAGGGCACATCCATCTCACAAATGGAAAAACAGGCTGTTGTAAAAAAATTAATTAATGCTGGAGTTCGACCAGAGCAATTGATCGCGACAGTAATAACGCCATCCTTTGAAGAAGTGATCTCACATTGCCGTGAATATCATAAGCTGGGCATTAAGAAGGTCCTTCTGGCACCTCCATTTTTCTTTAAGGATCTTAGTTTTGAAGGAGTTTTAAATTGGTACGTCTCTGTCTTTATTCCCATAAGCACACTCAAGATGCAATTTATTCTGTATAATATTCCCCAGCTTACAATGGTTCCAATTGAGCCTAAGCATATAGCACTTTTAAAAGAACGATTTGGTTCTGAGATGATTTTTGGCGTGAAAGACAGCACAGGTCGCCTTGATGGTACAAAAGAGTTTTTGAAGGATGAAGATTTGATGGTTGCTGTAGGAGACGAGCGAACACTCGCAGATGCTGTGAATTGCGGTGCTGCAGGAGCGATATGTGGAATGTCCAATATTTTCCCTGATGCGTTAGCAGAAATAATTATTACAAAAAAGCATGACGAAATGGTAAACAAGATCACAAACCTAGTCGTCAAAGCTCCTGTAACCGCCAGCGTAAAAGCATTATTAGCCATAAAAAGTAAAAATGCTGATTGGTTAAAAGTAAGGCCACCGCTTGAAGCCGCAACGCAAGCTCACCAACTTCTTTTAAGAAACTCGCTATGACCACTATTTAATTGAATAATGAAAAAATAACACCAGAGGAGAAGACAATGATTAACAAATTTAAACGACGTAGTTTAACTGCGATTATAGCCGTATCGGTTGCAATGACAGCGCTGCCAGCCTTGGCTGGCTCGCACCAAATAAAACTCCGAATGTCAACGCCAGCCTCTGCAACGGATGCAAGGTCAGTTGCCTTGCAAGAGGTATTTGCACCGGCAGTTTCTGGTTTTGCATCTTATGAAGCTCATTATAATGGCTCGTTAATTAAACAAAACTCTGAGCTTGAGGCTATTGCATCCGGTGATCTTGAGATGTCCATTACTTCAGCTCAAGAGCTGGCACAGTATTTCCCAGAGTTCTCAATTTTTGCGACCGGGTATGTCCATCAAAATGCGGCCCATCAAGTTGCCGTGTTCAATAATGATTTAATGGTTCCCTTTAAGAAAAAGGTTGAGGATGAGCTTGGAGTGAAGCTCTTAAGTATTATGTATTTGGGCCGTCGCCACGTGAACCTTCGTCAGTGTCGCGATGAAGTTAACGTACGCACGCCAGCCGATTTGGCAGGAGTAAATTTACGAATGCCTGGTACGGACGCTTGGCAATTTCTGGGCAAAGCTCTTGGTGCGAACCCCACACCTATGGCATTTACTGAGATATACACAGCACTCTCTACCAGCTCAGTTGACGGCCAAGATAATCCATTGCCAACTGTTGTAGATGCCAAGTTTTATGAAGTTACTTGCCAAATTGCGTTGACTTCTCACCTAGTTGACTTGAACTATGTAGCTTTTTCAAAAGCTGTATGGGACAATATGAGTGCCGACCAGCAAGCTAAGGTTCAGGCTGCAGCGGAAGCAGCAGCTGAAAGTGGACGCCAAAGTCAGCTTAAAAAAGAAGTTGATCTGGTGTCATTTCTGACTGAGAAAGGGATGGAAATATATGAACCTGACGTAGCTGCGTTCAGAAGCCATGTGCAAAACTTGTATTTAACAACTTCTGCTTCCGCCCCATGGCCCGAAGGTGTGCTGGATAAAATAAATGCGCTAGGTAATTAACAAAAACCTTGCTTTATTTACACAGATGAACTCTGTAATCAAAGCTATAATTCGATTTGGAGAATTCATAGCGGCCATAATGATGGCCGCTATGTTTGCAACGTTTATATTACAAGTATTCATTCGTTACACTGCGCGTTCAGGATGGATAGCAGAGGCGATACCAATTTTTGACCCTAATCTTTATGGATGGACACTGGAATTTTGCCTAGTGCTCTGGATATGGGTAGTATTTTGGGGAAGTGCTCTGATTGTGAGGGATCATGATCACGTAACTTTTGACCTAATTTATGCAAACGTCAATCCAAAAATTAGGAAGTGGATGGCAATTTTCTGTTGTCTAACAATTTCTATTGGTTTTATGTGGGTGCTTGAGCCGACTTGGGAGAAATTCCATATATTACGGCTGAAAAGAACGGCAACACTGTCAAACTTATTTGGTGACTGGCTTCGGGTTAGAGATATATATTCAATTTTCTTTTTATTTTTAATAGTCGTTTCGTCAAGATATGCTTGGAGGGCATGGCAAATTTTGCAAAATGGCGCTGACTCAGAAGAAGATTTGTATAAAAACCTCAAACCTGACGAAGACGAGATGTCACCAAAATGACGACCGAATTTATTCTATGTATTATATCACTAATGTTTCTAGCTGGTATCGGAATGCCGATTGCCTACGCTATACTACTTTCTTCATTTGTATATCTATCAATTGGAGGACAAGATATTGGTTTATCGGGAAAAATCCTGCTTGATGGAGTGTATTCTAGTTTTATCCTACTAGCTGTTCCTCTTTTCATTATAGCAGCGAATATTATGAACGCTGGAACTATAAGTGACCGCTTACTACGGTTTTGCGTTGGCTTAGTCGGTCGCTTTAAAGGTGGTATGGGTCATGTTAATGTAGTAGCTAGTCTTATTTTTTCTGGCATGTCAGGTTCAGCGGTTGCAGATGCAGCCGGTATTGGTAAAATTATTATAGATATGATGACGAGAACTGGTCATTACACAAGAGGGTACGCCGCAGCAATCACAGCGGCTTCTGCAACGATAGGGCCGATAATCCCTCCATCCATACCAATGGTCCTTTATGCACTGGTCTCAAATACCTCCATTGGTTTCTTGTTTTTGGCTGGGATCGTGCCGGGTTTTATCATGGGTCTAGTACTTATGATGATGAATACTGTTATTTCTTACAGGCGTGGATTTGCAACTGAGGAGCCTGTACCATTTCGAGAACTGCCAGCATTGACTTTGGATGCTTTTCCGGCGCTTCTTATGCCGGCTATTTTACTTTATGGGATTTATGGCGGTGTAACGACCCCGACAGAAGCTGCATCCATTGCAGCTCTTTACGCACTGGTACTTGCTTCCGCATTTTATCGTGCACTCTCTCTCGGCCAATTTTATCTAATCCTTGTAGAATCTGCGAGATCGTCAGCAGCCGTGGGTCTGGTAATTGGGGGTGCTTTAATACTCAACTACATAGTAGCTTCAGAAAATATTCCTAACATTATGGCTAGTTATTTTGTCGAATTAAATATATCGCCTTTAGCCTTCTTGATTTCAGTGAATATCATTTTGTTACTGTTGGGGTGCTTACTAGACGCGACCACTCTTATTCTGGTTATTATCCCTCTATTTTTACCAGCCTGCCGTATATTAGAGATAGATTTGGTACATTTTGGTGTGGTTGCTATTATTAACTGTATGATTGGATTGATTACCCCACCATATGGAATATTGTTATTTGTGATAAATGCTGTAACGCGCATACCACTGGGCGAAATTATTCGGGAAGTTATTCCCTTTTTAATAGTTTTAGTTCTGGCCCTTTCACTACTAATTTTAGTACCTGAGATTGTTCTTTGGCTACCACGGAAGTTTGGGTATTTGGGCTGATATGTATTTTGTCGACAGGAACCAGAGAGTAAGCCTTTTGGATTTAATGTTTTGACAAAAATATTAGTAACTGGACTTGCGACTTTGGATCTAATCTTTCGACTAGAAAATCTACCAACAATTGGCGAAAAGTATCGCGCTATCGAAGGTCTTTTGTCCGGGGGTGGAAACGCAGGAAATGCTGCTGTTGCTACCGCTCGCCTCGGTGGAAAGGTGAATATTTTTTCAACTTTAGGAAAAGATGATGTTGGTGATCTAATCTTGAAAGGGCTTCAAAAAGAAGGCATAGACACTAGATATGCCATCCAATTAAAAAATCATAAATCGTCGTTTTCTTCAATTGTAATTGATAAGTTTGGCGAGCGACAGATTATTAATTGTCGTAACACACTAAGCCTGGAAAATTTAAATGTACTACAAAATATTCCAATTCAGGATGGCTACCTTGCAGATAGTCGATGGGATGAAGCAGCAGTTTCCACTTTGAAAATGGCCAATCAATATTCGAAACCAGGTGTTTTGGACGCAGAGGCACCCGTATCGTACGAAGCAGTGTCTACAGCTTCTCATGTTGCTTTTTCAAGGCAGGGACTGCGTGATTTCACACAGCATGATGACTTATTAATGGGCTTGAGAAGCCTATCAAGCAGACTGGATAACTGGCTTTGTGTAACAGACGGCCCCTCTGGTGTATATTACTTGGACCAAGGGCAACCTCGTAATGTTCAGGCTCCTAAAGTCCTTGCAGTTGATACTCTTGGTGCAGGAGATGTATGGCATGGAGCGTTTGTTCTTGGGCTTGCAGAAGGTAAAAATGAGTTAGATTCAGTTCACTTTGCTAACTTAGCAGCGGCTCTTAAATGCACACGTTTTGGTGCGCGCGCGGGTATGCCCACACGCTTGGAGGTATCCGATTTTGATCTTTCATTTATTAAAAAGAGTGAGAAAAAATAATATGTCGAATAACGAACTACAAATTAGAAATAAGTCATTTCTAATATCAATTTTTAATGAAACGTAGTGACGTGCCCTTATGATTATGAAAAATTCTTTAAGAGATTTGTTAAACATTGGGAAAGGTACGATAGGTACGCACTTTGCGTTCTGTGACCCTGATATTGCAGAACTTATAGGCGATACGGGTTTGTTTGATTATGCTGAGTTTTGCGCTGAATATTCTATTTTAGATATGCAGAATTTATATCACATGGCTCGGGCAGCACAGTGTGCTAATCTACCATTGATGATAAAATTGGACCAAGAAAGCCAAGGGTTTTGGGCTCAAGCAGCTCTTGGGGCAGGCTTTAAATCCATTCTTTTTAGCGATATTAGAACTCCAGATGATATCGATATTTGCCATAAAATAATAAGACCTGATACGCCGCAAATGGGCGGAAAGATGGGGATTAAAATCCGTCGGCCTTCTTTATCGTCCTATGACCCAAAAAAGTATCTTGCCGATCTGGAATCTACGCTTCTATGCATAATGTTAGAAAAGAAAGATGCTATCGATAATATTGATTTCATCCTTAAGAGAGCTCGTGAAAAAGGTGTTGATATGGCGCAATGGGGCCCTGCCGATTATTCATTGTCACGGGGAAAGCCACAATTAATGTTTGAGGATGATATATTTCCAATTGAAGAAAAGATAATTTTAAAATGTATTGAATATAACATCGCTCCACGAGCAGAAATATCTGACGTAGAACAAGCAAAACGGTATATTGACATGGGTGTTCGGCATTTCTGTATTGGATGGGACAGATTTATTCTACAGGCCAGCCTAATAAAAATGGGCGAAGGCTTAAGAAAGCTTACAGAGAGTATTTAGTTTTCTGATAGTCTCTTGAAAGGTGTGAATTAGTTATTTTTAAATCACTGAAGTATCACGATCACATGATTAAGTAACAAAAGTGCGGACCATAAAAATGCATGTAACTTATGCAATATGTTTGCACTTTTTATGAACGAGGCTAATTTACCAAGTCAAATTCATTTAAAAACTTTATTGAAGGAAATTTTTCATGCACGGAATTGTTCCAAGCTTAAATACGCCATTTGATGTCTCAGGAGCATTGGATCTTGTGTCGCTTTCAAAACTTGTTGAACATACAGTTAAAACTGGTTGTGGTGGAATGCTAGGTTTGGCGGTTGCTGGAGAGCATGGTACATTAAACTATCCAGAAAAAATTCGTTTTGTTAATGAGGTTGTAAAACAAAATCAAGGTCGCATTCCATTTATTTGTAGCGTTACGAGCAATACTTTTAATGAAACTTTAGATCTTACAAGAGCTGCTACAGCGGCTGGAGTAGATGGGATTTGTGTGCAGATACCGACTAGCTTTAGCCTTGAAGAAAAATTATCTTTTTTAGATGAACTTGAAAAAGAAAGTCCTGGTATACTTATGGTCCAAGATCTTGACTGGTCGAGTGGGGGTCTTTCCCTAGAAGAAATTCTAATTCTCTACCAAAAGATCGAAAAATTCAAGTGGATTAAAATTGAAACTTTACACGCGGGCCCAAAATATAGCGCAGTAACTGAGGCCACAGAGCAAGGTTTAAAAGTTTGTGGTGGTTGGGCAGTGACACAGTTGATGGATGCTATGTCCAGATCTGTCGATGCCTTCATTCCCACAGGGCTGGAAACTATATATGTCGCTATTTATGACGCTTATCAGGCCAGAGAAGAACAAAGGGCCAGAACATTATTCGAAAGTATTCTACCAATTTTAAACTTTTCAAATCAACATGTTGATATAAGTATAAGGTTTTTCAAAAATTTGAGGGTACGTGAAGGCCTCTTTGCAAGTGATTATTGTCGTTCACCGTCTGCGGTATTTGATCCAGTTCAGTCCCAAGAAGCCAAGCATGCCACATCACGAGCTATGCAACTTCTTTCTGATTTAAATTAATTCTCTCTGAAGTGGTCATTTTAGAAATTTAACTCTTAAATATGAATTGTTTCTTGGATAATCCAATTATTGCCTTGATTACATTTTTTAAATATATCACTATCAGTCTGATTTTTTTTATAGGTTTTTGTAGCTATCAATTAGGCGTGACGTGGCTAACAAGGCGTTTATTCCATGCGGAACGCAAAGTTTGGATCGTTATCTGATCCTAATTTCTAGCGATGCATTTGTAAGGTTCAAACAATACTCTGCCAATCAGTCCACAACAAACGCTCTATTATTTCTGACATAACTTTCGAAGTTTTTGGAACCGCCTAGGTTGAGCTGGTTTTGTTTTATTTTGCATCACGGCGTCCCAATCTGCATCTACGACATCGCCAACATACAGATCACCCAGACTATCGAATGCTATGCTATGGGGTGATAGAAACTGCCCAGGTTTTAGGCCAGCGCCCAAGCCCGCATCTAGCTTTGATAGCGCATCTCCTTGCTGATCGAAAATGCTGACAAAAGGGCCAATATTTGGAAAGTCTTGGTTAACTTTCAAATAAGATGCCAACTCGCCAACAATGCAATCAGGGCATGTCCCAGGTGTAATTGCTAAGCCACTTGGTCTATGCATATTATTAATTTGTGTTTCAAATTGGCCGTTTGTGTCAAAAATTTGAATTCTAGAATTTTCGCGATCAGCTACATAAACCCAACCATCAGAATCACAACAAATATTATGAGGAAGATTAAATTCATTTGGCCCTGTACCGGAGGTTCCCCAGCTCATCAAAAGTTTTCCGTTTGGATCAAATTTATGAATGCAAGCGTTTTGATAACCGTCAGAAACAAAAATATCGCCAGTTGGCGAAACGGCGGAATGGGTGCATTTGCAGAATGGTTTCCCACTCATAAACCCAGAACTCTCGCCAGCGGTTCCAATCTTCAAAAGTAATATGCCGTCCAGTGAGAATTTACGCACGGTGTGATCGAAATTATCGGTCAAATAGATACATTGATCTGGCCCTATAGAGGCTCCATGTGGGTTGCTAAAAACACCTTCACCCCATGTAGAAATGAGCTCTCCACTTTGACTGAGAACCACTACAGGATGGTTGCCACGATTAAAAAGGTAGACCCGGTCTCTATCATCAACGGCGATACCAGCAACATCACCCAAAAGTAGATCAGATGGAAGTTTAGCCCAATTTGGCACAGGTTCATATTTATATTTGCCCGTTCCCAATGGCTCCATCTTGTATATACCTCGTTTCATGATGTAAATATCTTCGACTAAGCTAAGAAAACTGCATGTTTGAAGCAAGTAAATTAGTTTTGAATATCACTTTTTGAGCTTCCTGTTAAAAATTTTTGACTTTAAGGAGGCTCGATTATTGAATAATGTTAATGGATCCAGAACAGCATCGATAATCTGCACGAGGCAAAGAGCCTTTCTTGATAGCAAATCAACACAAAAAGCTACTTCTGTAGCTAAATCATTATAGATAAATAATAGAGAGCTATGAAAAGCTTGTGAGTATTATGCGCGAAAAAAACACCCCTAAACTTAGCCAGAGGGCATATGAAAGTTTTACTTATCACTTATCGGTGAAAGCTTTGAGGGAAGGGCAAATGATATCACAACGTGAATTAGTTTCACTCACAGGTTTACCATTGGCTGCGATCCGTGAATTGATCCCAAGGCTTGAGGCAGAGGGTCTAATAAGAACAATTCCTCAGCGGGGGATGACCATCGCAGAGGTGGGTCCAAAACTTGTCAAAGATGCCTTTGAGTTCCGCCTATTTCTGGAAATACAGGCAGTTAAGTATTTCACAAAACATGCTCCAGATAAACTGGTTGGCAAATTATTAGAAGAAACAAAAGAAATTATTGCTCGATGTGAATCAGGAGATAGTTCTGACACAAATAGTCTCAAATTGATTGGGGATGCACAAGCAGTGGATTGGAATCTACACGGACAGATTATTAAAACTTTGAACAATAAAATAATTATCGATGCATATCGAGTTAACTCAATTAAAATTCGACTAATAAAGCTGGAGCAGACGTCTTTAAGTCGAGTCAATGTGGTATCAACGATGAACGAACACTTAGACATAATTTCCGCAGTTCAGTTGAGGGACCAAGATGCAGCCGAAAGGGCACTTATCAAACATATCGAAAATGCACGCTCTAGGGCGGTTAATAACTGAATTTAATTGACAGAGCGTTTTCAATGACTTTTTTTTATCTAACATGTTATATAAAAAGGCAATACGATGTTTTTTCAATCAGTTGCGCTAGAAAAAGTGTTCTCTTAGGAGTGAGTGAGACTGTCATGTTTACAAAAAAAGTTACTAAAGTGCTATCAATCCAAGGTCGTGATGTGCCCTCGGATATAGTCAGTCCCTTACGCGAAGCCGACCGTAATGGTAACCTTGAGGCGCAGTTGGTGAGAGACGGCTATTTACTGTTACGCGGTGTCCACGATCCAGAGGCGGTGCAAGCGGCGCGGATTGAGATTCTTCAGCGACTGGTTGAGGTCGAGGAAATAGCAACGCCCGCAGTAGCCGGTATCGCTACTGGCCGGTCAAAGCGTGCAGAAATGCATCCAAATCTTGGGACCTTTTGGCGCTCTGTCAGCGAAGGGCCAGCATTACGTAAGGTTATAAATGGGCCGCGTATCACTCAAGCCATGTCTGATTTGTTCAGAGAACCAGCTGCACATTTCACGTTCGCTTGGTTGCGTGTCATGACAGCTGGACGCGCAAGCCCACTGCATATTGATCATCCTTACATGAACAGAGGTAGTAAGGCGCTAGTAACCTGCTGGTCGCCAATGGGCCCTGTGGCTCTGGATGAAGGCCCCTTATTCATTGTTGAAGGGTCGCACAATTGGCCAGAACTGCGAGAGCAGTTTGAGGGGCTGGACATCGATCGTGAGCCACATCGGCTTGGCCACATTAAGGACAACGCCATTGACCTGGCACGCGACAAGGGCATGCGCCTACTAACGACTTCCTTTCAGTCGGGTGATTGTCTAGTTTTTGGGATGTTCACTGCCCACGCCGCCTTCGATAATGGATCGACCAGTGGGCGCGTCCGAGTGTCCTGTGATACGCGGTTCCAGCCTGCTAACGACGTGATGGATGAACGATTTTCTGGGCCTAATCCTCCCGCTCATGGTGGCCTTGGATATGGTTGTCTTTCGGCCGCTCACCCGATGACAGAGGAGCAAATGGTACGATAATTTTTTAGTGCAAGTTGATGTTTTTGGGGAAACTGGCTCTATGGTAAAGGCAAGTTGTTTGTAGCCATTGATATAGACATGGGCGGTAGCCGCGCTGTGGTACGTATTGGCAAAGTAATCTGTCCGACAGCCTATCCTATATAAACTTTTGAATAACTGCCTGAAGTCATCGTTTGCTGTGATTTGAATGAAAGGCAGCTAAGAAAATCTTGCTTTTGCAAAAATTCAAAGGATTTAGAAAGTTGGCCTTCATTGAAACATGAATTTTAGAAATGTCTTAAATCTGATTCCTAAGCTCGTTTTCCTGCGAGCACCGCCACATGATATTTTAAATCAATTACTTGTATGATTTTTGACGGCTTACCCATCTACCTACCCATCAAAAGGGAATGTGATTGCTAGACACTTATGTATCGTATTTGCACTGCCTCTATGAGGTATAAGGACCGAGTGGGGGTACCCCACCCCACAACAAAATGTGTTCTGTTCATCGCGAACTCAAAAAATTCATTCCGGACTCAAGCGGTATCAAGCTGTCTCAAGAATTCTTCGTTTGTACTGCCAACTCCATGTGCCTTGAGTTGCGGGCGAGAATAGTTTTTTGTCAATATCGATATTTCAGATGTTCTATCCCCTATCCAATTCCTAGCTTATCTAAACGTACCACCTGTTGTGTAAGTAGGAATCCCGGATTAGCCTAATACTAGAAATCTGGACGAGTAGATTTGGCGTGGCGCTATTTGGACTATTGGTATCGTCGATAGTTATTACTTCATAAACCAATCGATATTTCGCACTTATTTTTTACGCTCAGGTTTAAAGAACAATTTTATGTAATTTCATTGTCTCTTCTCGACCTCGTATTTTGAAATCACTTATTTCCTCAGTCTGTAACTCTTCATTTGATTGATTTTTTACATTTTCAGAAATTAAAATTTGTGCATCAACTTCTTTGCATGCATCGCAGATACGGCTTGCCACGTTTACTGTGTCGCCGATAACTGCAAACTCCATTCGATCCTTACTGCCAATGTTGCCAACCACACATCTACCATAGTGAATTCCGATCCTGTGCTTGATAATGGGTTTACCTAGCTCCGTTCGCAGTTTCGCCCATTCGCGCATTGAAATTTGCATTTCTCTAGCACAGCTTATGGCATTTTGGGCGTCATTTCCCCGTGTAACTGGAGTTCCAAAAGTTGCCATCACAGCATCACCAATAAATTTATCAACAGTACCTTGATTCTTAAAAATTGCTGCGACCATACGCTCTTGATATTCTGATAAAAGCTCCAAAACTTCTGTTGGTTCAAGCTTTTCAGATAATTTTGTGAAACCAACAATATCGGTGAACAAGATACTAACCATCTGTGTTTTTTCAGAGCGTTGGTTAATATCAAGGTCTAATTTCTCAATCTCTTCTCTGATTAAAGGCGAAAAATAACGACCAAGTTGTGTGTTGGTTCTTTCCATTTTTGCAACGTCATTGGTCAGCCTTGAAAGTAAAAGGACCAAAGCAAAGCAAGCGGTACAGGTAAACACATAGATTTGCATATTCACGACAAACATTGGTTCATTCATTGCGTAGATATCGCTACCCAAAAGCCCTAGGTCTTTTGTAAAATAGGTTTTTCGTCACGAATGATTGGAAGAACTTCCCGTAAAATGGATAAAAGATATACACTAGAAGAAATGAGAACGAATGAAACTCTGAAATACATTGCAGATATAACAACCAAAAATGAAGGTAATGCGAATCCAAAGAGTATACTCTGGCCAGGAATGCCATCGCTGCCACTTGACCGCAAGAATCCATCATAGTTTATTGTGTTGAAAGTAATGATACAAAAATAGAACGCAATAGCAACTAGCAGAGAACTCCACGCGAAGTATTCATAGTTCTTTTTATTGGTCAGTGAAAAAGTGGCTACAAAAAAGAAAGTTACAAATAAAAAGACTAGGCTGTTTAGTTTATTTAGCATGTCGTATGTAAAAAGTGGTAAGAGAATACTACTAATCAAACCAAGAGATGCCATTACGCCCAAAAAAACTGATACAAGCTTGATACCCGCAAGTCTGCGATCTAACAAATGTCCATCAATGTGCGTTCTATCTGTCATTAAATTTTACCTTGGCTCGTACACTTTCTGATGATTTCGCAAACTATGCTGCCGAGCAGGAAACACAAAAATTTAACTTCCAGCAAGTGCAAAAAAAATTACGCGACGTATTCTAATTATTAATTAGATAGTTCAAAATCAAATGTCTAATTCTTCGCTTACCTAATCCCCAGGGCACCCACTTACTTTGTAAGATGGGTCTCCTACCGTACCTTAGTATTAATGTTCTGCACGATTGGATTTGGCGTGGCGCTATTTGGATTATTGGTACCTTTACGGATGCGGTTTTGTTCGGCTAGGGTTTAAGGCGAGAGAAAGGTCACCCTGACATGAAGACAATGACGACGGCCAAGTTTAAACCAAAACCTGAATACTTTGACAAATTTTTAGACGCCTTAAAATTGAATGCTCAAAACAGTTATATTTTAACGCGTGATGAAAACGTGCTTGAGATTTGGCTCAAAAACTCTATCGATGTACTAGCCAAACAACAACCGGGCGCATTCGATTGGTTGGATCGTCAGGTATATATGTTAGAAGAGTATTCGCCAGAGGAACGTCATAATAGGCCGTTCACGGCTTTCGTGGAACAAGAGCCTCTTATATCGAAAGGGACGATTAATCTCATGCGCAGCATCCTGATAACACTAGTACTTATAGCTACCATATTTTCTTTTTCTAAGACGAGCTATGCGGAAACAACTTACTACGCATGCAAAGAACCGCAAAAAATAAAAGCTCGGTATGTTTCTGTAGACTGGTCTTCACAAAAAATAGGTCTTGATAAAAAAGGGCTAGTAGATGCTGATAATTGGAGCCAACATAGCATTTCGTGGGTTCATAACGCTATCCAGCAAAGTGATGTTATTATAAAATCTGAGCCGCGTATGTCACTATTTTTTGATCTCACCAGCGAAACTCTTCTTTTAACTATTCTTGATTCCGAGACCATCATGCCTGAGACATCTGAAGATTGGGCAAAATTTCTACCGGCTTATTTTCAATGCAAAGAATTTTTCTAGGTTCATATTTTCGCAGCAAACAAAGCGATTAGATTAGATTTCTTTGAGAGTGATTAGGGGTTTTGTAAGGCGGAGAATGGGTCAAAACTCGCGAGGCACTTTGTGACAGTTATCTACTTGTCACCTTTTTTCTTAAAAGGCTTTGACTCTAGCAAACAATTTTAACCAATTGGTATCTTTACGGATATGGTTTTGTTTAGCTAAGGTTTTTATTTGGAGGGCGGTTTGTGTGGAAGATATGAAGCTTATTTAGAATTAGATGACACTGTTACAGCTATGCCTAAACAGGCCTCAAAGTCGTTTCTAGAAATTTAACCCTTCACGCACTTGCGATATTTTTTAATACGGAGACGATTCCACTTATTCGAATAGTTATTTGTCTGCAATCATGCAATTCTAGAATGAAAACAAAAAGGGAAATTGGCAAATGAGAATTGCCCTCATTAAAGGCGATGGCATTGGTATTGATGTTACGGAAGCCGCCCAAGTAGTTGTCGATTCGGCTATTTCTGCTGTCGGCGGCCCTGCGCTTAAATATATTCTTATCGAGGCTGGCGCGGGATACTATACGCGGACAGGCCGTGATATTGAACTTGGGGGCGAAGACGCAGCCAGTGACGCCGATGCTATCTTTTTGGGCGCCATCGGCTTGCCAGCTGTTCGCCATGCTGACGGCACTGAGATTAGTCCGCACCTTAGACTTCGAGATAGATTGGGCCTTTATGCGGGAGTTCGACCGGTAAAAGCCTACCCAAATTCGCCACAAAGACTAGCTGACCCTCGCGCGGCACAGATAGATATGGTGATCTTGCGCGAATCTACGGAAGGTCTGTTTTATTCCGCCGTAGCCAATGGTGGAGGGGAGATTATCGACGACACAGAAGTCCGAGACACCTTGCGGATCACCAGGAAAACAACTGAAAAGCTGCACCATTTTGGATTTCAACTTGCGCAAAAACGAAAAGAGCAGGGTAAAGCGGGGCGCATTACCTGCGTTGATAAGGCTAATGTATTTGCATCCATGGCGTTTTTTCGCAAAATATTCGACGAGGTAGCGGCAGAATATCAAAATATCGAAGTGGGATATAACTACGTAGACGCGCAAGCGTTGAACCTGATCCGTAATCCTTGGGATTATGATGTCATGGTTATGGAGAACATGTTTGGTGATATTTTAAGTGACCTAGCTGGTGGGCTTGTTGGAGGCATGGGGATGGCAGCTTGTGCTGAGATCGGTGACTCACATGGCCTGTTCCAACCGGCCCATGGATCAGCGCCAGATATTATGAGCCAAGATAAAGCAAACCCGCTGGCAGCCATCTTGTCCGGCGCACTGATGCTCGAATATCTATCAGAAAAAACACAGATAGAGGCCTATGCCCTAGCATCGTTGAAAATTGATGCTGCCATAGAGGCTGGGTTCACGCAAAACCGATTACGACCGAAGGAGTTTGGCGGTGACATGGGCACGAATGCAGCCACGAACGAAGTTCTAAAAATGTTGGATGATAAATAAGGGGTTTAGCCACTTAAAAACTAGTCTTTAGTTATCTAAGAGCACCAAAATCTACCTCTAAAAACATTCTAATTATCCATAAACTTTTATAGTTTCTCATGTAAAATTTAACCTTACTTGAAGCCAAGTTTCATTTTGTGCGTTGCGCGTTCTGTAGGGCTATGTCAAATTTGTCTTATGCAAAATTGTAAAAACGAGCGCAGAGAAAGTCTGTAATTGAAAAAGCAAACGTTTGGGATCGCGTTTGAAGCTCAGCCGAGTTTGGATAGTCGTTAAATTCCCAAGAGCAGGCTCTACCTAGCTGTAACCTGCAATGCATAGGAAGTTGACAGTATTTGCTATAACACTTATCAGATCTATCATTTGTCAAATCGAGGATATGATTGATATGACAGCCAGCTTGTGGAGTTATCATTTTGACCTAAGGTAATCAGCACATGGTGATCATGTAAATTGTGCATGCAAGGTATCGGCGGTCTGAGCCAGTGTGGATTGGTTGAGATCACACAATTTAATTCGATAAACCGGTTCGTCTGTGACTGACGCCGATTTAGCATAGCGCGGATCATAGTGATATTTGATCAACCCGGCCGCTAGCGTTTGCCATTCGTCAGTTTGAACCTGTGTCTGCCACTGAGCGATCCTCTCGCCACTGTGATAGGGGCGCAGTTTGTCCAACAGGTCGCTAATTAATGCTTTGTCTTGCGTGAGATTTGCATAAGCTTGACAGAGAAACCTGCTGCGCGACCCTAAGTCGGCGATTATTTCGATGCAGGGGGCGTTTGTCATTAGAGCCCAGAGCGATGGTGGGATCAAAAGTTTACCAACCTTGCTGCTTTCGGCCTCAACAAAAGTTATTTTATCCGGGTCCAGTGTGCTAAGTAAGTCAGCGATGCTGGTTTCAAACATTTTTTGGGTAGGTTGCGCCGTACTTATCTGACCAAACAGCGACCCACGGTGGGCGGCGATCCCTTCGATATCAAGAATCTGTGCTCCCCTGCCGGCAAGTTGTTGCAAAAGAGCGGTCTTAGCGGTCCCGGTACCGCCACTGATGAGCATCAAGCGGTGCGGCAACGGCATCTTATAAAGAGTTTTTACGACCTCATGACGGTAGCTTTGGTAACCACCATTGAGGACCTGCACCCTCCATCCAACTTGGTCCAGGATATTTGCAAAAGCACCAGAGCGTTGCCCTCCTCGCCAGCAATACACAAGCGGCTGCCATGCGCCATCCTTATCGGCAAGCGGGCCTTGCAAATGGGCGGCAGTATTTTGAGCCACTTGGGCACCCCCAATTTTGCGAGCGCTGAACGGGCTGACCTTGGCAAAGATAGTACCGACTTCGGCTCGTTGTGCATCGCTTAGCACGGGCAGATTGACTGCACCAGGCACATGGTCATCCCTATACTCGGCTGGTGCCCGGACGTCTATAATGGTGTCAACAGCCAGATTTTTTAGGTCAGCCAGACAATTAAGAGTTAGGGGATTCATAACGCACCTTTATAACCACTTGATAACCACTTGAATATTTTATATGGTTCAAACGCGCAAACCAAGCTGCTTTGATGACGCAGTTTTAAACAACTGCCTGGCGCCGAGATCCACAGAGCAGCCCTAACCTAAACAACCAATTCTGACCAGACGTTATCTTTTTGAATGCTGTTTACGATTAAAGGCTGGAAAGAAACTTTTAGGACTTTAAACCCTCTTCTCATTCAAAGGAAAGTTTTGAGGTGTTTGAATTCCAAAGTAATCCCTTTCGCATTTTGGCATAGATGCCATAGTGACTTTGTTATTTTTTTATAGTCGAGGCAAGGTATAAGATTGGTTAATGAGAGTTTAGAAAAGGTGTTTTATTGTTATCTCGAGAACTTGGGGGAACTTTAGTTGTTTCGCTAGAGCAGGCAGTTGCTGCCCCGTATTGTGGTGTGCTTTTGGCCAACTCTGGAGCGCGTGTAATAAAAGTTGAGCGTCCATTGGGTGATTTTGCGCGGGGTTACGATGCAGGGGCTAAAGGGGAGAGCACGATTTTTGCATGGCTGAACCGAGGTAAAGAGTCATTATGTTTAGATTTAAAATCAACCAAGGATATTGCGTTGATGCGGGCAATGCTGGCCAAAGCGGATGTGTTTGTATCGAATTTGGCCCCCGGTGCCATAGAGAAGATGGGTTTGGATCACGAAACCCTCAGGGGAGGCAACCCAAGGCTGATTAGTTGTGTAATCTCTGGCTATGGCGAACGTGGTGCTGCAGCAAATAAGAAAGCATACGATTTCTTGGTACAGGCTGAAAGTGGCATTTGCTCTGTTACTGGCAGTGTTGAAGAACCTGCAAGAGTTGGTATGTCACTAGCGGATTTATCAACTGGGCTAACCGCCTATTCAGCAATTCTGCGAGCGCTAATTCAGCGTGGACGAACCGGGCTTGGTACTGCGCTAAGTCTGTCAATGTTCGACGTTATGGCCGACTGGATGAATATGCCTTTGTTGGCACATCGTTATATGGGTGGAGCGCCGGCTAGATCAGGTTTGCAACACAGCTTTATTGCGCCATACGGCTCATTCACATGTAAAGGTGGAGCTCATATACTATTGTCCGTTCAAAGCAACCGAGAATGGGAAATCTTTTGTAAAAATATTTTGGAGCAGCCAGATCTTGCCAATGATCTACGTTTCAAAGATAATCCAGATCGATATAATAACCGAAACGAACTAGACGCTCTTGTTAACCAGAAGTTTTGCAAATTTGAGATCGCTGAACTCATAGCTCGGCTGGATGCGGCTGGTATAGCAAATGCTGCGTTAAATTCAGTAGCAGAACTTTCAAATCATCCGTTTCTAAGAAATACTGAAGCAACTTATAATGGCATGAGTATTAGTATGGCTGGATTACCTGTCCCTGACGTAAACGGCGAACCGATTACAGTGCCAGAGCTCGATCAACAATCGGATGCCATACGACAAGAGTTTACAGGTGCACAGTAAAGAAGACAAAACTGATAAAAGTTTTTTATGAAATTAACTTCATCATCAATTAGGAGGAAAATTTGAACTACAGACTGGATTACCCAGAAATCCGTGAAGGCATTTCAAAGCTCTGCACCGATTTCCCAGGTGCTTATTGGCAGAAATGTGACCGTGAGCAGGCCTATCCGTCCGAGTTCGTGAAAGCCCTGACGATGGGTGGTTATCTCTCAGCTTTAATTCCAGAGGAATATGGTGGTCTGGGACTGCCGATCTCGGCTGGTGCTGCTATTTTAGAAGAAATTCACCGCTCTGGATGTAATGCGGCTGCCTGTCACGCACAGATGTACACAATGGGCACTGTTCTTCGTCATGGCTCAGACACACAAAAATCTGAATTCCTTCCAAGTATAGCAGATGGCACACTGCGACTTCAGGCATTTGGTGTGACCGAACCAACCAGCGGTACGGACACTACATCCTTGCGCACTAGGGCCGACCGGGTTGGTGACCGATATATAGTAAACGGCCAAAAAATTTGGACCAGCCGAGCGGAACACTCTGACCTCCTGCTTTTACTGGCCCGCACCACGCCACGGGATCAGGTGACCAAAAAAACTGATGGGTTGTCAGTTTTTTTGGTGGATATGCGCAGAGTTGACGGTTTGACGATCCGATCGATCCGAACCATGATGAACCACGCTACTACCGAGCTATTCTTTGACGATATGGAAATTCCTGAAAGCGCTTTAATTGGCGAAGAAGGTAAGGGATTCAAATATATCTTATCCGGGATGAATGCTGAGCGGTTGCTGATTTCTGCCGAATGTATCGGTGATGCTAAATGGTTCATTTCAAAGGCCAGCTCATATGCCAGTGATCGTGAAGTATTCCAACGACCAATTGGTCAAAACCAAGGCGTTCAATTCCCAATTGCGCGTGCATACAGCCAAATGCGCGGCGCCGAGCTGATGTTGCGCGAAGCACTAAACCTCTACGAAAAGGGCGAAAATCCGGGTGAAGAGGCTAATCTGGCCAAGCTGCTGTGCGCTGACGCCAGTTGGTCTGCGGCGGAGGCCTGCCTTCAAACCCATGGTGGTTTTGGTTTTGCGGAGGAATATGATGTGGAACGCAAGTTTCGTGAGGCAAGACTTTATCAAGTCGCCCCAATATCAACTAATCTACTCCTAAGCTATATTGCCGAACACGTCTTAGGCATGCCACGGTCCTACTGATGTCTGTTACTAAAAATCTTTCCAGTTTCATATGTACAGTTCAAAGCCCAAATCACCTAATGGAGTATTCCAAGGTTCTAATTTTTTTAACGTAATTATTAAAGGTGATTGGTTAAATTTTAATATACTACTTGCATCAGCGATCTAGCTAAAAGGATAAAAACATGACACAAGGTATGATTTCCGCACCACAACCAGAAGCCGTCGAGGTGGGGCTCGATATTTTAAAAGCTGGCGGTAATGTAATGGATGCTGCAATAGCTGCAGCATTGGTGCAAACTGTGGTCGATCCACAAATGTGCGGCATAGCTGGTTTTGGTTCAATGCAAATTTTTATGCCGGAAAAAGGTGGTCATCGTTTTATCGATTTCCATGGTCGCGCTCCCATGGCAGCAAAAGAAAATATGTGGGAAAATCTTATTGAACGAGAATGCGACGATGGTTTTGGTTTTGTTTTAAAGGGTCGCGTAAATGAATTTGGATATCAGTCAATGACTTCTCCAATGACACTGCAGGCTTTTTCGTCAGCTCTAGATAAATATGGTACAATACCACTTAGCGAATTGATTCAGCCAGCAATTGAGTATTGCATGAAAGGCTTTCAAGTTCGGCCAAGCGTTCATGCGTTTTGGATGCAACCTGCCCAAGCCGGCCGTATGGAACGAACGGCTGTGGTAAAACAGCTACCTGCTGCACGCAAAATTTACCTAAATGAGTCTGAAGAACTTTTAAGAGTTGGCGATACACTCAAAAACTGTGACATGGGAAAACTTTATCAACGCATCGCTAACGAAGGTACAGAAATTTTCTATCATGGCGATGTAGCTTCGCAGATTGAGGCTGATATGCAGAAAAATGGTGGACTTTTGCGAAAAGAGGATTTGGCAGCCTGCGAACCAGTCTATATTGAACCATTAGTGGGAAGCTATCGTGGCTTTGAAGTTGCAACAAATCAGTTGCCTGGAGGAGGATTGATGATCCTTCAAATGTTAAACATTCTTGAAAATTTTGACCTTTCTATGCTTGGACATAATTCTGCAAAATTCATTGCTGTAGTTGTTGAAGCGATGAAATACGCAACTATCAACAAAGATAATTTCATGGGTGATCCAAATTTCATTGATGTCCCAGAAGACAAACTTTTGAGCAAAGAATACGCCACCATGATTGCAGAAAAAATTAGGTCTGGAGAAAAAGCTAACGTTGAGAGAATAAATACTGGTGCACCCGAAAGTAAGGATACGACTCATTTAGTAGTAGCTGATCGCTCTGGAAACCTTATAAATCTGACCCACTCCCTTGGATCTAGCTCTGGTGTTATAACAGATGGGCTTGGTTTCATGTACAATAATTGTATGATGGTATTTGATCCACGCGAGGGAAAAGTAGGTTCGTTGGCGCCGGGAAAAGCACGTTTTACTGCAATGTGCCCGACTATGATACTCAAAGACGGAGTTGCGATGCTGGCTTTGGGAGCGCCCGGTGGTACCACCATAACAATGGGCGTACTACAAGCTATTTTGAATGTGGTTGATTTTGGAATGAACGCACAAGAATCTGTCGGTGCCCCGCGCTTTTGTGCTACTTCAAATACAATTGAATTAACCAACCGAATTTTGCGATCAGTCGAAAAAGATTTACAGGTTTCAGGTTATGCCACAACTCGATATGCCTCAAGCTATGTGACGCCACTTGTACATGCCATTCGCATAATTGAAGGTAAGCTTGACGGTGGAGCAGATCCAGGTGGAGGTGGGATGGTAGCATTTTGCTAACAAAAAGTATAATTCTTGGTTTATGTCTTGCAACTTAAAATTTGAAGCCTTCGGGCCTATACTGTCCGAATAAGTTGTCAATAAATACTCGATACCTTCATATACAAATATATTTGTAAATAATTTATAAAAATGAATTCCTTTGGAGTGGATAGCATGTCTTGACCATACACAGCGGTTGACCGTTTTTCTTTGATTTCTACACTAGTTGCATAAAATGATAGAAAAAATTAAATGTCTCGACACGCTAAATTGCTTATGCTTACATCTTATCCATTAGATTATGGCAGCACACAAACTAGCAAGAAGAGGAATTTATGATGACTAATAAAACAATTTCATTTTCACTTATTGGCGCTTTAGCGGCAACTATGATGTATTCAGCAGCCTATGCTGATAAGTCCAACGATACTTTAAATATTGCAGTCGACAGAGAACTTGAATCAATTGACAACTATTACAATACTGCTCGTGAAGGCATTGTTATATCCAGAATGATCTGGGATGGTCTCCTATATCGCGACCCAGCGACAAATGAATATATTCCAAACTTGGCAACTTCCTATAAGTGGGTTGACTCTAAAACACTGCAATTTGACCTTCGATCAGACGTGAGCTTTCATAACGGTGAAAAGTTTGACGCGGATGACGTTGTATTTACAATGAACTATCTTGCAGATCCTGCAAACGGAGCCAAACCAGCCCGCAACGTAAACTGGTGGACGAACGCTGAAAAGCTTGGTGATTACAAAGTACAACTGAACTTGAAAACGGAGTTTCCAGCAGCCTTGGAATTCCTTTCTGGCCCAGTCGTTATGTATCCAAATGAGTATTATGGTAAAGTTGGTCCAGAGGGCATGGCTCTAAACCCTGTTGGAACGGGACCATATATGGTTACCAGTGTTGAACCTGGAAAGAGATATAGATTTACAAAGTACGACGGCTATCATTCGAGTAGCCCAAAAGGTAGGGCCAGTATTGGCAAAATAGTTATCCGAACTATCGCGGAAAGTAATACGCAGCTTGCTGAATTGTTTTCCGGCGGAATTGACTGGATATGGAAAGTGAAGCCAGATCAGGCTCAAAGAATTCAGGAACAAGGAAATTTCACGGTCAAAAACTCTTCGACTATGAGGATTGGATATTTGAATTTTGACGCATCTGGCAGGTATGGTGAAAATCCAATGAATGATGTAAGGGTACGGAAAGCTATAGCACATTCTATAAATCGTGATGGTATAGTTCAGGCATTGGTTAAAGGTGAGTCTATAGTAGTTAATTCGCTCTGCTTCCCTTCCCAGTTTGGATGTACTCAAGATGTGCCAACTTATGATTATAACCCAGAAAAAGCTAAAGAATTGCTTAGAGACGCCGGGTATCCAGATGGTTTCGAAATACCATTTTTAGCCTACCGTAATCGCGATTATGCAGAGGCAATGATAAGTAATCTTAATGCAATAGGTATTACTACTAAGTTCACCTATCTTAAATATGCAGCATTCAGAGATAAGGTACAGGACGGAGATTCACCTTTTAATTTTGGTACATGGGGATCATATTCGATCAACGACGTGTCGGCGATCACAAGTCATTTCCAAAAAGGTGGAAAAGATGACTATTCGAGGGATGCTGAAGTCATGAAGAATTTGAACATTGGCGACACCTCAGTCGACTTAGATGTTAGGAAGGACGCATATAAAAAGGCCCTTTCCCGGATCGCTGACCAAGTATTCATGTTCCCTCTGTGGTCATACAACACAAATTATGCCTTCACAAAGGACCTAGATTTCGACCCAACTCCGGACGAAATTCCACGATTTTTTACTGCAACTTGGAAATAAATTAAATGTGGCGTCTACGATCCAACCGATTGTAGACGCTATTTTTTTTATACTGCAATAGTAAGGTTAAAGGGATATGTTTTTTTACGCATTTAAACGGTCACTACTTGCTATTCTCGTGGCTCTGACTGTTTCGATGATAAGCTTCAGTCTTCTATATATTTCTAGTGATCCGGCTATTGCAATGGCTGGTGAGACAGCATCCGACGCTGATATCGAAGCTATCCGTGAATTATATGGATTTGATCGCTCAATAGTTGTGCAGTATCTGGATTGGCTGAAAAAAGCTGCTTCTGGTGACCTTGGTAAAAGTTATTATTTTCGCACAGATGTTAGCCATCTCATCGCAGAACGATTGCCAACTACTATGACACTTGGGCTTTGCGCAATTATTTTTGCAATAGGGCTAGCGGTACCACTTGGCGTTGCGGCGGCTATCCGCCCAAACAGCATAATTGATCGGGTTGCCCTGTTCCTTTCGGTTATGGGGCAGGCACTCCCAAGTTTTTGGTTTGCACTAATTTTAATTGTTTTATTCTCAGTCAATCTCCGTTGGCTGCCCGTATCAGGATCAGATACTTGGCTGCATTTTGTTATGCCCACCATCGTTCTGGGTTATTACGCCGCTCCCGCTATAATGCGTTTAACCCGAACTGGTATGCTAGAGGTACTTAGTACAGACTACATACGCACCGCACGGGCAAAGGGGTTACGGCCACCGGTCGTACTTTTCAAGCATGCTCTCAGAAATGCAATTATTCCAGTGGTTAGTCTCGCTGCAGTACAATTTGGTTTTATGCTCGGTGGATCAATAGTCGTCGAGACCATCTTTGCGCTCCATGGTGCAGGATTCCTTGCCTGGGAATCAATCACAAGAAATGACTTACCAACAGTTCAGGGGCTTATCCTTGCGTTCTCACTATTCTATATTATTTTGACCTTGATCGCAGATCTCATCAATGCATGGCTTGACCCAAGAATAAGGATCAGCTGAAAATTATGACGAACTTACCACAAACAACTTCAAATAATCCCTATCCAGCAGGCAAAGGTCGCATCCTTCAACATAAAGGTATGATGATTGGATCTCTGATTGTCATTTTTGTTATGCTTTTAGCCATACTTGCACCATTAATTGCGCCACATGATCCTTATTATCAGGATCTTCTTAATCGCCTAAAGCCGCCAGTATGGGACACGCGCGGAAGCTGGGACCATATACTAGGCACAGACCATCTAGGACGGGATTATCTTTCTAGGCTGATTTACGGAGCGAGAATATCGTTATTAATTGGAATAGGCGCAGCCATGATTTCTGGAATAATTGGCACTTTTTTAGGTGTCATGGCCGGATATTTTGGCGGGCGAGTAGATATGGTGGTTACTTTTTTAATCACCGTTCGTTTATCGATGCCTGTTGTTCTGGTAGCTCTCGCTGTGGTTGCTATAGTTGGTGGCTCTCTTCAAGTAGTCATTGCCGTTTTGGGACTACTACTCTGGGACAGATTTGCAGTGGTTATGCGTTCTTCTACATTACAGATCCGATCAATGGATTATATTACAGCAGCTCGTGCAGTTGGCTGCTCAACAGCGCGAATATTAATGACTGAGATTATGCCAAATGTTGTTAATAATTTGATTGTAATTGCAACTTTAGAAATTGCTCATGCAATTATTCTAGAAGCAGCTTTATCGTTTCTTGGACTAGGGGTACAGCCGCCCCTACCTTCATGGGGATTGATGGTGTCAGAAGGCAAAGACATGATGCTTTTTGAACCATGGTTGATAACGATCCCAGGCGTTGCGCTGTTCGCTTTGGTGCTGTCGATTAATCTTTTAGGTGACGGAATGCGGGACGTTACTGCGCCTGAAAACCGGAATTAGGAGTGCAAGTGGCAGAACAGGTATTAAATATTACAAACCTTTCGATTGACATACCTCTTTCTGGAGATGTGTTGCACGCGGTAGATGGCATCAGTGTAAGTGTTAACAAAGGTGAAACCTTATGCATAGTTGGTGAGTCAGGATGTGGAAAATCGTTAACTTCACTGGCTATAATGGATTTACTGCCGCAAAAGGCAATCCGAACTGTTGATAAGCTTGAATTAAACGGCAAGAGCATTTTAAACTACTCTGACAGAGAAATGTCCGATGTTAGGGGCAATAAAATTGGGATGATATTCCAAGAACCTATGACAAGCTTAAACCCGTCATTCACTGTTGAAAATCAGATGATTGAAACCTTAACTCGACATCGAAATATAACTGGGAATAGCGCAAAAAAGCTAGCAGTAGAAATGCTGGAAAAGGTTGGAATAACTCCGGCAAAGCCACGCCTTAAACAGTATCCACATCAGCTATCAGGCGGTCTTCGGCAAAGAGTAATGATTGCCATGACACTACTGTGTCAACCAGAATTGATTATAGCTGACGAGCCTACAACAGCCCTGGATGTAACAATACAGGCACAAATACTTGAACTGCTGAAAAGATTGCAATCAGACTTCAACACAGGCTTGATTTTAATAACTCATGATCTTGGCGTTGTTGCTAAAATTGCTGACCGGGTAGCTGTCATGTACGCAGGACAGATTGTTGAGGAAGGGAGCGTATACGAAATATTCGATGACCCAAGTCACCCTTACACGAAAGGATTGTTGAGTTGTATCCCGGTACCAGGAAAAATAAAAAAAGGCGAACGTTTGGGCTCAATACCCGGCATGGTGCCTTCACTGATAGGTAAATTTAGTGAATGCCGGTTCGCCGGCAGATGGACTGTTGAGCCCAGTAAGCATGATGAAAAAATTACAACCCTTATTCCTATAAAAGGGTCAAAATATGAGTTTTCGGTCGATGGAACCACCAACCATATTGTACGATTTTGCTGCAAGCATTGCTTAGAAAGATCTAAATCTAAAATCAATAAAGGCGTCAATTAATGGCAGAAATAATGATTGATGCAAAAAGTATTGTTAAAGACTTTAAAATTACCAAAGGGTTATTTCTTGGAAAGGAAAACCTGCGCGCAGTTGACGGAGTATCTCTCCAAGTTTCACAAGGTGAAGTATTAGCTATAGTGGGGGAATCAGGTTGTGGAAAAACTACTTTGGCAAGAATTTTACTTGGTTTGCTGCAGCCAGATAGTGGAAGCATAGAACTTTGTGGTTCTAAAATTGACCAGATACCTCGTTTAAAACTTGCTAAAACAGTACAGCCAATTTTTCAGGATCCCTACTCTTCTCTTAACCCTCGAAAAACAATTGGATCAATAATTACTTTACCCATGCGTGTCCAAGGTGAAAAAGAATCTACCGAGTGGACTAAAAGAGCTTTCAAAACAATGGACCTGGTTGGATTACCTTCTCGAATGTTCAACCAATACCCTAATCAGCTTTCAGGTGGACAACGGCAGAGGGTTGCCATAGCGCGAGCCCTTATAAATAAACCTAAAATTGTGATATGCGACGAACCAACATCTGCATTAGACGTATCAGTCCAATCACAAATACTTAATCTTTTAAATGATCTTCGGGAAGAATTGAACCTTACATATGTTTTAATAAGCCATAATTTGGCGGTTGTAGAGCATATGGCAACTCGAGTCGCCGTGATGTATTTTGGTGAGAAGGTAGAGGAGTCTGAAACTGACAAACTTTTCTCAAACCCACAACACAACTATACTAAAACTCTTCTTTCGTCCATACTTCCGCCTGACCCAAGACAAAGATCAAAAGAAAATTAGCTCCTTTGTATATTCTTTTCTTAAAAGCCCCATTTTTTGAGAGAGGTTAACACACTATTTTAATTTGTGTTTTGTAGCTGAGTTATGTTGGGTATGGGGCGAACGCTAGATGAGTTTTGGGAAAGTACAGTCTCAATTGACTTTGCTACAGCAATTACAAGACTGTCGTCTCCAGGTGCTCCAAGGACTTGGATACCAAACGGCATGCTGGCGTGGTCGAGCCCGCAAGGAATAGTTACACCACAAGCAAGAGCCATAGTGGGAAGATATGTGATACCCAACCATCGCATATAGGTGTCCATTCGGATATCATCGATTTCGTTCACTGACCACTCACTATGCAGAAACGGCGTAGTAGCCGTGGCTGGGCATATTACTACATCAATTCTGTTCAAAAGGTTGATCCAATCTCTTGAAATTTTGGATTGTTGTAAATGTGCTACGGCGACATCTTCAAGAGTATATTGCCGACCACGATCTACATTATCTAACACATTTGGACTTAACTCTTTGCGATTATTGCGCACACGCTGGCCATGGGCTGCAACAAAATTAACACCACGCAGAATTTCAAAACAGTTATCTCCATTTTCAAAATTTGGGTTCTCATAGTTCACACTTTTAAAATTATGGCTGAATAATTGAGCGCGTTTAGCAAAGATTGAGCGGTATTTTTTTGACATCACTGCGGAGCCAAGATCGGGAGTAATCATTGCATTAATATTGGAAAGGTCTGCAGGTTCTAGTTTCTTGCAAAAATCTGCATCTGCACCATTAGAAAATGGATCCAACCGATTAACTCCAGATTGAGCTTGCAACAGCAAGTAAGCGTCGTCAACGGTACGTGCCATTGGGCCAAGAACAGAGAAAGGGAGAAGAGCGACTGGGCGTGCTTCGGCAGGTACCACGCCCGGGCTGGGACGAATTCCAACCACACCACAAAAACTAGCTGGCGTACGCAGACTTCCACCATAATCAGAACCGGTGGCGATCGGTACCATCCCTGTTGCCAGTGCTACAGCTGAGCCACCAGACGAGCCGCCGCAGGTCTTGAGGGTATCAAACGGATTGCCTGTTGCACCGAATACGAGGTTACGAGTATTAGCGCCCGCACCAAATTCAGGCGTGTTGGTCTTACCAAGAAGAATACCACCCTCTGCACGGATTTTAGCTACTGATCCCTGATCCTCCTCAGGGATATAGTTAGCATAAAGCTTTGATCCTAAAGTAGTTCGTAATCCCTGAGTCAATTCAAGGTCTTTCACACCAACTGGGAGACCATGAAGCAGTCCAAGATTATGACCGTCAAGAACTTTTCTTTCAGCGAGCTTCGCTTCTTCCTTTGCTCGTTCGTAATTCTTTGTGACCATAGCATTAAGTTTACCATCGCAACTTTCGATGCGGTCAATGCAATTATCAATAAGCTCGGCCGGTGATATTTCCTTGCTACGGATCATCCCGCTCAGATGTACTGCACTCAAGTCACACAACTCGTTCATATCTTATCCCTACTAGTTAACATTTAGACCAGCCTTATGCCAATATTAACAATATTACTAACTCACTTTCAATCCGTTACGGCTCGCCCAAAATACTATAACTATACAATCGTACTAATGTGGAAAAATCGTGAATAGAGATAGAGCACTTTCAATAAAGCGGCAAAAACACCGATAAATCAACACAGCATATTAGATATTTTCAAGAAAATTTTATTCATTTAAAGACATTAGATAATAAAATATTTGGAAGATTATTACAGTCAGGCGGCATCAAAATCCAAATTAATTATCTGCGTCTGCCACGATAAGAACCACATACAAAACTTAGGTTACCTCTATTATACAGGATAATCTTTCACACTTGGGACACAAAAATTTATGTTCAAACAGCATGGATGCCACTTGCGACTAGAAATCTTGAGACAAGGTTGTAGCCTGCAGCCACAGCCATTAACTCGACCAAATGGCGCGGCCCTAATGCATCGTAGAGGTTATCTTTTAAGACATCCGGCACCTCAATATCTTGTGTCATGGATTTTACGAAAGAAATCACATCCTGTTCGAGCTTTGAAAAAAGGCTAAGGTTAAAGTCAGCGGTATCTAGTTTTTTAAGCTCTGCCACTTGTTCAGTAGTGGCACCTGCTTCTTGATAGAGTGGGCTGTGTGCCTGAAACTCATAAGATGCTTTGTTTAAAACTGCTACAACACACATCGTTAATTCTCGGAGCCGAGGGGCAATAGTGGTTTCGCTGCGTAATTTTCCAAAAAATATGTTCCAGCCTTCAGCTACTACTGGGCTATGAAGAAGCATCCGGTCAAGTTCATTAAGCTCACCCCCGCGACGAGTACGGATAGCATCACAAATATCTTTAGGATCATTATGATCAATAGAAAGTAAAGTTAGTTTTCCCATATAAAATTCTTCCTTTTTCCCCAACCGAAGTGATAAATAATGAGGCCCAAGCGAGTCAAAATCTAACAGAGTTAGTATAATTTTTGCGCTTGGTCTATGGCAATACTAGAGATCAATGTTCCTTTGTCCAGATTACGTTAACAATTTCAATTCTGAATAGTTTCCGCGCAATAGGCATTGAAAGCTTTCCTGTTTTATTAATCAGGATGTAGTGGCAGAATTGTGTAAAATTTATTCAAGGCGCATCACCAAAGCAGACATGAGTTTAGCGCGTTCGACCAAGCTTGAGACCTCTATATGTTCGCTAAGCGTGTGCAAACCATCACCTCTGACACCCACTGAATCCAGTGTTGGTATACCCATATAGCCAGTAAAATTTCCGTCAGAACCACCACCTTGACTACGGCCAAGAAGATCAAAACCCAGATCTTTAGAAATACTTTTTGCGATTTCAAACAATGCCATTGTTCCTGGTTGGTTTGGTGGCCAAACTGGGCGAGTAACGCCACGGGTGATTTGGAACTCAACACCATCAACTTCACCTTGCATGGCCATGATACGCTTTATTCCACGCTCTAAATCTTCTTGAGTCTTAGCCATAGTTATTGCTTCAGCATCGCAGTAGGACGACACACAGTTCACCCATTGACCCGCATGGATTACGCCCACACTAAAGGTGCAATCGGGCCCAGTCATTGCCTCTATATTAAGTATTTTTCGGGCCATGGCTGCGATAGCGGACCTTCCATCACCTAGCCGAGCACCAGCATGGCTGGGTTGCCCAACAGTGCGCAGATTAAAGCGAGCTATAGCGTACCGACCAATCGTCGCGCCACCATCCCTGTGGGCCGGCTCTGGAATCAAAACGAATTTGTTTCGCGTAGCTTCAGCTTCTATCAAACTACGGGTCGACGGCGTACCCACCTCCTCATCTGGCGTGAACAGTATCGTAACAGGTAAGGGCGTCTCAAGACTGGCTCTAAAAAGCTGGCGTATAGCTTCAACACTGGCGTAGTTACCGCCCTTCATATCCATAATGCCAGGGCCGTAACACAAATCTCCATCACGTTTGAACGGCAGCACATCCAGTGTTCCAATAGGGTGAACGGTATCCATATGACCCGAAATTAAAATTCCTGGCTTGCCAATATTTGGATGTGGAAAACGTGCACGTAAACTGTCACCGAACCCCATCCTACCCGGAATACGTTCAACCGTGGCAGCAGTCGCCAAATCATAGGCCGCCAAATCCATCATTCGATTGACAGCTGCCGCATCATGGGTTGGACTTTCGCACTCGATCCAATGTTTCAGGCCAATAACCATCTCTTCTGTATCGAATGGCAATTCCAATGGGTTCATCGTCGCATCTCCTCTCTCATCGCAGGCTTTTAAAAATCCATCCTACAAGCTGTTTAAGTCTGTATCTAGCTAAAATATTGACACTTTTTTGCCACACGGGCCGTCGTAATCTTAAATGAAAATGCTACTTGGCAAAGTGTCAATCCTTATATCACAAGATTGTTCCATTCTTAAAATTGTCAAAACTATGCTTGAAAAATTTCAATTTTAAAGAATATCTGCACAGACGCAGAGAAATATTCGCAACGCCCTTCATATGGATTATTCAATCGTCAGGCATAATTTCTGCAACAGCTTACTAGCGCTCACGCAACACTAGCTCAACCACAACCCGACGTCCGACCGTAGCAGCTTGGGGCAGTGCTTCGAGCTTATCCTTAGTCTGCCGACTTGGCTAAAGATTAGCCTCTGAAATGCGCTGTAAGCCCTCAGGAGTACGTTTCCTGTAGATAACCCCAATAGATGGCACAGCGCCCATTCTGCTTAAACGCGGTTCTATGGCCCTTGGTGCCCCAACGTATCTTTTTAAGATATCGTTGACCCGGCCAACTTGAACCAAAAGCGGTCTTTATATTGATCTTAAAGTTACCTTTAACTAATCTCATAACATCGCCCTTTATAAGGTATTATAATACCTTTTTATATGTAAACGCCAGATGCAAGACACTATATTTAATTTTTTATAATAATTTTTTAGGTCACCGTCCGCGCCGGATCCAGTCTGAGGGGCGTTGCCAAGACTTGGCTTAAAAAAAGGATACGGGGGTATAATTTGTGATCCCAATAGATTTTTGGCAAAAAGAATTAGGTTACCTTGAGCGTAACAAGCCTCATTTCAGGACAACAAACTCCCCTTAACGTTGTGCCCAGTCCGTCCAGGCATGCTAACCTAGATGCCCCTATTCTAAGACTTGTTTGTCCAGATTTTGTCCGGGTGTCCGTAGTGTTAGTTTTTGGATTCATTGTTAACAATGATCCATCCTTTTGACTGCAAACGCACTCTGCTCTTTAAAAGGCTGTATGCGTGTTGTCGAGCTTTGTCTGCGAGGTAGCTGAATGTAAAAATAAAACCATCTTTTACGCCTAATTGCATCTATTCCAGAGCAAACCCAGAAAAGGCCTGAGTTCTACTATCATCTTCATACTTCTCTAAAAGGAGGTCGACACTGTCCAGCCAAGTCAGTCCACTAAGTTACCCATCAATCAGAGCATCCAAGTTCGGCATACGTGCGATTTGGGCAAACTCTCCAGTATCAAGCCTAATGAAATCATTCAGAAATTCATAAGGCTTATTTTCACTCCTCATTTTTTTTCCAAACGCCCTAGGGCTTCTACAAATTCATCCTCGCAACCTTCTTAGTTTATATTTAAGTGCCGACCATACTACTTCAGACATGTGCAAATCTACCTATACCGCATTAAGTCAGCTTTTAAAAAATTAGAAGCGTGTTATGTATAAACAAGTTTTACCCTTTAGCAAAATTTTTTGGAAGGTATGATAATGGAAAAGATTGCTATTGTTACTGGTGCGTCTCGTGGATTAGGACGTGGTATTGCACTGACCTTAGCTAAGGAAGGCGGTTGAAAAGTATATTCCACTGCAAGAAATAGTAAAGCCCTTCATGAACTGTCGAATGAAGCGTCTGGAAATAAGACAGGCGGCAGTGTTATCCCCTATGTTTTAGACCAAAACGACGATGCTGCAGTTGAACAATTTGTCTCTATTGTCTCTGCAAATAGGGGTAAAGTGGACGTTCTGGTCAATAGTTCCTATGGCGGCCTAGTAGCTATAGCACCTCATTTTGGGAAGCCATTTTGGGAGCGCCCCACGGCTGTGTTCGATGAAGCCATGAATATTGGTGTTAGAAGCTCTTACGTGATGAGCAAATTTGTTGCACCTATAATGGTTCAAAAAAAGGAAGGACTTATTATACAAACTTCAAGTTTAGGAAGCTTCCTTTACGCGTTTGACGTTGCATATGGGGTGGTTCATGCAGGTATGGATAAGCTTACTGCCGATATGGCTATTGAACTGCGGGAACATGGCGTACAAACTATTACTCTTCATCCTCAAGGGGGTTGCAATACTGAGTTGATGAAATGGCCGGGTGCGGAAAACACAGTCTTTGTTGGTCGGGCCGCACTGTCCTTATCTGATCAAGCATCTATCAGTGAATTAAATGAAATGAATGGGAAAATAGTATTTACTGGGGAATTAGCACAAAAATACGGTTTTGCTCATGATAACGACCCCAACGGAGAAATCACTGCCACTAAGATTGAAGAAGCAAAATTTTTTAGAAGCCTAGCAAACAAAGTACAATTCCAGAACCAGCAGGAAGTTAATCTGGAGGATTACAACTCTAAAACCCTACCTTGGAAACTTTCAGACTCTAACGTAAAGGGTTCTGATATGGAGGAGTTTTTTAAAGGCTTCAGAATCTAAAAAATCAGCTACATTCACGTTGATGAGAATAAATATGTGTCAAGAGGGTTGCGATGAGTGACAGTGTTATCAGGATGATGCCCATAAGTTTATCAAATGTGTGATATCCAGTTTATACGCCCGATAGTAAAAAAATGGGGGAAAAATATCTTCAACTTTCAAATTATAAACAGTAACGAAGCGATAACTTGTTCACTTCCATTTGGAACGGTCATGTATAATTCCAACTCTTCTAATTGGTCATAAATATTATCCTCAGCCTCCCAGTAGCAAAAAAAGAAATCTTGCGGACCCATTTACTCCTGACCGCATTTTGATTTATCGAATGTTCCAATTCTTATAAAGCCTTTATCTGTTGACGAATTATTCTCGAGTAGTGTCTGCCAATCAAGCTTCGTTTGATTGTTTATGTAAGTTTAATCAACCAAAAAATGTCATAACTTTCTCCAGTCAAGTATGAAAACAAAAACATGAAGCATATAAAGTGTTTTGTATCGGTCTATGTATATCTATAACAGTGCCTACTGTTTTTGTTATAAGTATGGCACATCGGAAAACTTTATGAAATCTTAAGCACATGAAAAAAAGTAAGTTGATATCGAGTACAAGTGCCAGTTTAAATCTTTATACAGCTACGCCCAAAAATCCATTAAAAGCTATCGTTCATATTACGCATGGAATGGCTGAACATGCTGCAAGATATGAGTGGTTTTCAGATATTCTAGTGCGGGAGGACATAGCAGTCTTTGCACATGACTTGCGCGGGCATGGGTCTACCACATCCACAGACTCTCAAAAGGGCGTATTCGCTTCCACAGATGGTCTATCTAAAGTTATGCAAGATCATGATTATGTTCTGGAACACATAACTAAAAAATACCCACAAATACCAATCTTTTGCTTTGGCCACTCACTGGGATCAATCCTAGTTTTGAATTATGCAATCAAACATCCCACTAAATTGGCTGGGTTGGCCTGCTGGAATAGTGGTATTGAGACCAATGCTTTAGCGAGGTTGGGAAAATTCATACTTGGTGTTGAGAGCCTTTTCCGTGATGCTACGAATACAAGCGCTATTGCTTGGAAGTTAACGTTTGAAATTTGGAATGCAAAATTTAAACCCAATAGAACAAGGTTTGACTGGCTGTCCCGCGATGAAGATCAAGTCGATGCCTATGTGGCTGATCCCATGTGTGGTTTTGACGTCTCTCTGAGCTGCTGGCGAGATACGACCGAAGCAGTGTTCTATGCCAGTAGGAACCTGAATAAAATCCCTCAAAACTTACCTATATTTTTGTTGGGCGGATCCGAAGACGCTTGTACGAATGATGGTTCAGACATGGTGAAACTTCACGAAAGATTAATTGCTTTAGGTCATGAGCGCGTCAAATGCAAAATTTTAGCGGATACCCGTCATGAAAGCTTGAATGAACTTAATCGAGAGCAAACAAGCCAGTTGTTTTTAAATTGGATAAACGAGTGTGTTCAGGTAGATACTTAAAAAGATAAATTATTTTTCCATTTATCTAATTATAAAATACTATTCTCCGATAGCAATATTTCTCATGGGTGATAGTCAATTAAGTAGTTAATTTCAAATTAGTTTACGACCTTCTGCTTTATAAGACTGACTTAAGTTATTTTAGATATCGGCCAAGGATTTAATAACATGACTAATGCTCTTTCAGTTGTAGGTTAGACCACAACTCGACCTAAAGATATTCAAGGGTTTATAGCCTGTCTGCTCAACGCAAGAACTTATTACTGTAGTTTTAAAACGAGGTTGGATGAATTAAGATGGGAAATGTTTTATCACTCATAGATGTATGCACTGGGCACTGGAGCACATGTATAATATAGCTCTACTCCCTCAGTGGAAATTAAGCCGTATTGGTAAGTTTGATTACTATCGTATTTGATTTCAGAGCTCAATTGAAGTCCAACTCTCTGACATTCATCCAACGTTTTGTATGTGGCTACTAACTCAGACGCAGCGCCTTCATCCATAGACAAAAATAACATTAACGCCCATTCCATTTGCAGTCCTTTCTTACCCCACTCTGAAAAAGAATGTACTATGCGTCCTCAAGCTTTGACCAGCATTAAAGAATTTTTAAATCTTCACAATCTCTTTGGGTTTAAACGCATAGTGCCATATCATTTAAGCACATATTTTAGCTCAGTGGCTTGAAAGGACAATTTGACCCTTTACCCAGTACTACCCTCGCCAAGACGCAGCCACACTTCATAAAAACCCATTCCAGGATGTTAGGAGCTCACACGGCTACACACTCACAAAGCGCATAAAATGTGCTGAGCGCATTTGCCAACTGTTCAGCTCTTTTCCACAATTTTGAATAAGCCGACTGGAGTGCACTTAGCCCATTGTCGCCTATGTCCAACAAAGCCCCTTAAACTGAATGAGTATTCACAATCTCGCGTAGTAATCCACCAACAGTGATTTCACAGATCTCAGCACCGGCATTTCCAAATTGGTAGGATGTCGTCAGCTTTAACTCAAACACTCCAATTTTACTTGATCAAGTAAAATAATGCATGAACGCAATGTTTTGCATAATATCATTGTTGTATAAATTGATAACTTTAGGATATCACCGTGAAGCTTACCCTGCGGAAATTTTTTATTTTTAAGGTCATAGTGGAAAGAAATAGTTGCAGAAAGGCTGCTTTGGGCCAGTCCCATATCGATATGTGGCCAGTTCAATGCGACATAACAAATTCCATTAAGTGATCCATGCTATATCCAGCTGTTTCAGGTACATAAATTGTACGGAGCATCTAAGCTTTACAGGAAGCAGAACTTAAAAAACTCCCACCGCAATCAACCTGCCACCCATTACCAAAAAAGCAATCAAGACCGCTTTTTGAAATAGGTTCTGACCAACCCGGGACCTTAAGATTTCGCCAAGCCTAAAACCCACCAAAACAGCGATTAGGCCAGTTAGCGACTGCAACATTATACCAGTGTTTAATGTTCCACCAATAAACAGTCCCAAAGCCAAAGGAACAGATCCAATAAGAAAAAGGAAGCCCGTCGCAGTGATAAAGCGATCTTTGTCCAAATTGCGCGAAATCATATACATTGCAACTGGTGGGGACCAGATTGAGCTAAGCCCCCCTAAAATACCCGAAACTATGCCAAAACTAAGTTGCCAGTGCATTTCTGGTCCAAGTTTTAGCTTGAAATTACTAAGCCCATTAAGCGCAAAAACAACCATCGCAACTCCAATTGCAATCGTTAGCAAACCCGTTGGATATTGTTCTAAAAACAAAGATGTCACGAAAATACTGATCACGATTGTGATTGCGAAAGGCCAGTAAAGCTTGACTGCCTGTAGTCGATTTTGAGAACGAAAGAATTGCGAAAGATTGGTAAATAAAATTGGCAAAACCAACAGAGAGATAGCATGAGAAGGAGTAACAACCAACGTCAAAAGCCCCATAGCTACAGCCGGAAGACCAATGCCTAAAAATCCTTTAACAACTCCAGACACAAAAAAAGTTGTCAGCATTAATGCCAGTATGGTGACATTACTCGAAGGAATTAATAGACCAAGGAGAGTGTCTTCCAAAGGTTACACCATTTTCTTTCAACCTTTTTCGAATTTCTTACTTTACGCGCAGGTTGGATAAATCAATTCAAGAAGTTTTAGCCTCTGCACCTTGCCGGATGGTCCCTTCGGCAAATCCTCTAAAATATGAATGACATCTGGCGATTTAAAACTTCCTAACCGTTCTTTGCAGTGATCATAAAGAACGTCCAGCGGAGCATTTAAGGTCTCTTTAAATCGGATACAGGCTTCAACTCTTTCTCCATAATCTGGGCATGGGACTGCAAATGCTGCAGCCTCTAAAATGGTAATATGCTCCAACAGCGCTTCATCAATTTCGCGGGGTGCAATATTTTCGCCTCCCTTTATAATCAATTCCTTGATCCTCCCAGAGACAAAGATAAACCCGTCCTCATCCATAAAGCCAAGATCTCCAGTTCGTAGCCACCCTAGCTCAGTGATTGTTTTAGCAGTTTCCTGAGGTTGTTTAAAATATCCCTGCATTACGTTGGCGCCACGCACTAAAATTTCACCAATAACGCCTGACGCAACTGATAACTGATATTTATCACCAATCATAATTTCATTTCCATAAGCCTTACCGGGCGAACCAATTTTACGCTCCGCGGGTGGCATCGGATTTGTCGAAATTTGAGAGCCCGTTTCGGTTAGGCCCATTGTTTCAATAATGGGAACTTTAAAGCGCTCTTCAAAATCTCGGTGAATATTGGGCGACAGTGGCGCCGATGCCGAGCGGGCAAACCGCAAATGAGAAAGATCTTTCCTCGTCTCAGGTTGATTAAGAATATAGGAAAATTGGGTTGGCACTGCGGAAAACCAGCTACATTTATATTTATTGATAATTTCCCAGAACACCGAAACTGAAAATCGATAGGGCATGATCAGTGTGCTCGATGAAACAGTCGAACCCATTACAGTGACGCATAAGCCATTAATATGAAAAATTGGCAAAATACAAAGTCCTCTGTCATGCTGAGTAATAGTATGTCCTGAGGAAATAAATCGACCAGCTGCAAGCAAATTTGCGTGATTTAGCATAACCCCTTTTGGATTGCCTGTGGTTCCCGATGTATACATCAAAAGACCAATAGCATCCGCAGTAAGGTTTGCGCCAGTATGACCAATATCAGAGTTTAGAGCCACTTCATTCCAATTTGGACCGGCCTCATATTGCAGCGGAACACATCTGATATCCTTACTGATGCCTTGCAATGCATCGTTAATATCTTTTGCACAGTGATCTGCTACAAAAATTAATTTCGCTTCCGAATGGTTAACAATATATCTAATTGTTTTTGTTCCTGCCACCAAGTTGAGCGGGACAGCGACAAAACCGCCATAAATAATTCCCATGAAAGTGAGGCAGCAACCAATACAATTCTGCGATGCGATAGCGACCCGATCACCCTGATTTAAGCCAAACGCTTTCAGGTTGGCAGCGATTAACTCAACGCGCTCGGCTGCCTCTCGAAAAGTAATTTCTAAGTCTGTTTCAGGCGAAACTAACCAAACATGATCGCCATGTTCAGCAGCATTATATGTAATTTGCTGTCTTAAATCTTGGATTTTTTCTAGGGTACTCATATTAATTATCTATTCCAAAATTCGCGGAAAATATCATCAAGCTTAGGAATATCTTCCTCAATAACGCGCACAATTTTCACTTTGTTCACGAAGTGCGTCCAATTCAAATTATCGTCAATTGAATTCCTCCCCCAACTCCCGCATCCCATGGACAGAGAGAATGGCAACCCATTGTTGAAAAAACCACCTGTGGCAAAGCAATGGGCTTGGTTTACAATAACCCTGCAGGTTTTGGCCACCATCGCCAAATGGTGGGCCCGTTTTTCATCATAGGAATGAAGCCCAATTGAATGGCCTGCACCCTGATAATTTTGAACTTTCAGAGCGGTTGCAACTGCTTCATCAAAATTTTCCACCACGTAAAGAGCAAAAAACTGCGACATTTTTTCACCGCTGAGAACAGCCTCAGACCCGGCTTCTTTAGTAGGTACCATCAAAAATTTCGTTGTGCTATTTGCGCGCTCCTGTAAGTTTAAGTTTTCTATAATCACCTCAATATTCTGAGCCAGCAAGGCTTTAGTAATTTTGCCGTTGTGCCAATGTGTTGAGACGAGGCGATCACTTTCAGTCTGGTCCAATAAAAGACCACCCTCTTGTTCAAGGGCACAAAGGGCGTCCTCGTAAACTTCCTTAAGAATAATAACAGCATTTTCAGACGAACATGATGTGGCATTGTCAAATGTTTTGGACGCGGAAATCTTAGCAGCAGCTTGTTGGAGATCTGCAGTTTCATCGATAATGGTGACAACATTCCCTTGCCCCACTCCTAACGCTGGCGTCCCAGAAGAATAGCCAGCTCGAACATTATTTGGGGACCCCGTCACAACCAAAAGGTCCACTAATTCCATCAAACGCTGGGTTTTAACTTTTGAAGGTGGAATTGGGACCATTTGAACAAGATCCTTATCAAGACCTATTTTTTCCAAGTTTTTATGTATGATGATCAGCAATTCTCTCAGCACACCAGCGCCTTTCGGAGAAGGCGCAATAACAATTGAATTTCCAGATTTTAGAGCATTGATTATGTTGTTAACAGGCGTGGCAAGAGGATTGGTAGAAGGAACTATTGCTGCAATTACACCTTTGGGCCGCAGGTAGGTCGTTAGTCCCAACTGTGGATCATCAGTGACGTGACCAAAGGCTTTAACACCTTTAAGATCTCGCATAAGTCCCAAAGTCTTATTATGGTTCTTTTGAGTCTTATCCTTTGCGTTTCCAAGTCCTGTTTCTTCAACCGCGCGTTGTGATAGAACCTGATTATTCTCTGGCTTCATTAAAGCCCAAGCAACTGCTTGGCATGCAAGATCAAAAAGGTCTTGTGAGCCATTTGCTTCATAATCGCGCTGTGCCTTTCGCGCTTTCCCAACAATTAAATCTATATCGGAGAGCTCTATTGACATCGTCATGCGAGGCATCCTTTTCTACGTTGGGTTCTTAGACAATGGCACAAATGCGCTGTAAAGACCCTTTGCCAGTGTCAGGATACCTGCAATTACCAATATTGTGCAAATAGGTCTTGAGAAATAAGTCCCCAGATCATAATGCACCATTTGCATACCTTGTGCAAAGTTCTGTTCACCTATCTTACCCAAAATTAAACCCAATACGATCCCAGGAATAGAATACCCTGAGCGGCGCAGAAAAAATCCTATAATCCCGGCCAAAAACATGACCATTACATCAAGCACTAAACCACGGCTGATATAAGCGCCGATACTGGCAAGCATTAGGATCATAGGGGCTAAGAACTGGAACGGTATTTTCAATAAATAGAGGATTGTTTTAGTTTCGAGCAGTCCAATGAAGAGAATTGAAAGGTTTGCATAGAACATCGCGGCAAACACCACCCAGATCAAATCTGGCGAGTTATAAAACACCAGCGGCCCTGGTTCCAAGTCATGCATCTGAAAAACTGCTACCATCATCGCAGTAAGCGCCCCTCCAGGCAGCCCCAAAGCAAGTAGTGGGATCATTGCCGCACCGGTTGCCGCATTATTTGCTGTCTCTGACGATATTACACCTTCGAGCTTACCTTTTCCAAATTCAGATTTGTCCTTGGCCCAACGCACTGCTTCTCCATAGCCCATAAAGGCGGCTAACGTGGCACCAATGCCCGGTAAGATCCCACAGAAAAATCCGACCAGAATTGAACGTATAACGGCAATTTTATGAGACCAAAGTTCCGCAATGCTTGGAAAATCGACACTCAACTCAGGTGCTTCGTATTTCCCAACAGCTTTTTTCTCGGCTTGAACAAAAACTTCTGAAACCGCGAAAAATCCCAAGATGGCCGGGACAAATGCAATACCAGCTGCCAAGTCGCTAAACCCAAAGTTAAAGCGGTTTATGCCCCCGACTGGGTCTTGACCAATAGTCGCAATCAAAAGCCCTAATAAAACTGATAGCCATCCCTTCCAGATGGTTCGCCCTCCCACTGAGGACGCGACAGCCAAACCAAAAAAAACTAAAGCAAAGATTTCAGGTGGCCCAATGTTCATAATTGCCCACTTTGCCAATGGTTCAGTCGCACTCATCATAATCAAAGCGGAAGCAACACCACCGATCGCAGAACATAAGACAGCCGCCCCAACCGCTTTTCCAGCCATTCCCTTTTTGGTCATTGGATAACCATCAAATGCAGTTGGTGCGTTCTCTGGCGCTCCGGGGATATTGAATAAGATGGCAGTAATCGCTCCGCCATATGTCCCCGTACAGTAAATGACAGCAAAGAGCATAACACCCTGAGCAGGCGATAAATTGGCGGTAAATGGCAGAAGTATTGCTGCAAGAGTCAGCATACTCACACCTGGAATTGCTCCAAAAAGCATACCACCAATAACACCAAAGATAAAGATCCCGATGGTAACAGGATCCCCAAACAAAGTTGCTGTTCCTGCAAGAAAGTTATCAATCATATATCACCACTAAAAGAGTTGGTCGAACTGTGTCTTCATTCTCAACAAGAAGGCACTTACATCATAAAAAGGCGAAACATTACCCTGCGGAAGTGGTGCATTCAAAATAAGCATAAATAATGCAAGCAACAACGCATAAATAAAAACCGTATTCCCCAGAATAAACTTCACACGCCGCTCGCCCCATGCACACATTATCAAAGCAATGAAGACTGGCGTTGCGCAATAAAACCCAACCGGTTTTAATGACAAGGCATAGAGAAACGGAATTATGAGTATAAATCCTGTTTTAAAATATGTATTGAACGAGCTATAATATACGTCATCAGGGTCGTTACTCATACCAACACGGTCTTGTTGAGATTTAGACCCATGTTTGAAATTATAATATAAATTTCCAAAGGCCACTAATAGCATCAAAAACAGAATTACCCTCGGCCAGCCAGTTGCACCAAATTTATAAATTTCAATGGGTTGATTAAATGTAAAAGTATAGCCAAAAAAAAGTCCAGCTATGGCAATCCAAAAGAGTGCTTCTAAAATGTTAAATTTTGAAAGTTTACCCATTTTATTTCTTTTTTAGACTAGAAAAGAGCCTGTTCGGAAATCTTATTCCAAACAGGCTATTCGCTGGTATTTTTCAATGTCTTATTTAACGTCTAGGCCCATTTCTTTATAAACAC
>JAOGIM010000060.1 GCA_028150825.1 Paracoccaceae bacterium
TTCAGGTAATATTTTGGGCCAATAGAAGGGGCCACTCATGTTTATGATTAAAAAGATGCTGGACGCGATCAGCGAAAACGAACTAATGCCAGATTTATTGCACGATTATTTATATTCGTAGATGACTTCGCTATGGAGATCAAAGACGATTGGCAGATTACCTCGCAGAAACAGATCGATCAGGGTATGGACTTCAGCAAATTGAAAATAGGTGAAACTGCAGAGACGAACGACATGATCTGCTGGGAGTTCCTACGCAACAAAGACGGTATGGATATAAGAGTTACAAATGTTTACCTTATAAAAGACAACAAGTTTTGGCGTCATATTATCAACCGCTGCCCTGTTTAAATGCGGAAAATGGACTCCTTGGCCTGCTTATTGCTTTCCTAACTTTATGATGGATATAGCAGCAGGCAGAAAAATGAACAAACAATGGGTAGAGCAACTGCGAAAAGAGTTCACAAGAGAAACAGGCATGGACTGGCGCAACGATTATTTTCAAGACTGGCTGAAAAGAAAATTACTGCCCAAAGTCTTCAAGCCACAAACACTTCACTAGAACAAAAAAATAGCCACCGTATATTCAACTGCGGAGGCTGGGCCATAATTCCAAAAAAAAGGGTAGGTTCTAAAACAGCATGCATTAAGTGCTTTGCAAGAAGCTAGCCGGTTCCCTACGCTATTGCATTTAAGCTCGGCGGTTTGTTTGAAACAAACGATAAATTGAAGACAGACCGCCGTAGTTTGGATAACAGATTGCTTTGTTAGCTCTTTCTAGGTCAGCCTGATCAAACTCTTTTCGGACCCTTTCAACTGAATTATGTACGATCTCAAAAAGGGAGTACCCAATATCATTAAGACCATGTTGGCCCAGTTGACTTGCAATATGGATGGCTACAGATTTCGTTCTGGATTAAACCATCATTCTATAAATACTTCGGAACATTCCAATGTTCCTTTCCATTCAAATAAAAGTAGAGAGGCCGACGAAGGTGCTTAGGAGGAAGTATTGGGAGGAGCATCGCTCCCTAAGGCTTTTATTTACTCTTTTGAAGGGAAATGACATCAGATAATTCGAAAAGGTTGTTGTGCAGCAATTGCATGACTCAGAACACAAAAAAGGCCCCACCTATGTTTGAGCTTCACAATGAGTGCCAATGTTATTAGGGTGATGAGGCTGTACAATAAACAAAGGCCCAATCTATAATATAGCCTTGGATATTGATGCCATTGAATAATCTCGGTGCTATATTTTTTCAAAATCACCATGTCTGCCAGCTCCGGCAGAAAAACGTGCCGCTCCTTGTACTCCTTGCTTTCGAACTGCATCTACACCATTCGCCCACTCCAATTTCATACCATCTCGAACGCTTAAGCCACGGCCTTCAATAATTGAACGACGGTCTGCCAAGACCGCTTCTTGCGGGAAACGAGCAATTTCTTTGGCCATAATCTCGGCTTGCTCCCTTGCATGACCAGAAGGCACAATTTTTTCACATAAACCAATTCTTAAGCATTCTTCCGCCTTTACTTTTCGACCTGTCATAGTAATTTCGAGTGCTTTTCCTTGTCCAACGAGCCTAGGTAAACGGACAGTTCCTCCATCAAGTAATGGTATACCCCATCTGCGACAGTAGACCCCAAGATAAGCGTCTTCCGCCATCACACGAACATCGCACCAAAGGGCAAGCTCCATGCCACCAGCCACAGCTGGCCCTTCGATCGCACCAATTACAGGCTTATTGAGTTCTAATCTAGACGGCCCAAGTGGACCTCTAGGCGGTTCCCCAGACCCGATAGGAAAATCTAATTCGCGTAATTCATGGCTGCGATTTCCGTTAAGTGTTTCAGCATATTTCAAATCCCAGCCCGCACAAAATGCTCCACCTTCACCATAAAATACTGCAGCTTTTGCATCACTTTTATCAAATTCCTTAAACGCCTCTACCAGTGCATCTGCAGACACAGGATCCATTGCGTTTCGCGCCTCCGGACGATTATGAATGATCGTCCAAATTTCACCGTCTTCTTCAATTTTTACAGTCATTTTCGCCTTTCAGTATCTCTTAAAGCTAATCAGGTGAATTTTTACTATTAAAAGTAGTTCAACATTTCTTTCCCCAAAAACCTAGCCGAACAGAACCACATATGTAAAGATAACGATTGGTTGAAATTTTTTTTAAAGCTATGGAATATTGACTGACACAATATGTCAGAACCGTCACGAACAATATCACGATGCGCGAGAAGATTTTATGTTCGTCAATTATGGTTGAAGGCATTACAAATTCCTTAGCTTTGGAAACAGGAGGCAAAGATGAGTTATTTGAGAGTCGTAATGGTTGACGCGAAGAAGCCAGAAAATCTAAAGAACATCCTTCATCGCATCGATACAAATGCCAGCGAGATATTTCCAGAAATCCAGCAAATGATGGCGATAGCCACGGGCGAAACAACTGGCCTAAGCATCTCAGTTTACGAGGATGAAGCCGCAGCTACCAGAGCCGTGGCGCAACGAGATACAGCTATGGACGAAGATGGAGCGGAACTTGAAGTTGCGTTTGAAGGTCCACTTGCCGCTTATTATTATAACGACCCTATCAAAACAGCCACAAATAAGGAGGACTGGGAATGAGCATTGCGAGAGTGACCATGCATGAACTTAATGAAGAAGGCATGCATGATAAGATTGAGGCGCTTTATGGAACGATTGTTGACGAATACTTTCCCCAGCTTGAGCAAGTAATAAATATTAAGACTGGCCCCACATCTTCAATATCTATCGCAATATATCCTTGATTTGAGGAAGCTGAGAAGAATTTAGAAGGTCGCGCCAAGATGATAGAATTACTGGCACCTTTCACCAAAGACAGCTTCTACCATGAGGGAGAGGTAACGAGAAACGACATAAAGACGCGCTCCGCATGATCAGAATCAGGCTAACTAGATGGGTGAGAATTATCACCAGCATCATCATGATACGCGGATTTGTTCGAGAGACTGATTTGACAGATCGTGATGGTTTTTGTGCAGACGCCATTAGATAGCCTGTTATCTATACACATATTTCCACTGTCAGCGCGCACATGTTTACCGAGGCTTACTATCAGTGCCAGTGTTATCAGTATGGTGCGCATGGATAAAATTTAACCTCGCAATAGTTTGGCTATAAGCGGATTGATTATGTTTGGCATAGTCAGTGGAGCCATATGTCCGCCCTCCTGATATTCAATAAAGTCCCAAGTTGTCATGTTAGAGCGCAGTAAATTAATAATACCATTTATTGAGTTGATCGTTTTTAGACAGCTTAAAACTGTTGTTTTTTCGGGCAAACAGCTTTTCCATTCTTTCATTGAAGTATTTTCATTCATGACAGGGTCCCATTCATGATAGTTCGGCTTTAGAGCGGAAATAAATTTTTGTCGCCTATCCACATCCATGGCTTCCCAAGTACCCCTACCATTAAAATAATCTGCAAAAACTTCAGCCGCAACTTCCCATTTTCCAGCAGCACCATTTGTTTTAATACAATCGCGCATCGCCAAAATTTCATTAAAATCGTCACTACGCCCCATATCTCTCAACAGATAATTAGGGTTGGGTTCTATTAAAATGAGCTTATCAGTCTGAGGCTTGAATAATTTTGCCACCATCATAGCTACGCTACCGCCAAAAGAATGTCCTACCAGAGAGAACTTACTTCCGTCTAAAGGAACAAATTGGCGGATAATTTCAGCTTGATCTTCTAGCGTCTGCGACTTTTGACCAGTCCAGCTATCAGTTTCACCATACCCAAATAAGTTAGGCGCAATTAAATGATAATCTTCACTCAGTAGCTCGATCAGTTTTTTCCATTGTCTGTTACCAGCAGCAGTAGAATGAAGAAGAATTACTGTATGACCTCTGCCCTTTTCAATATAATCAACCTTCATCTTGGCTCCTTGAAGACAATTAGTTTTATATTATAGAATAAAATCGTATCAGTAAAGATACCGCTTGGTAAATATTTTTAAAGGTCAGAGCTTTGCGAGAGAAAACTGTGATTTGTAGATAACAATTACAAAAGGGCTCCGGGGGCCCTTCACGCTAGTATTTTGGGTAAAATTAAAAAGGCAAAAAGGGCTCAGTAGTGGCGTATCTATTGCTAAGAGTAAAATTTATATACTAAGTAGACGCATTTAATAACTTGGAGTGCTTTTGAATGTCACATCTACTAATCCATATTCACAGTGGGCCTGATCTAAGAAATAAATTGACACTTGGACTGTTAGTCGCAGTGACTAGTTTAAAAGAAGGCCACGATGTTAAAGTCTTTTTAGCAGCCGACGGCGTACATGCGTTAAATTGTAAAGCTGAGGGAGAAATTGTTGGTGAAGGCACAGGTGATGTTAAATTACATTTGGATGCTCTCACCGCGGGTGGTGTGGAAATTATGGTTTCAGGCATGTCGGCTAAAGCACGCGGTTATGATGAGACTTTGCTAGACGGCTTTAACGCATCTTTTGCAATGCCTGATAAACTCATAAAAAGTTCATTAGAAGTGGATACAGTGCTTTGCTACTAATTGTTAGGTAAAAGCCTGCGAAGTGAGCATTATCAGAAGCAATGGAAAGCGAGGCGCATCGAATAATCCAATCATAACTGAAACTATCTCCACCCAAACTCTCGCCGAACATAACCGCATCCGTAAAGATACAGTTTGGTTAGAGTTGTTTGCTAAGTTCGGGTGCAGGTGGCTTGGAAACTTTGATAGTAAGCTAACGATTAGTCATCATTAAGCTCTTTAAGCTGTTGTCGGGCAGTCCAAACTACAACGCAGTCGGTACAATTACCTGTGGCCGATCTTTTGGCCCTGTAGGCAGGATGAGTATGGCAGCCCTCTGCCAGTATTTCTAGCAGCTTCACCTTCTTGTTAAGAATGCTAACATACATAAACTTCTCCTAATTCAAATCTCAGCTTTTCACACCCATGGATAGACTTAAAGAGACCCAAAATGTACCACAGACAGTACCTTAGTCACTTAAATTTTGTTAAAAAATATATTTATCAATAGTTTAGTTGATATATTTGGCGGTGACTTCAGACTGGTTAGAAACAGCATCGCTTTGCGTACATAAAATAACATAAAAATTTTCTGTTATTCAACCCATCCAGGGGTTTGGTCCTTCTGGAATATTGCTATTCTTGCCTCGGACAATGGTACCTTCCGGATCATACATCGGAAGACTGCAGATCTTGGCACCATAGGTCTCTCCATCTATTCCAACTACCTCTACTTCTGCACCTAGCGCCGTTTCTAGGTTGTTAAGCTTTACAATAGCAACGCCACATTCTTGAAAGGGTGACCATGTCGAGGACGCAACACTGCCAATAACTTCGCCGTTAGACATTAAAGTTTTCCCATGTTTGGCAATGCCACCTCGCACGCGCATACCAAAAGTGTAGGAAGTTTTATCAACATTCTGCAGAGCATTTCGGCCTATGAAATCAGTTTTGTCCATATGCAAAAAATGCCCAAGACCCGCCTCATAAGGATTACAATTGACAAAATCAGCCATACTTAGAAGGCCAGCTTCGATACGGCGAGCGCGAAAAACAGGAGTTCCAGCTAAAATTATTCCATATTTTTGACCAGCCGCCCATATAGCGTTACCGATTTTTTCAACATCATTCTGAGGAGACAGATAGATTTCCCAACCTAATTCATTAGAAAAACCAGTACGTGTTATAATAACCTTTTCTCCTGCTATGTTCACCTCACAAAGATCAAAGTAACGCCAAGAAACTGGGAACTCTCCACTAATAACATCGCTAAGTAAATCCATTGATTTAGGGCCCTGAATTTGTGTTACCCAAACGTTAGGATCAGAAATATTTACATCAAAGAGACCCAAATGTGCCATATACCATGTCATCAGTTCCCCATCAGCCTGCACCATCCAAAATCTATCTTGCGCAAAGCGTAGAAGCACGCCATCGGTGATGATATGTCCATTATTATATAATGCAAAATTATAGGAGCACCGGCCTACTTTTAAACGAGAAATATCGCGAGCAAATATATAATTAGCGAACTTTTCGGCATCAGGCCCAGATATTTCAACCGGGAGTTCGCCTGTATTTCTAAAGATTACCTTTTGCCGTACTGCCCAATACTGTTCATCGTCTGAGACATTGTTAAGGCGTTCAGGCGTCATCCGCCGGTTATAAAGCGAATATTCCGGATCGAAGGGCAACTCCATGAAAGATAAAGGGTGTGGCTTCATATTTTCAGCGAGCTCGCTTGGCCTACGATCAACTATAGGTATAGACTTTATGGTGTAGCGGGCGTTAAGAATATCAGCGTGCATTAATTTCTCTCCAAAATAATTTAGCGCCTTTTACGAAAGAGTTACCTATAAAAGCGTCTTGCGCAGCTCAGATATATTTGACTTACATCTAAGTAATAGTGACACAAATTTTTTCCTTGCAAAAATAAAATAAAATTATGCGTTGTATGCGTGAATGCGATACATTAGGCCCAGTATTAGAGAGACATCAAGTCCGCGCCAGGGCTGAGATTAGAATCTTTCTGCTGATCAATCCTGGACCAAAGGGTTAGAGCGCGGGTTTTCCCTATCAAGGCAACTGATTTTGCTAAAAGCTTCCGTTCTCGCTCAACTATTGTTAATGGCTTGGCCAAGTCGTTATCCGCAGTCATAAACTGACCAGAGACAGTTTGAACCAATACTTTGGCGCTGGTTTCGGCCATATTACAGTCTGTCTGAACCTTTACACGAGAGCGCAGGGTTAAAATGTCTGGATCAGTGCAGATATCATCAGTGTAACTATCCAAACGGTCTGTCGGCACTCGACAAAGCAGCATTGCCGCCAATTGTTTATAACTGAACTTAGCTTCCAAGCCGTTTTTTGGCTCCAATATGTTGCAAATATCAAGATACTGAGGATGCACTGTAATCTGCAAGGATTTTACATTTTCAGGCTTGAGTTTAAAGTTTTTTGTTAACGTTTTTAATGCTTCTAGCATAGCGTGAGTTCCATGACAGCAGGCATGAAATTTATGACTGACG
>JAOGIM010000061.1 GCA_028150825.1 Paracoccaceae bacterium
ACCTACCTATATCCATTTGAACCAATGAATGGCAGACTAAAGTTTTTTACTCTTCTCTATGCTAACGGAATCCACGTCAAGGGCAAGAGTGCCTACATATACAATAGATTTTAGTAACTTAAGTACAATCAAGCTTCCAAGGCGCGACGAAGCATTTCGATATCCTCCGCAACCTGACCATCTTGTATTTGAAGGTCTTCTATCCTTTTCACACCATGCATTACGGTCGTATGGTCACGGCCGCCAAATCTACGACCAATTTCGGGAAGGCTACGGCTGGTGAGGAGTTTGGAGAGATACATTGCAACTTGGCGGGGACGGGCGTAGGAGCGCATGCGTTTAGGACCGATCATATCTGAAAGACGAATATTGTAGTGCTCTGAGACTTTTCGTTGAATTTCTTCTACTGTAATTTTACGCTCGGACGCCCTTAAAATATCTGAGAGGCAATCCTGAGCTACGTCCAATGTAATTGGCCGGCCCACAAGCGATGCAAAAGCAAACAAACGGGTTAAAGCACCTTCGAGAACCCGCACATTACTAGAAATACGCAGGGCTAAAAGTTCAAGCACAGACCTTTCGATTTCTATTCCAGGGTATTGTGCTCTGTGCAATTCCACTTTTGCCTGTAGGATACCCAGACGAAGTTCATAATTTGTTGGGTGCAAATCGACAACTAAGCCACACTGAAGGCGACTTTTGATGCGATCCTCAAGTCCTTTAATCTCACCTGGAGCACGATCAGCAGAAATGATTATTTGTTTATTTTGGTCAACTAAGGCATTGAATGTGTGAAAAAATTCTTCTTGTGTACTGTCTTTTCCGGCGATGAATTGAACGTCGTCAACCATAAGGACATCAAACGACCGAAACAACTGTTTGAAATCCATCATCTTGCGGTCTCTTAAAGCTTGAACAAACCTATACATGAATTGCTCGGCTGAAAGGTAGATCACATTTAAATCAGGGCTTTTCTTTCGAAGGTCCCATGCAATCGCATGCATGAGATGTGTTTTTCCCAACCCAACGCCACCGTAAAGGAAGAGTGGGTTGAACGTAACTGGGCCACCTTCGGACACGCGTTTCGATGCCGCATGTGCAAGTTCGTTTGGTTTTCCAACCACAAATGTATCAAAATTAAAACGTGCATCCAGCGGTGCGCCGGGAATTTGCCCATCGGAAGTTATACTTGGTGTTCGTTTATATACGTCAATATTGTTCGTTTCAGAATTTAAATTTGTCTGCGTTTGGTTATCTTTTGGAGCAGATTCTACTTTAAAAGATATACGTCTTATATCATCGTCCACTTTTGACAAATGGTACAATAATAAGTCACCAAAATTCTGAGATACGTAGTTACCGAGAAAATTAGTTGGTACCTGAAATATTGCTATTCCATCTTCTACCCTCGAAAATTGCAGTGGGGCTATCCAATTTGAGAAATTATGTTCGCCGATTGCCTTACTTAACGTTTGCTGAAGTTGGCTCCAGTTCTTCTTTTCCATTTTACTCGTTTCCTAGCAGCAGGCTTTTGCAAAGGCTTAAGGAGCATAAGAACAATGCACCGCGAATTTTCATCTGTGGCAAAACCTCACCTCATAAGCAAAACTGTTACAGGGCAGATCATCAAACTTGCATAACTACAGGCAGCGCCAGGTATTTGAAGGAGCGACAAACAAACCTTGGTTTACATACATTTTCTGTAAACCAAGACGCGATCTTTCGATCACTTTTGAATACCAACCCCTTATTTGCGATGTGACTCGCAAGTTAACGTTATCAGCACTTCGTTGGAAGGGGCAATAGAACTTACTTCTTGACTCATTAATTTAACGAAAAGAATCTATAGGGCATGCAGCAAACAAAAAAAAACGGCACATAACGCGCCGAATACTGACGAAAGTCTACTACGACTTATACTATAGCTTTTACTCTCGCGGACAAGCGGGCCATCTTTCGGGCGACTGTATTCTTGTGAAAAATACCTTTTGTCACGCCTCTCATCAATTCTGGCTGCGCCATTCGGAGAGATTCTTGCGCTGATTCTTTGTTCCCGCCCAGTATTGCTTCTTCGACTTTGCGCAGAAATGTACGAACGCGGGACCGGCGAGTTTTGTTTACAGCTTTATTGCGTTCGTTCTGGCGGGCGCGTTTTTTGGATTGAGCGGTATTAGCCATGTGTCTCTTGTTCCACTGGTTGGATTTGTTTATACGAAGATTGTTCTTTAGGGCTGACTCGCCTCACTGTCAACAGTGTTGAGCCGCTAATTTAATCTCTAAGGCTTAATTATCGCGGAATTGTGCTTCTCTTTTTTCCATAAAGGCAGCCATTCCTTCTTTTTGGTCTTCTGTTGCAAACAATGAATGAAAGACTCGTCTTTCAAACAAAATCCCCTCTCTGAGAGTAGTTTCGTAGGATCGATTGACCATTTCCTTTACAGCCATGACGGTGATCATTGACTTTTCCGCCACCTTACTTGCAGCTGTCATTGCTTCGACCATTAGCTTTTTGGTCGGCACGACGCGACTGACCAAGCCGCATCTTTCGGCTTCGTCGGCTTCCATGAAGCGTCCAGTCAGATTCATGTCCATTGCTTTTGATTTGCCGATAAAGCGGGTCAGACGCTGGGTGCCACCGAGGCCAGGCGAAACACCAAGATTTATTTCGGGCTGACCAAACTTTGCTGATTCTGAACAAATGATGAAATCGCACATCATTGCCAGTTCACAGCCGCCTCCCAAAGCATAGCCTGAGACTGCAGCGATGATGGGCTTTCTTATGGCTACAATTTTATCTGATGCATCGGTAAATAAATCTCCAGCAAAGACATCAACAAAGCTTTTGCTGCTCATCATCTTGATATCTGCGCCAGCAGCAAAGGCTCTTTCTGAGCCGGTCAATACGATACAACGAACCTTTTCATTAGACTGTGCATGTGCAAGCGCATCGCAGAGTTCTGAAAGAAGTTGGTTATTAAGAGCATTAAGGGCATCGGGACGGTTGAGCGTGATAAGCGCAATGTGATCTTCGATTTCGACGATAATAGTCTCGTAGGCCATGAAACATTCTTCCAGTCGTTTCGATTAGTCAGGCCTTTAGCATGTAATTAATTTTCATGTCCAGAACATGTTGATTCCTATTTTTGACATTTTGGACAGTAAAAACTGGATCGACCCGATTGAACCATACGTGCGATGTCACTATCACAATCTGGTGTTGGACAAGGCTTACCCTCGCGTCCATAAACTGCAAAGCTATGTTGGAAATAGCCAAGTTCACCGTCTGCGTGACGAAAATCGCGCAAGGATGAACCCCCTGCTGTAATAGCTTTTTCCAAGACTGTGCGGATGTTGGGGACTAACTTCCCAAGACGCTCTCTCGAAATATCGCATGCTTTTTTCTTAGGTGATATTCCCGTACGATAGAGGCTTTCACAGACATATATATTACCCAGCCCAGCAACAATTCTCTGATCAAGCAGTACATTTTTTATTGAAGATTTTCGGGATTTTGCAACATTTGTAAAGTAAAGCGCATTAAACTCGTTACTTAACGGTTCTGGGCCAAGATGGTGTAAATGTTTGTTTTGGCTTTCTTTTACTGTTTCAAATATGTCCATTGCTCCAAAGCGACGAGGATCATTGTATGTCAGTCGCGCACCATTTGAAAAATCCAAAACTACATGGTCATGATTTTGTTTCCTAGGGTGGTTTGTGACGAAAGTGCCCAAATGTTCACCTGAAATCAGCACACGGCCAGACATGCCTAGGTGGATCAAAAAAGTTTCACCGCCTGACAGATCTGCCAACAGATATTTTGACCGACGTCTCAGCAAGGTGATTGTTTGTTGAGATAGGCGTTTTGCCATTCCTTTAGGAAACGGCCAGCGAAGATCAGGGCGATTGACTTGTACATGTTCGATCCTCTGGCCTTGGATCACTGGAACCAATCCGCGCCTGACCGTTTCTACCTCGGGTAATTCGGGCATTATCTTTCCTGGTTTTGTTTTTTGGCGCTCGTTTTCGGTATCAAAGAATTATCTTTTTTACAAAACATAGAGCTGTTTTACAGAAATAAAATCAGTTTTTTGTATCCATTTTGTTTAAAACAGCTGGTGTGCATCTGCCGCATTGTATTTGAGTGGTTTGAGATTATAACTTTACTAAGAAAATTGGAAAACTACTCAATGGCTGATCAACATGATTTCACAACGCATTTTGGCTTTCAAACGGTGCCGGAGGCTGAAAAGGCTGACCGCGTAAGGGATGTGTTTGGCAGTGTCGCGTCACGTTATGACATTATGAACGATGTTATGTCCGCTGGTGTCCATCGCATTTGGAAAAATGCAATGATGGATTGGCTGGCACCAAGGGCTGGACAACGGCTTTTGGATGTCGCTGGTGGTACTGGAGATATTGCCTTTCGCTTTTTGAAACGCGCCGGTCAGGCCGAAGTGACTATTCTTGATTTGACAGCTGAAATGCTTGAAGCAGGCAAGAAAAGAGCTGATGCAGATCGCTTGAGTGTTCAGCCTGAGTGGGTTGTCGGGGATGCCATGGTATTGCCTTTTCCAGATAATAGCTTTGATGTTTACACCATCAGTTTTGGAATTAGGAATGTCACTCGGCCCCAAGAAGCTCTCAATGAAGCATTTCGGGTCTTGCGTCATGGTGGAAGGCTCTTGGTGCTAGAATTTTCGCAAATACCCAACGATATGTTGCAGTGGGCCTATGACCACTATTCGTTCAATGTCATTCCTTTTATGGGCAAAGTCATCGCAAATGACCGGGAAAGTTACCAATACCTTGTCGAGTCTATACGCAAATTTCCTGACCAGGAAAGATTTCTTAGTATGCTACGTGAAGCAGGATTTGAGAATGCTAAATATCGCAATCTAACTCAAGGCGTAGCGTGTCTTCATTCAGGTTGGAAAATCTAGTGCGCGGACCTCATAATATTTGGCGCCTGATCCGTACAGGAGCCACTTTTGAACGAACAGGGGCTATGGTTGCTGTACTTGATGCATTTGAAGCGCCTAGGCCTCTTCGGATTGTGGCGCGCATTTTAGGTGCTCCGTTCTTTTGGTTGGGCTTAAAGGGGAATCCATCTGTGCCGCCGGTTCCACGCGCCCTTACAGCGCTGGGACCTGCCTATATCAAATTTGGCCAGATTTTATCAACGCGACCTGATGTTGTGGGAAGTGAACTTGCTGGTCAAATGAGGGTGCTGCAAGACAAGCTTCCCCCGTTCCCGATAAAAACCACAAAGAAGATTTTTCGGCAAGAACTTGGATTGGATCCCGATGAGGTCTTTTCTGAATTCAGCGATGCAGTTGCAGCAGCATCCATTGCCCAAGTGCACAAAGCGCGGTTGATTGAAACGGGTGATGTGGTCGCTGTGAAAATCCTGCGCCCAAAGATTGAGCGAGCCTTTCAAAAAGATATAGATGCTTTTTATTTTGCTGCCAGTATGATCGAATTGTTCTCTCCTGGGGCGCGCAGATTGCGCCCAACAGATGTTATTGAGCACTTTGAAGGCGTTGTGCATGGCGAATTAGACTTGCGTTTAGAGACATCTGCAGCTTCGGAATTTGCAGCTAATACAAAAGACGATAAGGGGTTTTCCCTGCCTTCGCTCAAGTGGTCATTGTCGTCGCGCCGCGTGATGACGATGGGTTGGGCAGAAGGGGTGCCTATGGGCGATAATGATGCTTTGGATTTGGCGGGACATGATCGAGCTAAACTTGGCGAACGCGTGTTAGAGCTGTTTCTGCTGCACGCTCTAAGAGACGGGTATTTTCACGCCGACATGCATCAAGGGAATCTCAAAGTTGCTGCGAATGGAGATATCATAGCGCTTGATTTTGGTATTATGGGCCACATTGACGAGTATACACGCCGCGTATATGCGGAAATTCTCTTTGGATTTATAAGAAAAGACTATCATCGTGTTGCGGAGGTTCATTTTGAAGCTGGATATGTGTCTGCTGATCAAGACGTAGATGAGTTTGCGCGTGCACTGCGCGCAGTCGGCGAGCCAATCTTTGGAATGGATGCAACTCAGATTTCCATGGGGCGACTTTTGAACTATCTTTTCGAAGTCACTGAGCGGTTTGGTATGGAGACGCGTACAGAGCTGATACTTTTGCAACGGACAATGGTTGTTGTGGAAGGGGTCGCACGGTCGCTTAACCCGAAGATTAATATCTGGGAAGTCGCGCAACCGGTTGTAGAATCCTACATCCGAAAAAGTATTGGGCCCAAAGCACTATTTAGGGACCTTGCCAAAGCCGCTAGCGTTCTAGCAAGGTTTGGTCCGAGGCTTCCGGGGCTTATAGAAGCTTTGCTGATTGATCAGTCAAAGCCTGTCGCAGTGCCGGCTGGAAGGTTGAAGTTTTCTTTTATAATGCTCTTACTGATTGCGTCCGCGGCTGGTGCATGCGCCACTTATTTCTCAATGCGATTTTTTTAAATACTCAAGTTCAAGTTCAAGTTCAATTTCCAGAGGCTTTTTATAGGCAAATCCATCTCGGCCTATTTTCCAAAGGCAGTATC
>JAOGIM010000062.1 GCA_028150825.1 Paracoccaceae bacterium
TGCATTCAATTTCATTGTCTTACAGTATTTATCGTTGACAGTTGTGTCTGCGATTATGTTTTCTGCACCCATCATTGTTTGTCTCTTGTCCTGGCCATTATTGGGGGAAAAAGTTGGGCCTTGGCGCTGGTTTGCAATTATCTTGGGATTTTGTGGCGTTTTAGTCGTCATCCGTCCATTCGGTGAGAGCTTTCACTGGTCCGCTATTTTGACCTGTTACAATGCTTTTGCCCTTGCACTCTATTCGATTATCACACGCAGGCTCGCAGGCATTGTAGCCGCAGAAACAATGCAGTTTTATATGGGTGCGCTTGGTACTTTTTCTCTTTTTCCCTTGGCATTTTACGATTGGGTCACCCCGAAAACCAATTTTGAATGGGTTCTTATGACCGTCTTGGGAGTCTGGGCTTGGGCGGGACATGAACTTCTGACGCGCGCTCATGGGTATGCACCGGCAAATACCTTGATGCCTTATACTTATAGTTTTATGATTTTTTTAACCATCGAAAGCTATCTGGTATTTTCTGATATCCCAGATAGATGGACGTTGACAGGTGCCGCAATCGTTGTCCTATCCGGCCTAATTATTTGGAAACGAGCGCAGTTGCGAGAGGAAACACAGTGAAAGTTGCCTGTATCGGCGAGGCCATGATCGAAATCTCCATGAGTGACGAGAAAACAAATTTAGGAGTGGCTGGGGATACGCTAAATACAGCTGTTTACCTCAAGCGCTCAGCACCAGAGATGGACGTTGACTATATAACCCGCCTAGGTTCTGATCCATTTTCTGCGAAGATCACTGAGTTTATCAAAGATCAAGGCCTCGGCACAACCGCCATCGAAATCTCCGAGGATCGCCACCCCGGCCTCTACGCAATTACCACCTCAAGCAGCGGGGAAAGATCCTTTACCTATTGGCGAAGCCAGTCAGCCGCTAAACAGCTGTTCCAAAGTTCGAGCGGGCCCAATTTTGAGTACTTAGACATTTATGATGCTCTTTATCTATCAGGAATAACATTGGCGATCCTCCCCGATAAGATGCGCACCGCATTGCTTGGTTATCTTAGACAGTCAGGACAAACTCTGGCCTTTGACAGTAATTATCGACCAGCTCTTTGGTCAAGCCCAAGTAAAGCACGCGACTTGATGCAAAAATATTGGAAACGAGCAGATATCGCATTACCGTCAATGGATGATGAAATGCTGTTGTGGGGCCAGAGCGAGGAAGAGATCATCGATCGTTTTTCTGCCTTGGATAGCGATGGCGCCCTTAAAAGGGGCGCAGCTGGACCGTTGTCACTTAGCCCAGTCGATCAAAAAAATTTAAATTTTGCGCCTTCAGCCAAGGTTGTGGACACTACAGCCGCAGGCGATAGTTTCAACGGCGCTTATTTGGCCGCACGACTAACAGGGGCTACTCAAGAACACGCATTAATGGCGGGGCATCGATGTGCGTCGCACGTGGTACAATATCCCGGCGCCATTGTCCCGCATCCCGCCGATGAGGCCTAAACGTTGTCTAGTACTGACGCCTCGATATCAACGAGTTTGAGCAAAACCTCATAAGGGTTTTGAGATGTGACGGCGATATTGATTTCTTTGGCCTGTGGATCTTGTAAGATAGATTTTTGAGCAACTTCGGCGAGACAAAACTCGGTCCATCTAACCAGTGCCAATTTAAGATTGGGAGCAGCTTTTCTGCGAGAAGACAGTGCTCTTAGAGTGTCGCACCACCGATAGGGTATTTTAAGACTTCCATCCATTGCAATTTGACGTAAACGATGTTTCAAATCCGGGTTTTCGAACCGTTTGAGCAAGGCTAAGGCATACGCTTCTGTCTGTTCCTCAGTTACATCGACAAGCGTTTGCGCAGCTTCCCTCATCAACCCATGCGCCTGTCTTCGCAGCTGAGCATCGCCAACCGCCTGATGAACAAATTCATACCCCGCAAGAATACCTGCATAGGATAGAAATGAATGTGCACCGTTCAACATGCGCAATTTACGCCGCTCATGCGGGCGGACATCTTTAACAAACTGCACATTCGCCCAATTGGGCCGCGGCCCAGCAAAGAGATCTTCTATCACCCATTCTGAAAAAGGTTCAGTCGCAACAGCCATTATATCACCAGTGGAATCCCTCAAATCATCAGTAGTGGCGGGTGTGATACGATCGACCATCGAATTTGGAAACGAGACCTTTGTCCAATCGATCTCCAATTCTGCGGCCTTGGCAAAGTCATGAACTGCTCTAGAAACAATATCTCCGTTGTGACTGAGGTTATCACAGCAAAGCACCGTTAAAGGCGTTTTGCGGCGCGCCAAACCATAAGCGAGAAAACCGATAGCGGTTTTAGGGCAATTTGTTTTCAAATCTTCCAAAACCTCAAGATTATTGAGATCGAGCCGATTATCAGGGGTAAGCGTATAACCTTTCTCTGTGACGGTGAGCGAGACAATATGCGTCTCAGGGTCCGCCACAGCGGTTATGACCAAAAGTGGGTTTTCTGGAGCCACTAAAACAGATTCCAAAACCGTAATTCGTTTATCTGCATCGCCCTGAATTCTAAGAGTATAGTCGTAGCTTTGCTTGCTTAAACCATCACGGGTTGCCGCAGATCTCAGACTGATCCCAAGGATTGACCAGGTTCCCTCGATCTGAGTGTAATCCGCCATGTGAGCGCGAAAAAAATTCCCCACCCCAATATGTAAGATACGCTTACTCATCTGATCATCCTTTCGCAATAGCGCGCGAAACAAACCTCTAATACTCACGGCTATAAGGTCTTAAAGCGAACCATGTCCCTAGAAAGACACCGCTAGCTTACTCTTTGCCTATGCACGGGGTCAGTCTTTATTGCGCTCTGTACGCGTCTCCAAACCACTGTTTTTTATTAAGCTGATGAATACCTTAGATTGCAACATAAGCTCAAGGTGAAAACCTCTTAAATTCAATTTCACTCACGTTAGCGATCGTGTAAGGTTTCTTGGAAAATAATGGTAACAATCTTTTAATTTTATAGGGTTTAACCGAAGAAATACAATATTGGGTTTGATCAAGATCCGATAATTTAGCAATATGAGATGCTTTCCAAACCCACGATCTAAGGGTGCGGATTTTATTAGGTTGACCAGTCAGAAAGGGAAAAGATAATGAAAGGGAAAGAAATGCAAACTGGAATTATTGGAATTGGTGATATGGGCTCCGGTTTGGCTAAAAACCTCATCCAAAACGGGTTTGAAGTGAGTGGTCATGACCTAAAACCAACGCGTATGGATGCGTTTGAGGCTATGGGTGGCAAGCGGGCAAGCAACGCCGCTGAGGTTGGGACATCTTGCGATGCAGTCTTTGTGATGGTTATGACTGGAGACGAAGCTAAATCTATTATTTTGGGAAAAGACGGTCTAGTTTCACGTATGAAACCGGGTGGCGCAGTTTTATTGACTGCTACGATTAAACCCCATGAAGCTCAAGAGATAGCCGACGCGATGGAAGGCTCGGGTATTAACTTAATCGACTCGCCAGTCTCCGGCGGCTATCCGGGTGCCCAAAGTGGCACACTTACCCTTATGGCCGCAGCACCCGACACTATTCTCGACCAATTTGCCCCAGTGATGGAAGCTGTCTCAGGCACAATCCACAGGATCGGAGAGAGTGCTGGTATGGGACAGACGGTCAAAGCCTGTCTGCAAACTCTTATCGGTTCAATCTTTTCAGCAACCTTCGAAGCCTCTGTGCTAGCGGCGAAAGCGGGCGTAAAGGGAGAGGATCTCTTAAAAGTTTTTTCAACTAGCAGTGCTGGCTCTGGCTGTACCAACACTGCCCTTGAGAACATTATCGACCGAAAATTTGTAAATACAGGCAGCGGAATTGGAACCATGCATAAAGATCTGACCATTTCGCTTGATCTGGCTGAAAAACTGCAAGTTCCCATGTATATGGCCTCAACAGCAATGCAAATTTTTCACAGCGGCAAAAGCAAATATCCCGACGAAGATAATTGGGCTTGCACTAAAATAATGGAAGATATCGCCGGGGCGCAGCTTTTTCGTGCGGGTCCCAAATGAAGCTTGGTGTTATTTGCGACGGAATAAGCCGTGACTTGCAACATTCCATAGATGTTATGGATGAATTTGATTTAGAGTATGCTGAGCTACAATTTGTGGGAGACAGCGAAGTTGGCGATCACTCAGCGGGAGAAATCCGCAAGATCGACAGTCTTTTGCGGGATCGTGGCAAACCAGTTAGTTGCCTTTCGCGCCATATTTTTGCAGGGATGACCAGTGCAAATAAACCCGGTGATGCATTACATACCAAACATATGGATTCTCTAAAACGCGTAATCGATATGGCAAATATTGTCAGTTCTCCACTCGTTCGGATCATGACACCAAAGAAAGAACAGATCCTCTGGGGCCTGAACGGAGCTGAAAAGTGGAACGTTGCGCATGGCGCTTGGGACGCTCAATTGCCCCTCCTGTCACCCGCGATTGATGTGGCCAAACAGGCAGGTATCGTTCTTGCCGTGGAGACAGGCAACGGCACGATGGTGAATTCAAATTATACAGGCCGCAAATTGATAGACGATTTGGATGCAAAGGACAATCTCAAGGTTCTGTGGGATCCAGCAAATAACTGTTGGTGCCACGAAACAGCGTTTCCCGATGGATATAACGAGGTCAAAGATGGCTATCTTGGACACATCCATATTAAAGATGTCAAAGTAGACACGCCCCGCGCCACTCTCGAAGTTCGTCAAATGGGGGAGGGACAACTTGCCGAGCAATTTCGTTTACTTGCAAATGCACTGCGCACAGATAATTACAACGGTGTAGTTTCATTTGAGAGCGTCTATCACACTGGGAACGGGAATTTCGAAGACGGTTTCCGGCTTTGCATCGACCGTTTCAAAGCAATATTTGGCAAATGATAACAAGTGCGGTATAAATCAACTTCAGAGTCACATTTATATGGTATTTTTAGATTTCTCTTAACCTACTCCAAAGGACCGGCGAGATCCCTCAGTAGGTTGCACGACCTCCAGAAAGGTCAAAGACCGCGCCGGTAGTAAAACTATTTCCACTCGAACAAAGCCAATTGACCATATCGGCCACTTCTTCGACCTGCAAAAAACGCTCACGCGGAATCTTCGAAAGCATATAATCTATGTGCTCTTGGCTCATCTGATCAAAAATACGAGTTTTAGCAGCGGCAGGTGTGATACAATTTATACCAATATTCATCTTGGCACATTCTTTTCCAGCAGATTTTGTTAACGCTATCACGCCTGCCTTTGAGGCGGAATACGCGCTTGCATTAGGGTTTCCATCTTTACCCGCAATCGAGGCCACCATCACAATACGTCCGTAGCCGCGTAACTTCATTCCGGGCAATACAGCCTTTAACATATAAAAACTGCCTGTTAGATTTATATCCATAATCTGCTTCCAGTCGTGCGTAGGATATTCTTCCACGGTTGTATTGGGGCCGGCTATTCCAGCGGAGTTAACCATTTGAGTGATTGGGTAAAAGTCTTTCTCAACGCGCTCAATCGCGTTTTCAATCGCAGCATAGTCTGTAATATCAGCAACCTCCGTATGAATTGGATGACCTTTAAATTGCTCCTTTGCCTCCGCCAGCGCGTTAACATCAGTATCCACCAAAACAATATTGCTACCTGACGCAGAAAGTGCCTTTGCACAAGCTAATCCAATACCGTGCGCCCCACCAGTGATCAGCGCAGTCTCAATTTCAATCGCCATGTCAGTTCTCCTAAACGCCTCTCCACCGATCGAGGTCTACCTCAGTTTTCAACTGAAAAGATACGCGGAGTAGAACCACAATCACAAGCATTCATCCCAAGTGAAAGTACAAAATATCAAAGACTCACAACAGACAACTGCATTCGATTGACCGATCGATGCCGATCTACAAAGGATTACTCATTAAAACGGCCCACTTTGAAAAAAATCTTTTAAATAATTAGTTTTCCATTGTATTTGATAGAACACTCTATGCACTCAGATTGACTACACAGAATATTTTTTTCACAACCCGGGAATAAAGCATAATATGTCAAATGACGTTAACCATCATGCCACGCTACAATCACTTGAGACATTCTCAAGAACAGTTTTTGAGAAAATTGATGTTGATGCGAAAAGTTCTGATGCGGCAACCCGAGCAATGTTGCATGGATCTTTACATGGAGTTGACAGCCACGGAATTAGATTGCTGGCACATTACACCCAAGCCTTTGAAGGTGGCCGGCTAAATAAAAAGCCAAAGCTTGAACTCACTCAGCAACGTAGCGGCACATCTGTTTTGGACGCCGACAATGCACATGGTGCAGCTGCAACCTATGCCGCGATAGACCATGGGATCAAAACAGCCAAGGAAAGCGGAATTGCAGCTGTAGCGATCCAAAATACCTCACATTTTGGTCCGGCAGGTGCCTTTTCGAAAGTTGCCGCAGATGCAGGCATGATTGGTCTGGTTTTTGGCAACTCAGATAGTT
>JAOGIM010000063.1 GCA_028150825.1 Paracoccaceae bacterium
TGCGGTTTGGGCCTCATTAGTTCCTGAAGCATTAGGTGCTCCAATTGCATTTGCCATAAGAGCTCGCGTCGTTCTATTACGTGACCTTGGACCAGCACTATCACCTTTTAATGCATTTCAACTTATACAGGGATTGGAGACACTGCATTTAAGATTTTGTAAACATCAGGAAAATGCAACAAAACTAGCAAATTACGTAAATGAACAAAAAGAAATTGAAGCAGTTATTTATCCAAGCCTTTTTAATGGACCAAGTAAAATATTAGTTGATAAATATCTGATATCTGGGCATGGCGCATTGGTTGGAATTGAACTTAAGGGTGGTGTGAACGCTGGACGTCAGTTTATTGATAACCTAAAGTTAATTTATCATGTTGCAAATATTGGAGATGCACGGACGCTTGCAATCCATCCAGCCTCAACGACGCACTCACAATTATCTGTTGTTGAGCAGTTAAAAGCAGGTGTTACTCCTGGATACGTCAGGCTTTCAGTGGGTATTGAACACATAGACGATATTATTGCTGATATAGATCAAGCTTTGAGCACTTTATGAATGTAGGAGGACTTGGGGACCAGAATGATGTGCTGGTCTCCATACGTGGTTAAATTATCCACGCGTCCACTCCAATTACAGGGCCCAATTTTTACGTTTTATGCTTCAAATGAAGTAATGTTCTTATCGGAGCTGTCAAAATAATGGGAACAAAAACCTTCCAACACCAATTGGACTTAGGCAAAGCTGAAGGGGGGACGTGGGTACGTGCTCTATAGCCCGTGGACCGTAGCTCTTGGCTCCCGGACCACGGGCCTAGGCAATATAGTCCAGTAACCCCAGGCCAGGTTTGATGTAGCGAATGGAGAGTGTTTTGTCATTTAGGAAAACTGTAACAACACCCTATTCGTCTCAAACGGTTTTGTCTGACAGAACCATCACAAACGCTAAAAACATAGTTTGTCACGCTTTAATGAGTGAACGGATATGGGTTGAGACATTCCTTGCGTCGACGACAGCCTCTCTAACTAACCAGTCAAAGTGACTCGAGAGAAATTTTACACGTTCAACCTCACGGAATGCTAAGTAACATTGCCCCACATAAACTACTGCCAAGTTTGGGCCAAAAATAGTGACTGGAGAGCTAAATACATTATGTGCGTCAAATAGAAATATGCGAAGTCTTGGAAACATCTGATCGCACTGATCGGCGATGAAACCGAGCTGCTCATATCGCATACCTTCTTCGACATCCTTATAATATGCCGTTCCAGCTGAGCACGACTCAATCTCGTGGATAGGAATAGCTATTTCATAGTCAGAAACTCCCGACGAAAGCCATTGCAATTGATCCTGCATCGCGCTGAATGCCTCAGGTAACCGACGCTCTCGTACAGATGCGTACTCCCAATCTAAAATTCTTTTAGTTTTCAGAATATCCGGTAAAGTGGCAGGGACATGACGAACTTTGTACCCAGCGGCCTCATGATGCCATGCAAGAAGTTGTTCATCAGCCGAAGTGCGTTCGGCTGGACTCAATGAGAGTGCGGCGGTGACAATATCGCCTGGAGTCTCAGGTCGATTTGTTAGCCCAAGCAGCCAATCGGTGCTAACACCCAAGGCATTTGCGGCATCCGCAGCTAACTGAGCGTTTGGAAGGCGTGGCTGGTCGTTCTTGAGTAGCTGACCGATAGTAGAACGATCCACATTGGTTGCTCTAGATAATCCACTTTTTGTCATACCTTTCATAGACATCACTTCCATGAGGCGTTCTCGAAACAGGCTCGCTCGCCTTTGTTTGTTCATATTTTTAAACTTTATAGATTTAAAACTGCATAAAAGAAACTAAGCAGCAAATACACCTAATGTCCACACGCCTATATCTGCGATAGTTCAGTGGAAACATTATACTCCATTTCGAGGTCAGTTTATGGACAGCAAATTTAGACTCTTAACGAAAGCTGTAACTTGGCAAATTGCTGGGTTCTTCACAATGATGCTAATCAGTTTTCTTTACACTGGTTCTGTTGCAGAAAGTGGGGCGATAGCCATAGTAGGATCGATCACTGGCTTCGTCTCATATTTTGCACATGAGCTAGTTTGGTCAAAAATTGCCTGGGGGACACAGTCAGACAAATGAAAACACACATCAACTGGAGACCAAGAAATGCCAACCCATGACCCATAAATTCAACGCATTCACGCTCAAAACGATTATAACGTATTGGATCACACCAATACGGTCAACTCATAAGTTTTGAATATGCAGACAGATGCATCCACTAAGCCAATTCAGATGTTCGATTTTGATTTGGGGGCAAGGTCGTTTCTGGTCACGACTTCATCACCCGAAGCACAGCAGCTTTTTGATTTGGGGTTGAACTGGTGCTTCGGGTTTAATCAAGAAGAAGGACTTGCCTGCTTCAAGCGGGCGATTGAATGCGACCCAGATTGCGCGATGCTTTATTGGGGGGCCGCCTATGCGGCGGGACCGTTCTACAATATGCCGTGGGGCGATTTTTGTGAGGAGGAAGCGACGGAGTGCACTGCATTTTGCCATGGCATGATCGAGAGTGCATTGCACCTGTCTATCCGAGCCTCACCGCTGGAGGCCGCGTTGATCAAGGCACTGTCGCGTCGGGTGCAAGCACCCAATGCTGTGTGCATGGCCACGTTCGACAGCTGGGATGATGCCTACGCCGACACTATGCGCGATGTTTATCGGGAGTATCCCGAAAATCTGGATGTTGTCGCCTTGTTCATCGAGGCAATGATGACCCGAACGCCGTGGCAGATGTGGGATGTAAACACCAAGTTGCCCCCGCGTGGCGCAGATACGCTTGAGGCGATAGAGGTCTGTGAAACCGCCATTGCCCAAGCGGACAGGCGGCTTGTGCCACAACATTTCGCGGTTTTGCACTTACACATTCACCTGTTAGAAATGTCAACAACGCCAGAACGGGCGATTGCCTCTGCAAACCGTCTTGCCGGGCTGTGTCCCGATGCGGGCCATATCCACCACATGCCTGGTCATATTTATCTGCTGTGCGGCGAATACGAGAAGGCGTGCATCACTAGTCAAGCAGCGATCGAGGTGAACCGCAAATACCTCGCCTATGCGGGGCCGTATAATTACTACACTACTGCTCGGTGCCATGACCTGCATTTGATGATGTATGCTGCCATGTTATCGGGGCAATTTGCTCCCGCCATGGCAGCGGCCGAAGAAATTTGTGAAAATCTCACTCCAGATGTGGTTGACCTAAAATTTAAACCATTCATCGGCGCTACGATGGAGGGGTATTTTTCCATGAAGATGCACGTCCTAGTGCGCTTTGGCCGCTGGCAAGAGATTATCGACAGCCCGATGCTGGAAAACAGTTTGCTATATTGTGTGTCCACAGCGATGCATCACTACGCCAAGGCAATCGCGCACGCAGCGCTCGGGAATGCCAGAGATGCGGACCATCAAAAGATGGCATTCTATCTGGCGCTTGAGTATATTAAGCCAGGACGCAAACTTTTCAACAACCCTGCGCTGATGACGTTGGCCGTTGGTGAAATGATGATGCTTGGCGAATTGGAATATCACAAAGGCAACTACCCGCTAGCCTTCGTCCACCTGCGCGAAAGCGTGCGTCGCTGCGATAATCTGCATTATTCAGAGCCATGGCCGTGGATGCATCCGCCGCGCCACGCTTTGGGTGCGTTGCTTTTGGAGCAAGGCCACTACGTTGAGGCCGAAGAGGTTTACCGTTCGGATTTGGGACTAAACGACAAGGTGCCACGTTGCGCACAGCACTGGGCAAATATCTGGTCCCTGCACGGGCTGGCAGAGTGTTTGACGCAGCGCTGTGCTTACGTCGAGTTAGAACAATTGCAACCTAGATTGGACGTGGCGCGCGCACTCACTGATACAGCCGTAACCTCATCGTGCTGTTGCCGAAAGATGACAGAAAATCACAATGTTTAATAAAAATGGAGCTGCCTGATGATCGCCAGCCTATCAATGTATGCACGCCCAGAAACTGCGGCTGCCATCGATAATCTGTGGGCGCTGACACTTGAAAACGTGGTTGCAGCGGGCGTGGATGCACCGGTGGTGTTAACGCAGGATAATGATCCGATGAGCGTATGGACAGACCCCGCGCTGGTCTTGAGCCAGACCTGCGGGATGCCCTATCGCAAGTTCCTGCATGGCAAAGTGCAACTGATTGGGACACCACATTTCGACCTACAAGGATGTCCGGCAGGGCATTATTTTAGTGTGTTTGTCGTGCGAAAAGAAGATCCGCGCAAATCGCTTGTGGAATTTGACAGCACGCGTTTTGCTTTCAACGAAGAAAACTCTCAATCTGGCTTTGCTGCCCCACTCAATCATGCGGCCCCATTGAGCGTCACTTTCGGTGACCGTATTCAATCGGGAGGCCATACTAAATCAGCTGAAATGGTAGCGAATAACACGGCAGATATCGCGTCACTTGACGCTGTGACGTGGGAACTGATCAAGCGGTATGATGGTTTCGCGTCTGATCTGCGGGTGTTGGAACGCACAAACCCCACAACGCCGGCGTTGCCGTTTATCACGTCACTGGCCAATGATCCGGCAGTGATCCGAGATGCGTTGACAGCTGCGCTAAAAACGCTGCCAGATGAGCAAAAACAAACGTTGTGTCTGCTCGGTCTTACCCAAATTCCGGCGACAGATTACCTCTGCATCCCCAATCCCACCTAGCGGAACGAAAGCAAACGAATAACACACACCTCCCACCGCGGCGGCTTGGTTCTTGATGGCTTGTACTGGGCCCAAATCCAGAAATCTCGTGCCTTTATCGAAGGTATCGTCGCGCAAGGCACACCTGCATACGGGATCACCACCGGTATGGGGTCGCAAAAAGATTATATGGTGCCTCAACGCGATGTTGCTGCGTACAATATGCGGCTGGTGCGCGCCCATGCGACCCGTGTGCCCGGACCACTGCTGCCCGATAAATCCTGTGAGCTGCTCTGGCAATCATGATCAATGAATTCTCCTAAGGGCACTCGGGCGTCAGTCGCGCACTGATTGAGACGATGATTTAAGTTTCCAACATTGAACAGATGCCTGAAATCGACGCGAGTGGATCCGTAGGAGCTTCTGATCTAGCCCCTCTGGCACAGCTTGCCGTCTGGCTGTTGTCGCTGGATGCCGCGAAAGAGCACGGTTTGCCCAGTGCAAAAGAAACGCTACGGCTGATCAGCCACAACGCGGTGACTTTGTCGCTAGGTGCGGTCGCAATTGTTGACTTGAAACAACTGACAGCGCTTTATGATCTAACGGCGGCTGCGACATTGGAGGAGTTTCGCGGCAACGTCGGTTCATTGTCTGAAGCCGTAAACCGTGTGCACCACCGCAAGGGTCAACGCGAATGCGCGGCCACGATCCGAGCCCACGGCGCATTCACTGAGATTGTCGAGCGTTTTGAGGAGATGTGGAACGGGGAACTCAATACAGTAAATGACAATCCAATCATAGATATCGACACAGGCATGCCAAATTCACATGCAAACATGAACACAACATGGCTGACGGTGCTGTCAGACAAACCGGCTCAAGCATCAGAAGCCTTGGGAGCGTGAATTCTATGAGGTGATAAGAGAGCGCCACTCAGCGAGAGCAGCGTCGTGGTTTAGCTTGAAGTTAATGCGCTTTGATAGGGATCTTTGTAAATTGAAGTGATTGTGAAATGAGGCCTGGATTGAGGCGAACTTTTGTGGGCTGTGCATACGCCTGAAACGCAGCATCGCTCTTTCTCGTCGTCGAAAGGGTAAGTGTGAATTCTCCGCTCTGTTGTTTGCCCTTTGCTGTGTAACTTGCTTATCTGCACAGCCCAGCTCTTTCGCTGCTGCACAGTAGGATCGAAGTTTATCTGTAACAATCTCATTCGGCGATCCATACCAGCGCATAGCCTTTTTCATGAACTTTAGTACTGCTTTCTTATCTCTCTTTTTGGTGACATAGCTTTCGAAAACTTCGCCTTCGTGATCAACAGCGCGCCATAGGTAATGTCTTTCTCCATTAACTTTCACAAAGAATTCATCGAGGTGCCACTTCCAGTTACTCGACTGCATGCCCCCTGCCCGACGAGGTCGTCAATGTACTGCGTGAGACACACCCAGTTACAGGACACAAAAAGTTTGTGTTCTATTCTGAAACTAAAAACCTTCACATACGAAAAGTTGCGAGTAACACTAGATCCTGTAATCCCTCGCTTGACCAACAAGTCTCTAAACATCAATGCATGTTGGTGGCTATAAGATGACAAAGGCTTATTCACGCATAGACTAATAACGTTATTGCAGGATCGCTGGGCTGCTATCCGGAATGTCTTTGGACGTCCCTTGCTTTTTTGATCCAGATAAACTTGCAA
>JAOGIM010000064.1 GCA_028150825.1 Paracoccaceae bacterium
ATTGATGACACGTGCCACTATTTTTTCTCTGGCCGCAGTGGGATTAAACATAGCTTTGGGGCTGGGAGGACTGGTTAGCCTTGGACATGCCGTTTTCTTTGGAATTGGCGGCTACTCTATGGGTATTCTAGCCTATCACGCACAGACATTTACGCCTTTGATGGAGTGGCCAATTCTGGTGTCTGGTAGCAAATCAATGCCCTTGATCTGGATCAATGCAGTCTTGATATCAGCCCTTGCCGCCCTGATTATCGGTATCCTGTCGATGCGGACGTCTGGGGTCTATTTTATTATGATCACACTAGCTTTTGGCCAGATGTTCTTTTTCTTCTCAATCAGCTGGTCAGCCTATGGTGGTGAGGATGGCCTCTCTATCTATATTCGCAACGGCTTTCCAGGACTCAACACGCTGGTCCCACTTCAGTACTATGCTTTATGCCTTGCACTTTTATGCGCCATATTATGGGTAAATTCGCGGCTTATAAAATCACCCTTTGGCCTTGCCCTAAATGCGGCGCGTCAAGTTCCCGAGCGGGTAGAAACAGTTGGGCTTCACCCAATGCACCTAAAGCTCACAGCCTTTATTATCTCAGGCGCAATAACGGGCTTAGCAGGGGCGCTTTTTGCTGATCTCAACCGCTTTGTAAGTCCAACGATGTTCAGCTGGCAAACAAGCGGGGAGATGATGGTATTTGTCATCATTGGAGGTGCTGGCCGTCTGTTTGGCCCTGTTGTGGGGGCATTGGTGTTTGTTGCGCTCGAACACTGGCTTGGCAGTCTTAGCGATTTCTGGCATATCTACCTCGGCACCTTATTATTGGGGATTGTGCTTTTTGGGCGTGGCGGTCTCATAGGAATGATATGTGGGGAGCCGCACGCACATGAATGATATCGTGCTTGCCACAAAAGGCTTGACCAAACGTTTCGGTGCTTTGAGTGCCAGCGAAAATATTACACTCGACCTTAGAGAGGGTGAAATCCACGCAATCATTGGACCAAATGGAGCAGGAAAATCCACCTTCATCGCACAGGTTTGCGGCAGCCTTAAGTCGGACAGTGGAACCGTACATTTCCTTGGTCGCGATGTGACCCAAGAAACAACGCGTGGTCGCGCCCAGGCTGGCCTTGCGCGATCATTCCAAATTTCCGCTTTGGCCACGGAGGACAGTGTTTTACAAAATGCGCTACTCGGCGCACTTGGTGCATCACGCAACCCTTGGAGGTTTTTCCAACCTGCCCTTAGTGATTCAGTGCTTGTTGAGCAGGCTGAACATGCACTTTATCGCGTAGGACTTTCAGATTATGCGAGCAAACGCACATCCGAATTGAGCCACGGTCAACGCCGCCAGCTCGAAGTGGCCATCGCTCTTACATTATCCCCAAAAGCGTTTGTTATGGACGAACCGATGGCTGGACTAGGCTCAGAAGGGTCTGTGCAGATGACAGTTTTTCTGGACAAATTGCGCAAAGAAGCTCCAATCTTTCTTGTGGAACATGATATGGATGCTGTCTTTGCCCTAGCAGATCGTATCAGCGTGCTCGTATACGGTAAAGTCATTGCTACAGGTACAGTTGAGGAAATTCGCGCTGACCTAAATGTGCGGGATGCCTATCTGGGGGAAGAGGAATGAGCTTGTTGCAACTGTCAAATGTATCCGCGTCTTATGGGACCAGTCAGGCTCTATTTGGGGTAGATTTCGATATTGCACAGGGCCAAGTCGCCGCCTTAATGGGGCGCAATGGTATGGGCAAATCTACCACTGTTAAATGCATCTGCAGAATGTTACCGTCATACGGAAAAATCATCTTTAATGGACAAGACATTACCAATTTGCCAAGCCATCGCGCTGCGCGTCTTGGGATCGGTTTAGTTCCAGAGGGCCGCCGATGTTTCAAAGCTCTAAGTGTTTATGAAAACCTTGTTGCGGCGCAACGATCTGGTTTATGGGATTTTGCCAAAGTTGTCGACCTTTTTCCCCGTCTTGCTGAACGTAAAACTCAGATAGCGGCTTCGCTTTCAGGAGGTGAGCAACAAATGCTCTCAATTGGGCGCGCCCTTATGACTAATCCTAGACTGCTCATTCTGGACGAAGCAACAGAGGGCTTGGCCCCCTTAATCCGGCAGGAAATTTGGAGTGTAATTTCGAAACTAAAATACGACACTGGATTGTCTATCCTTGTGATTGATAAATCGCTCAAAGAGCTTCGATCCGTCTGCGACAAAGCTATAGTCATCGAACGTGGACGCACAGTCTGGAGCGGACAAATTAAAAATCTAACCCAATATGTAGCAGAAAAGTATCTAGGTGTTTAGAGAACGTGACCCTGGCCCAAAGACGCGAATATGAGGCCCACCTTAGCGTCTCTCATACAAACATCATATTAAGAATAAGAAAAATAACAGCCGACAATACAGCGGCAGCCGGGACGGTGATTACCCAAGCCGCTATGATGGTCATAAAGTGAGACCGTCTGACCAATTTGCGTCTTTTGCGTTCTTCTGGTGCCATAAACTGACCTGGTTGTCCAATCGCAAGTTTTTTGCGGACGCGGCGCTCTGCTTCATATTCCCGATAAAACCCGACACCAAAAACTGCGCCAACGGCAATGTGTGTAGAACTGACAGGTAAACCAGCCCAAGACGCCACAATAACCGTGATAGCCGCCGAAAGGGAGACACAGTAGGCGCGCATAGAATTCAGTTTCGTAATCTGGCTGCCAACCATTCGGATCAGTTTGGGCCCAAAGAGAAAAAGGCCAAAAGATATGCCAAAAGCTCCAATAACCATGACCCATATAGGAATAGCCACTTTGGTTGCGGAATCACCAAACTCCATAGCATGCACAATCGCAGCTAATGGGCCCACCGCATTGGCAACATCGTTAGCCCCGTGGGCAAAAGACAGGAGAGCGGCTGAAAAAATTAGGGGAATGGTGAACAAAGTCTTGAGTGACTTATTGCGATTTTCAAGACCCACAGACTGCTTACGAATTGCAGGACGCGACAGTGCATAAAACAGTAAACCAGTTCCTGCTCCGAACAACAAAGCCATTGGAAGTTCAATCTTTATAACGCGTTTTAGACCTTTTAAAGCTAGGTATGAGGCAAAAGCCGCAGCCATAATCGCGATCAAGACCGGTACCCAGCGACGCGCCGCAGCTAGTTTATCCTCTTGGTAGATAATATGGCGCTTTATAAAGGCTAGGAACAAAGCCGCAATCAAACCACCAAGTACAGGCGAAATTACCCAGCTTGCAGCAATTTTGCTCATTGTAGGCCAGTTAACTGCAGAAAACCCAGCCGCCGCAATACCCGCTCCCATGACGCCACCCACAACTGAATGTGTGGTCGAAACAGGCGCGCCAACAAAAGTGGCTAAATTGACCCACAGAGCCGAAGATATCAAAGCGGCCATCATCGCCCATATAAAAATTTCAGAATCTGCAATACTCGTTGGATCGATTATACCCTTTGAGATAGTACTAACAACGTCCCCACCCGCGAGAAGAGCACCCGCGCTCTCTGCAGCAGCGGCAATTAAAATAGCGCCCCCCATTGTCAGCGCATTTGCACCAACTGCCGGACCCATATTATTGGCGACATCATTTGCCCCAATGTTAAGCGCCATGTAGCCACCAAATATAGCAGCCACTACGATAATAATGGAAGGTTGTTCTTCAAAGAACAGAGTAGACCCGATGCCAGCAATCGCTAAAAATGCAAGAGATATAACAACGCCGACAAGCGGCCTGGAAACATACTGCGTAGCCAATTCTACTTGGCTCACACGTCCCAGATCTCGATCCAATGTTTTCCACTGATTATTAAATGAATCGGACAATTTCACCTCAAAAAAAATATTTACTCTTTAAAAGGCATTTACAAGTGAGGAGCGCTCATTGCAAGAACAACGCTTATGTAGGTTTAAATCAAACTAATAATCTTTTTCAGCTCTGGCTCTGAGACCAATTCAATCGCTTCCACCTTGCTGAACCAGCGCCGCTTTCGCGCATCACTTTCTGGAAATTGATCTTCTAATTTATCCACTTTGACAGAATAAACATCGACCAGACATGGCAGTTCTGTCCCATTGCTTTGCACCTTCTTATAAGAATATGCCCCAACCATATCGCCTTTGATGCGGCCTTTCCGAACACCGGCCTCCTCCCAAGCCTCTTCCAAAGCGGTTTGTGGAAAATCTTTGCCTTCCATAGGCCAGCCTTTGGGTATAATCCAACGGCCAGATTTTAAACTAGTAACCATTAAAATTTCTTTTCCCAACGCACCTTTGCGGATGCAAAGCGCTGCGACTTGCCGAGCGCTTGGACGCCCAATCAAAGGAGCTAACGCCCCTACTATTGTCCTCGGAACCCATGTTAATTTTTCTAACAATTTTCATATGCCTCAAATTTTTACTTATTATACAATATGTTGATCAAAATTGCAACTTTGCAGACAAAATAGCTAATGGTTTGTGAAAAACTGGCAATTTTAAGAGTCTAATCAATCTCTTATAATTATTACGCCAATTTCTACAGCAATTTCATACGCAGCTGTTGCACTAATCAATGAGGCACCACGAACCTACATATCTTGAATAGCGACTTCAAATGCGCCAAGACTTTCCAATAGCACAATTCTAAAATCATGCAGCAAACAACGCTGATTAGTAATGTTTACAATAAAATGCTCGAATTCATACCAGATTCATCGATAGTGGAACCCGTTCACTTTCATGAGTGGATCTTCTTATTACAACGAAAGACTGCATAGCTTCACATCTTTACATCTCCGGCTTTCATCGTTTCAAGAACCAATTCAAGAAAGGTGACTAAATTGCAGATCCCATTCAGCCTATTTCATAAAATGCTCCCACGCTAGAAGCATTTAGTAGTTTAAAATCCTAAGCTTTGGCGGGCTGCATATAACACAAGCCCTTAGCCAATTTGGTTGGAGCTTGCGTTCCTATTCGGTACAGTGGACAGTCTGGCAAATCGAACACGCAAATTTCCATGACGTCTATGAACTTTGCAAAAAAATGAAAAAGGCAAGGCTAGGTAAGAAAAAGGAACGGCAATGCATGATCTTTTGATAAAAGATGCTCTTTTTGTGACATGTGATCAAAATCATAAGATCGTATATGACGGGATCATGGCAGTCAAAAATGGTCGCATAACGGCGTTAGAGCAAAGCGAAAGCGACGCAGGCCGTCAGCTTCAAGCCCATCAAACTCTATCTGCCAAAGGACGCCTAGTTATGCCCGGGCTGATCAATACGCATTGCCATGCAGGGGACAGCCTCTTTCGAGGTTTAGTCGAAGGCCTAACACTAGAAAGTTGGCTAGGACAAGTTTGGGTTGCCGAAAAGGCAATCTTAACAAAGGAGACAACCTATCTTGGATCGGTACTGGGACTGGCTGAAAACCTCGTTGCAGGGGTTACGACTGTTATGGATATGTTTTGGTACCCAAACGAAACGGTGCGGGCAGCGAACGATTTGGGCATGCGTCTTTCGACGGGTGGTATTTTCTTTGACTTGCCTGGGATCGGCGACAGATTACATGTGAATTATATAAAAGAAGCCGAAACGTTTTTGGCAACGCATCAAGAAAGTGAAAGTATATTTCCCGCCATTCTACCCCATGGCTCTTATACGGTTAGCCCTAAGCATTTGGAAGATGGCAAAGCAATCAGCGATCGCTATGGAGCTTTATTTAGCACCCACGCTGCCGAGACGCAGGCCGAGCAGGCCGATATTTTAAATCGTTATGGAAAATCTGTCATCCGGCACCTTCAGGCGCATCACCTTCTTGGACCACGCAGCATTCTTGCCCATTGTGTGCATGTCGATACAACAGAAATCAAAATGATGGCCGATAGTGGGACAATTGTAGCCCATAATCCAATGTCGAATCTCAAACTGGGGTCCGGCATCGCACCAATCTCTGAAATGCTGGAGGCCGGCATAAAAATAACCCTTGGGACAGACGGCGCAATAAGCGGCAATGATCTGGACATGTGGCTTACTATGCGTCTTGCGGCAAGTCTGCCAAAAGGGGTAATGATGCGCGCAGATGTGGTCACCGCCAAACAAGTCCTTCACATGGCAACCTTAAACGGAGCGGAAGCACTGGGGCAAAGTAAGAACCTCGGCAGCCTTGAGCCAGGTAAAGCTGCAGACTTCATTGTGCTGGATTTAAATTCAATCCACGCGGTACCCATGTTCGACGCAATCACTCATCTGGTCTATTCGACCTCCAAATCTGACGTTTGTGATGTTTTTGTCGATGGT
>JAOGIM010000065.1 GCA_028150825.1 Paracoccaceae bacterium
AAAGATCGAGACCCCAGACTGACCAGATCAGACGGACGTACGATTGTTTCAACAGGGCTTTCAGATGCCATTATTAAGGCTACTATTGAGTTTGATGCTAAATTAATAGTTTGCGATCACTTACAAGGCGTTACCGCAGGTGACCTTAATATAAGTGATACAGCAACAATGCTGGCACAGGAAGCTAACCGAATAGTCTCAGAGACAGAAGCGGCAGTCGTTTTTACAGCTCATACAAATAAAAGCCAAATAGATGATGATCCTATTATGCTGTTTGCAAAACAAAACTATTACGATCCTATCTATCATGCTGACTGTATACAGCGTATGACATTTGATGAATTCTCAGAGCAACAACTGCAGAGGTTTGCTTAGCGCACAATTCACTCGTCCATAATCGTATTACTAGGGTGCTGCAGGACTCCCATCTGACAAAGTGGGGGTATCCCCGGGGTATCCTTATGCCAATGCGGAAACAGATGGGGCCTAGGCAATCAACCCACTGTAGCTATCATTAACATCCCCAATCAGAATACCAGTCAGGCTAACAGTCGTATCAGCTGAAAGATCAGCTATTGTCACGCCCTCTGTGTAGCTCGTGTTTGACTTGCTTACGCTAGTGTAATCACCGTTCGTATCAACGAAGACCCACTTGGCCTGCTCTGGTGTCGTTAGGCCAACAGAGTACTTAAGGATGGATAGAGCGTCTTGAGAGGATACTTTGCCATCTTGGTTAAAATCGGCTGACATGAAGTCAAAGGCAGTCTTGGTTCCAGCTGCAGTGGTCATGCCAACGGAGAGTTTAAGGACGTCCAGTGCATCTTGTGAGCTGATCGCCTTAGTAGAGCTTGAATAGGTTAGGCTTGCCTTCACCGTAGAGGCTGATCCCGAAGTCAGTGAGCCAGACACACTGCCATCAGAGGCACTCATGTAGGAAGAGCTGTTTGTTCCATCGCTCATCACAACATCTGCATCAGCGATTTTGGAACCATCGCGGGTCACAACTGAGGTGGTCACTGTGTGGCTAGCGGGTGAACCAACCACCAAAGTTGAGCCTTCAAGAGCAGACCCATCAATATTAAGATCAGAGACCGTCACCGCAAAATCAGCCGTGCTGTCCAAATCTTTCATCGTCATTGAAAAGAGCGGTTGATCTATCGAAACAGCCGACAGTGCTATGGCTGCAAATGTGATTGTTCCATCGCTTGAAGCCGCTTCATTTGCAGCCCCAAACAAGCCGTCTGCGTAGCTAAGCGACGTAAAGCTTGCTATCGGTCGGATCAAACTTGAGAACAACATCTACAGAGGTAACTCCTGCATCGCCCGGGTCTTTTGTTTTATCTAAATAGAAGTCCAAAACAGGAGCGCTGTTTGTCCCACTATTAACAAGGTAAATTGCGCCTGTGCTTTCTGCAGGTGAGCCTTTATTGAAAGTACTGACAGCGTTTGCAGTAGTCATTGCGGATGTATCATCTGAAAACTTGAAGTACTCAAAATCTTTGAATGTTGTCACTTGACTATTTACTGTGACAACTGCCGTTTTGCTCGCTTCGTTAAAAGTGAAGCTATCTACTGCTGACTTGGCAACAGAGAAATTAGCCGTATATGCGCCCGTTCCACCGTCGATTACACCATTTGTAAGGGCAGACTTCCCTAAGTTGACCGTATCATTGCCAAGTCCTAGCCGAATTGCAGTCCCACCCATGCCAAGAACCGCACCAATTATGGTTACAGTATCGGCTTTCTCACCTGTTGCTATCCCTCCACTGAACCCCAATACCGACGCATTCTCTGACACCGTTATTGTTGCTGCTTTGCTATTTGTATAATCGGTAGTAATTCCCCACGCTTTAGCATCAATAACACCAGTGACAGTGATCTCACTTATTCCCGCGGCCGAGCCGTGGTTTGCTGCAGCAATCCCCCATTCAGCATCAATATCTTTGGCAATTATTATGATGTCTGACGCTGATGAATTTTCCTTGTTTCGAGCAAAAATACCAGTCGAGGTAGATGTAACTTTACCAGAAGAAGTAACGCTTGTGCTACCACTACCTTCATTCCAAACGTATATACCTGCGTCATTTGAAGTCACATCACCATCTGCAGATACAGTTACGTCCGTGCCGTAACCACTGGCATAAACCCCAAATGAATAATCTTCATCACTCTTATCAGTTGAGGCGCTGACGACGTCGCCACTAAACGAAATATTTAGGAAACCAGTACCTTTATTAACTGCAAAAACACCGTCATCTAAACCGGTAACATCTTTCGCAGTTATACTGAGGTTTTTAGCGGTATTTTCGTTCCAAGCGTATATTCCGTCTGAATTCGCCGTCTGATCAGTTTGACCCACTCCACCTTTAATCGTTCCTGTAGCAGTAATTGTGGTTGAACCAGTGCCTGCATTATTAACAAAAATACCTTCGTCATATAAACTTAAATTATACGGAGCATTTACTGTAGCGTCGCGACCAGTGTGGTTAATGGTCAACCCTGAAGTTGGAATAGTATACGTCGTTTCAGCAAAAAGACCTTGCAAAGTTACACTGGTACCATCGGATAACAAATATTTAACTTCATTTTTGGAATTCGTACTTTCCGTATGTGTCTGCTTGTTATTATTGGCATCAAGAAATGTGCAAGTATCTAATGTTAAATCGAAATCTGTAATGATATTTGCGCCATCACCCAAATAAAAAACAAACTCATCTGAGCCTAAACGGCCAGTAAGAGTGTCATTGCCTGCTCCACAATAAATAGTATCGTCGCCGGCTCCGCCATCAATTGTATCGTTTCCTCCTTGGGCACGAATAACGTTATTGAGACCGTTGCCAGATAAAACTTTATTGCTATCGTTTTTAAATACGGTGAGATTTTCAACATTTTCTGGAAGTATGTAAGAAGAAGTTAAATCAAGTTTTACTGTGTCAGTTCCTTCATTGGAATATTCAATGACCTCATCAATCTGCCCACTTGAGTAAATAAAATAAAAGTCATCTCCGTCCCCACCATAAAATTTATCAGTTCCTGCTCTTATGCTACCTTGATCAAATACGTCATTTCCCGCACCGCCATAAATGGTATCGTTCCCTCTACCACCATCAAGCACATTATTTTGTGAATTACCTGTGATTACATCATTACCAGCACCGCCAATAACTTTTTCGATAATTGCACCTGAAGCAATGCCCAGATTGTCAGTCATAGACCAACTCGTGCACACAATCGTTGAATAGGCCCCCGGTGTTAGATTTACTGTACAAGCTTTGTTGAAGTTACTTAGGTCTAGTGTGTCGTAACCTCCAGAGTCCCAGATCGCTTCGACAAACGGCTTGGACGGATCGTATTCATATACAGTATTGCCAGTATTATGACTAGCAGCGCCATAAAGATGCTGGAGCGCCGCAATGTCGTAGACCATTGGTGTGGATGAGATAAGATAATTATAATTACCGGAAGTGTCATAGTAATAATAATTTTCAGGGTCCGTGTAGGACATCAACGTATAATTGGCGAAGTCCTGCGCTTTGGGTAACTGATTTGCACCTTCGAATGGATGTTTTAAACCTAGAGCATGGCCAATTTCATGCATTATGGATGCGAAATTGTTGTCAGCTCCCCTGATGAAGGTTTCGCTTCTGGATTCAGATGCAATCCAGATATCACCTCCCACTGCTGTACTACTTGGCGGTGTCGCCCAACCCCAAGAATTTCCATAATTATGGTCGGTGAAACCAAATCGAAGTGTACCTACCTCAGACGCAGTTTCTGCAACTTCTACAAATATAATATCTGCAACATTGCTAAATTGCTCTAAAGCCAGTCTCACGGCTGCTTTCTGGCTCGCAGAGAAAGCATATATATTGTCGACTTTGGGATTTGGTGTGCTGTATCCGTCTTTAAAAAGATAAAGGTCGGAAGTCCCTGCAAAACTATAAGTTATCGTAGTTGAAGTGCCATTATCGTAGGTGTTGTTACTGGCCCATGCTTCTGGACTGTCATATAACAGTGCGTCTGTAGTGCTAACACGTGTTTTTGATTTAGCTTCAGTGGGTGCACCTGCAAAATATGGTGTTGGCGTTTTTTTTACGGCGGAAAATGCACTTGATAACTCAATGCTATCTCTAAAGTTGATATCTTCTTCAGATGATTGAAATGAATTTATGTAAACATCATTCAAGTCTTTAACTGAGTAAAATGTACCTGCGGCGTCGCTAATACGATTTTGTAATGGGTCGAAGTAATAGGTACTCTTTAGCTTGATATAATTATCACTTATCTCAAAGAGAGTCGAGTTAGAACCTAAGCCATAAGCAAGTGTTTCGACTCCGGAAGAGCTAATTTGTGCAAATGTTGCACCATAATCGTATCCAGAAAATTCAACTGGTATTAGAGAAATACTCTCAACAACTTCGCTGAAATTTAGAGATATGTAATCCCAAGTTGAGTTCCCGGAGGCTGTCTCGGTAAACTTTACCGCAATTCTATCAATTTCAGTGTGATAACGAGTTGCTCCATTATCGCTAGTATATTTGACTAATCTGTCGGTTTCTAAATCATAATGATAATTAGAGCCCAGATAAAGCTTATCTCCAACAAAGCTGAAACGCTCAACTTCACCAAAATAATATTGGAATGTCCCTGCTCCATATCCTGAGATACTCAGGGTACCAAGCAGAACACCATTCTTTTGCTCTGGTGCTGTTGTCGATGAAAACCTAATACTCATGTGTAAAGTCCATTAAAATAAAATATACAAAGCTACTTGAGATTGTAAGGTGCGGTTACTCATGAGACATCCCGTTTGCTGATTATAGCTTTTCTCTGAGTGCTTCAAAAAGTCACTTGGCCATGTCGAGCTCCATCTAGACATGCACCCGTGTAGACATTGACATTTGCGTAATTATATATCCCTTGGCCATGCTGATTGCCGTCTACAAATGTACCAGTGTAGACATTGCCACTTGTAGCCCAAGTATAAGTAACTTGGCCGTGCCTGACGCCATTTAAAAGATCACCGCTATAAGTGTCTCCACTGCTGTAGGTTTCAAAGGCCAACTATTTATCCAAAAGTCAGAATAATGGAATTTCTTTTGTTTCTAAGAAACTATCATTCTCAAAATAGCCGATTCAGCAAGTAAAAACTGATACCAGTAATCCAAATAGCGCCACGCCAAATTCACTCGTCCAGATTAGTAATACTAGGTGCTGTGAGACTCCTACTTACAAAACGGGTGAGTACCCGGGGGTATGGTTGGGTAAGGGAGGATTTGGATGGGTGATGGTTTGTAGTTATTCGTGCCAAATGGTGAGATTTAATGTGAATATCTTCCGTTCTAGCCGGTGCTAAAGTGCCACCAGAGTGCCACCAGAATTAAAAAACTTGCAGTAAATAATTTAAAAATTCAGCTAAGTAATAGCTTGGATAGTGTTGGAGACTGTCTCGAGAGACCGAGGCTCTTACTATAAATCAATTGCTGTTTCCTTACGAATTCTCTAATTGGTCTTACAAGTGATCGAAGGAATTTAATTGATGCCTGGAAACCCAATATCAGCCGGTTCAAATTTAAGCCCAAAGGTAGTCACCTCCTACGCAAACCGAACAGTTTACAACGGGTTTTTTTCTGTAAAAGAGTACGATCTGTCGTTTACTAAATTTGATGGCTCTAAAAGTGAACTTGTAACAAGAAGTGCGTTAATTTCTTTCGATGCTGTGATTGTTCTACCCTATGACCCCGTACATGACCGTGTGCTATTGGTTGAGCAATTTCGTGCTGGACTCTTTGCAAGACAGGAAGAGAACCCTTGGTGCCTAGAGCCAATAGCCGGTTTGATAGATCAGGGCGAGACCCCAGAGGAAGCTGGCCTTAGAGAGGCAGATGAAGAAGCAGGTTTGACGCTTTCAAGCTTGGAGTTGGTTGCTCGCAGTTATCCTTCGCCCGGAATATCAACCGAGTTCTTTCATCAATATATTGGCATCACATCACTACCGGAAACCACCAGCCTAGTATCTGGTCTTGCCTCAGAGGCTGAAGACATCCGTAGCCATATCTTTTGCTTTTCTGATTTCCTAAAAATGATTGAGGCTGGTCAAATTACCGTTGGCCCAGCAATATTGCTAGGTTTGTGGTTAGCACGACATAGGGACAAGTTACGCGCTGCCGTTTGAATAAAGTCTAAAGTACAGTAGTAACACCAATCATTTGTGGACTAGAATGTGGACTTAGATATTC
>JAOGIM010000066.1 GCA_028150825.1 Paracoccaceae bacterium
TAGCTAATTGTTTAAAACAGTATCAATTCTCTCACTTCGTGAGTTGTCCTTAGGACAAGCGTTTCTGGTGTGTTTCATTTTAGTGTTTTGTTCATTTGGTCGGCTAGTTCTTCATTCTGTTTAGACACTAGAGAAATCATGTTTCCTAAGTTCATTTTTCTGAACACCTCAAATTATCAGACTCCTCAAACTGAAAATCCTTTGATAACCTCTCAGTATGAAAAACCTGTCTCTCAAAATCTGTTTGGTGATTGCGGCACTCTTTGGTGGTGTTGGTGGAGTTGTTGCGAGTGATTTACCTCGGTGTCCTTCATCTGGGTATTTTGACAAGTGCTTCGGCATTTGGACTTTTGAAGACGGAGACAAATACGTTGGTGAATGGAAGGATGACAAATACCATGGACAAGGCACCTTCACCTATTCAACTGGAGGTAAATACATTGGTGAGTTCAAGAATGGCGATTTCAATGGAAAAGGCACCTACAACTCTTCAGATGGATCAAAATACGTTGGTGATTGGAAGGATGACAAAAAACACGGACAAGGCACCTACGCCTATGCAAGTGGATCAAAATACGTCGGTGAGTTCAAGGATGACCTATACAACGGTCAAGGCACCTATACTTATCCAAATGGGGAGAACTACGTCGGAAAGTGGAGGGATCACAATTACCACGGACAAGGCACCTACACCTTTGTAAGTGGAAGCATTTATGTAGGTGAGCGGAAAGATGGCAAAAAACACGGACAAGGCACCTTCGCCTATGCAGATGGAGAAAAATACGTCGGTGAATGGAAGGATGACAATTACCACGGACAAGGCACCTTAACCTATGCAGATGGCAATGTAGAAGAAGGCGTCTGGAAAGAAGGAGAGTTTGTTGGAGAATGATATCCAGAAGGACCTATTACATCTCCTGTTGGATGACGATGGCACAGATTGAAAAGATGAAAACCAAGAAGGTGTTTTTCAGCAATTTGGATTAGTCTGCAATCAATTTTAAATCCCATTTATCATAGGTGTTAATCCCATTTCACCATTTTTGATTTTGTTTTCTAATCCTCGGACGATCACATCACTGTCATCACTCAGGAAACTTACAAATCTGTAAACGAGATTATCGTGAATGTATTTTTGAGTGACTTTATCTAACCAACCTCGTTCACTCTGATATTCACCTGTTTTGATAAGTTCTGGAATTACGAAGATATCGTGGATGTAGATGCAGAATTGATCACCACTTCTTCTTCCACTTGAATGAGATTGCATTCTGGATTGTGGATTTCTTCTCTCTAGTGATTTCTGTAATCCACTTATTCCAATGTAGATAAATTGTTCATCAGCATCCCAAACAGAATAAAGAATTGATCCCTTATTGGGGATTATGTGACGAGCGTTATCTTTGAAACTGAATGATGGTTTTCTGGTATCAAACAAGTCTAATAAATCATGTCCGTCGAGGATGTAGTTTGTCATTGGGATATTCTAGGTGAAACACTCTGTGTACTCAAATGGGCAATGTTAAACTGATTGGGGTGATGAGTTTCATTCTATCAACTCACCGTCTTTGTAAGTCTCAGTCTTTTCAAGAAAACCATCTTTATTGAAATTTTTCCAAAGACCATGTTGTTTTCCGTCTTTGTAATTCCCTTTTCTAAATAGATTTCCGTTTCCCCAATATTGTTCAAATACACCTTCTAACCGTCCATTCTTATGACTTCCCCGAACTTCTAATTGACCAGTTTTACTGAATATTTCCCAAGAACCGTCTTCTAACCCATCTATATAAGTTACAGACCATTTCAACTGACCGTTTCGGTGATATTCCTCCCAATAACCTTCTCGTTTTCCATTCTTAAATTTACCAATTTCTTTTCCAACAACTTCACCGGTGAATGGAATATTTGTGAATTTCTTGTAGTAAAGATCACTTCTTAAAACTAAATCACCCATTGAAAGTTCATCACTCCAACTTGGAGAGGACAGGAGTGATATGAAAAGTATGGTTAGGAACGTGGTGATGGGTTTCATAAAATCAGTCCTTCTTTCCACCAAACATAACAAGGACAATTTTACTTTGTCATAAAAAATCTCTTGTAAGTATTTAAGTCTCTTCAAATTAGAAAATCTATTCTTATTCCACTTCGTGACGAAGTTCGGACAAAGTCCTGTTCTCAATACACCACCATCTTGGTCCTTGGACAGCACTCCAGTCATATCCTAACTCACTCAAAACTTTGTCGGCAGACTTTGATAACGACACTACTTCTCCTCGAAACATGACCTTGGTATCATCATGCACTTCACAGGTAATACTTGGATCTTTTTTGAAATGCAGAATTGTACCTTTTTCGATTCCAAGCATATCGAAGTTAAATCGTTGACGGACTTTTTTCACTTTCTCTAAAGCAATTTTATCGAGTTCAGTTTCTGCGTAAACCTCGTTGGGAGTAACATTTTTCCCACCCATTAACTCAGCAATTTCCAAGAGCGATTTTGCATTCTCAGGAGTGGTATTAAAGAATTCTCTGTTCTGACGTATTCGATAGTCATCCAATCCTTGATGCATTTTTTTCTCAATGGCGAATGCATCAGGTACTTCTACAGCATAAAAGCACTCAAAGGGCAGAGCGACACTAGTGTTGTCCAGTTGTCGGATGCGTTGTTCAAGATTGTCAGTCACACCAATCTTGATTGTCTCTGGCATGCATTCGTTTGTTAATATGTAAACTATTGGCATCTAGGTATTTCCTTATTGCGCAGAGCATTACGCAATCAATCTAAAATCAACTTCATATCGCATGAACTGGATGGTGTTTACTTGTTTCAGTGCATAATCCAGTTTCTCATCTTTTCTTTGTGCAATGATACAACCAGTGACATTTTGATCAGGCTCACAGAGATGTTCTTTCACCCACCCCATATATCTTAGGGTCTGTCCAACAACTACATCTGAGGCACGATCTCGTTTCAATTCCACTACTAAGAAATCTGATTTATCTTTTCTCTGTCCTAAAATATCTATTGGTCCAGTATTTGTACGGAATTGTTGTCCAACGACATCACCATCTTTCTGATAAATTTCAAAGTCTCTAGCGAGTGGTGTTCTAGTCCAGTTAGAAACTAAAAAGTCTTCTAGGTGTTTCTCAAATAGGAATGAACTTCTCTGTTCAGTTTCATCTATCAATTCAATAGGACTGTGGACTTTCTGGCGTGGTGAGATGATGTCTTGTAATTCTTTAACACTGACAACCAGACGAATACATTCATGTCCTTGAGAAGTTGTATATCCGTCCTCAAAATTAACAATGTTTCCTGTTCCAAGAAATGTGAATGGTGGTTTCTTGTTCCATCTTGCGAAAAAGTATGGAGTGAGTTCACCAGATAGAATTTTTTGAAATAATGGATTTTTTGAGTGTTTATTTGGTTTACTGAACCAGATTAACGTTTGTGACTTTTCATCATAGTGATTTTCAAAGTCATGTCCTGTTCTTCCAGCGACACCAATGTTCATAAAGATGAATAAATTGTTTTCAATTCTTGCGTATCCAGTTGTCCAATCACCACCTCTAGGTGGATTTTCAGGACGAACGACCTGTGCAATTTCATCTCGAGTGTACTCCACTCCTCGTTTAAACATTACTGTCTCCAAAACCCTGAAGAAATCCTGTATCTAAAACCCTTAGTTTTCAAATCAACATTCCTATTATGGTTTGAGGTTTTTGAAATTGTCATATCTAGAAGTTCCAAACTTTTTCAATAAATCAGGGAAAATTTCCAACGGATACGTTTTTCATTATTGCGTGAGAGTATTTGAGCAGCGAAACTATTGAACCTTGGATAGACATTTTTGAAATTTGCTCATCCTCAGGATTCAAGTGTGCGACTCTTGAGACGCGTGATTTAACGGATTCTTTTTGATATAATCTATATGCAATTGATAAAGAGTTCGTGGTGCTCTGAGGTTGCCTCTCTACAGGGTTATTCGGATCAACTGGGAAGTCAGGCTTCTTTGTACGCCAACCATGAAAACGTATTCCTTTTTTCTCAACATAATCAATTGGAGTATCTCTTAGCATGTGAGTTAAATAGGAAAGACGAACTTTTTCAAAAGTTATTTTTGACATTTTTGAAATTGGGTATTTCTGAAATTCCACCGGAACTTTGCTCTGCCTAGCACCAAAAAGTATTCTCCAATGCTCTTCCCACCATTCATCGAACTTTAAAGCAGTAAAGTTTCTAGGTGATCCCCAAGAAGAATAGAAATCCCAATCAACACTATTATTTTGTGATTTTTCTGCTTCCTGAAGAAATTTAAACCAATAAAGATAAACTCGTTTCCTATTTGGAATGAACCATCCATTCTTATGGCGAAGAAAAAATTCCTCTTTCGTGGTGAGGTATTTGCCATCTGTTATTCTTGACATAGGAAAATTCTCCGGAGCATCGTTCTTTTCATGTTCGCCAGTTGCATCTCGTCAGTCAAGAGTTCTTGGATTCCCACACCTATAGACGGACGCAATCCCAATCCCATTTGTGCTGCAACTTCTTTAGGTTTCAAACTGTCACCAGTTTTAGTGGGAGTAGGCAATCTCAATTATATTTAAATGACGGTGCCGACAATTATTACCGCCGTGGGTCTGTTACATTTAAATTATCTAAAATTCGATCTGTTCTTTTGTTAATGAATGATAAAGTATTTTTGGTATAGAAACGGTATTCACTTAAGTTCTTAGGAAAAGGATTAGAAGGAAAAGTATTATCGAAGGGTAAGTGGAATTTAATTTCAGAAGTCCTAAAAGTCTGCCTTCAATCAATTGCAAAACATACTGAAAGTCGTAGTGTGAAATAGATCGAAAATTAAGTTTGAAGAGGTAATAATGATTGTTGTTGTAGTTACATTTCCAATTTCATCTGAATTAGATGCTGCAGTTCTCAAGGAAAAGTTTCTAGAGACTGCACCACTATATCGAGATGCTAAAGGACTTATCAGGAAGAATTATATTGCTGATATGGAGAAACATCATTCTGGTGGTGTCTACTGTTTTGATACGATGGAGAATGCCAAGAACTGGTTCGATGATGAACGAATAGAATGGATCAGCAATAGATACTCAAAACCAAATATTCAGTTTTTTGATAGTCCAGTAATGGTTGATAATGTTGCTGGAGAAATCATCTCCTGAAGATGAACGCAAAACATAACTTACCTTAACCAGTCTTTGTTCAGTCATCACTCCGTGCTGACTGGTTTCCTATGAACAACCAACCTGATCGGTTGATTGTAAATATACTCAACCAGCGTTTCTGGTGTGTTTCATTTTAATGTCTTGTTCAATTGATCAGCTAACTCTTCATTCTGTTTAGACACTAGAGAAATCATGTTTCCTAAGTTCATTAATTTGTCCTCAGGAGACTTAGATGATTTCATTCTAGAGAATTCACTAGAGATTTTAGATGATAGGTTTTTGATTGTAGAAATATTCATTTGAAAATCCTTTTATTTAAATTTGATTGCAGAGGTGTTTTGAAGACACACTAACCCCTGTCACGGGATTAGCATGTCTTAGAGATTTGCATTTGGCGTCTCTTCCACACATCTGACTAACGAACCTACTTTTGTAGGAAGGAGGGTAATTCGATTTCCTTTACCGCATCTAACACGTAACTACGGGAGCAAGAGAGTGCATGTCAGATAGCATCTCTCTTACCTCAGGTATTTTTCACCTGAATCCTGACAGATAATTCTTAAGCACCGATTTCTGTCTTTGGTGCATTTCATAATAAAGTAGATCTCACTCACCCACCTGTGATGGAACTTCAATTAATGACTGAGAATTTCAAGTTTGGTTGTGGTCACCACCCAATTCATAAATAAACGTACCTATAAAAGTACTTACAAAAATATTTATAAAAAACTGAATTTAGACTTTTTGACGATTAGCGACTTCAACTGTTTCATAGTGTATCACGGGCATTCCATATGTTCTTGCAACAGCTGATCGAATGATCTCGGACTTGGATGCATTGTACATCTTAGATGCACCTTC
>JAOGIM010000067.1 GCA_028150825.1 Paracoccaceae bacterium
CTTATCCAGCGATGCTAACCGTTGAAGCTTTCCAAAAAGCTAAATAACGCAAGGCGCACCATCCAGATAAAACAGGAACTTATGTCGACCCTTAGCACAGACGTGGCGACACTCTATTTATGCTTACTGCAGACCGAACGTGATCCAAGCAACTAAATAGGGGATACCGATCATAGCTACCGAAATTATTATAAAGGAAGTTAAAAGTCCCTTCATATCTCCTTTTTCTTGATCTTCCATTTAGGTGCCTCCTCGGTTCCTAATCCAGAGTTTCATTTTAATATTACACATTTTTAAAAAATTAGCAAAACTGGTGATTGGTTTTCCTAAGAACACCGTATCCCACCCCTGTCCTTAGCGAACAATTCTAACCAATCGATATCTTTGCAGAAGCGGTTCAATTCGGATAGACTCTTGCACCTATATATTAATTACACTGTAAGATTATATCTGCAGCGCGGTAACATAGTTTGGCACTCCTTTGCCACATTAGTGTTGACAGTTTTAATATGGATAAGCTCTCATTCCACTAAGAACTGTTGTTTCCGAGAAGCGAGCATTTATGATTAGTTATTTGTTTGTGAATTATATTTTCTATAGTAAACACTAGTTACATTTATATCGCCGTTAACTATTTTGAAGAGCAAGATTTATTACACTCTATTGGTTCACAACATATAATGTATCAAAAAAAGCTGGGAATGCTCCCTCCTTTGGTGCAGAAAGGTTCTAGCTTTCAAATATCATGATGTTCACCCTGTTAACACTGGGGCTCTCAGCATGTAAGTGCGGGCAGCGGACAATGCGGCGCAATCACTTTTTGAAGCATATCCAGTAAGTAGGTCTTGATGAAAATTGAAACTAAGAGATTAATTATCAATAAGTTCAACATGAACGATACTGCGGCATGGGCTTTAATTGAGTGTGATCCAAAAGTTCGGAAATTCGTAAATAATAAAGTATTAACTTACGGTGAAGCCAAATCCTATGTTTTAGAAAATATAGAAAGTTACAAATCTAACGGATACGGACGTTATGCAGTAAGATATAAATCGAATGGTAAATTAATCGGTATGTGCGGCTTTCTAAACGACGAACTAGGAATAGATTTCGGTTACCGATATTCCAGAGATACTTGGGGACGAGGGATTGGAACAGAGGCAGCGCAAGCAATATCAGACTATGGCTTAACGGAGTTAGCTCTCTCTTCAATTATTGCTACCGTCTTACCTGAAAATATAGCGTCTGAAAAAATATTAATTAAACTGGGATTTATATTTGACGAAGAAACATATTTTATGGGTAAGCTATGCAAAAAGTATAAAATCGTTAACTGACCCCATGCCCAACATCCTGATGAAACTTCCACTCATTGTGACCCTTGGCACACAGCTGAGGGCTGACCTTGGCACAATTCTAACTAAAAAGTACAAAGATACATCTTAGTCGTTTTTTGACGTCTTTATCTAAGTTTTTCTTGTATGATCGCAAAATTGTTAACTTCTCCATGGAGCTTTATGCACACTCAAGATCGAACAGGCTTAGCTATCATTTTAAGTCTCATTGCATTGACACTCTTTGATGGAATGGGGCTGATTATCAAACATCTCTCAAATAATTATTCGGCTACAGAACTTACGGCTTGGCGGAACATTTTTGGGCTTATTCCAACGTTAATCGCACTTTGGTCATCTAGAAAGTGGCGTACGAATGGTAAGGTCCTAAAAATACGCCAGTGGAAGCTAGCACTTTTACGTGGTGCTATTGTAACGTTTGCTCAGGTTAGCTTTTACATTTCGTTGGGACTAATGGCTTTTGCCACAGCGTCTACCATAAGTTATGCAACCGCTTTATTTACCACCGCACTTGCAATACCAGTTTTAGGGGAGCGTGTCGGTTGGGTACGCTGGAGTGCAGTTTTAGTCGGATTTCTTGGGGTTATAATGGTTATTCAACCAGGTGCTGAAGGTTTTTCTTCTTATACCTTGTTTCCTTTGGCCGCAGCGGTATTTTACGCTCTCGTTGGGGTAACAGCACGCTTATTCGATGACGATGTACCAAGTGCAGTGGTAAACCTCTATTCTTCTTTTTCATCAGTGGTTGGAGCTGTGTTGATTACTTACTTCTGGGGAGGATTCAATTCGATAACCTCTACAACCGATATGGTATGGATTATTTTGATGGGAGGGCTTGGCGGAACGGCAGTGCTATTATTGGTTATCAGTTATCGGATGACAGAACAAAGTAATCTGGCCCCATTCAGCTATTTTGGCATTCCCCTTTCATTTGTCTTAGGGTGGCTTTTCTTTAATGAGGCACCATGGAACACCCTATTTCCTGGCGGAATACTTATTGCAGCAGCCGGTTTATTAATAGTCTGGCGCGAACGCTCACAGGACAAAAATAATACTTTACGTTGAAAGTGTAGTGCTCAGGAGAGGACGTCTAAGACTATTATTATGCTTCTATTGAGGATGTTAATTTTTACAAAAATTAATAATAGTCTTACTATGGTATGCGGTCTCTCATGAAGACTATTTGTCCTTTCTCCAAAAAGAAGGGAGCCCGTACTGCTCCAAGGCATAAGGTTCATTCAAAATACCTATCGGCAACGTAATGCTGAACTTTCATGGATAGTTGCTGCCTTTAGCGATACGGAGGGTCGATTGGCAGAAACTGTCAGCTCGGTAAAGGCAGATTTGGTTCTGACGCACAAAACGCTTCATATAATCATTCAACCGCAGTCATGGTGACGCTTTACAACATTATCAAGCGATAGAATATTATCATTAATTGGTCAGGCATTTTGAAAAGTTCGTCGGGCAATCGAAAGCACGGATTCGAGCATGCTGTTTCCGCGCTATAATGATGGTCAATCAACAAATGTGTACAGTTGTAGTCCAGATTTATCTAAATGGATTAAACAGCATTCATTTCGACGTTTTATGCGCCAGCGCCTTGGCGCTATCGAGTGTCTAGAAGAAGCTATAGATCAAATTGGAGGATGTCGCAAAAATCTGTTGGGCGGGAATATGGAGTGGACTAAAGCTCAAAAATTATTGGAAAATGAGTAATAAATTAAAACTTAAGGATCAGAAAATTTTCGTGACCGTCGCGAGTAAAACAGATTTACGGATACGCCGATTATGACACCTATTAGCACCCCTGTTGCATCCGCATAGAAATCATAAATGTCCCCATATCGGTTCACATATGGCTGTATGACTTCGATCGCAGCACCAAAGATTAGCGCAAAAGGTACGATAATCTTCCAGTAGTCTACTTTCACACAGATAAGTGGATTAGTTAAAGCAGCGAACGCTAAAGAATGATGCCATTTATCACTACCTGGAACATCTAATGCTTGTGAAAGTGGCGTTAGTGTTCCCACGCATATAAGGCATATGATTAGAGCCGTTAATACCAGAGCATTCCTCAACGAAACTAGAGAAGAACTCATCAAACGAGACACATTCACAACACCCTTAATAACTTACATAATTTAAGCTGCAAAATCAGAATTTTGGGATAATTTATAGTGCCCAGGAGAGGAATTTGGCTCCGCCTGTAGGATTCAGTCAGTTACCCAAAGTCTGATTTGATCAACAGAATTAGTGCGCATACATTCATCTTAGTAGTCAATCAAGGCGATAAAACCAATATGATTTTCACTAGAACGCCCACTCAAGTGCCATACCACCCTAGTGAGTTACTGTATATAAAATCTACCCAAGATAAGGATTTGGGATATATCAATTTTGGGAAATATGTCGCCAATAGCGCGTTTGACAGTTTCACATATTTGGGGTGGGAGGACCGCTTGTGCATTGTACTTCTATGGAGTTTATCTCACGCTGCAAAACTCAGGCAGATCCCCGCCCAAAAAACAAACCAGCCTCCGAGAGGAGAGGGAAAGGCATGCTTATCTATTTTTTTGCAAAAGTGCTTTGGGAGAGCTTACTAAGCTCTAAAGCAAAGGTTTAGTCAGTCACCTAGCCACTTGAAATTAAGCTGGAAGCCACGGGCGTTGATCTCAAACCGCAAAAGGAAGTAGGCGTTCGACTTCTTTACGATATGGCGTTGCACCATCGGGTAATTTAGGAATAATAACAGCATCATGGTTTTTCAACTGCTTGACCAGCACCGGTAAAAGTTTACGGTATGCACCAAATATTGACTGCTCGGGATTGGGAAGTTCATGCTTAATTAACTCATGCAACTCGGGCAATCTGTAATAGGGTACCATGGTGAACATATGATGCTCAATATGATAATTCATGTTTAAATAAATAAAACGGCTGATGGGGTTCATAAGAACAGTTCTTGTATTTAAACGATGATCACTTACGTTTTCAGCCAACCCCAGATGTTGCAAAAGTCCTGTCATAACATGGTGCCATGCGCCGTATAGACGAGGTAGCCCAATGATCATTAGAGGTAAAATAGACCAAGTCCACAAAGCTAAGCTAAATGTTGATATATAGATTAACACCCAGATTCGTGCGACTAGAAATACTTTGGAATAATCGTGTTCGCGAAGATATACAGCTTCCTGATGGTCGATCTGACCACTGGCGTGGTACAACATACGCTTAAATAGATTATATGCATCTAATATGCCAAAAAAGTTTAATGTAACGCGCAAAAGGTCCGGAGGACGCATGGCCACTATTTCAGGATCACGACCGACGACAATCGTGTCTGTATGATGTCTTATGTGGCTGGCACGCCATACCACGGGTGAGCGTATAAGCATGAAACTGGCGATGTGATATACCACATTGTTCATCCAAGCAGTTTTAAAAGCCGTTTTATGTCCACACTCATGCCACCTTGAGTCTGAGGCAGATCCATAAAGCACGCCGTACGCTAACCAGAATGGAATTGACCACCAAGACGGCCAAAGCAACACACCAAGTGCCGCAAAAAAAACCATAGATGCCAGCCATATCAACGTATCCATTAAAGCACGACCATCAGATTTTGTCATTAATTCCCGGATTTTTACTGGATCAACATCGGGTCTAAACCAGCTTGGGGTACTGGCCTTAGGCACAATGTTTTCGCCCGCGCAATCATATGAAAGATTATATTTGTTAGACATTTTATAATCCAAAAGTTAGAACTGCCGTCAGATTGCCTTACAAGAGGTATCGCACATCTAGCTAGTGCTTTACTCCCTTGAGATTTCCAAAGAACTACATAATTTAATCTATTACATTTAACATTACAGTAATCAATAGTGACGCTAGTAAGCATCGTCATTCAGTGTTTCTGCCATTAGCCCAGCGCTGAAATTTTAGCAAACGAATTCGAATAAGTGGTCCCTCTGTACAGTCATCACACTGTATTTATTTTTTTATTCAGCTTATGTGATGATTTGTGGTGCCTAGGAGAGAACGACGTACTTCATATAAAGTGATCCAATAACAGATGTTTATTATTAATCATAACTATTAAATGGTACCAAAAGAAGTCCATACAAATCGCCGTACCACTCTTTATCTTTTAGCATTCCTGTGATCACGAACCGGATACATACTCTCCTAATGGTAAGCGACTTATCCAGAATATTTTCTCTAATATGATAACATTACTAATAAGATTCGAACGCCTCCAAGACGATAAAGACAAACAGTATAACAATAAAAGTTTTTGAAACTAGCAACTTCTTAAAACTCACTTTCGATCTTCTACAAAGTGGAGCAAGCAGGATGAGCCTTCATCAAGAATTTACCAAAGCGCCTGATTACGGAATTGGTATTGCGTACGAACCAGAAGGTTTGTCTTTAATTCATGATCCTAGTTGTGCAGCTGCTATTTGGCGCCCAAAGCCCCTTAAAGGTTTTCAGGATTGGCTTGACGTTCAATTACCTGAGAATTTACCAAGCTCACGTCTAATCCTTCGGCAAGATACTATCAGAAATGCTCTTACCAATATTG
>JAOGIM010000068.1 GCA_028150825.1 Paracoccaceae bacterium
TTATAGGGCAGATTTGCCACCACCCGAACTGGTGCCACAAGGTGAGCGCCGAGATCAATGTCCAATGCGTCTCCCTCGATGATCTGCAATCGCTTTGGATAGGCTTGCGCAATTTCCTGTAGCGCGTTGATGCATCGAGTGTCTTTTTCTATTGCAACGACTTTTCGTGCACCCTCAGCTAATAATCCACGGGTCAAACCGCCGGGGCCAGGACCAATTTCAAGCACATCACATTCAGTCAGGTTACCGGCTTGGCGCGCTATTTTTGCAGTCAGGTTGAGATCTAAAAGAAAGTTCTGTCCAAGTGATTTTTGTGCGCTGAGAACATGTTTTTCGATGACTGCTCTAAGTGGTGGTAAATTATCAATATTACTCATTCCGACCTACTCAAACGAGCCGCTAATCGCAGAGCTTTAATTGTAGAAGTTGGGTTTGCTAAGCTTTTTCCCGCTATGTCTAAAGCCGTTCCATGATCGGGCGATGTCCTGACGAAGGGAAGGCCTAAAGTTACATTTACGCCTGTGTCAAAATCTAGAGTTTTAATAGGAATTAGGGCTTGATCGTGATACATGGCAATTGCGACATCGTATTTTTCACGGGCAGCTTTATAAAACATAGTGTCGGCTGAATGTGGACCAGTTACTCTCCAATGCTTTGCTTGCAATTTATCTATGACTGGCCGAATAATAGTAATCTCTTCGAGGCCAAATTTCCCAGACTCACCGGCATGCGGGTTTAGCCCAGCTATAGAAATTCGTGGATCTGGAATTGAAAATTGCTCTATCAATGCTTTGCGAGTAATGGATATAGTCTGCTCCAAGTCGGCAGCATTTAGAGCGTCTGGTACATCTTTTAAAGGGATATGAATTGTGGCAGGAACAACTTTTAAATTTGGCCCAACAAGCATCATCGCGACATGTTCTACACCTGAAAGAAAGGCCAGAAATTCAGTATGTCCAGGATAGTGGAAATCGGCACCGTCTTTCAAAACCTGCTTATGGATTGGAAGCGTACAAAGTGATGATGCTTGTTTGTCTGTGACCAAGTCTACAGCTTTTTTTATAACTTTTACGACTTCCTGTGCGTCCGTCGCATTTGGGTACCCGGCCGAGGCTTTAGTTTCGAAGCGGTGCTCCAGTACCGGAAGTGCGTTAGATATCACATCCCGTGCATTCAAAGGTTTAGAAATTACTTTGTAAGGACAGTCTTGGTTTAAATTTTTAGGATCACCAATCCAAAAAAAATTGATGTCATGACGCAGCGATTGCCATGCTTTATGCGCCAATTCTGCTCCTATTCCAGCAGGTTCACCACAGGTCAACGCGATAGGTAAATTTCTCATTTCTCAGTTATCCAAGCATCTTGCCGTAGGTTTTCAAGGTAGCCTTGAGCATAATTTTCAAGCCTTTGATTGCGCAGGCCAAGTCTTATTTTCTCTAAGTCAGGCGCTTCCTCAGGCACAAAAGCGCTTCGGCTACACAACATAGTGAGAGACGATATCTTACCCTGATTATTAAAATATTTTTCATGTGCGTCCAGCGCTGAAAGAATATTGACAATCGTTTTTTCTATATTTGCAGGTGTGTTACTTTCTCGAAAAAACGTGTGGGATGGATTTTGCTTAGCTATATTATATATATCGTCGCAATGAACCGTTTGCGTTTTCAACTGGGTCAGAGTTGCTTTGTCATGGGCGGGAAATGTATAAGTTAGATACTCAACACTGGCTGCCGTTGGACGTCGAAATGTGGTTTCCTCAATGCCGCGCAGTTGGAAAATAGCGATTCCATTTGGAATTAAGAGGGGCTCTGTTACTTCTCCGGGAGCGAGGCCAAATATCAATGGTTTTAAAACGTTGGGCAGTTTGTCAAGATCTTGCCATTTAACCCTTCCACCAAGTTTGCGCGTTGGTGCAGCCGAATACTTTCGTGCAGCTTGTGAAAATATATCTGCAGACGTAATTGTGGCAAGCTCTTTGGCGAGCTCTTGGGCCTGGGCCTTTTGACCGTTGGGTGCCGCTAGAATGATTTCAGTCAGCAGCACACGTATTCCAGATCCAGAGCCTGTTGAATTCGCAGACCGTTCTAGTTGAGTGTCTGGAACCTGGCTCCTAGAGCCAAATCGGGCTTGAACGACTGATCTCCATGCGATGTTGGCTTTGATGAAGTCTCTGAAAGTTTGCTCACTCACGCCAGTTTTACCAATTTCAAGTATGAATGAATTCGTATCTAAGCCACCTCTCGAACTGAATTCATCCATCCCATTCCTGATTTCATCTTGTGATGGAAGTAAGTCTAAATCTTCGGCAGCAGCTTGTTTTAGCCGATCTTCAATAAGTTGCGTGCGCGCCAATTCAGGAATATTACCGGAAACATTCAGAATTTTAAGTAATTTCTCTCGTTGGCTTATCTCATAGTAGGTAATCGACTTATCATTCACCACTATTGCGGGTGAAAACGGGCTTTGGGCATGAGCTGCAAAACTAATAGTATTGATTAAGATCAAGAGTAAAAAGCGAAAAGTCATAGAATTAGTCATTCGTTATTCCCTACAATCTTTCAAAGATGGCGAGCGATTTCCACCAGTGCTAAAGCCTTTTAAACTGGTTGTCAGGTTCCAACTTGTCACAGAAGAAGAACTGCCCGAATTTGAAAAACGTCGCTTTGCTGTAAATGCTACATTCGTACATTCGTTATCAAATAAAATACCAATGCTCACTTCTGCAGTTCTATCATTGGATAAATCATATCTTACACCTGTCGTGTATCGCCATACATCGTCAAACTGATAAATGGTTGCCAGGCGTAATTCTGAAATATCGTTTTTACGTTCTTGAGATATCGATTTTGGGAGAAATGAAAAGCCAGTTGAGAGAGATACTCTATCCCAAGCATAAGTTGCCAATGCTTCTATTCTATTTGGAGAAATGTTAGGATCTAGCAGGGTGCGACCAGCGATTGAGAATCCCTTTTGCGCCATGTATTTAGCACTCAAAAGATAATCCGACACTTTACTGTTTAACCCCGAACCAGTATTGAAATCTTCTTCTTCGCTCTGTCGGAAAACCTGACCAAGCGAGATATCAAGTTTTGAACCACTTTTAAATTTTCTGAGCCACTTTAAACCAATTGCGCCTCGCGCATCTTTTTCGAAACGATCACGTGCGGGAAAGCGTGATAAAGAAATCAGATTACCTTCGTCGAGTTCAGAATAAGTACTTTCTTCAAGTGGTAGTCTTAGATCTTCTTGCTTTGAAATTGCAAATTGTAAAACAGGTTCAAGAATATCCTGGTGTTGAAGTATGTCGTGTCTGATCATCGGCCAACCAACCGTTATTAGGCCGTCAGCTGAAACAGTATTCTCTTCGTTTTTGAAGCGCGTATCTTGTCTGGTAAGGTAGCTATCAAACCTAATCTGTGACCCAAGTTCAATTCTGATACCTTGATTTGTCTTATAACTATTTGACCAGCCCAATGAAGTATTGAGTCGTCGGATATCTCTTCCATATATGTTTTTTTGCGATGATCTAAAATTATTGTGCAATATTGTCGATACTCTAAAGTCGCCTTGCAAAGTTGGAACCTTAATATATTTATCGTAATGGTTAAAATTTATTATTGCAGGTAAGACGCCGTAGTCATCGAATAGAGAATGGTAGTAGACCAAATTGGCCTCTTGATGCTGTAACTTTTGTGTTTTGTTTACGCTAATTCTACTTGCAATGCGATCCAAGGGAGGATAGTCATAATCGCTGATATAACTGTTGTCGCTAACAATTGTGAAATCATAGTACAGTCGATAGTCGTTGGGTAGATTAAAATCTCCATTGGACTGGAAACGCCCTCTTAATTTTTCACTGAAAACAGTATCCTTTGAAGCGGCTAGGTTAGCCACAATTCTGCCCTCGTCAAATGCCTGTCTGTAATTCAGTTTCAACGTTTTGGTTTCTTGTGAGATTAGAGGACTAATGGTTATATCTCTGTCCTGGCCCATTGGTAAAAAATAAGGTAATTCCAGACCAAATCCCAAAAGGCTATTTTGTTTTGTGCGCGGCACCAAGAAGCCTCGCATGCGTTTTACACGAGGCTCTGGAAGTCTCAGATATGGAACATAAAAGACAGGTATATCAAAAACGCGAATATGTGCATTTTGAAAAATTAATTGCTGTCTTTCTATATCATGATTTCCACTTTTGGCTCGAATTTGCCAGATAGGAATAGGATTATCACAAGAAAAACATGCGGTTGCTTTAACATTCGTTAGATTAGTGTTAAATCCATTTTCTCGTTCCAAGATATCAGCACGCATTTGGATTTGCTGTTTTAGGACCAAATTTGCACCGTTGATAATCCCATTCAGAAGCTGTTGGTCAAGCTCAGCAGTCTCAGCAATGAAACTACTTCCATTTTCATCAGTCAGTGTTGCGCCCATGTCCATAATTAAAGTATTTTTGTCTTTGATGTAGACAACCTTTGGGGCCTTCAGGCGTTGCTCTTTGTAGACAATATCAACATTACCTTGCGCAATAAGATTACCTTGTGCATCGAGTTCAATACTGTCTGCAAGGAGGATGGAATTGCTTTCTTTCCCATTACTTGGGCCGGCTATTGTGATGAACGCAGCGACCAGCAGAAAGAGAAAGTTACAGCACCGATATCCCATTAACCATCCTCTAAATGCAATATTATGCTCAGACCCAGTAAAACCGATGCAACTGGAGGAGTCCAAACTGCGATCAAAATAGGCAATTGTCCACTTTCGCCAAGAACTTGCGCGAAGTTGCGTACATAAAACAAGCCAAAACCGCAAATAACGGCCGTTAAAACAGCCGACCCTGTTCCTCCAAAACGAGCATGACGCATAGAAAAAGCTGCTCCCAAAAGAACCATTGCGATTAAGAACAGCGGTCGGGCAATTTCTGCCTGAAGCCAGACTTCGTGGCGTCGCGCTGAAAATCCAGCTGATTTAAGTTGCTCAATAGTTGATGGAAGACTCCAAACTGGAACTGAGGACGGTTTTTCAAAGCGATCTTTTACCTGATTTTGCGTTAAGTCTGTTGGTACCATCATAGTTCGATAAGTTTTAGAGTTTGCCTCTGGATTTATGCGCTTGGTCAGAGGCCATTCTTTGACAGAATATAATCTCCACTCGCCAGCGCCAAGTTGCGCAGTTTTGGCTTCTATGCGCCGAATGGGGGTGCCGTCAGGAAAGTAAGTGAAAAAACTGACATTAAAAAAAATAGAACCTATCGCGTTTGCCGAAGTAGCTCGAATGACCGTATATCCATCATCGTCTCCTTGTCGAAGCCAAAGACCGTCTGAGCCAATCGATATAACAGATGTTCCACCATTTTTCAGATCATTGCTTTGGTCCAAATAACGCTCAGATGTGATTGCAACAATAGGATTGAAAATTGCTAGAACAAAGCTTGTGATGAGTATTGAAACAATTATAGGACCTGTCAAAAAGGCAATTCCCGATCGACCACTTGCCCGTGCAACAACCAATTCACTTGATTGCGCCAGATTAAGAAACAACCAAATAGAGGAAAATATCATAATCAAAGGCATGATTGTGTAAACAGTCTCGGGTGTACTGAGGAATGACAGATAAACAACAGTTTTAAAATCTGTTAATTCACTGAACCAGCGCAACTGATTTGCCAGATCGGCGGTTATACAAAACAAAAATAATATACAAAAAACATTTATGAAATATACAGTGAACTTTCTCGCAAAATATAAATGAAGGGTCAT
>JAOGIM010000070.1 GCA_028150825.1 Paracoccaceae bacterium
CCGCAGTCTTCCGCTTCTTGGGCGAGTGAGACTGTGTTTCTCAGAGCGTCCGCAGCCGTTTTTCCCTCAGGTATCGGCGAAAGGTCCAAAAGTGAGAAGTGTTTTATAGCAGCCTCCGTTAGATAGAGTTTAAGCGCCGGTCGCTTGCGTGCCAATAGAAATTATTTAACGCATATCTCATTACGAGCATTCAAGGCTACAGTCCACTTCGACAGTGCCTTAGTTAGCCACGCACACGTGTCAGTGGCGCTCCAGAAAAAGAAATTATGCACATCATTGTTAAAAGCAATCAATGGTTAACATAAACAGAGCTTTTAGAACATGCGGTACGAAAGTTATTTAACAGATGTATCTACTAAAATCAGACGCTTCAATAAAGACTTCAACCTTGGTACGGCGTATGGAACCTCTTCTTTGTAAACATCAAAGCGCTTGCCATAACGCTTAGCAAAGCGGCGCTCCTTTAATATTGGAGCAGTCAGGCAGTAAAGTGTTAATCCCAATGCCAAACATAATTGATCTGGCGTCCACAAAGGCACTGTCCAGGTTGTCAGTGCAAACGCGACATAAATGGGCTGGCGTATCACTCTAAACAAACCATTCGTAGGCATGTCAGGAAAAACTGGTTTGATCTTTTGCGCCAATGACATCCAACCCAAAGCACCTGATTGAACCTCAGCGCCAGCATCAAAACTAGCCCACATTAGCATGATCCAAGACAATGCATTAAAAGTACATATAAATCCAAAAGTTATTCCCTCAGCCTGCCACCAGATTATGCCACTCGGAGTCCACAGAGTGAACAGCGCCAGTAATTGAAACGATGCTATTATAGCGTACGTCGTTGTCACCAGTGTTTGACCATGGCCCAACGGGGCCAGCTTTTGCAAAAACGCGCCGCCGCGACGAGTTAAAAGTAATGAATGGCTTATGGGGAATTGCATAACTAATACCGCATTAGCTGGTATAAACCATAAACCAGGAACTGTCCCCAAGCTTTCGCTCATTCCGAAGAACATTGCTGTCATCATTGCAAGGACGGCTAGGCCAAAAACACTATGGCAAAGGATACCATACAAAAATGCCCAAGTTATCCTTGCAATTCCAGGTGGTGGTTTCAATGTACCAAGCGCTAACGTCCAAAGACGCTTCAAAGATGTTTTTTCACTTTCCAACATAAAGAAAAAATAGATCTGCGCGGCTGAACGTCTAGCGTTTTAGGCAATACGCCGCAGGCCGAATAGTCAACTTCTTAAGCACCTCAACACTAAACCTAACCGTTAAAATGGGAGACAACATCAACAACAACTGTTGATCTTTAGCCCTAATTCTGAAACTCATTAGTCACCAAAGGTACTGGGGTTCAGTTTTACCCTATATGGGGCCTATTTTAGTGTATCTTTTTAGTATAAGTTCTATTTGCTCATTTTTTAATCTAATAAATGTTTCATCAAAGCTTAGCTTATCCTTAAAAACTAAACTTCTAAAATTCTATTTTTTACATTAAGTGGCAGCGGACATTCTAGATGAGAAACTAAAAGTTTCTTCATCATAATCAATAAAACAGTCTACGTATCGCTGATAAAGTCCCATTTTTTGCTCCTAAGATCCGCTTCTTGGTAAGTTTGAAATAGAAATCTAGCAAAAAGCAATTTTTAATTACAAGCGGAGGTTAAGGGGTAGATAATTAGGCGGCATTTAACCTTAAAAAATATAAGCTAAAGCGCCCTTTTTAAAAATAAATGATAAATACAACGATATAAGATAATTAAATTGTCATCATCAAAGACTTCAACGACATATTTATAGAATTAGATATGAAATAAGAGCCTAGGCTCGCAACATTTGTCAGGACCCAATAGCTCGTAGTATTTCTGAGAGTGTTCAAAAATGCCCATTAATCCAAGAGGTTTTAACTGGTAAACGGCTGTAAACTTTCTCGAAAAAACTCCATAAACTCCAACGTTATCAATGCTGGCTTCCTGAAAATTGGGCGCACCAATGACAAAGAATGCGATAAGGTTGGTACAAAAGGTCGATAGCTTAAACCCGTTCCAACATATTTTGCTGCATCAAGTTCACTAACAACTGCTAAGCCAGCTCCGCGACACACCAATTCACATGCAGAGGTAAATTGACGAACTTCAATGTACGATTGAATTGTCACATTAAACTCCTGAAATGCTAGCGCCAATTTTGAATAAAACACACTATCTCTTCGTGTATGGATCAACGGACAGTCGGCAAGATCTTTCGGCGATATTTCAGCAAGTCCTTCAAAGTCATGTCCACTGGGGAATATGCAAACACAGCGTATGTCAATATTTTCACTCTCAATAGCATGATGGCCTGTAAATCCGTCCGTAATACCAAAATGATATTGCTCCCCAATCATCCACTCTAATATCCGCTCAGGACGATCAGGCTCAATCGTCATGCTGGCGCCGGGCCTATCCTTAAGAAAACTGGCCACAACATCTGGCAGATGGCTCGTGGCGAACCCGGGCAAGCACGCAACGCGAATATGGCCCGCCTTGCGTTTTGTCACTTCCTGACTGTCCTCAGAGATTTGCCGAATTAATTCCAGCACGCGCAGGATATCTGGTTGAAGAAGCCGCACCTCTTGAGATGGAATTAATTCTCGCTTGTGCTTATCAAACAAGTTAAATCCAAATTCCTTCTCCAGATCTGACAAAAGTCGGCTGACGGCGGGCTGGCTTATCTCAAGTTCGGCTGCGGCCGCTGTGATTGATCCATTTTTTGTTACGGCCATTAGAGCTTCCAGTTGTCGAATTCTAAGTGGACGTTTCAATTCAAACAATCTCCTTAAATTATGAAAATTATAATACAATGTTATGCTTTTTTGTATATGCAAAATCTTAAATTATGTTACGCAAGAAAGAGTGTTACGTATCTAAACGCTAAAGCTAGCAAAATTAGCTGGCTATTTTTAATTAAGCATCTTCAATGATGCCTGGGAGGAAACATGCGAAATCATCTTTTAGGAACACTGGCAGCGGCAACTATACTATCGCCATTTGCCGCTATGGCAGAAACTGAAGTCCATTTTTGGCACGCCTTTGGAGGGCGATTAGGGGAGCTTGTCGCGGCACAAGTAGAAGATTTTAACGCGAGCCAAAGTGACTATGTCGTCGTTCAATCTCGTAAAGGTAACTATTCTGAAACGCTAAATTCTGGGATCGCAGCTTTCCGTGCCGGCGAACAACCGCACATCCTGATGGTTTTTGAAGTTGGTACTGCGACAATGATGGCTGCACGTGGTGCGGTCCGTCCAGTTCATGAAGTTATGGCGCAAAGTGGCGCCGCGTTTGACCAAGACGCATATATTGGAGCGGTCAAAGGATATTATACTTCCACTAAAGGTGATATGCTATCCCTACCATTCAACGCATCCACGCCAGTTCTTTGGGTAAACCGTGATGCGATGGCAGCCGCCGGCGTTGACCCTGATACTGATCTTTCGACATGGCAGAACGTTGATACAGCGTTGACTGCTTTGAAAGCTGGGGGCGAGGATTGCCCACTTGTGACTGCTTGGCAAAGCTGGATTCATCTTGAAAACTTTTCAGCCTATCACGACGTGCCATTTGCGTCCAAGGATAATGGATTTGCAGGTCTTGATACTGAGTTGATGTTGAATGGCAAAGCACAGGTTGCACATCTAAATGCTATGGGCCAATGGGCTAAAGACGGAAAGTTCATCTATACTGGTCGTCGGAATGAGGGTGGTGCAAACTTCCGTGCCGGTGACTGTGCGCTCTTTACCGAAAGCTCAGCTGGATATGCTGGCATCAAAAAAGAAGCTACATTTGACTTTGAAGTGCGTCCATTGCCATACTGGGAAGGTGTTGGCAACAGTCCCCAGAATACAATCATTGGTGGTGCATCATTGTGGGTGATGGAAGGTCATAGTGAAGACGAGTATAAAGGTGCAGGCGAATTTCTAAGTTTCTTGTCATCTACAGATGTCCAGGCGGCATGGCACCAAGACACTGGCTATTTGCCTATAACGGCTGAGGCTGGTAACGCCACGCGTGCGGCTGGTTTCTATGCTGCAAACCCTGGCACAGAAGTCGCTGTGATCCAAATGACAACAAATAAACCGACGGCTAATTCTAATGGCCTGCGCCTTGGATCTTTTGACCAAATTCGCGGTATTATCGACGAAGAGCTTGAAGGTATCTGGGCTGGCGATAAAACAGCCCAAGAGGCGATGGATAGCGCGAAAGAGCGTGGCGATGCATTGCTGCGTCGCTTCGAGTCCGCCAATCGTTAAGGCTTCAACATAACGGCAGGCCCACTTTCGGCCTGCCGTTTTCAACCAAGAAGGTGCAGAAACTATGGATCAACGCGTCACATTTCGTGGCTGGTGGTTGCCTGTCTTACTTATTGCACCACAAGTACTTGTTTCTGCGATTTTCTTTTTCTATCCTGCTGGACAGGCGATTTGGCAATCCCTTTTTATCCCAGACCCCTTTGGCCTATCTTCGCGTTTTGTGGGCCTGAGCAATTTTGAATTTCTTTTTAGTGATAAGTTTTACCTCGCATCCTTTGGGACCACAGCAATTTTCTCAATTCTCGTAACACTGTGCTCGATGATACCGGCGCTGCTTCTTGCAGTGATGGCAGATCGTCTAATCAAAGGGTCCGGTGTTTACCGCACAATGCTAATTTGGCCATATGCTGTGGCTCCAGCTATTGCAGGTGTATTATGGCTGTTCATGTTCAACACTCGCGTTGGTGTCGTGTCCTGGTATCTTGGACACCTTGGCTATGATTGGAATCACGTACTAAATGGAGGTGAGGCTATGGGGCTCGTCGTTGTAGCGTCAGCGTGGGGGCGCATTAGTTATAACTTCCTGTTTTTCTTTGCCGCGCTTCAGGCGGTGCCCCGATCAGTTATTGAAGCTGCAGCAATTGATGGTGCTCGCTTCTGGAAAAGATTTTGGACAATTGTTCTGCCGCTTTTGTCGCCAACCGCCTTTTTCTTATTGGTTGTGAATGTCATTTATTCCTTCTTTGAGACTTTTGGCGTGATCCATATGATTACCTCTGGAGGGCCACAGCAATCGACCACCGTTTTGGTCTATAAAGTATATTCAGATGGCTTCGTTGGCCAGGATCTTGGTTCATCTGCAGCGCAATCAGTGATATTGTTGTTTGTCGTAGGCTTGCTGACCATTGTCCAATTCAAGTTTGTTGAAAAAAGGGTACATTACTAATGGCTCAAGAGATCCATGGCATGGTTGAAAAGCGTGGTGCAGGCTTATGGCTTACTCATTCTTTTTTGATCCTTGGCGTCCTGGTTATTTTCTTTCCAATCTGGTTGGCATTTGTTGCCTCCACTGTGACGCAGCCTGAAATTGTGCAACCGCCAATGCCGCTTTGGCCAGGAGATCAACTCTGGGAGAACTACTCCAAGGCACTCTTTTCTGGCATAAACGTTCCAGTCTCGACGATGTTGTTCAATAGCTTAGTGATGGCAATTGGCATAGCAGTTGGCAAGGTTACTATCTCTCTGCTTTCAGCCTTTGCAATTGTATATTTTCGTTT
>JAOGIM010000007.1 GCA_028150825.1 Paracoccaceae bacterium
TGTTACAAACGAACAAGAAAATGCACTGTAGACAAATGACTGAAACTCCACAAAAATTTTATCACACAAAGCCTAATCTCGTTACGGCATATAGGCATTAAAGATCTGTACTTGCAAAGTCAATTTTTGGCGTGGTAATCATATCGTGAAGTATAAAATTATACAACTGGACTAGACCTTTAGAATGTCAATTCTTAAACTTTAAACTGAACAATTAGGAATGAGAAAATCTGATTTGCATCAGAAAAATTTAAAAATCTATCAAAAACAGTTTTAGATAACTTGTGACAATACTTTTATTAAAAATTATACAGAAGAATTCAAAGAAATGTCTAAGAAAATACTTTTGATGACAGATATACACATAACAAACCATGACATAAATATAATTGGGTTGAATCCCGCACTCAGATTCAGACACTGTTTGGAACATGCCAGTTCTTATCACGCCGATGCTAGTCATCTTTTCATAATGGGAGATCTAACCCATAATGGATCATACGATGAATATAAAATATTGGAGAGGCTACTAAAAAATCAACCATTTCCGGTAACTCTAATGTTAGGAAATCACGATAATAGATCTGCATTTTCAGCAGTTTTTTCAAATCGTGCAGAACCCTTCCAACATGGATCGCAAAATTTTGGAAAGACAAAAATTATTCATCTGGATACACTGGATGACAGTGTTAAAAACAGAGGCAGTGGTTTGATGTGCATGCAACGGATGCATTGGTTTGAGTATAATCTGGGACTTGGAGATGGACCTATTCTCGTGTTGTCACATCATCATATGTTAAACTCTGGATTCGATGGCTTAGATAAAATTCGTTTATTAAATGGCAACAAAATCGCTGGAATTATTGCAGCTTCAGGACGTTGTAAAATGGTTATAAATGGACACATTCACAGAACAATATTTTCATCTTACAAGGGTGTGCCGCATGCCACATTAAAGAGTACATGTCACCAAACACCACTTTTATTAAGTTCAAACGACCCAGAGTTGGCAGTCGACGAACCAGGAGGCTATGGTGTCTTGTTGTTAGATGGAGACACTCCGATATTACACCACGTTGACTTTAATTGAGAAGTCTGCGCCAGCAATTTAGAATGTGAAACAGGAAATTCGTTGATATGAAAAAACGCGTTTTAGTTGATATGTCGTTAACTATCTTACACCATGGACATATTCGTTTATTACAGAAGGCGGCAACTCTGGGAGAAGTAATAATAGCGCTTACAAGTGATGAAGAGATCTATAAATCAAAAGGATTTCGCTCCGCACTTCCGTTTTCACACAGAAAAGAAATAGCACTTTCGATTAGATACGTTAGTGAAGTAATCGAAAGTAAATGGTTAATTGATGATTCATTTATGGACTTACACAATATAGATCTACTGGTGCATGGAGACGACAATGCAAATCCAGTACCTTCGAACAAATTAGTTATATTTCCACGGACAGAGGGTATAAGTAGTTCGATTTTAAGAAACTCAATCGATTAAACTCTTTTAGAGGAGTATACTTCCAAAGGTAACGGTACATTAACAATCAAAACGACTAGTAAATTTATTAATACAATCACACCAATAGAATGCAGACCGAAAACTTAAAAGATTTTTCTCACATGATTATTATATCGAAATATACTTGCAGTAAGAAACTATACTTCGCACTTAAAAATTAGGAATTCATGGTAGTCGAAATGGTAAAAAAGAATGTATGGATCAAACGAATATCTACCAAGTCGTTAAAATCACAGTTTAATGCGATAATCGATTTATTAAATAAAAAAAATACACCATACTATGTGGATTGTGGGGCCCTACTGGGAATCGTACGTGACGGAGATCTATTACCGTGGGACAATGATACTGACTTGGCAATAAATTCTGAAGATTTGGGAATATTAGAGTCGGCTGTAAAAGATATAAAAAACTTAGGATGGCGTTGTGAGTTTGAAAGATTTTCTGAAGAATGTGATTTTGCTACAACGAAAGATATCCGTGTTTTGAAGATTTCAGATACTTGGCTTGGATTTTTTAGAGGCCCTACAAGAATGGACATTTTTTTACTCTACCCAATGGACAACTATCGGTGTTGGAGTGCAGCAAAGAGGTACATGCGTGTCGACCGTAAATATTTTGATGGGCATGAAATTATTAAATGGAACGGACGCAAACTTCGTGCGCCAAAACACTACAGAGATTACCTTACACAAAAATATGGTGATTGGTCAGTCACAGTAAAAAATTGGAGTTGTAAAGGAGAACTAACAATTTTTGATGCTGAAAAAACAGTTGTTGGGCCAGCACTAGTAGATCAATCACACAAAACATAAAAGTATGTAAAAATTTCTTTTCTCAAGATATGATTTTCGGTGAATAATGATCCACAAGTATTACTTTTAAAAATTTATTTGCATTATTAAACTGAATCTAACAAATCCTTTGTGAAGTTGTCCGCAACCAATTGATCACTTGGTTTTTGTCGTTTTTCTCCTTTCCAACCAGTAGTCACGTTTACACAATGGATGAAAGAAAACTCTTTCGCGAAAAAACGCCTTTCGAAAAATAAATTCTCAATAGAGTGAGTGGTCCAAGAGTGATTCCCAAGTTTTCCTTTAGGATCAATGCACCACTTTTTAGGACTATTCTTGTTGCCAAATTTATAAAAACTACTGTTATGAGAAATTTTCTGTTTAGACCCAAAGTTATGATACCGATTCTTTCCCAAAAATCGCAAAAATCCATATTTAGATTTAATTGTTGCGTCAAATATATTTATTTTACTTGGCAAAACTAATTCATCAATATCACAACACAGTACTGCCCTCGCATTCTTTAAGAACCGGAATTTTAAGATATTATACGCAGACGTTTGTAAGAATAATTCCCTATTGTGATAAGGTCTCCCCAGACTCGCAGGACCAAAGTTAAAGGGTAAATTCAGTATGACTAACGTGCATAACCCACTGTTCTTTAGAACACTCTGAACATCTTCATTAGCATATTTCGACGAGTTATTATCGAGAATAAAAAGACACTGCAAACTATGAAACTTCACGTGCCATTTTGCAAAATATTCTATCCATTCAAGATTATTATTTTTATTAATAACCATTGCGCAATTCTTATTGTCAGTAATAGAGAAATTAGTTTTGCTTAATTCTGAGGACAAACCCAAACTAATTGATTCAAATTTAATTTTTTTTACAAAGGATGATGTCTTTATTGTTAGGATATCAGTCCTACGAAATCGTTTTATTTGAAATTTATCAACTCTCGTATCATCCAAAAAGAAAGACCCATTTTTTAATTCTTTTTCAAAGTTTCTAAGTTTCGGACATACTAATCTTATGTGATTATCATCTTGTATTGCATCATACCAAAAGGTCTTAGAATCAAAATTTTCCAAATAATATGGAGTCATTTTATTGGGTGGACATAATGCGTTTCGTGAAATACCGCCGTCCTTAGTGACACCACATTCTGTTTTATAAAAAAAACTGTCCATAGACTTTCCAATTGTTAAATGCCGACTGTATGTACTTCACATTCCAGTTTGTCAAAATGGAATATTGGGTTTTAGAATTAGATGAAAAGGTTAAATGATCTGATTGGATTGAATAATTTTCCAACAATATAAACAGTCTGACAGATGTGATTGAAGAAAAGGTAAGAAAAACTTTCTTGGATTTATAAACATATCTTGTCAGAAAGTTGATCTGTAACAATGGAAAACCGAATTAGATTTCAAATATCCTTATGTAAAGCACAAAATAGAATGGAATGGTCCCAATAACAAATCAGAGGGATATAAATCAGTAAACGGACAAATTAGTCATTTAGTTAATACGGCATTATTACAGCCAAAAGGTAAGAAAACTGAGATCGAGATAGTATCAGAATAGGTAACATCTGCAAAAAAGGTATAACCGCACATACATCCTTCACTCTGTTATAGTCGACTAAAATTAAAATAATATAATTTGATGCAGTGCATTTTCATTCAGTCACTGTAGGTTGAATTATTGTAGTCGTATTTTTTGCATTGAAAGTTACATCGCCCCTATGTTTATACGATTAAGCAACAGTGTCCTTTGGGTACAGGAATATTTATAGCGGATAGACATTAATCTCAGGCAACCCTATCAAAGAAACACCCATCAAACGCATAGCTGATAGCGAAACTTGGCTACCGCTTCCTTGGGTCTCAAGTGGCATCAACGTAACGTTAACTGATTTTCCAGTTTCTTTAGATACGATCCGTCCTAGTTGCCTTTTTTCTACCAAAGGCGTTTTAAGCCAAAATCCCGTTTCCGCCGGATTGCCCAAACTTGCGATTGTTGACCCTAGAGATTTGGATGAAGTAAGCGTGACTTGCTGCGATGCTGCGAGGCGTTGTTGAAGTGTGGCTACATCAAGTGCCGAAGCCAGTTTGGGTGTACCAGTGCCCGAAAGCCATTTCTTATCCGCTTGGCTTGGTGCGGAAAAAAGCTGATTAAGGGGGTGCTCTCTTGGAAGATTTGTGCAAGAGACAAGTAAGAGACCCACGCAGAAACCAGCCCAAAACAGTTTAAAGATAGAATACAAATTTAGGTTCATCCATTGCGCCTTTGAATGCTTAATTTAAATGCACACTTGCGAACTTTGCAACTAAGTCCTAGCTTAAGCTTATGATAGTCCCTTTGAAAGACCCCTTTCAGCGTGCAATTACCTACTTGCGGGTATCCGTCACCGATAGGTGTGACTTTCGCTGTGTCTATTGTATGGCCGAGAATATGAAATTCCTACCCAAGAAAGAGCTTTTGACATTGGAAGAGCTTGATCGCATGTGTTCGATCTTTGTCCAGCTGGGGGTTCAAAAACTTCGAATTACGGGTGGCGAGCCGCTTGTACGGCGAAATATTATGAGCTTTTTCCATGGTATGTCGCGCCATTTAGAAAGTGGCGCCTTGAACGAAATGACCCTCACAACGAACGGATCACAGCTTGAGCGGTTCGCAGATGATCTTTATGCTGCTGGTGTAAGGCGGGTGAACATTTCCCTTGATACACTGGATGAGCAAAAATTTTCCCGCGTGACGCGATGGGGCCGTCTGCCCCAAGTTTTGCGCGGTATCGACGCCGCCCAACGTGCCGGATTGCGGGTCAAAATCAATACTGTAGCGCTTAAAGGGTTCAATGAAGAAGAGCTTTTGACAATAACTCAGTGGTGCGCAAGCCGGGATATGGACCTCACTTGGATCGAAGTCATGCCCATGGGAGATCTTGGCAAAGAAGACCGTGTTGGACAATATTGGGCACTCAGCGAAATGCGTGATGAACTGCGCAAACATTACCAGCTGACCGACCTGACGGAACGCACTGGCGGACCAGCCCGCTACGTTCGTCTGGAAGAGACAGGTCAAAAGATTGGGTTTATCACGCCTCTCACTCATAACTTTTGTGAAAGTTGCAACCGCGTGCGGCTGACTTGCACGGGCGAGCTTTACATGTGTCTGGGACAAGAGGATATGGCAGATTTGCGCATCCCCTTGCGGGATTATCCAGAGACGGATAAGCCTCTGCAAATGGCAATTCGAAATGCCATTCTTCACAAACCTAAAGGCCACGACTTTGACTATTCACGTAAGAGTATTTCTGGCCAGATGACTCGTCACATGAGCCATACCGGCGGCTGACGCAAGTACACTTACGCTTGTAGAGCTATACCTCTAACGCCCCACGCTAGCGCAGAAAATCAATTAACTCGAATAAAATTATTAGTGGGAAATCCACCTATGAAAACTGACAGCCATCAAAAAAGCTCCATTGGCAGGCAAGTTTGAAAATGCCCAGAAAACCGCACTGACCAAAATTTCTAAATGAATTTACATTTTATACTATCCGTAGTTGTAACAGAACGCACAGTTTAAATACAGGGTAAAGCCTGTTAGAAACCCTATCTTGGTTATTTTTATTAATTATGCGCAGGATTCTAAGGCTCGATTGCCTCCTTGGTGTTAGGACTGGCAAAACTCTTTCCAAGATCCTTCTCAGCCCGCGTTATCCAGTGTTCTTTGAGCCACTGGGCAGGCTGTGACCAGCGAAGCAGTGATCCGCGATAGCCCTCCAAGGCTTCCGTCATCTTGGGTCGACCATGGAAGCAAACAACACGAGCATTATCGGGAAGTTTAGGAGGGCGCAGATAATTAATCGGTGGTAGATCAAGGCAGCCGTGTTTGAAGCTAACTACCAGATCACCGGGAATATAATCAAAATCCCCTCGCTCCATTGCTTTGTGCGAAGTATATCGCTGTTCTGAACCACGGGCCATTTCAACTTCTTTGAAAGGGTTTTCAGCAAGCTCGTCATACAGATATCCATGTAACCGAGGGTCATAGCGAAACACCGAACCATGCCCGGTGGGGCGGCCTTTGCGTGCCTCAATCCAATCGTGCCGCATCGCAACTTTGCCAGGTGCCATCTCCCAAATTGGGGTCAGATCACCCGTAATGACCACATCCAAGTCAAAGCCTAAAATTGGGCCTTCAAGATCAGGAATAAGCTCTTTACGAAAGAGCGATGTTTTGCGCATGGCCCCTTGGCGGTTTGCCACAGCCAAAGCTGCATTCATAGGTTCCAGAAATGGCTCAATTGGAAGTTCGAGCACCTCGATATCGGGATGAAGCCCCTCTTTATGCTCTGTCATACAGAAAAATCTTACATCTGATTTTATATTGCGCCGCGCTCCAGAATAGAGCCTATTAACATATTCTGGCCCAAAAGGCGTTCCCCATTTAATACATATGATATTTGCAATAGCCAATGCGATCTCCTAAATTCAGAGAATTCGTATCGCGTTTCAAAGCGCTAGGAAAGCATCTAAATCATTTACCCAATGGCATTCGTTGTTCGGCCAGTTCGGCAAACCAGCTACATCCGGCCGGAATGATTTCATCATTAAAGTTATATCGTTCCGTATGAACAGGCGCGCTGTCCCCATTACCCAAAAGAATATATGCGCCAGGACGCTCTTCAAGCATAAAAGAGAAGTCTTCGCCACCCATCACCAGGCTGGCTTCATCACATTTACCCACAACTTTGACGGCGACTTTGGCAGCAAAATCTGTCTGTTCCTGCGAATTTGTCATGACCGGATAGCTGCGTTTGTATTGCGCATCGGCCACTGCGCCGTAGGTTTCTGCCGTCAGGCGAGAAATCTCGAGGATACGGTTTTCAGCCATATCGCGCATTTCTGGTGTCATCGTGCGCACGGTACCTCGCAAATGTACGCGTTCAGGAATTACATTAAAGGCTTTTGAAGAGGTCTCAAAAGACGTAACAGACACTACAACTTGCGCAATTGGGTCGGCATTTCGGCTTGCAATAGATTGCAGTGCCAAAATCAAATGGCTGGCCACGAGCGTGGTATCGATCGTCTCTTGTGGTTTTGCTGCATGCCCTCCCACTCCAGTGATAGTTATTTCGATCAGGTCTGAAGCCGCAAAAAATGGCCCTGAACGGATTGCAAATTCACCAGAAGCAAAAAGAGGCCAATTGTGCATTGCGTAGACTTCCTGAATACCAAACTGATCCATCATACCGTCTTCGCACATTTCACGACCGCCACCACCGCCCTCTTCCGCTGGTTGGAAAATTACCACAACTGTTCCATCAAACTGTCGGGTCTCCGAAAGGTATTTTGCCGCGCCCAAAAGCATCGCTGTATGGCCGTCATGACCACAGGCGTGCATGGTGCCATCTATTTTACTAGCATAATCAAGGCCAGTTGCTTCCTGAATGGGCAAAGCGTCCATGTCCGCACGCAATCCAATAACCTTACCCGATGTATTCGATTTACCCTTTATCACGCCGACTACACCGGTGCGACCGATGCCCGTTACCACTTCATCTGCGCCAAACTCATTTAGCCGATCCACAACAAGAGCAGATGTACGATGCGTTTCAAACAGCAATTCAGGGTTTTGATGGATATCTTGGCGCCAAGCACAAATTTCATCGTACAATTCGGCAAAACGATTTTTTATGGGCATCTCTTAACTCTGTTCCATGCGCCTAAGGAGATCTTTCATAAATTGATGACCCGCCTCAAACTGTGAAATTTCAATAAATTCATTTGGCTGATGAGCTTGCGCAATATCGCCAGGCCCACAAATAACGGCAGAATAGCCACTATATTGAAACTGCCCTGCTTCCGTACCGTAGGATACTACATGATCTCCATTATCACCTGTGAGTTGACGTACCAGGGTCTCGGCCTCTCCATTTTCCTCAGGCTTCAATCCCGGCACGAGAAACCGTGGCGTGACCTCTATATGCGTCTTAGGTTGGATTGCCTTCATATCAGCTTCAACTTCGCGCACACGGCTCATCAGTTTTTCGTACCAATCATTACCATTCTCGTCTGCAACCACGCGAAAATCAACGCTGAAATGGCAATCTTTAGCTGTAATATTATGTGCTGTCCCACCAGAGACCATACCAACATGGGCAGTCGTGTAGGGTGGGTCGAACATAGCCGCAATTTCGCTTGGTTTGGCAGCTTTATTGACCGCATTTACTTCGTTTGCCCATTCGATAATCTTTGCGCCAGACATGATGGCGCTGACGCCAGTGTGACTTATGGATGAGTGGACTTCAAACCCCACCACATGCGTGGCGTAACCGATACCACCTTTATGCGCCGTGACCGCAAGCATCGTTGAGGGTTCTCCAACAATTACTGCACTGGCCTTAGGCAAAACTTCCAGCATTTTTTTAATCATGGGCGGGGCGCCTAAGCAACCGACTTCTTCATCATAGCTCAACGCGAGTTGCAGCGGCCGCGCGAGGGGACGATACGAGGCTTCGACAACGGCCCAGATGGCCAGGGCATCAAAGCCTTTCATATCGCAAACGCCGCGGCCATAATATTTGTCTTCTCTCGGTGTGACTGTCCACGGATCACTGTCCCAGGGTTGTCCATCAACGGGCACTACATCCGTATGGCCCGACAGAACAAGTCCGCCTTCAATATCCGGACCAGCATGTGCAAATAGCGCCGCTTTTTCGCCCGTGTCGTCATAGTGCCGGTGAGACACAATGCCATGACCGGAAAGATAACCTTCGACCCAGTCGACAAGCGGAAGATTACTGTCCCTACTAACGGTTGGAAAAGACACCAATTTTTCCATTAGGTCGAATGGAGTTAAGCGTAGTGAACTCATATTTAATAACCACTATCTGTTGTAAGGACGAAATGCCCATCTGAAATTTTCTTATATTCAGAAGGTTCAGAAACATAATCTAAACTATGCACTGGGGATGGTATCTGTTTGAAATTTAGATCTTTTTCAATTTTACGCTGACGTGGATCAGCAATTGGAACTGCCTTCATCAAGGCCTGTGTGTATGCGTGTTGAGGGTTTTCAAAAACTTTAGAGCGGGGTCCTATTTCAACGATACGACCCAAATACATGACACCCACATCGTGACAAACACGTTCTACAACCGCCATGTCGTGGCTGATAAATAGAAAAGAAATACCAAATTCCGACTGTAACTCCATCATCAGATTTAAGACTTGCGCCTGAACAGATACATCAAGCGCACTGACGGCCTCATCTGCAATAATCAGTTTTGGATTAAGCGCAAGAGCCCGCGCAATAGCGACCCTTTGCCTTTGTCCCCCAGAAAGTTCATGAGGGTAGCGACGCAAAAAACTAAGCGGAAGTTCAACACGCTTGAAGAGCATCTCAACCCGTTCTGTCAAGGTATGCCCTTTGTGCGTTCCATAATTCAACATCGGCTCTGCAACCTGATCCATCAGCAACATTTGTGGGTCAAGCGATGCAAATGGGTCTTGGAACACCATCTGCATATCACATCGCGCGGCGCGCAGACCTTCCTTACTCATCTCCAAAATATTTTCGCCATCTATATTCACTTGACCCGACATCGGCGAGACAAGCCGCAAAATCGATCTACCCACTGTCGACTTACCGCATCCAGATTCACCAACCAGTGCGAGCGTACGACCCCTCATCAAAGTAAAAGAGACGTCTTCCACAGCATGTACACTTGATACTGTTCGCCTAAGGAGACCACCAGACATCGGGAACCGCGTTACAAGGTTTTTTACTTCTAAAAGGGGTACATCTGTCCCTACCAAAGGGGCAAGCGTATAATTATTATCACCCAGAAGTCGCATTCGCTCGGGATATGGCTTACCGCGCATTTCTCCCAATTTAGGAACGGCCGCCAAAAGGGCCTTCGTGTAGTCATGCTGTGGATTTTCAAAGATCTGCTCAACAGTGCCCTCTTCAACTTTGTTACCCCGGTACATAACAACAACGCGATCAGCCATTTGGGCTACAACCGCCATATCGTGAGTGATAAACATAACCGCCGTTCCGGTTTCGCGTTTCAACCGATCAATCAATGCCAAGATTTCAGCTTGGATTGTCACATCCAGCGCAGTTGTTGGCTCATCTGCGATTAGAAGCCGAGGTTCGCATGCCAAAGCCATAGCAATGACCACTCTCTGGCGCATGCCACCCGACAATTCATGCGGATATTGAGACAGGCGACTAGTAGGTTCAGGAATTCTTACTTGGTGTAAAAGCTCAAGAGCCCGAGACCTAGCCTTCGCTCGGGTCATTCTTTTGTGCACACGAAGCCCCTCGGTCAGTTGACGGCCAACAGTAAAAACAGGATTGAGCGCTGTCATGGGTTCCTGAAAAATCATTCCAATTTCATTGCCACGAATCGTTTGCATCAAGCTTTGACGCGTATTTGCAACATCGATAGAGCCACCGGCCTTACGATCAAAAAACAATTTCCCACCTGCAATCTTACCACCGCCAAATTCAACAAGCCGCATCATCGACAAAGAAGAAACCGATTTTCCGGAGCCAGACTCTCCCACAATGCAGACTGTCTCCCTGGGATTAACTGAAAAAGAAACATCTTCGACTCCAACAACCTGGCCATCTTTCGTTTGAAATTCTACTCTGAGATTTTCATATCGGGCAATCGGCTGGTTTGGTTCATCTAGCATTACGATTCTCTGTCCTCGGGCCCATTAAGGCTATCTACAGCAGCATCAGAATGTCAAACTATTAGAGCAAAGTTTTGCAGAATTTGATTATTAAGTAAAAAAACAACCTAGCGCTTGCATTTTTTGAAAACTCTGTTTCGATAGCGCTTCGGGAATTTATGCGAAACCAGCCATTTATCAACAGTTGTAATTTTTTCCCATTCCATCGATAAACAATTTGGCAGGCCCATCCTGTCTTTAAACCGCAACTACGAAATACCATTACTAGGAGGAATAAATGAAAATTAAATCACTTTTGCTGGGGGTTGTGGGATGCCTCGCATTTGCTCCAGCTAGCTTTGCAGATAGAGGATCTGACGGAAACGTCAGCATCATATATTGGCAAGCACCTTCAATTTTAAACCCATACCTATCTGGTGGAACTAAGGATATTGAATCTGCGTCTCTGGTAATAGAGCCCTTGGGGCGATTTGATCAAACAGGTGCTTTGGTGCCTTATCTTGCGGCCGAGATTCCAACCGTTGCCAATGGCGGTGTGAGCTCTGATCTGACCTCCATAACATGGAAACTGAAAGAAGGCCTGAAATGGTCTGATGGTTCCGCGGTCACATCTGCTGACGTCAAATTCACTGCTGACTACTGCATGCATCCAGAAGGAGGCTGTGCTCAACTGGCAAAATTTGATGGCATAAGCTCAATTGATACTCCCGATGCACGTACAATTGTTATCAATTTCTCCGGGCCCAAGCCAAACCCTTATGCCGCGTTTATGGGCGGACAGGCACCAGTCATCCAAAAGGCACAGTTTGAAAACTGCATGGGTGCAAAAGCTCCAAATTGTACAGCCGAGAACTTTGGACCAATTGGCACCGGACCATTCGTTGTAACTGATTTCCGTCCAAATGACGTAATTCAGATGAAAGCTAATGAAAACTATCGGGATCCAAGCAAGCCCGCGTTTGCAACTCTCACTTTTAAAGGTGGCGGCGATGCAACAGGTGCTGGACGTTCTGTCCTTGAAACAGGCGAATTTGACTATGCTTGGAATTTACAGCTTGCGCCCGAAGTTATCGCAAATATGGAAAAAGGCGGCAAAGGCGTTGCCATTGCTGGTTTTGGTCCTTTGGTCGAACGGCTTGAAATGAACCTGACCGATCCTTCGCCATCTCTAGATGCAGACACACGTGCGACTCGCAAAGCACCGCATCCATTTCTTTCCGACATGAACGTACGCAAAGCGCTTTCAATGGCGATTGACCGTGAATTGCTTGTCGAAATAGGATATGGCAAAGCCGGTGGTGTGACCTGTGATCTGGTACCTGCACCGGAACTATACGCTGCAAAAAATGACTATTGCATGACGCAGGATATTACTGGTGCAAACGCTCTGCTCGACAGTGCCGGTTGGGCAAAAGGCGCAGACGGTGTTCGTAGCAAAGACGGTGTTCGTATTTCGATCCTCTATCAAACGTCAACAAATGCAGTGCGGCAGGATTTCCAAGCTTTGATCAAAGAGTGGTGGACACAAATCGGGGTCGAAACCGAATTGCGCAACTTGAACGCATCAGTCTTCTTTGGCGGCGACCCAGGATCTCCTGATACTTTCCAAAAGTTCTACGCAGACGTGGAAATGTATGCCAACACTTTTGATGGCACTGATCCACAAAGTTATTTGGGTGCCTACCGTTGTGGCAATGAACCAAAGCCAGAAAGTCAGTGGCAGGGTGAAAATATCAACCGGTTCTGTGACCCAGCTTATGATGCGCTACTCGATGAGCTTGCAAAGACAGGTGATCTGGCCAAACGTGGCGAAATTGGTATCAAGTTGAACAACATGCTGACAAAAGACAGCTACACTATTGTTCCGCTAGTTCACCGTGGTCGCGTTTCTGCCCATGCCAATTCTTTAGGAGGTGTTGTCCTTAATACGTGGGATTCTGAACTTTGGAACGTTGCCGACTGGCATCGTATTAAGTAACCAACCTTCATCACGTACTGCGCCGTTCCAATGGTTCGGCGCAGTTCTCTGTTGAAGTCATATTGTAAGGCATTACTACATGCTGAATTTCACAATACGTCGTACTCTGATTTCCATACCGACGCTTTTGTTTATTAGTTTAATCATATTTCTTCTCCTTAACCTGGCGCCCAATGATCCAATGGCGCAAGTTCCATTAACAGTACCACCAGAAGTTAAAGAAAAAATGCGCGAGGCCCTTGGACTTGGACAACCGCTTTATATTCAGTTTTTCAAATGGCTTATTCAGTTTTTTTGGATAGAACCTCAAGTATTTTTTGACCACTTATTCGGTACGACTTTTTCAGAAGGTGATTTGCGTATCATTAGCTGGCAAACACGCAGCCCGGTGATGGACATCATTGTTCAGAGAATGCCCCAAACACTTTGGGTTGTGGGAATGTCCTATATTGTTGGCATTTTAATCGCACTGCCCATTGGAATATATTCAGCCTATCGGCACTATTCAGTCTTCGACCAAGCGGGCACTTTTGTAACCATGATCGGATATTCTATTCCACCGTTTTTTACCGGCCCTTTGGTCATCGTGATCTTTGCCGTTCAACTCGGTTGGTTACCCTCAACTTACGACACATTGCATGTCGTGATCGACTGGGACACCTTTGTCATTCAATTCAAACAAATGATCCTGCCAGTGATGGTGCTAGCAATGCAGACAACAGCACAAATTAGCCGGTATATGCGGGCATCGATGTTGGACAACCTCAATCAAGACTATGTACGCACGGCTCGCGCCAAAGGTTTGAGCGAATGGACCGTCGTCATGATGCATGTTTTGCGCAATTCGATGATCCCAGTTGTGACTGTTATTGCACTCAACCTGCCAGCCATTTTTGGCGGCGCCATCATTACAGAACAAATCTTCAAGGTGAACGGCATAGGAGGGCAATTAATCGGTGCAATCTACTCCAATGACCTTCCCACCGTACAAACGATTACATTCATGTTTGCTTTTTTAATCGTCTTTTTCAATCTTATTGCCGACTTGCTCTACGGCCTGCTTGATCCTAGGATCCGCTATGACTGAAACCAACAAATCCCACACCCTACATAGCAAACCTCGCAGCAAATGGCGCGATGTGTGGTATCAATTTCGTAAACATAAAGGCGCACTAATTGGCAGCATAGTATTTTTTACGATTGTAATAAGCGTCATGTTCGGCCCATTAGTATGGCCGTTTGAAGCCAACGAAATCAATATTCGCGCTCGGAATCAAGGCCCAAGCTGGCTTCACCCCTTCGGAACAGATCAGCTTGGCAGAGACACATTCGCAAGAATGATTGCAGGTGGGCAGACATCAATTGCAGTCGGTCTGGCTGCTATGACGCTTTCATTACTGCTGGGGAGTTTCATCGGCGTGATGGCAGGTTACTATCGAAGGCTAGATGGGCTTTTAATGCGCTTTACCGATTTATTTCTGTCTTTGCCGTTGCTGCCATTACTGCTGGTTATGATGCTGCTTTTTCGCGAACCTCTTAGCCAAGCATACGGACCAGAACGTGGTATGTTTGTCCTAATAGTTTTCGCAATTGGCGTGACTAGTTGGATGCCAACAGCACGTATTGTGCGCGGCGATGTTATGGCGCTTAAAGAACGCGAATTTATTTTGGCCGCTCAATCTATCGGTACGACGGATGCGAAGATCATTACCCGCCACATAATGCCAAATGTCCTATCTCCTATACTGGTCTCAGCCACACTAGGGATCGCAAACGCGATCATCACAGAGAGCGCTCTTTCGTTCCTCGGGCTGGGGTTTCCACCTGATTTTCCAACATGGGGAAGACTATTGAATGATGCGGTTGATTATCTTCAACTTTATCCCGAAAGGGTGATGTGGCCAGGCTTAGCAATCTCTTTGACCGTGCTGAGTATTAATTATCTTGGTGATGGTTTAAGAGACGCTCTTGACCCACGCATCCGTGGACGCTGAATAAATACAAGAACACAAATTAAAATGAATAAGACCCCGCTTGGGCATATAATCTGCGGAGTTTATTTTATTCCATACAGGCTCTTATGCGACTTAATGCCCACCAGACGAGGGCTAGAATGGAAAGCGCTACCGTTGCCGTGAGGTTTCCTTTGCTAACGCCAAATACAGATGCAAATTGGTAGAGAAGATATACTGCCAACGAAACTGAATAGTAAATGATCGCAACGACCGACAGACCTTCGACAGTTTTTTGGAGACGAAGCTGCAGATCAGCCCCTTTGTCCGTACTTACCAAAAGGCTTTGGTTCTGAGCCAAGAGTGCGACATCAACGCGCGTTCTCAAGAGATTTCCCCCAGGTCGCCCCGATCAGTCATGTCCGTCAATCTGAGCTCAGTTGCTTTAACCGTCTGCATAGTAGGCTCATATCGGCGTGTGGTAAACTCTTGAAAGGTCTGAAGTCCTTGGAACCGCTCTTCTCGTAGCACTTGTCCACGCTGCGAGACGATGGCTTCATAGGCTTTGGTTGCGGCAAACCGAAACGCACTTTTTGCTGATTGACTTTCGAGTTCTGCGGAAACGCGCAGCAAAGCATGCAAAGTGGTTTCTGCCGAATTATCCCTTCCAGTCATATTAAAAATCAGCTGATTAATTTCAGCATCAATCCTATTCATTTCTCCAGACATTTCCTTGACCTTAGAAAACCCCAGCATCGACATAGACTTATAAGTTTCCAGCTCACAAATGCGCTGGACCACGCGCCCAACTCGACGGTTCCCGGCGCCCTGATCAACAAATAGTGCAAGTCGTAAGTGGCCGGCAGAATCTATGCGAAAATCACCGCCAGTCACGACGGCACTATCCAACATTGCAGTTTAAACAACGCTTTCCTGCACAAACCAGTCTTGTACCTTTTTTGAAATATCTTCTTCAGTCCCACGCGGTTCAACTCGAAGGATAATTGATGTAATCCGCAAATGTTCAATTTCAGAAATCCAATTGGGGGATAAGCTTCAAATTTAACCGGATCAAAGGGACGCTCTGAAAGACCCACCCAAAATAAAATATATGTCAAAAATTCGGTATGCTGTTCCCACTTTAAGCAATATTTTCCAATGTCTCCTAGATAATGTGCCGCATCCAGTTGGGGATGTGGCGCACCAAAACTATCCAACAGTTTGATCAGCAGCCCTTTGTCCGCATCTCTATCAAAGTCCTGCTCAGAGATTTGTTTTAGTGCTAAAAATGCAACTGTCCCAGTAGCTACCATCGAGGGAGCCGGACGCGTGTGAAGCTCGTTTGCAAGCTCATAGCGTAGCGTGTGATCCTGGACCTAGTTAATAATTTATGCCTTTTGTCTTTTAGATGTTGTTAAACCTAAATACTAGTTTATTGCCTAATTAACGCGCTTAACTATAAACAAAAAAGGCCCACAAAATAAATGTGGGCCACTAGCTCTCATAAGCAACAAGTTTAGTCTATTATTGATAGAAGTTTGTCCAGTGACTGCTTCGCATCACCATAGAACATGCGGGTATTTTCCTTAAAGAAGAGCGGGTTTTCGATACCAGAATAGCCCGTACCCTGACCGCGCTTTGATACAAAAACCTGTTTAGACTTCCAGCATTCCAGAACGGGCATACCGGCAATTGGACTGTTTGGATCATCCTGCGCAGCCGGATTTACGATATCGTTTGATCCAATCACGATTGCCACATCTGTTTGAGTGAAATCATCATTGATCTCGTCCATTTCCAAGACAATATCGTAAGGCACTTTGGCCTCGGCCAAGAGCACATTCATATGTCCGGGTAGACGCCCCGCCACGGGGTGGATCGCAAAGCGAACAGTCTTACCCTTAGCAATCAACCGCTTGGTCAATTCACTAACAGCCTGCTGCGCCTGAGCCACTGCCATCCCATAACCGGGGATTATAACCACGCTGTCGGCATCGTTTAACGCTGATGCCACTCCATCAGCTTCAATCGCAATTTGCTCACCATCGACCTTCATTTGGGGACCAGATTCTCCGCCAAAGCCACCTAGGATAACGGAAACGAACGACCGGTTCATCGCCTTGCACATTATGTAAGAAAGAATAGCACCAGAAGAACCAACCAAAGCTCCAACGACAATCAAAAGATCGTTCCCAAGAGAGAAGCCAATCGCGGCAGCCGCCCAGCCAGAGTATGAATTGAGCATTGAAACTACGACTGGCATATCCGCACCGCCAATACCCATAATCAAGTGATAACCGATGAACAGAGCCATCAACGTCATAACCGCAAGAGGTAACATTTCACCACTATTAAGGTACGCCAGTAATCCGAGTAAGGATATAATCGCTGCACCAGCATTAAGTGCATGCCCCCCAGGCAGTTTTGTTGCTGCTGAGCTGACTTTTCCAGCAAGCTTACCATAGGCTATTACGGAGCCTGTGAATGTCACAGCCCCAATAAAGATGCCCAAAACAAGCTCAACACGTAGAATGCTTAGTTCAACAAAAGGCTTTTTCGCAATAAGCGCAGCAAAGCCTTCTAGCGCTGCTTTTGCAGCTCCATCCATTTCAGAAACCCGCACCATTTCAAAATGAGCATTAAATCCGACAAAAACCGCCGCAAGCCCAACCAATGCATGCATACCGGCCACGAGCTCGGGCATCTGGGTCATCCCGACCTTGGACGCGAGCTGATATCCTACTAAGCCGCCAGCAGCGATAAGGATAAGCGACAAAGCCCAAAGACCCTGACCTGGACCAATAAGTGTTGCAAACGCTGCCAACGCCATACCAACTATTCCATACCAGACCGCTCGCTTCGCGCTTTCTTGTCCTGACAAACCGCCCAATGACAGGATGAAAAGAACTGCCGCTACGACATAAGCGGCTGTGGTAAATCCAAATTCCATTAGTCCTATTTCCTCTTACGATTTTTGAAACATAGCGAGCATGCGGCGCGTTACCATAAAGCCGCCAAAAATATTTATACCAGCCATAAAGACTGACGCCGCAGCAAGTATTACCACAAGGTACGAACCGGAACCGATTTGCATCAATGCACCCAGAATTATGATCGACGAAATAGCATTTGTCACTGCCATTAGAGGCGTGTGAAGAGAGTGACTTACATTCCAAATTACTTGGAACCCCACAAAAACAGATAAAACAAACACAATGAAGTGCTGCATAAAGCTAACAGGGGCGATCAATCCCAGACCCAATGTTAACGCACCGCCAATCACAAGAAGTGAAACTTGATTTTTGGTTTGTTGTTTAAATGCGGCCATTTCTTCAGCTTGCAATTCTGCGCGCGTTTTCTCTTTTTGTTTTTCTTTCGGTTTTGCTGCTATCGCTTGCACCTTTGGCGGCGGTGGCGGGAACGTTATGGCACCTTGGTGCGTTACTGTTGAGCCCCGTATGACATCATCTTCCATATTGTGGTTAACCTGACCGTCTTTTTCGGGAGTCAAATCACTCATCATATGGCGAATATTAGTTGAATAGAGCGTCGAAGACTGCGCAGCCATACGACTTGGGAAATCAGTATAGCCGACGACTGTGACACCATTGGGGCTCACAATTTTCTCGTCTGCAACAGTCAAATCGCAGTTTCCGCCACGTTCTGCAGCAAGATCAACGACGACAGATCCCGGTTTCATAAGAGCGACCATATCGGCAAGCCACAGCTTAGGTGCATCTCGACCCGGAATAAGTGCAGTTGTAATCACAATATCGATGTCTGGGGCTAAAGTACGGAACTTCTCGAGCTGCTTTTCACGAAATTCAGGACTTGACGGCGCTGCATATCCACCCGTTGACGCGCCATCCTGCTGATTTTCTTCAAAATCGAGAAAAACAAACTCTGCACCCATTGATTCGATTTGTTCAGCAACTTCGGGACGCACATCAAACGCATATGTTATCGCACCAAGCGATGTTGCAGTACCAATTGCTGCAAGACCAGCGACACCTGCGCCTACGACCAAAACTTTGGCAGGAGGTACTTTACCAGCAGCTGTGATTTGACCAGTGAAAAAGCGGCCAAAGTTGTTCCCAGCCTCAATGACGGCGCGATATCCCGCGATATTGGCCATTGAGCTGAGCGCATCCATTTTCTGCGCTCTAGAAATTCGCGGCACCATATCCATCGCAATGACTGAAGCACCCTGATCAGCGATCTTCGCCATTTGATCTTCGTTTTGTAGTGGATAGAACAATGATATTAGAGTCTTACCTTCAGTAAGCCGCTTTGCTTCTGTATCATTTGGAGGCCGAACTTTCGCAATGATATCCGATGCTTTCCAAAGTGCTGCAGGCGTCTTTACAATAGTCACGCCCACCTCTTTATAACGTGCATCGGGAAATCCTGCAGCTTTACCAGCGCCAGCTTCGACCAAGCATTCGTGACCAAGCTTTTGTAGCGCGAGCGCGCTTTCTGGTGTCATCGCGACTCTGGCTTCGCCTGAGCTTGCTTCTTTAGGTGTTCCGATTTTCAACGTTTCCGCCCCTTTTCCTCAGGTTCCAAAGCCTATTCCAACTATGGATATTCTTCCTATAATCAACGCACCAGAATGTGAATGCTGCATTGTCAAACTGTCGATTCGCTAAGCTGCTTAAAAACTAGCTACATTTTCACAAAAACAAATCCTAAATCTGTATAGTTTAATTTGGAGAAGACGAAAGAAAATATTTATTATATATAACAAATACTTAAAAAATTCAAAAAATTCAAAAAATTAATTGATAATTAAATCAAAAGATCAATAGTGCGAAATGATCGAAGATTCTCCACTTTAATTATAATCATATTTTTTTAACGTCACATAATTTTAATTCAAAATTATGGATGATGCTTCTTTAAGATAAAATTTGTGCCTCCAAGATCTGCAGTTAGATGCCTCCGAATAAACATTTTCACACAGATAGAACAATTATTGTGCTCCTGCGAAGGCCATAATTCTCGTTTTGGACCTGCTTGTCTAGGATCAAACACAGGCCTCAATCTTGTGATAGACCAACCCTCCGCATGGAAGCTAAAAAGAATTGCAGGTTCTAATTTTTGACTTTGCACTTTGACCTACTGCAGCGTAAACAAACTGTACAAAAAGAACCGGAGAATAAGTGTGAACACCACCTTTTTAGAGACAAAAGCCCTTTTTGAACTTCCTAAAAATATGATCTATTTAGATGGAAACTCACTTGGACCACTACCAAAGTCTGCTGTTGGTCGCGTGGCTGATATGATGACACACCAATGGGGAGAGATGTTGATCACGGGTTGGAATAAAGCCGGGTGGATGCAACAACCTGTTGATCTGGGAAACCGACTTGGGCGCCTGATCGGGGCGGAAAAGAACCATCTTGTGGTAGGTGACACATTATCCATTAAAGTCTACCAGGCACTTGCCTCTGCCCTAGCTATGCGGCCAGATCGTAAAGTGATCTTGACCGACAGTGGCAATTTCCCGTCTGACCTTTATATGGCAGAAGGTCTTATAAAATCCTTTAATCAAGGCCATGAACTGCGCGTTGTAGCCTCAGACGAGATTGCAGAGCATATTTCGGAAGATGTAGCTGTTACTTTGATTACTGAAATAGACTATCGCACTGGTCGCATGCACGACATGGCCAACATTTCTTCGCGCGCACACGCTGCAGGTGCACTCACAATCTGGGATCTGGCCCACTCTGCGGGCGCCATCGAAGTAGACCTTGCAAAAGCAAAAGCTGACTTCGCAGTTGGTTGCACCTATAAATATCTAAACGGCGGCCCTGGATCACCTGGATTTATTTATGTCGCCCCGCGTCATAGCGACATAGCTCAGCCGGCTTTATCTGGATGGTTGGGACATGCGGCGCCCTTTGCGTTTGAACGAAAATATCGTGCTGGGCCTTCTATTGAACGAATGCGCGTGGGCACACCAAGCGTCATTGCCTCGGCAAGTCTAGAAAGCGCTCTTGATATCTGGGATATGGTTGAGATGTCGGACGTTCGTACGACGTCAATGAGCCTTAGCGACCTGTTTATAAATATTATTGAGGCGTCTTGTCCAATGCTGAAACTTGCTTCCCCGCGCGATGCAACATTACGTGGATCACAAGTATCATTTTATTTTCAAGATGGTTATGCTGCCATACAGGCGCTTATCGCACGTGGAGTAGTTGGCGACTTTCGGGCGCCGAATATCATGCGATTTGGCTTTACGCCACTCTACATTGATAAAGGCGATGTTCTCGCAGCATGCGAAATAATCGGTGATGTTATGCAAAATTCTCTTTGGAACAAACCAGAGTATAAAGTCAAGGCCACGGTCACGTAAGCCCATTAAGTATATATTCGTCTTTGCTGTCCTTAACACCGGCTCTATCCTTTAAAAGGAAAGTTCTCACGCACAGAAAGCGACACATCATTTGCTTGCCTTTATCAAAGTCTCTGCGGCGGCGAGGGCTTCTCTAGTAATGATATCACCAGAAATCATACGAGCAATTTCTTTTATTCTAGCATTTTGATCCAAATTTTCGACATCTGAGAGAGTTTCATTGTCAGATTGTTGTTTGCTAACCCGAAAATGACACGTTGCAAATGCAGCGACTTGCGGCGAATGCGTGACTACAAGAACTTGAGCGCCAATGGCAAGATGAGATAACCGCCGCCCCACAGCATCTGCAGTCGCCCCACCTACACCACGATCAATCTCATCAAATATGATCGTTTGAACATCTCCAGCCGTCCTCAAACAGACTTTGAGCGCCAGAAGAAAACGGCTGAGTTCTCCACCAGACGCGATCCGAGCTAGTGGGCCAGGCGGCGTACCAGGGTTCGTCGTCACACAGAAAACAACCATATCCTTACCAAACGGCCCAGCTTCAGACGGGGTGATATCAGTTTGGAAAAGAGCACGATCCATTTTTAGCGGACCAAGCTCGCTAATCATTTCTTTATCGAGCTTTGCAGCATTGGTTTTGCGGGCTTGACTAAGAGTATTTGCGTGTTCATCGTAAACATCCTGAGCCCGCTTTAGCGCCGCTTGCTTTCCTGCCAGCGAGTTCTGCCCTGCGTCTAATGCAGCAAGTCTTGCTGTAAGTTCTTGAGCAAGCTCAGTCAAAGCATCGGCTGGCACCTGATGCTTGCGCCCAAGGCTACGAATGGCGAACAGACGTTCTTCGGCTGTTTCGAGCTCAAAAGGATTGAAATCAAGCTCTTGCAGACATGTTTCTATGCACTGTACGGCCTCACTCAGATTGCTTATCGACGCAGACAGATAGCCAATCGCCCCGTCTAATTGCTCATCCATCTCATCGCCTGCAGCTTCTAACCAGCGAAGTGCATCCCCCATCATTCCTTCGGCGGCCTCACGGCCAAGGGCATGGGCGGCTTTTTCTATATCCACGCGCAGTTTCCCAGCAGATTGCATCAGGCGCCGTCGCACGTCCAGTTCGGTTTCTTCACCTGGCTGGGGATCTAGCGAAGTAAGTTCCGCAACCGCATGGCGCAAATACTCTTCTTCCTGGCGAAGAGCTTCAAGCATTTCAGTCTCTTCTGTTAGATCATTCTGGGCCACTGTAACCGCGCACCAAGCCTGTCGTGTTTTTTCATTTAGCTCAAGGTGACTTCCAAATTGATCGAGCAACTGACGATGGCCTTTTGAATCCAACAACCCGCGATCATCATGCTGACCATGCAATTCGATAAGATGCTGTGAGACACTGCGTAATAAATCGCCAGAAACGCGCCGATCATTGATCCATCCAGTTTTACGTCCATCCTTGGTGTTGACGCGCCGAATAATCAAATCCCGACCATCTTGGAGGCCAGCTTTTCTAAGCACATCTAAAGCTGGATGATTATCAGAAAGCTCAAACATTGCGGTAACCTCACCTTGTTCAGCACCAGAGCGAACCAAATCAGCCCGACCGCGCCATCCCAATACGAAGCCCAAACTCTCCAAAAGTATCGATTTACCAGCCCCAGTTTCTCCAGTTAGTACATTCAAGCCCTGAGCAAAGCCCAGCTCAAGCCGATCGATGATCAGCATATCACGGATGCTAAGACTGGTCAGCATAAGATCGCTAAATTCCGAATGTTACAGCCATTGACCTTTGATCACCTGTCTGTGGACTCTGCTTAACCAACTGTTGCCTCGGACTGTCGGTGACAGTCTTCTGCTTTCCAAAAGAGCGTAACTGTTCTTGTACCAATCTGTTGCCTCGTAATTGTGACCAAGGATCGCACCCGCCGTCTGGGCCTCATCAAACAGCCCAAGCGACAAATACGATTCTACTAAACGGTGTAGAGCCTCTGCAGTATGAGAGGTCGCTTGAAAACCTTCGACTACCAACCTAAACCGATTGATGGCGGAACTGTAGTGACCGTCTTTTAGGTAATATCGACCAACTTCCATTTCTTTGCTGGCCAGATGGTCAAATGCCAAATCGAATTTCAGCTTTGCAGGTTCAGCATATTCGCTCTCGGGATATTGTTCAAAAAGCGCTCTGAACGCTTGTAAGGCATTGCGCGTAACACCCTGATCACGACCTACATCATCAATTTGATCAAAATAGCTTAGCCCAAACAAATACTGCGCATAAGCAACATCTTCATCTGCCGGATAAAAGTCGACAAAACGTGATGAAGCAGCACGACTTTCATCATATTTTTTATCTTTATGAAATGCGAACGCCTGCATGATCAGGCCCCTTTTGGCCCATTCAGAATATGGGTAAAGCCGTTCTATTTCTCCAAAAAATTCAGCCGCTTTTTCGTTGCTGTTCAAATCAAGTTCAACTTCGCCCTTCTGAAAAATTTGCGACGCGCTTAACGTTTCTATATCGACTTTATCGCGTCCAAAATTTATCGGACTACACCCAGCCAAACCAATCATGCCAAGAGCGGCGACGAGCAACATTACCGCAAGCTTGCCTGATTTCATAACGTCTTACCTCATGCCCGTTGACAACCGCCTATTTGCAAGCTTTTTCGACTAAGCCTACCACGGAAGATTAAACAGAAAAATGTTACTGTGCGAAACTTCACCCTAATAAAATGTTAGTGCAATTGTGTTCAAGCTACCAGAGGCAATTCTGCGAGGCTCGTATTGACACCAGGTAGGATCCGATAGAGATCAGAATCGCATTTAACCCATTCGTAGGCGTCTTCATCTTGAAATAATGCCCGTAAAAGACCATTGGTTGTCTCGTGCCCTGAGCAGTGACCAATATAATGGCCAATAATAGGTGCACCGGCCAAATACAGATCACCAAGCGCATCGAGCATCTTGTGACGAACGGCTTCGTCTTTGTGGCGCAAGCCTCCAGGGCTGAGCACAGTGTCACCATCCACAACCACTGCATTTTCCATTGTCCCACCTAGTGCTAGACCATTAGCCCACATCGCTTGGACATCTTTGTTCCGACAAAATGTACGACTGTCGCATAATTCACGGATAAAAGAGCCATTTGTCAATGTCAGGCTTTTTTGTTGGATTCCAATAGCGCTATCTTCAAAATCGATGTGAAAACTAATCCACGGTTCAGAGTGAGGGATCAATTTCGCCCATGCGGATCCACTTTGATATGTCACTTCACGTAGGATACGCAGAACTTTTAATGGAGCATCAAGATGCTTGATACCGTGTCGAAGTATTTCGAGCGCAAATGGCCTTGCACTGCCATCTAGAATTGGTGGTTCTTGTCCGTCCATCTCAATCCGGGCGTTGTGTACACCGCAGCCAGCAAGTGCCGCCAAAACATGTTCCACCGTACTCACTGATATGCCTGCATGATTTATTATTTTAGTGCACAATGGTGATATCTCTACCAAATCCCAAGCTGCGGACACAACCGCGCATTCCGCAGGCTGATCGGTTCGGACAAAGCGAATGCCATAATCTGCAGGAGCTGGGCACAATGTAATCACCGTTGTTACACCGCTATGCAAACCGCACCCAGAAAACCGCAATGGTATCGATAACGTTGACTGCAATTTATTCCTCGAAACATATTTTTAACTGTAGACCGCTATGAAGCAGGTTTTTATGGATTAATTTCCTTAAACTCAATTCAAACTTTGTGTCCGTTTGTAACATCCCAGATCAAGCAAGGCGAATTTCCGCTACTTCAAATTAAAAGCTCCTTACAATAATAGAGAAGCTCTCCCTCAAGAACGGTTTTCTCATTAAGACTACAGAAGTTTAATTGGCTTGACGACGCAGGAACGCTGGAACCTCTATACGTTCCAGTTCCGGGTCTGCTACTCCATCTTCTTCTGGCTCTGATTGGCGCATTGATGGTGATGGCGGAGGTGCTATCGGCTGTTTTCGCACAGCTGTCGATTTCTTGTCTGAATCCTGACCAGACATCCGGTTTATAAGAGAGCCAATCCCAAAACGTGGACGCTCTGTTTCGGAGCTCTCCTCCTCCATTCCCGGCACTGCATCGCTGTAGCCTGGCGAATTCTGTACGGCTTTACGCAGACGAGCCATCGCTTGATCCGAAGACGTACCGGCCAGTGGGGCTTGAGGTGCTACAAAGCTCTCGCTCGGGACTTCTTCCTGAACGGCCGACTCTTCATAGGCTGGCGGTGGAAGCTGATCTGTTTCTTCTGGCCGGGCCTGTGAACTTGGTGAGAGGGTAACTCCTTCTCCTACTGCTGAAGGTTCTGTGCTTTTAAATAGATCAGGCTCGCTCACTGCTTCTTTAGGGGCCACTTCTTCTGTCTCCTGGAAAGAATGCCCAAAGTCTTCTCCCTCGACTGACATACGACGTGGCAGCGGCAAGTCTTGAACAATTTCTGATGCGTCAATACCTGTCGCAACAACAGAAACACGCATAACACCTTCCATTCTTTCGTCTAGCGTAGAGCCAACTATAATATTGGCGTCTGAGTCGACTTCCTCGCGGATACGATTTGCTGCTTCATCGAGTTCAAACAGGGTAAGATCTTCGCCACCTGTAATATTGATGAGTACACCGCGAGCTCCACGCAGGCTGATCTCGTCCAGAAGAGGATTCGCGATGGCCTTTTCTGCCGCTTTAATGGCGCGCTCTTCGCCTTCCGCCTCGCCCGTACCCATCATTGCTTTGCCCATTTCATCCATGACAGCGCGAACATCAGCAAAGTCTAGATTGATCAAACCCGGCCGCACCATAAGATCGGTAACACCTTTTACACCTTGATAAAGTACGTCATCAGCCATGCTGAAAGCTTCAGTAAATGTGGTTTTTTCATTTGCGAGCCGGAACAAATTCTGATTAGGAATTATAATAAGGGTATCGACCATTTTTTGAAGAGCCTCGATACCCTCTTCGGCCTGACGCATTCGTTTTGCACCCTCAAACTGAAAAGGTTTGGTCACAACACCAACGGTAAGAACTCCAAGCTCGCGTGCGGCTTGTGCGATAATCGGCGCAGCACCTGTGCCCGTGCCACCGCCCATTCCGGCGGTGATAAAACACATATGTGCTCCGGCGAGATGATCGACAATTTGCTCAATGCTCTCTTCCGCTGCTGCCGCTCCAACCCTTGCCCGTGCTCCAGCTCCTAGACCTTGCGTTACTTTCACACCCAGCTGTATTCGGTTTCCTGAGTTATTTTGGGCCAGAGCCTGGGCATCTGTATTGGCGACTACAAATTCCACACCATCCAGTTGCTTTTCGATCATGTTGTCTACGGCGTTTCCGCCAGCCCCACCAACACCAAATACGGTGATGCGTGGTTTTAGTTCGTCATGTTCTGGAACCGATAGGTTAAGTGTCATAAATCCGTCCGCCTGCTTGATGCCCCTTAAAGAGGCAATTTTAAATATAGATAAACCAAACCTTAGACAATCCTTTAGCTCTCGTCACGCAAAAAAACGAATTACGTACTAAATATGGACAGATTTTGGCTCATGATACCTTATATCACCCTTTTGGAGGTTTGGGTACTTACCAATTTTCTTTGAACCATCTGACTGCACGCTTTAGCGAGCGAGTCGGATAACCATCCGATTGCATCTCAAAGTCCCACCATTCATCTTGAGGATGTGCTGCAAAAAGGCTCAACCCAACGATCGAAGAACAGGTTGGACCGGAGTACGCCTGTGGAAGCCGGTGAATGCGCAATGGACGCCCAAGCCGCACCTGTTGGCCCAGAATACGACTCGCCAGCCCATCAAGACCGGGAATGAGGCTCGACCCCCCCGTCAGGACAATTTGTTGGCTGGGTAGATGTTCAAATCCAGCCGCATCAAGGTGGCTGCGCACTTCTTCGAGAATCTCTTCTACTCTAGGGCGCATTATCCCGATCAACTCAGTGCGACTAACCAACCTCCGATCATGTTCCCAATCGCCAGTCTCACCAAGCACTTCGATCATATCACGGTCATCCATTCCGGTCGCCAGCAGACCACCGTTAATAGTTTTAATACGTTCTGCTGACGCAATAGGGACTTGCAAACCCATAGAAACGTCACGAGTAATATGCTCGCCACCAAGACGCACTGAATCACAATAAATCATGTGCTTTTTGAGAAAAACAGAAACGCCAGTAGAACCACCACCGATATCAATACAAGCCGCGCCTAGCTCTTGTTCATCTTCGACCAAGGAGGAGACTGCTGAGGCATAGGAGGATGACGCAACACCTGCCAACTCCAGATCACATCGCTTTACGCAATGGGCAAGATCGCGGATAACCTTTTCGTCTACTGTGAGCATATGCACATCAGTGGAGATACGTTCGCCAAGTTGTCCACGCGGATCGGCAAGGCCGCTGCGATCATCAAGTGCAAAATTTACCGGCTGGGCGTGGAGTACCTCGCGTCCGTCTCCGTAATCAGGAACATCGCAAGCACTCAGAACGCGCGCGATATCTTGTTCAGCAACAACTTGGTTCTGAACCGTTGTTTCACCTGCAAGACCATAAGACCGTGGTTTGCCACCAGAGAAGCAAGCAATGACATGATCAACTCGGATATTTGCAAGCTTCTGAGCCGACTGAAGCGCTGTACGGATGGCGCGTTCACTTTCTCGCATGGATAGGACTTCACCAAAGCCTACACCTCGCGACGCCGTCGTGGCAGAGCCAATTACGCTAAAACCAGAATGACCGCTTATAGAACCTACTCCTTCGCCTTCATCATTCAGATTAACGCCATCAAAACGAAGGATTAAGCAGCTGATCTTCGTCGTCCCGACATCCAGAACGGCAATAACGCCACGCTGCATCGCCGCTTTGCGCATTGCCCGCATCGCACGCTGTTTTTGATAGAGCTCGGTCATTTAATTTGCCCCAGTTGCATCAGCTTAATTTCTCTAAACGCTTCCATTGCACCGCTGCGTAATTGCAACGTTGGCCGGTTCTGCAGACGAAAATCAACAGCTTTGACAGACCGTGTGAGCAAATCTTCGGCCTGATCCATCGCGATTACTCGTTCCAGTGCAAGTACTGGGTCTTCTTCGGGCAGCATCAAACGCTGTCCTTTATCCAGCACAACATCCCAGCGGCGCTCTCCAATGAAAACCAGGCCGCGAAGTCGCTCTTTCAAGGGTTTCGCCGCAACAAAAATTTGTTTTGCCTGAGCCACTTGAGTATCCGCACCTTCGCCAGCAATCAAAGGAAGGTTACTATACTGCAGGCGCGAAGTAACAGTTCGCACGTAAATGCCAGTCGCGTCCAATACTTCAAGGCCGTCGTCGCGGCGCCACAAAAATGCTGGGAGCCGCTCAACCACATCAACCTGAAGTACCCCACTTGATCGGACCCTAACATCTACATCTTTGACCGGGCCAAGGCCAAGAATGATCTGGCGCATTTGATCAAGGTCAAGGTCAAACTTACTAATCGGAAAGTCGATGGGCACCACTTCCCGGATGTCCTGCATAACTGAGTCACTGGCACCTTTGAGCGACATAAGATTGACCGTAAACTCCGGACGCTCCGTTACAAACGTCTTCATTTCACTATAGGTCGTTAAAACTTGTTCGCGCCGTTGTTCATTCGTAATATTAATGACCCCAACCCCTACTAAAAAAAGAGCAGGTATCCCGTAAAACACCATACGGCGCAAATATGGGCTTAGCATTAGACGCAATAACCGATACGACCAAAGCGACGGCGCCGGATCGCTTCGGGTATAGCGATCGGGGTTTATCTGTGACACGACGCGTCCTCCACTATCCAGCGGCAGAATGCTCCAAAGCTAATACCTTTCGCGACGGCCTGTTCGGGACTGAGCGATGTTGGAGTCATCCCAGGCTGTGTATTAGTTTCAAGCAGAATTAGCCCTGATAGACCTTGCTCTTGGTCCCACCGAAAATCGGTACGGCTCACGCCACGGCACCCAAGAACATCATGCGCCTTGAGCGCAAAGTTTAGGCATGCATCTGTAATTTCTTGAGGAATAATTGCTGGGATTTCGTGGTGTGAGCCACCAACCTTGTACTTGGCATCATAATCATACCAGCCGTCTGTCAGGATTTCAGTGACGCCCAGCGCTCGATCTCCCATCACTGTTGTTGTCAGTTCACGACCTTTGACATATTGCTCAACCATCATGTTATCGGGCAAATCATCATCTAGATTAGGAGGGTTATTTACGCTTTCGTGGACAAAGTATATTCCGCATGAAGACCCTTCGTTGTTGGGTTTGACCACATAGGGAGCATCCATAACATGGCGCGCCATCACATCTTCTTTGGAGACAATCAAGCTATGTACAACAGGCAAACCAGCTGCGGCATAAGCCTGCTTGCTTTTTTGTTTATCCATCGCCAGTGCCGAAGACAGAACTCCAGAATGGGTGTAAGGAAGACCCATCCATTCTAACATACCCTGCACACAACCATCCTCGCCCCAGCGTCCATGAAGAGCATTGAACACCACATTCGGAGACAGTTCTTTAAGACGCGAGACGATATCTTCCCCCGCATCAAGCTCTACCACTTCAAATCCTTCGCCCCGCAAAGCCGCAGCACATTCACGCCCAGAGGTGAGCGATACCTCGCGTTCAAACGAGAAACCGCCCATCAAAACCACAACTTTCGGGCTTGTCCTGCTCGACATTCCCATTTCGCCTCAATCACCGGCCAATTTGACCGTATTCTATGCACCTGTTCATCAAGTGTCGCGCGGGTTCGGTTCACCAACCCGCATAATTTCCCACACTAACTCAATTTTGCTTTGATTGAAAACCCTTTTTCGGACTAATTCGCCCAGACCTTCGAGATCAGAGGCTGTAGCCCGACCAGTGTTTATCAGAAAATTTGAGTGCTTTATGCTCATCTCTGCACCGCCAAGACGCGCGCCTCGCATTCCAGCATCGTCAATTACCTTCCACGCCTTAAGATCATGGACATCATCGTCCTGCCCGGTACTGGAAAAACCTGCTGGATTGCGAAACGTACTACCAGCGCTGCGGTTTTTAGTTGGTTGCGTTTCGTCGCGTTTTTTAAGCTGAGCAACCATTCGGTCAGCAAGGACCTGGGGATCCTCTAAAGGACCTTCAAAGACGGCTTCAGTCACAATCGACCCTTGCGGGAGATCACTCTGACGATAACCAAAGCGAATATCGCCCGGCCCCAAGGTCAGCACTTCGCCTTGTCGTGTCACAACACGCGCCCTCACAAAATGGTCGCTGGTATAGGAGCCATAGCAACCCGCATTCATACATATCGCACCACCTATGCTACCTGGAATAGTGCGTAGAAAGGTCAGATCGACCCCTACCTCCGCACTTTTACGCGCCACCAATGCGTCAAGTGCTGCGGCCCCTGAGCTCACCTTATTACCTTTTATACTGACTTGATTAAATCCGCGACCAAGGCGGATAACCACTGCGCGCAACCCACCATCGCGCACGATGAGATTGCTGCCGACCCCCATTGGAAAGACGGCGATTTCTTGGGGCAAATTACGCAAAAACTGGGCAAGATCAGCCTCATCCTTAGGCTGAAAGAAATAATCCGCAGGCCCACCTACACGCAACCAAGTGAGGGTAGAAAGGTCACGGTTTTTAGTCAATTTCCCTCTCGGAACAGGCAAGTCAGACAAAAAATTTTCCTTTTAAACTGGGTTTATGACACCTGACTGAAAGCGAGCCTAGATTGCAACAGTTTTTTAGCTACCCTAAAAATGGGCTGAGCGTAAACAGAATTTGCTTGATAGACGCGTTAACGAAAGCTAAGTCGGTACGGCTCCAATCCAGCTCTGCCCCAACCCAAAGTAAGCCAGTAGCACGAGAGGAATGATCAGATCAATCTGTCAGGCCACGGCATACGAATTTGAACTTTCTAGGTTAAAGAACTGTGTACTTGCATAATTTTTATTGCGTTGCCGTGCTCTGGCCCAATATCTGCAAAAATGGTCGAGGATAAGACCATAGCTTCGCACTGCAACACATTGATACGTTTTTTTGAAATAGACCTGATCATGAAAGTCTCCCAAAACGGCGATTATTACAACCTCCGCCAAATCCTCGACAATGCCACTAACAGTAAAGGCATTGCGCACTTAAAAGCGTTTATCATTTGCTTGCTGGACAAACATCACAGGCAAAAACTCATAAATTTCATATAAACACTTCTAACCACCAAATCAGATTCCATCTCAGCAAGGCCATGCTACGATTTTCTTTAAACGAAGGGAAAATACAGTGGGGATTCCTACTAAATAAATTTAGGCTTTATCCTCGAGCAAAACCCATTCTTCTTCCGCATCAATAAGGGCACTATGTCGCTCCACAAGCGCATCAGTAGCCTTTTGAAATTTCATCGGTTCGCGGGTGAAAAGTTCTGGATCAGTCATATAATCTTCCAGTTTCTGGATCTCTGTTTCCAGCGTAGCAATCAAATTAGGAAGTTCTTTGAGACGGTGTCTTTCGGTAAAGCTCAAACCATTTTTATATTTTTTATCAGAGGTCGCTATTTCATTATTTATTCTCTTTTTGATCTTTTTTTCAACTGCAGATGTTTCTTTTTTCTGAGCTTGATAATCAGACCAACCGCCCGCATAGACAGTCGTCTGACCATCTCCCTCCATGGCCACCGTAGTGGTTGCAATCCGGTCTAGAAAATCCCGATCATGACTAACCAAAAGCACCGTACCATCATAATCATCCAACAGCTCTTGCAACAAATCAAGTGTCTCGACATCCAAATCATTGGTCGGTTCATCAAGCACTAAAAGATTGCTTTCCTTTGCCATCAGCTTAGCAAGCAAAAGCCGCGCCTTTTCACCCCCTGAAAGTGAGTGCACCGGCGCTCTTGCTTGAGCATCCTCAAACAGAAATTCCTTAAGATAGCCAACCACATGCTTTGGCACACCACGTACAAGAATTTGATCAGCCTTTCCAGATACGCCCATATCCGGGTCGCTGGTCAAACTTTCCCAGAGTGTCATATTTAGATCCAGATGCGCACGTGCTTGGTCAAAGATGGCAGGGACCAATTTGGTGCCCAATTTGACCTCACCGGCATCTGGAATTTCTTGACCCATAAGAAGTTTAAGTAATGAGGTCTTGCCGACACCGTTGGGACCGACAAAAGCTACGCGATCACCACGCTGAATTGAAAGTGAAAAACACTTGGCAATTATTTGATTATCATATGCTTTATTAATACTATGCGCTTCAATCACTTTGCGGCCTGATTTTGGTCCTGAGGATAGTGCCATTGCCGCCGCCCCCTGCCGGCGGATCATCGCAGCCCGATCCGCCCGCAAATCTTGTAGTGCGCGAAGACGCCCCTGATTGCGCTTGCGACGCGCACTGATACCCTCTATCGCCCAACGCCCTTCTGACTTTATGCGGCGATCCATTTTGTGGCGCTGCATATCTTCATCTTCCCAAATTTTATCACGCCAGGTTTCAAATTCTGCAAAACCTTTTTCATTTCTTCTCACCTGACCACGGTCGATCCAAAGAGTTGCCTGCGTTAACGCCCTCAGAAATGCGCGATCATGACTGATAAGAACATAGCCAGCCTTGGTGGTTTTTAATTCATTCTCAACCCAGGCAATGGCCTCAATATCCAGATGGTTGGTCGGCTCATCCAGCAACATCAAATCTGGAGCTTCGGCCATAAGTTTGGCCAACGCCGCCCTGCGTCGCTCACCACCCGAGGCCGTTCTTACAGTGCGGTCAGGGTCAAATTTTAGCCCCTCACCCGCTCGTTCAACACGGTACATTTCGCCCAATCCAAGACCACTGGCAGCATAATCACCAAGTGTCGTATATCCCTCCATCATGGGTTCCTGTTCCATGTATCCCACCGATGTCTGAGGCGGTATGACCCGCGTGCCCTTATCCTGCTCAACCAAAGTGGCCATAATTTTGAGTAACGTTGACTTGCCAGACCCATTGCGTCCAACAAGCGCCAGACGATCGCCCGGCTGAACAACAAGATCAAGCCCATCAAACAGGGGATCACCGCCAAACGTCAAAGAAATATCGCTAAGTTGTAATAAAGGTAGACGTGCCATAGGGACGCAGCTAATCTGCGTTTGCCAAAAGGTCAAGTGAGGGCGCGCAAAAGCCGCTTTCGAGCCGGTGGGATCATACCGATCTCAACTCCGGTAAATACATGTAACGTATTCATATGGCTGTCGACAACAGCATGATCACTGACCCAGCCCCCCATCACAAGATAGGTCCTTAAAAGCGGGGGCATGGCGCGCATTGCCTGTTTCATATCCGGCTTGCGCCGCAGTCGAGACGCAAAGCGAAACACATCTGGCGCCTTGACCCTTGGAAGCCAGCGTTTAGGCGCAATATGCCTGTCGCGAAGCATTGCAAATGCATCCTGATAGGCGTTTGCATCTGTTCCGTGAAAGGACGTGCAGCCAAAAACAAGATCGACACCCCGAGTATCGACATAGTGCGTCATTGCTCCCCAAGCCAAGCGCAGGACATCGGCATCCTTCACTTCGGGGTCCACGCAAAACCGGCCCATCTCAACAATTTTTCCATTAAAGGCGTGCAACGCGGAAAGCTCATAATATTGAGCAGAGTAACTTTTTCCAATCTCGCTGCCACCCTGCAAGTGCATCATACGAAAATAGCATACCAGCTGTCCAGTTTTTCGATTTTCAATTAGAAAATGTTCGCACAGCTGATCAAATTTATCGCTGTCTAACCCAGTTCCACCAGACAACCCGAACGTTTTATACCGAAACATTTGAGCAGCGATAATATCCCCTGATGTATTTGCCAGCCTCGCAATATATTTGCTTTTGATTATAGATGCCATCTCAGTGTACCGTTTGCCCTATAATATCGCCCAACTCATCATGGCCCGCCGTTTTGACATTACTCCATCACTGACCATCTAAAACAGATGCAGCATTAAAACCCCCAATAGAGGCCAAGATCTTTTGCAGAATGCCTCTGTCTTTCCCTGGGAGTTTAGTCACGCGATGCTCAAGAACAAGTAGGCGGCCTTTTTCAATTCCAAAACGCTCTACATTGCTCAGTACTTGGTTTTCCCCAAAACTCAGTACTAACACTTCACGATTGATTTCGTCGGGCTTTGCATAGCCTCTGTGGTGCACGCGACTGCGTACATAGTAAATTGCATTTTCCACGTCGACGCCGCTCGTCGTGGGGGCGCCAACGGCGTTGAGGATACCCTGACGTGTGTCAACGCCAATAATCAATGCGCCTATCTGTTCTTGCGGCGGCATATAGCCATGATTTCTGTACTGACCTGCGCAAGCACTTATTGTGAGTACGGCAGCAAACATTGCTATGCGAACGAAAGCTCTGTTCATTTTATTAAATATCGCCTCTTGTATCGTCTGTTATTGCACTTTATTTACCCCTCATAACGCAAACAATACCATCAAGAAAGGTTCATCTTAATAAGATGGCGATCCCACCTCTCACTAAGGCAATTATTCGCTTTATAGACATCAATCCGCGAAAGCCGCACAAGTTTGATATACGACCCTCTAACGAGGTTTGTAAGATTATTGCAAAGGATCTTGGGCTTTTGAGTTTGACCAAACTCCGTTTACAGGGCAATCTTACAGCGCACGGTGAAAATAGCTGGCGTTTGAATGCCCACATTGGCGCAACCGCTGAACAGGCCTGTGTGCTCACTCTTGCATCCGTTCAGACGCGCATAGATTCGACAGTAGAGCGCAATTATCTTCCCCTAAAAATACATGACGAGTCTTCCATCGGTTTGGACGGCGAGGTAGAGATGGAACAAGATGAAAATCTTGAGCCTCTTGAAACAGAATTAGACCTTATTGCGGTAATGATTGAAGCACTGGCGATAGAGCTGCCAACCTACCCAAAAGTGGAAGGTGCATCCTTTAAAAGAAAGGCAATTACAGCACCTGGCATCGTCCCTCTCAGCGACGAAGACGCAAATCCATTCGCCAATCTATCGACTCTCATGAAAAAATTATCCAAACAGACATAATTTAACGCCTTTGCCTCTTGCTAAATTGAAATTTAGCGGTATGTTTCCGCTTTCTCGCTTAATAAAGTTGTACCCCGTGCGCTAAGCAATGTAAGTGCATAGAGTATAGATACGGAACAAAGGGCTAAGGTCCATTAAAAATTGGGGTTGAGGCATGGCTGTCCAACAGAATAAAGTATCCAAATCACGTCGCAATAATCGGCGCGCTCATGACAGCTTAATTGCTGAAAATCCAAATGAATGCTCAAACTGCGGAGAGCTCACACGTCCGCACCATGTATGCGCCTCTTGCGGCCACTACAGTGGTCGCGAAGTCATCGCGTTGGTCGAAGAGATCGAGCTGGATGAGGATGCTGCATAACGCGGTTTGGCAACAACTCAAATGACCGCTAAAACCGATAAACTATATGACGTTACGCCGCGTACAGTGGTAAGTATAGACGCCATGGGTGGTGATCGGGGTCCACTGCCAATTGTGTTGGGAATGGCTGCATCAGCTAAAAAAAATCCAGAGCTGCATTTTATTGTACATGGGCCCAAAGATGAATTGGACATCCTTGTAGGTGCTCGTAAAGTATTAATAGATCGGTGCGAAATACGACATTGCGACGATGCAGTTTCTATGACGGATAAACCAAGTCAGGTAGTGCGCAATGGAAAGTCGACATCGATGTGGTCTGCCCTTGAATGTGTACGGAATGGCGAAGCAGAAGCATGTGTGTCTTGCGGTAATACCGGAGCTCTGATGGCTTTGAGCATGATACGGTTGCGGAAACTGCCGGGTGTAAACCGCCCGGCAATTGCCGTTTTGTGGCCCTCACGCAGTAAAACAGGGTTCAATGTAATGCTCGATGTGGGAGCAGATATAAAGGCTGATTCCAAGGACTTATTTCAATATGCTCTTATGGGTGTTTCTTACGCCCGTAACGGTCTTGAAATTCCTTTACCGAGAGTTGGACTTTTAAATGTTGGAACAGAAGATCACAAAGGACGCGCTGAGTTGCACGAAGCGCATGAATTGATTTCCCAATACGAACAGTTAGGAGATTACAAATTTGTCGGATTTGTCGAAGGCGGTGATATTCCGGGCGACAAAACAGATGTCATTGTCACGGATGGCTTTACAGGGAATGTTGCCCTTAAAACTGGAGAGGGTACTGCAAAGCTCATTGGCGAGCTCTTGAGGCAAGCTTTTCAGTATTCCCTTCTTTCTCGTCTGGCCCAACTACTTGCCGTTTCCTCGTTGCAACGATTACGTAAGAGGATAGATCCTCGACGCGTGAATGGCGGAGTTTTCCTTGGACTTAACGGGACTGTGGTAAAATCGCATGGTACCGCCGACGAGACAGGGGTAAGTGCGGCCATCAAGCTTGCTGTAACCTTAGCAAACTCACAATTTTCACAAAAACTTGCGGCTCGTGTTGCATCGGTTAACACATCGGCGCACAGTGTAGAAAACGCGGCATCAGAAGCGGAATAAACAAAATGACGATAAGGGCAGTAGTAAAAGGAGTTGGCCATTACCTTCCTAAGCGAGTAGTAGAAAATTCCGAATTCGAAGTCTCTCTTGATACATCGGACGAGTGGATCCAAGCACGCTCTGGCATTAAGCGCCGCCATTTCGCTGCTGAAGGAGAAAAGACATCAGATATGGCGATAAGCGCTGCTCAAGCAGCCCTTTCAGATGCAGGGTTTGAGCCAAATGATTTAGACGCAGTTATAGTTGCCACATCCACTTCAGATCTGACATTTCCCTCGGTAGCAACAATCGTGCAATCAGGACTAAATATGACGGGTGGGTTTGCCTATGACATACAGGCAGTTTGCGCTGGTTTTGTTTTTGCTCTATCCACTGCGAATGCTCAGATTCTGTCAGGTCAAGCCGAGCGCATTATGGTCATTGGAGCAGAGTCGTTTAGTCGTTTGATGGACTGGGAAGATAGGTCGACCTGTGTCCTTTTTGGAGATGGGGCTGGCGCAGTTTTATTGCAGGCCGAACGAGGAAAGGGTTCAAGCGACGACAGAGGTATTCTTTCGGTCGATTTGAACTCTGATGGGCGGCATAAAGACATCCTTTATGTGGATGGAGGCGTCTCAACTGGTCAGACGGGTTATCTTCGAATGCAGGGAAAAGAAGTATTCCGTCATGCTGTTGAGAAACTTGCCCAAACAGCAAGTGTCGCCATGGAGAAGGCCGGAGTGAGAGCTGAGGATATTGACTGGGTTGTCCCACATCAGGCAAACATCAGAATTATTAATAGTACCACAAAAAAGATGGGCGTTGCGCCCGAGAAAGTCGTTAAGACCGTTAAAGACCATGGAAATACGTCCGCCGCCTCTATACCGCTAGCGCTATCAGTGGCAAAAGCGAATGGGCAGATCAAGCATAATGACCTAATCGTCACGGAAGCAATAGGTGGAGGATTGGCCTGGGGTGCCATCGTCTTGCGATGGTAATAAGCAAAAAATCGTTAAATTTGTACAAATAAGCAAAAAAAGAACCATTTAGTTAGTTCAGATATGCCATTGATATTGACTCGCAAAATAGCTCGGCTCTAACATTAGAAAAAACTAGGGATGTATTTTATGAGTGACAAGACATTAACCCGCATGGACCTTAGCGAGGCAGTTTTTCTTGAGGTTGGCCTTTCCAGAAACGAAAGTGCAGACTTAGTTGAAAAAGTACTAAGCCTCATGTCTGATGCACTGGTGAAAGGTGAACAGGTAAAAATTTCTTCCTTTGGAACCTTTAGTGTACGTGACAAGAATGCGCGTATCGGCAGAAATCCAAAAACCGGTGAGGAAGTGCCAATCACTCCAAGACGGGTCTTGACGTTTCGTCCCTCTCATCTCATGAAAGAACGGGTAGCGTCGGGTATTAAAACGTAAGGTGACTTATTGTCATGAGTAAATCACCCGACGCATTTCGAACCATTAGTGAAGTCGCCGATTGGTTGGATACACCGACACATGTACTTCGCTTTTGGGAAAGTAAATTCTGGCAGATCAAACCTGTAAAAAGGGCTGGCGGACGACGGTATTACCGCCGCCAAGATATGCTGTTAATAGGTGGGATTAAGCAGCTGTTGCATCAAGATGGCCTAACCATCAAAGGCGCTCAAAAGATACTTCGCGAAAAAGGGGCAAAATATGTTTCCAGTTTATCTCAGCCCCATGGCATACACAGGGATCAATTAAATGTTGAGAATATTACAGAAAAACTAACCAAACAAGATCAGGCGGCTGATTGGCAATCGATCCAAATATCTGACTTTGCGACTAACCTAAGCGAAAGCAATGCGTCCACGCTAATGCCATTTAGTGAAAAAGAAAATGTTGATCTGAACTTGAAAAGTAAACGCTCTACTGCATCTCAGACCTCAAAGCGTAAAAGCATGGAAGATCATGTTAGGTCGCACACAGGTCCAATTGCTGCTACGGTGCCTTACGGTGCATCAAAATCGAACGATGCAAGTGAAGAATTAGTCAAAGAAGGGATCAATAGCAAACCAGCTAACAAAGACTTGTCGGACGAATTTCTTACAACGAACGGGCAAGGTAAAAAACTTAAGATGGTTTTTGACGGGGAAGAGGGATTTGGAAAAATTCAATCTTCTTTTGAAGATGACCAAACGGTACTAGATTTCTGGGCCGACGACAAATTGGCGAACGCGCCTAACGCATCTCTCCAAAATGAAACACTTTCAGAGACTGCGCCACTGGTTGTACCGAAACACGATAGCATCATGACCCATCTTAGTCTGTACAAAAATATCAAGAAGAATAAAGCAGCGCTTTTGGAGCCAATCTTGTTCAACCTCCAAAAACTACTGCAACGGCGCCAATCCAGACCGTATAAATGAACGGTCTTAAGTGCTATTTTCGACTTGCTCCTTTCCGCAAATTCATTAAGACACATGGAATACGTCGGGCTATAGCGCAGCCTGGTAGCGCGTCCGTCTGGGGGACGGGAGGTCGCAGGTTCGAATCCTGCTAGCCCGACCAATTATAAAACGTCCGCTTGCAGATGCTGTGGCGGGCGTTTTGTGAACAAGGGCAGGTAATTGAGACTATGAGTAAATTCCCAACAGGCGTTTTGTCCGATCGGCAGATGAGCCAAATGATAAAAGCTGGCCAAATATTGGCGACTAGCCCTATTGACGCTAAACAAATTCAACCTGCATCGCTGGATTTGCGACTTGGATCCGTTGCTTACCGCGTGCGCGCTTCGTTTCTCAGTGGCAAATCCGTCAGCGTAAAAGATCGACTTGAGATCTTTAAAATGCATGAAATGGATCTGAGCGATGGGGCAGTTTTGGAAAAAGGCTGCGTTTATGTGGTGCCATTGCTTGAATCTTTAGATCTGCCCAATGATATGGGTGCTGCCGCATCTGCAAAATCCTCCATTGGGCGCCTCGATCTTCTCACACGTGTTATCACGGATAGTGGCGTAGAATTTGACCGTGTCCCATCTGGTTATCGCGGCCAGCTATATGTCGAGATTTGTCCACGCTCTTTTTCCGTTGTTGCCCGTATGGGGCAAATGCTGAACCAGATAATCTTTCGAGTTGGCAAAACTGTGATTGTGGACGAAGATCTACGCCAATTGCATAAACAGACACCCATAGTCTCAGGTAATGCTGTTATCTCAGATGGATTGGGATTTTCTGTCGACCTCAAACCTCGCTCGAGCGATTTGGTGGGTTATCGGGCAAAACCACATACGGGAGTCATAGCCCTTGATAAAATCGCACATTATGATCCAGAGGATTACTGGGAGGAAGTACGAACATCGGAAGGACGCATCATACTTGACCCTGGCGCATTTTATATTTTAGTGAGCAGAGAAGCAATAAGTATCCCCCCCAATTGCGCCGCAGAAATGGCCCCCTACCTTGCAATGGTTGGCGAGTTCCGGGTCCATTATGCTGGCTTTTTTGATCCTGGCTTTGGCTATTCCAGCTCGGGTGCAGGATCACGTGGTGTCCTAGAAGTCCGTTGCCATGAAGCTCCGTTTGTGCTTGAACATGCCCAAGTCGTCGGTCGCTTGGTTTACGAGAAAATGAGTGAAGAGCCGGAACGACTTTACGGATCAGAAATTGCCTCAAATTATCAAGGTCAAGGCCTCAAGCTCTCCAAGCATTTTAAAACCAATTGACCTGACGGTCTGGGCCGAGCACCCGTTTCGCTTTTTTAGCATTTTGTCTTTGTATCGAGATTAGTTTTTGCGGATCAGTCCGATAGTGTTTTTTGGACGTGCACCGAGACATTGCACGAAGAGCGGTATTTATTTCCTAATGAAACATTTTTGCATTGCTATATTTATGATCATTCGGATCAAATAATTGGCATTCTTATGGTTACCATTTCCAGACCCCTTATCCATCTCAAAAATACAGGCTCGATTTAAATCTATTAAAAAGCTTGTAGGTGAAGCATAAAATATGGTCGAAATTTTGTTAAGCTACTAGCCTTCGAACAACTCGCTTTGACCTTCGTTTACAATTTCTTCGTCCTCGTCCAGCGCACTTATAAACTGACCAATAGCAGGCTGGCTTTCCAAAAGTCCTGCGGCTCGTAATTCTTTGAGACCGGGCAGATCGCGTGCGCTTTCCAACCCAAAGTGATCTAGGAAATTTTGCGTCACCACAAAAGTGACAGGCCGACCTGGGGTCAGTTTGCGACGGCCAAACCGGATCCACTCCATTTCAATCAGCTGGTCAACTGTCCCACGAGAGACACTCACGCCTCGAATTTCTTCAATATCCGCTCTTGTTACGGGCTGGTGATAGGCAATAATTGCCAACGTCTCGATCGCAGCGCGGCTTAATTTCCGCGTTTCCAGAAGCTCTTTTTGCATTAAAAAACTTAGATCAGAGGCAGTTCTAATCGCCCAAGCATTTCCAATCTTCATAACATTTACACCACGCCCAGCGAAGCGTTTGCGCAAATTAACAAGCGCTTCCGCAGCGTCACAACCATGTGGCATCCGTTCATTCAAAGCCTTTACGGTCATCGGTTCGGCAGTGGCAAATAAAATTGCCTCAATCATGCGTTCCTGTTCGCTGATCGGAGGCGCCTCAAACAAGCTCTGGTCAGAAATGTTCTCCTGATTTTCAGTTTCGTTCACCAATCACACCTTCTTCTTAATTCGATGGGCTCAAAAGTGCCACTTTGGCGCAATTCAATCTGACCAGCTTTGGCCAGTTCTAAAGACGCAGCAAAATTAGCAGCTGTAGCAGCGCGGCGACGCGCTGGATCTTTGCGCCAATCTTCAGGAAGATAACTTGCAAGATCCGTCCAATCGCCCGCAAACCCAATCATTCCACGCATTTTGGTAAGCGCCTCCTCCATTGTAAAGACGTTGTTGCGGTCCATAACAAAAGGGCGGAATTCATCCTTTGTCCGGATGCGCGAGTACCCCTGCATTAAATCAAGCAGAGTTGCGGTATATGTGACGTGCCGTACCATTTCCAACTTTTCAGGAATACCACGGATAAAAAAATCACGGCCCTTTTGATCACGTGCCATCAGTTGTGCAGCAGCATTGCGCATCGCCTGAAGCCGCTCTAGCTGAAAAGCTAGCCGTGCAGCCAGTTCTGCACCCGAAAGGCCTTCCTCGGTCGGATCAGGCGGAAGTAGAAGACGAGACTTTAAAAATGCTAGCCATGCAGCCATGACAAGATAGTCTGCCGCCAATTCGATGCGCAGTTCTTTTGCACGGTCAATAAATGCAAGATATTGCCGCGCAAGATCAAGAACTGATATTTTCAGAAGGTCAACTTTTTGCGTTCGGCTGAGGCTGAGCAGAAGGTCAAGCGGTCCTTCGAAGCCATCAACGTCCACGATAAGAGCTTCTGTGGCCAAACGTTCACCAACTTCCAGTGTCTCATTCTTGGGGCTATCGAGTTGTGTCATATCGCCTCGCCTAGATCATAGTGTCTCAAGCTGCGCCCGCGCCTGCACTAGGTCTACTTTGATGCTAGACAAAGAGTTATGCAAGGCGATAACTTTGTCTCCACGCAGTTGAGCCATGGCACTCATTTTACCTATAGAATCTGTGATATTACGCATTTCGTCCAATTCACCATTACAGTGCAAAACAAGATCACATCCCACATCAATAACAGCTTTAGCCCGCTTTACCACCGTACCGCTAAGGGCCTGCATAGAAAGGTCATCACTCATCAGCAAACCATCAAACCCTATATCATTGCGGATCAAACCAATAATTTTTTCCGATACTGAGCCTGGTTTTGCATCTATGTTTCTATATATGACATGAGCCGTCATAGCTATCGGCAAATCATTCAACGCTTTGAAAGGCACAAAATCACTAGCGGCAAGCACCTCTTTTGCTTCGGTCACAACAGGCGTCTCTTTATGGCTGTCAACTTGAGCCAATCCGTGGCCTGGAATGTGTTTAATCACAGGCAAAACACCCCCCGCCAGAAGCCCGTTTGCGGCAACTCTGGCAAGCCTACTAACCGTCATCGCATCGCGACCAAAGCAACGGTTTTTCAAAATTTTATGCGTCTGGGGGCGCGCAATGTCAGCAACTGGTGCACAATTGGCTGTGATTCCCAAATCTCGCAGTTCTTGGGCAATCATAAAGTAGCGAGCAAAAATCGCTTGTTCCGCACTCTCTCCAGTCATGTCGACATGTTCCAAAGGTGTAGGCCATTCTTTCACCAAAGGTGCACACAACCGCTGCACGCGACCACCCTCTTGATCGATAAAAATCGGCACATACCAACCAACAGCATCGCGCAGATCAGTACATAAATCACGGATCTGATCGGCTGTTTTAATATTACGATCAAATAAAATGAAACCAAAAGGATCCGCTTTAGCAAAGAGAGCCTTTTCTTTTGCGCTTAAAACCGCCCCAGCGCATCCAAATATCGCAGCGCACCGACCATATTTGGCATCAGTCATTAGCGCACGGTGACGGGGATACAATCAGCGTTGCTGGCTACGAGAAGAGCACAGAAACGGCGCGCATCGTCCAAATCTTCAAAGCCCTCCGCCCTTAGCCGGTAAAACACTTTCCCCCCGCTAGTCGCGCGCTGGATGACACGACCCCTATTCGTCATAAAGCTTGGAAATTTCTGACGCAATCGCAACCATACCGTCCGGGCGACATTGTCACTATCAAATGCTCCAAGCTGAACCAAGGCAGTTCCAACCGCAAGATCTTCGAGTTCGATGTCGCGCACCACATTGACGGCTACGGTGGTCACACCTGCATCGGATGGGCGTTTGCGGGGGCGCAAAGATATCGACATTGTGCCAGATGATATGTCAGCGACTGCATCATTTGATTTCAATGCTTCCCTCAACGCATCTTGAATACCATTCTTTGGCAAAGTCACAACCTCGATTACTTTTTCGTCACCTTCAGGGGATAAAGCATCTTTGGAAATTTTATTGGCCAATGCGGCCATATCAGTTTCAGTACTTGGATTTAAGATCGTATCTTGAGTTGTCAGTTCCATAGTTTCAGAAAGATCTTTCGGAGGAAGATCATCCGGAATCAGAGCGACGGGTCTGGGTGCAAGGGTAACTTGTTCGGGATCAATGCTTAGAACTTCTTCAGCGACTTCATTTACAGACAAGCCTTGATGCGCCGTCGCCATGCCCCCAGGGTTCTCCGGAGCAACGCGCATCGGTTCATTTGAGGCAGAAATGACAGGGATGCCACTTACGTCGCGTACCACAAGCTTATAGGCCCATACGCTTATCGATACAGCCAGCGTTATGCTGAGCACTGCACTTAAGATCTGAGCCACAAGACCTATGCTTGCCGCCTGCGAATTAGGTTCATCAAAAAAAGGCTCTGACGCCTCAAAGTTCTCTGCCATATTGCCCTCCGCTATGCCTCAAGATAATTCAGGAAAACGGTTGTTATGCCTCAGGTCGACGGTTAGCAGCTTATTTTAGCGCATTTCTTCCATCGGTTTGACCCCTAGAATACCAAGACCTGCAGAAATAACAACACAAACACCCTTTACGAGGGCAATTTTTGCTTGTGATGTGTCCGGATCGTCCTCTTGAAGGAAACGGAGAGTAGGTTCTTCATTGCCTTTATTCCATAATGCATGCAGATCACTGGCTAATTCGTAAAGGTAAAACGCTACGCGATGGGGTTCATGTGTACGCGTTGCTATTTCGATCAAACGGGGCCATTCGGCCAATCTCCGTATTACTCCCAACTCAGCTTCATGGCTAAGCCGGGATAAATCAGCCGCCTCAAGAGTGGCAATATCCACCTTTATTCCAGCTTCAGCAGCACGTCTTTGCACGCTGCATCCCCGAGCATGGGCGTATTGTACATAATAGACCGGGTTTTCGCGGGATTGCTCAAGCACTTTATTAAAATCAAAATCAAGAGGCGCATCATTCTTGCGCGTCAGCATCACAAAACGGGTTACATCTACCCCCACTTGATCCACCAAATCGCGTAGAGTGACAAAGGTCCCTGCCCTTTTCGACATTTTAAACGGATCACCGTCCTTGAAAAGTTTGACCAGCTGGGTCAATTTTATTTCGAGTTGGACTTTCCCCGCAGAAAGCGCCGAGACCGCCGCCTTCATCCTTTTGACATACCCGCTGTGGTCGGCCCCAAAAACATTAATCAATAGATCATAGCCCCGGTTCACCTTATTGGCATGATAGGCAATATCTGGTGCAAAATAAGTCCAACTTCCGTCTGACTTCATAACAGGACGATCGACATCATCTCCGTGATCGGTAGATTTAAAGAGAGTTTGTTCGCGCGGCTCCCAATCTTCAGGTTTTTTGCCTTTGGGCTGTTCTAGTATACCTTCATAAATCAGACCTTTAGTGCGAAGACTATCAATGGTTGCTTCGATCGCACCCGTGCCATAAAGAGATTTTTCACTGAAAAATGAGTCTATGCTCACACCAAGCATCGCAAGATCATCCCGGATCATTCCCATCATAGCTTCGGTAGCGTATTCTCTGATTTCAGCAAGCCAGAACTGCTCGCCCTGATCCAGATAGGCATCGCCAACTTTGTCTTTTAAAGCTTGACCCAGAGGGATCAGGTAATCACCCGGATATGTACCGTCTTCAAAAGCAACTTCCTGCCCATGCGCTTCTAAATAGCGCAGATAAACCGACCGGGCTAAAACATCGACTTGAGAGCCACCATCATTGACATAATACTCGCGCGTTACGTCATAACCGGCATAATCAAGCAAGCCAGCCAATGCATCCCCAAAAACTGCGCCTCGCGTATGTCCAACATGCAGCGGGCCGGTCGGATTGGCGCTAACGTATTCGACATTCACTTTTTGGCCAGCACCCATAGCAGACATGCCGTAAGCTCTGCCTGACGAAAGCACATCTCGGACTAGTGACTGCCAAACATAGGGAACAATACGAATGTTCAAAAAGCCTGGTCCAGCAATTTTCACAGATATAATTCTGTCATCCGTACCCAGAATGTTGACAAGTTTCTCGGCAATATCGCCTGGCGTTTGTCCTGCAGGCTTTGACAAAACCATAGCTGCATTGGTTGACATATCGCCATGAAGTGGATCACGTGGAGGTTCCACTGTGACATTGCCAAAACTCAATCCATCGGGCAGATCACCGGCTTTAGTCATTGTTTTGAGCGTTTCTATTACTAAGTCACGAATATCGTTAAAGAGATTCATAATGAGCTATCCTTGAGTTCAGGGCGGTGTATCACGCTATCCGTCAAGGTCAATCTGTCTCTTTGGATTCGCCAGAAAATTGGGCTATGCCAAAGGCATAAGATCCGATAATACCAATATCCAACAGACGGCTTAAATCTCACCCCCTTTAAACAGCCTTTTGTGTTCCTGAAGAGCGAAACGATCTGTCATCCCAGAGATATAATCAGCCACAATTCGCGCCAAGGCCGTTTTATCCTCAACTTCGGCAACATCCGCGCGCCACTGTTTGGGCAAGAGATCGGTTTGTTTCATGAACAATGAAAATAAATCGTTCACAGCTTTGGTAACTTCCTTCCGCATTATTATGACGCTGGGCGCACGGTACATATGGTAAAACAGAAACTTACGGATCACTTTAAGTTCAGCCCAAAGTGGGCCAGAGAATTGGATCATTGGTCGACCGGCCCAGCGCACGTCAGACGCATTCTGAGGGTGCAGATCGCTAAGATTAGCTTGACTGACAGATATCACATCTTCAACCAAAACTCCAAAAAACCGCCGCAGCGCCTCGTGGCGGCGCCGGTAAAAGTTCAAACCCGGATATTTTGTGTCTACCCTTGCAAAACAGTCCTCCAAGACGGGTAATTCGGCAAGTTCGTCCGTCGAGAATAATTCTGCCCTTAGACCATCGTGCAGGTCATGGCTATTATAGGCAATATCGTCTGCTAAGGCCGCCACTTGGGCCTCTGCACTGGCAAAGCTGTCTAATTCTAGATCGTGATTATCGTTGTATTCACTTAGAGCATAAGGAAGTGCACCAGTAACCGGCCCATTATGCTTGGCAATCCCTTCCAAGGTTTCCCACGTCAAGTTAAGTCCATCAAAACAGGCATAATGGCGTTCAAGCCTTGTGACAATCCGCAAGGCTTGAGCATTGTGGTCAAAGCCACCATAAGGCGCCATAAGCTCATTGAGCGCCTCCTCCCCTGTATGGCCAAACGGGGGATGTCCAAGATCATGGGCCAGCGCAACGGCTTCGGTCAATTCAGAATTAAGGCCCAAAACACCCGAGATAGTGCGCGCCACTTGAGCCACTTCAATGGAATGAGTTAAACGCGTACGATAATAATCACCCTCATGCTCAATAAAAACTTGGGTTTTGTGTTTTAACCGTCGGAAAGCGCTGCTGTGAATTATGCGATCTCTATCGCGCTGATAGGCTGATCGAAACGTACTTTCTTCCTCTAAGAATAACCGTCCGCGACTTAACTTAGGGTTGGAACAGAAAATTTCGCCCATTTACCAGCCTTCCTTGTTATATAATATTAGAGGTAGTATATCGTTAGTTATAGAAAGAGGTAACCTCTTGGAGTACCAAAAATGAATTTACCACCAAAAGTGACGGAACGCGCTTTTGAAAGGCTGGCTGAGATAGGCGCAGCCAACGAGGGAATGGCCCTACGAATCGCTGTCGCGGGTGGTGGTTGCTCAGGGTTTCAGTACGATATTCTGCTGGATACCGAAACGGAAGGCGACCTTGTTCTTAAAGGCAATGGGCAGGCAGTCGTCGTGGATAGTACTTCACTTCCGTTCCTGCACAACGCAGTGATCGATTTTTCAGAAGAGTTGATTGGTGCGCGTTTTATCATCGAAAACCCGAATGCCACAAGTTCTTGTGGCTGCGGTACGAGCTTTGCAATATAATATCTGCTTCTAAGTTTTACAACCTAGTGCGCTGATCAAATCTGGCGCAATTTAGCCAGACACATGGCTGAGAACAGGCCAAAAAAACGTGAGGAAAAATTCTCCAATTCATCAATAGATTTCTTGATAATTTCCAGAACATTATGGGCTTCATTCGATAGAACGAGTGATATTCACCTTTGCATCTTATTCCAATCTGTTCTGCGGTTTTAATCCAATTAAAAAAATTCTGCTCAATATTCCTCTGAGAGCAGGCGTCGTTTTGGGCGCGTGGCAGGATCTCATTCCTGTACTATCTGTTTATTTTTGAATGTTTCTTTGCCTCTGAGGTTCAAACCCCAAAAAAACCAGAATAATATCTCGAATCGTTTGTGGTTAGATCTAATTTTCAGCTATGTGTCATACCAATGATGTAGGAGGCTTTTGATGAAAATTGCGACATTTAATATTAACGGTATAAAAGCGCGCACCGATGCATTGGGCGCCTGGCTCGATGAAGCTCAACCGGATATTGCTCTGTTGCAAGAGGTAAAATCGGTTGACGAAGGCTTTCCACGCGAGCTTTTCGAAGATCGGGGTTATAATGTTTATACCCACGGACAAAAGTCCTTTAACGGCGTTGCAATTCTTTCAAAAAAGCCACTGGAAAATGTTTGTTTCGGCCTTCCAGGCGATAACAGTGACGAACAAGCCAGATGGATTGAAGCCACAGTGATTGGTCGACAGGCTTTGCATATCTGTGGCCTCTACCTGCCAAATGGAAACCCCGCACCGGGACCTAAATACGATTACAAACTCAGCTGGATGAAAAGACTACATTACCGCGCCCAAGATTTGATTCAGTCAGAAATGCCCGCATTGATGGCCGGTGACTACAATATAATCCCTCAGCCAGAAGATGCAGCAACACCCCAAGCCTGGACCAATGACGCTCTGTTCCTGCCTCAAAGTAGAGAGGCATTCCGCCGGATTGTTGCGCTTGGCTTTACTGATGCGTTCCGCGCCTGCAACCCGTCACCGGGTCAATATAGTTTCTGGGATTATCAGGCCGGCGCAAGGAACCGCAACGATGGCATACGTATTGACCATATTCTGATGACACCGGCTTGCGCAGATATGTTGGTCGACTGCGAGATTGACCAACATGTGCGTGATCGCGAAAAACCATCCGATCATGTTCCCGTTTGGGTCAGACTAGACAATTAATGCGTTTTACAAAATTCAGTCAGCCTTGTTTTGAAGCTAAGCATAGGATTTTATCGCCAAAAACTGACTAGAGCGGCTGTCATAGTACCTATTAGTGGGAAATAACGCTACATTCCAACACCGAATTAGCAAGAAACGGGTCGTGTTTGTAATCAGGACTAGCATAGATTAATGCTGACAACGAACTCGTTCGGACCAATCAACATGCCGTCTCCTTCCACTCCACTATTAGATTTAAAATCCCTTTCAATGCTATTGTAGCTTGCAGCCGTTTGGGGAAGATCGTTTTTCTTTGCCAAAATTGCACTTTGGGAAGTGCCACCACTCACCATAACGCTTCACAGAGTGATCAGGGCGTTGCTAAAACTATTGCTGATATGCGTAGTCAAGGAAATAAAATACCTGTTCCGGTTCAAATTTGGCTGGCTTATTTGGCGATGGACGCCCTGAATAACGCGCTTCCATTTCCCCTAATTTTTTGGGATCAGACACAAATCGATAGTAGCTTGGCTTCTATTTTAAATGCAACGACTGCGATACTTCCTGTAGTCATCGCTTGTTTATCGCTTGCAGATTATGCTTTGACGACAAAAGAAATTAACGGCGCCACGCTGAGCCTAATCGGAGTGGTCTGAATCATTAGGCCAAGTTCATTACCTGAGATCGATTTGGGCAATCTGGCTCAGTTGGAAATTCTTGGTGCCACTTTGTCATATGCTTTTGCAGAAGTTTGAGGAGGGGTAGCGCTTAATGGACAACCAGCTCTTATGAATGCTCTTGGGCTTGCAGTCACAGACGAACGCCTAATTCCACACTTCCATAAGGCTCCTTAATACTGAAGGCGATGTCGAAAATTATATCAACGTTAAAAGTACGTTCTAAGAAGAAATCAGCAAAACCTAGATCGCTTTGCAGGACTATTTTCTATGTCTCTGCGGTGGCATCATAGCGATATATCCAGTCAAATTTTTCAACCATACGCCCTGGCATTACCTGCGACATGGCCCACATAGTTCGATGCGCTGCCCATCTAAGAGGTGGGAAGGTAAGATGATATTTCCACGCATTACCTTCGGCTACAGAAATAATGCGTTCAACCCTCTTTTTACGCATGTCTTGGTAAGCTTGCAGATCTGTTTTTGTCAATGATGTATTGGACAGACATTTGGCAAGAACCCAAGCGTCTTCAAGGGCGAGATTTGCCCCCTGCGCCATAAAGGGAAGCGTTGGGTGTGCCGCATCTCCCAAAAGCACAACGCCACCCTCATACCATTTCTTAGCAACCGGATGACGAAATAGTCCCCAAACGTGAGGTGTTTGGACCTTAGATAGCAGATCACCAATCCCAAGGTTGAACTCACAAAACGATCGCCGCAGGATGTCAGCATCGCCTTGCTCTGACCAGCTTTCTTTGGCCCAGGTATCACGTTCTTCTATCAAAACAAGGTTAAGCACAGAGCGACTCCGTATCGGATATGTAACGACATGTTTTTTTGGACCCATATATATTCTGGCGACATCCGGGTGATCGGTTGTATTGGGGACCAATGCGCGCCATGCAACATGCCCCGTGAAATAGGGTGCCACTTTGCCAAAAAGGCTTTCACGACCTACGGAATGAATACCATCAGCGCAGATTACCACCTCGGGACAATATCGATCTGACGATGAGACAATCTCTGGCTTGGTATCGTTTGATACCGACATTACGCGTTCGCTAAATGAAAAGGAAACACCGGCATTTATGCATTCCTCAAAGAGAATGTTTATCAGATCTGCCCGATGCATCATAAGATGCGTAAGGCCTTTGTTATATTTTTCAATATCCAGAGCACAGACAGTTTGCGCTGTTTTATGATCAATCAGTTCAACGGCATGCGCTTTTACAGCAGCCCGTGAACACGCAGAACCGACACCCAGTGCATTCAAAACTAGAAAACCGTTGGCCGAAATTTGTACGCCAGCACCTACATCAAGCAGTTTGTCTGCCTGTTCTATTACATGTACGTTTATATCGTGCCTGCGAAGTGCTAGTGCAACGGCCAAACCACCGATACCCGCCCCAACAACAATCGTCTCACCAAAAACATCCATCCTAAATTAACGCAACATAAAATTGAAGGTGTGGCCAGGTGCTTCTTATATGGTCAGTCTTCGCGATGAACTTTCTCGCGCCTCTCATGCCGCTCTTGAGATTCAAGGCTCATAGTTGCTATAGGACGCGCATCCAATCGCTTAAGCGAAATTGGATCGCCGGTCACTTCACAGTATCCGTATTCCCCCTCAGTTATCCGTCGCAATGCTGCATCAATTTTTGAAACAAGTTTTCTTTGGCGATCTCTCGTCCGTAACTCAAGTGCACGATCGGTCTCTTCACTCGCCCGATCCGCTACATCCGGAATGTTTCGTGTACCGTCTTGCAAACCTTCAATCGTATCTTTTGTTTCCAATAACAGGTCAGCCTTCCAATCCATTAGCTTACGTTTGAAGTACTCAACCTGACGATCGTTCATAAAAGGTTCATCGTCAGCAGGAGCATAGTTTTTTGGCAGAAACTTTTCTTGCTTCATTTTTGCTCCTTTTTGCAGGTCAGAGCCTGACGTGCAAAACCCTTCCCGATTAATTCTCTATTATGGTCAGCAATTATCGCAACACAACGTCATTGTCACTAGGCAATAGCAACAGATTGCAGCAATTTTATTAACACGTTAAGATCGCCCAACAGAAATAGAATTAAATAGGAAATGATGCAGGCCATGAAATTTAGCGGTACTAAAGATTATGTAGCAACAGAAGACCTCAAAGTTGCAGTAAATGCCGCGGTAACGCTTGAGCGCCCGCTGCTAATCAAAGGCGAACCCGGAACTGGAAAAACTGAACTTGCCAAACAAGTGGCAAAAGGTCTCGGGCTCGAAATGATTGAATGGAACATAAAGTCCACAACCAAAGCACAGCAAGGGCTATATGAATATGACGCCGTTAGCCGTCTGCGCGATAGCCAGCTTGGGGAAGAGCGTGTTCACGACGTGAAAAACTATATTCGTAAAGGCAAGCTATGGCAGGCCTTTGACACTGACAAAAAGATCGTTCTCTTGATTGACGAAATTGACAAAGCAGATATCGAATTTCCCAACGATCTGTTACAAGAACTGGATAAGATGGAGTTTTACGTTTACGAAACCGGCGAAACAATTGTTGCCAGACAACGCCCTATTGTGATCATCACATCCAATAATGAAAAAGAACTCCCGGACGCATTTTTGCGGCGTTGCTTTTTCCATTATATCCGCTTTCCCGATACAGATACACTTAAAATGATTGTAAAAGTGCATCATGCCGATATCAAAGAATCACTTCTAACGACAGCGCTAACACAGTTTTTTGAGCTACGTGAGCAACCTGGTATTAAGAAAAAACCATCCACATCAGAAGTTCTAGACTGGTTAAAATTACTACTGGCAGAAGACTTAACGCCAGAAGACATCAAACGTGATGGTCCAAATGCGTTGCCCAAGCTTCATGGCGCATTGCTTAAAAACGAACAAGACGTTCACTTATTTGAACGTATCGCCTTTATGGCCCGTGCGAATCGTTAAAATGCGCAAACAATATTAGAGTACGTTGGGAAATATCCCTCCGTACTCGTTTTATTGTTGATTAGAAACACAACTTATTTCGGAAAAGCTGTCAAAGCTAATCCATTTACCCAAACACACTTTAAAAGCTTTACCCTCTCGAAGCTGGATCTTGAACCCAATTTTCTTGACTTATCTTTTACGCTAGCAAGGGGCAATCTTGAGTATTTTCCACGGTTTGAAAGACCCATATCGGTGCATGTGGCATGCAAGAGGGCTTAAACACCCCACTCCAACCTCAAAGGAATGTTGCAGCTACTGAAAGCGGACGCCGATCTAGAGATCTTTTAGAAAACATCCAAAAAGGCAAGTGTTACGATCGTACCAGTTCCATTCGGGAAAGTTAACAAAATGCTGCAAACGGCATCCAACCTTATAGCCCTTAATATCAATAGCTTGAAAAAAAATCACGCCAAAGGAGTAACTTCTGATAGCAGTTGGCCACAACAAAAGGTTAGAAATGACATCGTTATTTTTATTACCAATGATATTGTTCCACAAGAGGCCCCAGACCGTTTAGATGAGAAATTCACCTAGTTATTTGGTTAATTGAAGGATCACTGTGGTCTCTAACAGTCATTATTAAAAAATAACAATGTACAACAGTACTAGCACTTTTTGTTATACTATTCTCAGGATTACTTATGCTCCAGAATTGTGCGGCAGCATGTCGAGGGTGAAAGCAAGTAAAAAGCTTGCCACTTTTCTTTTCAAATTCAACCCACGCGGTGGTCCAATTGAGCCGCACTTGATGAAGCAGACAGGAGTTTTGTCAAGAAAAATTCCTGAAATAGTACAATATTAGCATGGAAGGACCCCACTTAGGGATCAGATATTATAATCTGGCTCGGATGGGCCAATCAGCAAACACTCGCCTTCACCATACCTTTCTTGCCTATCAAATGGCCATTCATCATATTTAAAAAGATATGATGGTGAAAACTGCTATAAACAAGAGAATGCGTCCTTATTTGCCACTTTAATATTCCTTAGGACATCGGCACTTGAAATTTGGGGGCAAGCATCTGAAAGACTAAAGTCCGTCTGGACACGGATGTGTTTGCACGTTACGAGTTGGACTCGTAGGAACTATTCAACAGCAAATTGTGTCCAATCAGCAACCTGAGTGTGTTGTACTAGCAAAAAAGAGTAAACGATGTATTTAGTCTGCGGTTTTATTGGCGCTCTGATCGGAGCGCGGGCCGCAAAAAAGAAAAATGGGCGGGCAGCTGACATTGCTCAGTATTCTGCTGCCTATGGTATATTGTTTGCCCTGATCGGATTGGTTCTAACAATTATCGCAGACAGGACGGTAATCTAATCCATGTTTCTACCTTTCTTTGATAATCTAAGAAATGTTGGAATTCCAGTTTCATTGCGCGAATTCTTGGGCTTTTTAGAGGGCATGAAGGTTGGCCTCACCACATATGACATAGAGGCTTTCTATTTTCTAGCACGCACCACAATGGTCAAAGACGAACGAAACCTTGATAAATTTGACCGTGCATTCGCCGTAACCTTTAAAGGTCTTGAAGAAATTTCTGACGGGCAAGTTTTGGAGGCTGTGGATATTCCAGCCGAATGGCTAAATAAAATGGCCGAAAAGCACCTTAGCGATGAAGAAAAAGCCGAGATTGATGCACTCGGTGGTTTTGATAAACTGATGGAAACACTCAAAGAGCGCCTCAAAGAACAAGAAAAACGCCACCAAGGCGGTAGCAAATGGGTTGGTACGGCTGGAACCTCTCCGTTTGGCGCATATGGCTATAATCCAGAAGGTGTGCGTATTGGTCAGGGCGAAAGCCGACATCAACGGGCAGTCAAAGTCTGGGATAAACGCGAGTTTAAAAACCTCGATGATCGAGTCGAACTTGGTACACGCAACATAAAAGTAGCGCTCAAACGTTTGCGCAGGTGGGCCCGCGACGGAGCGGATGACGAACTTGATATATCGGGCACAATCCGTTCGACGGCTGAAAACGGTTATCTTGACGTCAAAACCCGTGCAGAGCGTCGCAACGCGGTCAAAGTCCTTATCTTTCTTGATGTTGGTGGATCGATGGACCCTTATGTAAAAATTGTTCAAGAATTATTTTCAGCAGCCCGCACAGAGTTCAAACATCTTGAGTATTTTTATTTCCACAACTGCCTTTACGAAGGTGTATGGCGTGACAATGCACGTCGCTGGAATGATCAGACCCCGACCCACGAAATCCTGCGCACCTATGGATCTGATTACAAATGTATTTTTGTCGGCGATGCCAGTATGTCGCCCTATGAAATCGCCTATCCGGGCGGGGCAAACGAACATTGGAATCCAGAAGCTGGGCAAGTATGGCTTGAACGCGCAAAAGAAAAATGGCCCTCCCATTTATGGATTAATCCTATTCCTGAACGCCATTGGACCTATACCCAATCAATAGATATGGTCCGCGAAATTTTTGATCAACGAATGGTGCCAATGACACTTTCGGGCCTTGAACAAGGCATGAAAGAACTTGTGCGTTAGTTTCCAGACTTGCCTTCGCGCGATCTAGACCCCATATCCCCCTTATGATACGCTTTTCTCCGATCTTACTGGCTTTGCTATACGGCCTAGGAATGTACTGGTTTTCAACCATGCGTTTGCGCAAAACTCTTGACGCTCAATCTGCAGAATTGTTGGACCCCAGTCTACAACCAGTTTTAAATAATATGGCCAAAGCCCTCAATGTTGATCGGGTCAAAGTCCATTTGTACGAAGTAGATCCCGTGAACGGGCTAGCCTCACCAGATGGTCGGATATTTATAACGCGAGGATTTTATAAAAAATATAAGCTCGGGGATGTCAGTGCAGAAGAAATTGCAGCCGTTATAGCCCATGAATTGGGCCATATTGCTTTAGGGCACTCTCGTCGCAGGATGATTGATTTCTCCAGCCAAAATGCGATCCGCGCAGCCATGGGCATGATCTTGGGCCGTTTTCTGCCCGGTATCGGAAACTGGGTGGCCAATATATTGGCAAATCTCCTGATGGCCAAACTTTCGCGCTCGGATGAATATGAAGCCGACGAATATGCCTCTGCTCTATTAATAAAAAGCGGCATCGGAACCATACCACAAATCACATTATTTGAAAAACTCGAGGCTCTGACGGGTCAAACAGGGCATATGCCGGCATGGCTACTAAGCCATCCTGCAACAGAGGACCGGATTAAAACCATCCAGCAACGCGAACAAAAGTGGCAGAAAAAATAGCTCTACCAAAAACGTGCCGTACTTTAACAGCTACTGGCCGCGGATGAACTTCATAAGGTTGCGGGTTGAAGGATCTTGATCTTGCGAAGCTTTACCAGATTTCAAGACAGGTTCAAGCGCACTGGCGAGTTCTTTTCCCAATTCAACACCCCATTGATCAAAGCTGTTGATGTTCAAAATAACGCCTTCGACAAATACCCGGTGTTCATAAAGCGCAATTATTTTGCCAAGTATCTCGGGAGTGAGTTTTGGATAAATTAACGTTGTCGACGGCCTGTTACCAGGGAAGACACGGTGATTAGCCCACTTGTCTAAGTCGGCACCAGATATTCCTTTCGCAGCACCAATCTCGCGCGTGGCTGAAAAAGAACGACCAAGCATCAAGGCCTGAGACTGGGCCAAACAATTCGCTAGAAGCAGTGTGTGATGATGCCCCAGATCGGGCTCATGACCTTTGGCCGCCACCAAAAACTCACTGGGCACTATTTGAGTTCCCTGGTGGATCAGCTGATAAAACGCATGCTGGCCATTTGTGCCGGGTTCTCCCCAGACAACAGGGCCAGAGCCATAACTGACATCTTCCCCTTGCATGGTGACGCGTTTACCATTGCTCTCCATTTCAAGTTGCTGAAGATAGGCGGGGAGACGAGTCAAACGTTGATCATATGGCAGAAAAGCGCGCGTGTGGTAACCGCAGACTTGATTGTGCCAGATCCCAACAAGAGCCAACATGACCGGCATATTGTGCTGAGGTTCAGCCGTCAAGAAATGCTGATCCATGGTCTGGGCACCGCGCAGAAATGCCTCAAAATTGTGCGGTCCAATAGCAATCATCAAGCTAAGTCCGATTGGTCCCCAAAGAGAATAACGCCCCCCGACCCAGTCGGCAAAGCCAAAAACGCGCTCGGAGGGAATGCCAAAGGCAGCAGTTTTGTCTGCAGCAGTGGAAAGTGCGACAAATTGAGCTGCTGGATCTTGAACCGTTTTTGCCATCCAGTCAAACGCAGTTATTGCGTTTGTCATTGTTTCAATCGTTGTAAAGGTTTTAGATGCGACAATGACCAGCGTCGTTTCGGGATTTAGGTTGCGCAGCGTATCGACTATATGTGCAGCATCAATATTGGATACAAAGTGGCAGGCCGGACCGTCGTGATAGGGTGATAAGGCGAGTGCCGCCATCGCTGGTCCCAAATCAGAACCACCAATACCAATATTGACCACATCCGTAATGGCCCCACCCCGCCCAACATATGTACCACTACGCACTGCGTCAGAGAATGTCTGCATTGCTCCAAGAGTTTCTAGAACTTCAGGCATTATGTCTTCACCATCCACTTGAATTGGATGGCCATCTAAATTGCGCAAAGCTGTATGCAAGACGGCTCGGTCTTCTGTACGATTTATCTTAGCTCCAGAAAACATATCCGCACGCTTTTGGGAGAATCTACTGACCTCAAGTAGATCCAACAAGGCCGATTGAGTTGCGCTGTCAATGTTTGTTTTTGAATAGTCGAACAGAATTTTACCGCTTCTTAGTGAAAATTCCGTAGCCCTATTCTCATCCTCAAAAAGCGAAGTAATCTTGCGCCCACCAATCTTTTGGAATTGCGATTTTAATGCCTCAAACATATTATATATGTGTCCACTAATTTTATAATTATCAAGCCGACCAATGCACGTTTAATTCGTCCAAAACCGCCGCAATGGGCGCCTCTTTTGCAGATAAGGTTTGGGCTTTTTCAAAAGCTGCTTTTTTTTCCGCACCCAAGATGATCAGATGTTTTTTCATTGCACCATTTAGGAATGGCACAGACAAAGTTATGCGCGGTTCACTTGCGCCAGGCGCGCGCATCGCTACCAGAACCGGTGCCTCAATACTAAGGGCTAAATCAAGTTGGTCTGCCCCGGGAAACAAAGAGGCAGTATGCATATCAGTACCCATACCTAACAAAAGAACAGATATTGGAAACAGGCGAATGCACTCTTGCGTCAGCGTCTCAATGGCTTCTTCTGGCGTTTCATAAGGTAAATATAAAGGCAAAAGATGTGCTTTTGCCGCATGATTCACTAACATACGTTGTTCAAGCAACCGCGTATTTGACCGGTCACTCACATTAGAAACCCAGCGTTCATCACTTAACATAAGATCAACACGGTCCCAATCGATGTCGGCCGCGCACAGCATGTCGAACACAGGTCCAGGTGTTGTGCCACCAGGCACAACAAAACTAACGCGCTCCTGATTGCTCAAAGCATTTCTCAAATCACCAGCCAAATTATTTGCCAAGCTCATAACTAGTAAATCACGATCAGGGTATTCCACAAACTCCATTATATGGCTCTCCATTTTCGATCATCACGATGCAAGAGCATCAATGCATCATCGGGCCCAGAACTTCCTGCTTCATAGGGTTTTGGAACGTCGTTTCGGTCCTTCCATCCTTCGATAATAGGATCGCTCCATTCCCAAGCAGCCTCAACTTCGTCACCACGCATGAACAACGTTTGATTGCCTCGAATGACATCCATAATCAAGCGTTCATATGCGTCCGGCACCCCTTCCACTGCCGGGCCGAGCGCCTCTGAAAACGTCATATCCAATGGCACAGTAATCAACCGCATACCACCAGGACCAGGCTCTTTAATTGTCATGTCCATCGTTATACCCTCGTCAGGTTGTAATCTGATGACCAGAGCATTTCGATGCGTACCTGCCTCGCTGCCAAAAATCGAATGTGGAGGCTGTTTGAATACAACTGCGATCTCGGAACAACGTGACCGTAGACACTTTCCTGTCCGCATATAAAATGGCGTCCCGGCCCATCTCCAATTTCTTACTTGAGCCTTGATCGCAACATAGCTTTCCGTTCTGGACTTAGCGTCATTGGCATGTTCTCGATATCCAAGGCTGTCAGAAGAGGCATCATATTGGCCCCGCACGATATGATGCGGGGGAACATTATCCAAAGCACGTATGACTTTCAGTTTTTCGTCACGAACTGCATCAGGGTTAAATTGAGCCGGTGGCTCCATTGCGATCAGACACAACAGCTGCATCAGATGATTTTGAACCATATCCCGCATTGCACCAGATGTATTATAATACTCACCACGGCCCTCAACATCGACTTTTTCAGCCACAGTTATCTGGATATGGTCAATGTATTGAGAATTCCAAAGCGGTTCAAAAAGCAAATTACCAAATCTGACAGCCATCAAATTCTGTACAGTTTCTTTGCCCAGATAATGATCGATCCGGTATATCTGATCTTCTGAAAAATGCGTAGCCAAAGTTGAATTTAAAATCTTGGCACTTTTCAAGTTTCGGCCAAAGGGTTTTTCGACCACAATCCGACTATCGCACAAAGCAATTTTGTGTTGTTTCAAACGCTCCGCTAAAGCGCCAAAAAGCGCCGGCGCCACAGAAAAATAAAACGCACGCACGGGCCCGTCACGCATGCTTTTAGAAAGCTCTAACCATCCAGTATCGCCAGTGGCGTCAATGCGTAGGTAAGTCACTCTCTCAAGAAAATCAGACAACAATTTTTCATCTACAATGCTACCGCTAATTTCCAAAATCGCAGTCTTTACGAGATCCCGATATCCCATATCGTCCATTTCTGCTCGCGCAGCACCCTTAATTAACGCCTCAAAGGGCATCTGCCCCGCGACAAACCGGCGAAAAAGCCCCGGCAAAATTTTGCGCTTGGCAAGGTCACCAGTGCCACCAAAAATGACCAAATCAAAGGGATCAACTGGAATAACTCGTGAGGCCATAGTCTTATCTTCCTCTCAACTAGGGAAACATTAGCCGAAGAAAAACAGCCATCATACCCAGTAATTTGTTAGCGCTATCAGATATTCAGGGTGTTAACGAAATTCAATTTACATGTACATAAGAAATTTTGAGTAACAAATATGCCATTTTCGTAAAAATATCTTCATATATGGATGAAATACATTAAGATATTTTTATATGTAATGGTTATAAATATTGCGCAAAGCCAAATCGCCAGTGGTAAATTCAACAATAGCGTCACGACGTGGGACGGATCGCAACGTGCATATGTAAATTTCGATGGCCTAAGGACACTTTGGTTCAATACAGGCTCACTTTGCAATATTGCATGTCAAAATTGCTATATCAAAAGCTCGCCACAAAACAACAGCCTGATATACCTTAGCCAAGATGATGTGAATGAATTTCTGCACAAATTATGTAATGATGGTCATGACACTAAAGAGATCGGGTTTACGGGTGGTGAGCCCTTTATGAACCCAGAAATAATCCCGATGACTCAAAGCTGTTTCCAAGAAGGCTATTAAGTGTTGATGCTGACAAATGCAATGCGCCCAATGATGCGGCCAAGAGTACAAAAAGCACTGTTAGAATTGCAAAATTCTTTTAATGACCAGCTGACACTTAGGATTTCTTTAGATCATTGGTCGCAAGTCATACACGATAAGGAGCGCGGCAAGGGCAGCTATGACCAAACTCTCAAAGGCATGCGCTGGCTGAGTGAAAACAGATTCAATATGACGATTGCCGGACGCGCTTTAAAGGCCGAAAAAGGGAAGGATTTTTGACAAGGGTATGCAAAGCTGTTTACTAAACAATGCTTTGACATAGATGCGTTCAATCCGTCAAAAACTGTGCTCTTTCCTTAGATGGATGAATCCGCCTATGTGCCAGAGATCACAACTGCATGCTGAAGTATTTTGAGCAAAAACCCAAAGACTATGATGTGCAGTTCATCGCGGATGATCGTCAAACGCAAAGGCGATACAACACCGCGTGTGATCGCCTGCACTTTATTGCCCTATAAACCTGAATTTGAACTTGGAGAACCGCTGCAAGATGAATCCTAACTCGTTTTTCTCAATCACCCCCATTGCGCCAAATTCTGTGTCTTGGGTGGGGCAACCTGTTCCGCCTAAAGAAATATTCACACTAAAAGCTGGTGGACCCTCGCGCTCAATGACACACTTACTGGTTTTGACGACTAAGCGGGTGTGGCCTCAGCGTTTGCCATCGCAAATCCCAAACATGAAGACGAAATGATCTTACCCGCTGTCCAAGGCACAATTCGGGTCATGCGGGCGGCAAGAATGATTAGTTCAAGTGCGTGATCATGATAAATTCAACACTCTCCACAATCGACATCATGAAAACAGGACGCTTTGGGCCAGAAGATAGGACAAATGTTAGCGCACCCAAAATCAGCACCTACATCAAAAGCAAAACGTTTGCGGAAAAAGTGGCTTGAGGTTTTGTCACAGCTCAGGAAGATAAGGGATCAATGCAACTAGAGGTCCTTTCACCCGCGGTGTATTCAGACCGCCTTTGAGATCCGATATCGCAGAGCAGACAATCCTCGTTTTGCTTAAAAGCTGCACGCCTATATGCCAATGGTGCCAAAAGTCGCATTTCCAATTGTAGATGCGCTCAAATTTGTCAATCTATACGTGAAAGCAATAACCCATCGAAAGGCAGCTAACCATCATTTTATCGCAGCAAAGGCTGATCCGTTTGGATTTCAAACTGTTGCGAAAATCCCCAAAGGCAGAGCCTACAAAGATCCAAGGAGTACGTGTCAAACCATATTTTTTTAAAGCTGATAGCCTAGTTTGACGGACAAGTCGAAGGTATGCGGGCTTAATTGGCAAACATATGACTACAGAAAATTTCAACACCCGCAGCATTTTTGACTGGCCCCCAATCCCGTTCGAAAAGTCGGTGTTAGGCTCTACCATCGCCATAAAAGCCCTACAATTCCGCAAGGTTTGTAAGTGCTATTTGTCACCTTTCGAAGAGAAATTGATGCGGATAAAAGGTAACTAGACTTGGAAAAGTCGGGAAGTTCTTAGATGACCACCACCTAGCGCCTATCTCCCGAAGGTGAGCCGTCGTCACATGGTATGAATTTTCAAGTAAGGCGATTTGGTGGTAGCCGGCTATTGCCTTGAGGTTCAAGCTGGTTGTTCCCAGTTTTTGACCTCAGTCAGACCTGAGATGATTATTTGCAGTTTCCTTAGCGAATAATTAGGTTTCGAAGTCATCTGCGAATAAAGAACATCATTTAGGATTCGAAATAAGAAAGTTAACGGAAAATAACCTATAAAACCCACTCCTTGGGCCAGTTTTATTGGTAGCACTATAAATAACTGAACTCCCCACTGATTGGTAAAACGCTCAAAATCTCAGACCACCCCATTGTGACTTAGAGCATCAAACTCAGTACCTCGCAGTCTTACCCAGAGGATAAAATACCCCCACTGGTCAACATGGCGACCCCAGTTGTGGTTGGGCCTGACGTGGGAAGGCCCCGCGCAACGCGCATTGCCAGATAGGCAAAGGCCTGAGCTTCCAGCATATCACCATCCAGACCGACCTCTTCGACTGGAACCACAGGACAGGCAGCGCCAGCAGCGATCATCTGCATCATCACTGGGTTGTGCCGCCCGCCTCCAGTGACAAGAATTCGCTCAGGAAGCCTAGGACAAAATTCTAGTGCACTAATAACGCTCGTGGCGCATATGGCCGTCAAGGTCGCCACTGCATCTGCATTGCTACATTCCTTTACCAGATCGAGCATCGTCAAAAAGGCATTTCGATCAAGTGATTTTGGCGGAATTTTACGAAAATAAGGATCGCGCAGGAAGACTTCGAGCGCACCGTCCAGAACCTGCCCTTTGGCCGCAATTGTCCCACCTTTGTCCATATCCACGCCAAGGCGCGCGCGCATCATGTCATTGATCGGGGCGTTTGCCGGACCAGTGTCAAAAGCCAAAAGCGCGTCTTGATCTTCGGGCTTGTTCTTACTTGGATCGATCCACGTCAGATTGCCAACCCCACCAAGATTAAGAATGGCCACAGGCGCGTTTGCCGCAATCCATTTCGCACAGGCAAAATGAAAAAACGGTGCCAGCGGTGCCCCTTCACCGCCCAAGCCAACATCTACACTGCGAAAATCCCAAGCTACAGGACGGCCAAGTGCATCGGCCATGGCCTTCCCGTTGCCCAATTGATGCGTACGCTGTGATTTGGGATCGTGGGCCAGCGTTTGGCCATGAAATCCGAAAAGCGCAGCCTGAGGAAATTGTGACAGGATGGCGATATGCTTACGGTGAATTATGTCGCGCGCTGTCTCCAGCCCCTCCTCATCGGCCCATTTGCCAAGCACCTTGTGCAGCATCTGTTTTTCTTGTGCCGAATATCCAGAATAACGCGTTGGCCCAAACTCGAAAATATCTTCACCATCCGTGGTAATTTGAGCACCATCCACACCATCCAACGATGTTCCAGACATGGCCCCTACACAAATGGTTGGCTTTTTTGTAAACATTATCTTTTCCTTGGGTGGCTAAGCACCTATAGGAATGACTGAACAAACCGAACTGGGCAAGAGATGACCTTTACGCCAAAATCCGATTTTTTGAATATTATGATGGAACGTGGCTTTGTTGCGGACTGTACGGATTACTCGCGTCTGGACGATGCTTTGCTGGACGGCGGTATGCCCGCCTACATCGGATTTGACGCAACGGCCACGTCTTTGCATGTGGGCAGCCTGATCCAAATTATGATGTTACGCTGGCTACAAAGAACTGGGGGGCGTCCAATCACGCTTATGGGCGGCGGAACGACAAAAGTCGGTGACCCAAGCTTTCGTGCCGATGAACGCCCTTTGCTAACGCCTGAAAAGATTGATGACAACATCGCTGGAATTAGGCAGGTTTTTTCTGCTTACATGACCTATGGGGACGGTCCGTCCGATGCGCTGATGATCAACAACGCAGAGTGGCTAGACGAACTGAACTATCTTGAATTCCTACGCGATATCGGACGGCATTTTTCGGTCAACCGAATGCTCAGCTTTGAAAGCGTCAAATCGCGGCTTGATCGCGAACAGTCGCTGTCATTTTTAGAGTTTAACTACATGATCTTGCAGGCTTATGATTTTTTTGAGCTGCACAAACGATATGGCTGCATGCTACAAATGGGTGGATCGGATCAATGGGGCAATATTATCAATGGTATCGATCTAACACGTCGAGCAATGGACGGTCATATATTTGGCCTGACAACACCACTTTTGACGACATCCGACGGTAAGAAAATGGGTAAATCCCAAGATGGGGCTGTCTGGTTAAATGCAGACATCCGCAGCCCTTATGAATTCTGGCAGTTCTGGCGCAACACTACAGATTCAGATGTCGGACGGTTCCTCAAACTTTACACAGAGATGCCGCTGGAGGAATGCAACAGGCTGGATGCGCTTGAAGGTTCGGACGTCAACGACGCTAAGATCATTTTGGCCAATGAAGTCACAGGGCTCCTTCATGGCGCAGAAGCCGCAGCCAAAGCCCAAGCAACGGCTCACGAAGTGTTTGAAAAAGGCGGTTTTGGGGATGACCTGCCCAAGGTCATGTTAAGTGCAGAAGATGTCGGTGACGGGATTTCGGTGGCGCAGCTTATCGTCAAAGCAGGCCTCGTTAAATCAGGCAAAGAAGCCAAACGGTTGATTGCAGAGAACGGAGCCCGGCTTAACGACACCCCTATTAGCGAGGCAGGTCAAATTATAGAGGTAGACGTTCTGAAGAATACAATCAAGCTTAGCGCTGGCAAAAAACGCCATGCTATTGTAGGATTTAAGACTTAAGGTCCGTATCCCTAATCCCATGGAGGCAATATCTATTCCCGCTCTCACTAAAAGAATTGGAAGGCACAGGAAAAAGCAAATTATGCGGGATGTCCTCCCGCCCGTCATTTCGCTCTGGAATGTTGCTTACATGTTTTCCCTTTATAATTGTTGGACTGTCAAGCTCACTCGCCTGAACTTAGCTTCAACTGATGACAACACCCTCCAAGCTAATCTCATCGCCCTTGCACAATCTCCTTTAAGCGGCAATGCACACGTGCCAACACGCGGACCACACGGAGGCTAGGGCGGGAATACCCTGCGGCGGCATGTCTCCGCTTTATAGGAAAGAGCGCGAACATCAACATCTCCAACATAAGGATTACTGTCATAGGCTCGCGAACAATCTGGTTTTAAGAAGCCTGGCCATTTTAATTGCGCGCTCTGAACACATCAACGCTTTCCATCCAAATGGACAGAAAGTACTGCTGTTCCAAGGTGACAACTCCCACAATGACGCGGCATTGGACCTGCTTCCATCAACTTTCGCTCTGACGGTCATACACTACAATATCTGAATTGCGCAGCGTGCTAATGACGACGAAATCAAGCACCTTTAAGTCAATGCGAAAACCAAAGGAGAGCACGAAATTGTATAAAGAACAAAAAGTGATCCTATAGAATAACGCACAACTTCTTCATTCAAAATTTCGTGCCACATTTAGATATGTCAAGGAATAGATACTTGACAGTTATGACCGGTTCATTGGTCAGAAATTGCGTTTGAGTAATCGATTCAAACGCTATATCACTAAGCGGTGTAATACCATCTTTCAGTAGTCTGCAAGGTAAAAATTTAATCCAACTTTCAACAGTTTTTTGGAGAAATCAGTTTCAGGACACTCAAACGTCCAAAGATTATTGCTCGTTGTCGCAATACTTTTCCATAGGCTTTCTAGAATGGGTTATAAAATGCGGTTAAAAATGTCAAATCGCGCTAAAATTGGGCAGATTTTACCTCAATTTGATGTTTTTTAAATACTACCACGTAAATATGATGAAGCTTGACTAACCCCTTGCACACGAAATACAGCACATCAAAGCGGGATTGGCTTTAAGCCGCGCCTCTGCGATGGCGTAACCACAATCATCACAATAGCCAAACTCTCTCATCCAGCCGAAGCAAAGCAGCAGCAAGAGCATTTTTCTGGCTATCACGGCGTCTTTGCTGGGCCTGAGCCGTAGCTTGAGACTGCAGTGCATCCATGCGGCTGGGCCGTCCAACGGATTGCTGATCAAGTTCGACTGTGCTCTGTCCCATATGTCCCAAAAAATCCTCAGAAACCAATTCCTCGACTTTTTGCTGTATCATTCTCCAAAATTGCTCTAACACGCAGTTATCCAAGTGTTAAATCACATTAGGAATGTTGATTATTTAATTCATGCACTATTTTTTTCTATAAGCAACATATAGCAACATGCGGTTCAGGGGAATCTTTTATGGGAAAGACACAACCAAAACTTGCGGAACTGGATCCCGTTTGGGCAAAAATCCGCTCTGAAGCAGAAACGGCGGTAAAAGACGAACCGCTCTTAGGCGCGTTTCTTCACAAGAACGTATTACAGCACGTAACAATCGAAAGCGCACTGGCGCACCGTATTTCGCTTAAACTAGCCTCACTTGAGATGTCCGAGCAGTATTTGCGCGAATTCTGCAATCGGGCGTTTGCCGATGATAATACGCTTGCAGCTTCTGCACGAGCAGACATCATGGCGACCTATGACCGCGATCCAGCCTGCCATCGGTTTTTGCAGCCATTACTATACTTCAAAGGATTTCAAGCGATACAAGCATACCGGATTGCGCATTTCATGTGGATAAGTTGCCAGCGAGACATTGCCTATTTTATGCAGTCACGGGTGTCAGAGGTGTTTGGAATTGATATTCACCCCAACGCCAAAATCGGTAAAGGACTTATGATCGATCACGCGCATTCGATCGTTATTGGTGAAACTGCCGTTGTAGGGGACAACGTGTCGATGCTACACTCAGTGACCTTAGGCGGAACGGGTAAAGAAGAAGAAGAACGCCATCCCAAAATTGATGACGGTGTTTTGATCGGGGCTGGAGCAAAAGTGCTAGGCAATATTCGCGTTGGACATTGTTCTCGTATCGCAGCCGGGTCAGTGGTGCTGCACAATGTACCCGCAAAAACAACTGTGGCCGGCGTACCTGCAAAAGTGGTTGGCGAAGCAGGATGCACGACACCCTCTATTACAATGGACCAACTATTAGCTGAAAATGCGGATATCACTCCAGAGCTAAATTAAGTCAGATACTCATAAAACAACATTAGGCTTAACATAAAACTGCCGAAAAGGGAGCCGTTTTTATTCATCAGATGCCAATATCTAAACCAAAAGGCTGATCGGGTTTTCAAGATTTTTGACAATCGCATCTAATAACTGCGCACCCAAAGCACCATCAACCGCCCGATGATCAACAGACAGGGTCACTGACATAGTCGTTGCCACGGTAAGATCGCCGTCCAGTCCAACAACTGGTCTTTTCTTGCCTGCACCAACTGCCAGAATAGCCGACTGTGGCGGATTGATCACAGCGTCAAAGTTATCAATGCCAAACATCCCTAAATTTGAGATAGAGAAGCTACCTCCTTGATATTCATTGGGTGCAAGTTTCTTACAGCGAGCGCGGTCAGCAAGATCTTTCATCTCAGTACTGATCGCAGAAAGTGATTTCTGCTCAGCATCTTTTAGAACTGGCGTTATCAACCCGCCATCAATTGCAACAGCTACGGCTATATCTGATGCCGATAGCTGCAAAAGCCGATCTCCGGCCCAAACAGAGTTGGCCATAGGTATGGATTGCAGCGCAATGGCACACGCTTTGATGATAAAGTCGTTGATAGAGAACTTAATACCACGAACCTCCAATTGGGTATTGGCCTGAGCGCGAAATGCCATAAGAGCATCAATGTCGATATCACGACGTAAGTAAAAATGTGGAATAGTCTGTTTGGCTTCGGTCAGGCGCGCAGCAATTGTCTTGCGCATGCCATCCAGCGGCACCTCAACCATCTCGCGGTCTTGATATAATTTTATAACGGCGTCGCTTGTCATTGCGGTCAGTGCAGTTGTTCTTTGGCTCCCGGATGCGGATGGAGCTGACAGAGCACCATGTTTGGCCGCCATGACATCGGCTTTTACGATCCGACCATAAGGACCACTTCCTGATACTTGGCTCAAATCTAAATCCTTTTCTGCTGCAATGCGACGCGCCAAAGGGGAGGCAAAGACGCGTACGCCAAGCGCAACAGGAGAGGCGGTAACAGGCTTAGAAACAGGCTTCTTAACAACTAGCGCAATATTGGATGAGGTGTTGTTTTGTGATTTCGGAGTGGCGGTTTCGGGCAAACCAAACGAAGCAGACATCTCTTCGCCGTCTTCAAGTAAAACCGCGATTGGGCTGTTAACTTTGACGTTCTCGGTGCCTTCGGGCACGAGAATTTTGCTGATAATGCCTTCATCAACAGCCTCAAATTCCATAGTGGCTTTGTCTGTCTCAATTTCAGCAATTAGATCGCCAGACACCACACTGTCGCCAACTTTTACGAGCCATTTGGCCAAATTGCCCTCTTCCATCGTGGGGGAAAGTGCAGGCATTAAGATTTCTATCGGCATGTCTCTCCCTCCCTTAGCGATATGTCACGGACTTGACAGCCGCAACCACTTGGTCACTTGTCACTAGCGCCAGTTTTTCAAGATTGGCCGCATAAGGCATGGGTACATCTTTACCAGTGCAATTAATAACTGGTGCATCCAGATAATCAAACGCGCGTTCCATAATGACAGAGGATAAATGATTGCCAATCGAACCAACTGGGAAACCCTCTTCGACTGTCACACAGCGGTTGGTTTTTTTGACAGAAGCGATAACAGTGTCGTAATCAATGGGCCTTAAGGTACGCAGGTCGATTACTTCGGCCACTATCCCATCAGCCAAAAGCTTTTCTCCCGCTTCAAGAGCATGCTGCATGCCGATACCAAAACTGACAATCGTGACGTCACTGCCTTCTCGCCAGATCCGAGCTCGGCCAAACGGAACAGTAAAATTATCCATTATAGGCACATCAAAATTGCGGCCATAAAGAATTTCATTTTCTAGAAAAATCACAGGGTTCGGATCACGAATAGCTGTTTTCAATAGTCCCTTGGCGTCAGACGCCGAATAGGGCATTGCAACTTTCAACCCAGGGATCTGCGCGAACCAAGCCGCAAAATCCTGAGAGTGCTGAGCACCCACCCGCGCCGCTGCGCCATTGGGACCACGAAACACCATAGGAGCCCCCATCTGACCGCCAGACATGTAAAGTGTTTTTGCAGCAGAGTTAATGATCTGGTCCATTGCCTGCATTGCGAAATTAAACGTCATAAACTCTACAATTGGGCGCAAACCGCCAAAGGCCGCACCAACCGCGATCCCAGCAAAACCATGTTCGGTAATAGGTGTGTCTATCACTCGCTTATTACCAAATTTTTCCAGTAAACCTTGGGAGACTTTATATGCTCCCTGATATTCACCAACCTCTTCACCCATCAAATAGACCGTTGGATCAGAAGTCATTTCTTCGATCATCGCATCGCGCAGCGCTTCTCGAACGCTTTGCTGTTTCACGGGCGTCTCATCGGGCCAATCTGGGCCAGACGGCACAGAGATTATCGCGGGTATAGTAGCTGACGCAGGCGCACTTGGCGCCAGTTCGATCTTAGACACTTGGCTTGACACAGGCCGTGTAAAAACGGCGGGCACATCGATATCCATCGTATCACTGCTTTCGCCTTCTTCCAATAACACGGCGATTGGCGCGTTAACTTGAACAGCTTCAGTCCCTTCAGCGATCAACAGCTTCCCGATGATACCATCGTCAACTGCTTCAAACTCCATTGTCGCCTTGTCAGTTTCAATTTCAGCAATAATATCGCCAGAGGCTACAGTATCGCCTTCTTTGACCAGCCATTTTGCCAAAGTACCTTCTTCCATTGTCGGCGACAGCGCGGGCATGAGAATTTGAATTGCCATTATATTAAATCTCCTGCGTTACGCGTAAATATCAGTCCAAAGCTCGTCCAAGTCGGGCTCTGGACTTTCCTTGGCAAAGTCAGCAGAGGCGTTAACTATCGCCTTAACCTCTTTGTCGATTGCCTTAAGATCGTCTTCACTTGCATGTTTACCTGTCAGCAAAAGAGATCTTACGTGTTCAATCGCGTCCCGCTCTTCACGCATTTTTTGGACTTCCTCACGAGTTCGGTACTTGGCTGGATCAGACATCGAGTGGCCACGGTAGCGATATGTTTTAACCTCCAAAATATAGGGACCCTTACCCGAGCGACAATGATTAACGGCTCTGTCTCCAGCCTCTTTCACAGACAAAACGTCCATACCGTCAACGGCCTCACCTGGAATTCCAAACGCCGCGCCACGGGTGTAAATATCCGGAGATGACGTTGAGCGCCGCTGCGACGTCCCCATCGCATATTGGTTATTTTCAATCACAAAAATGACTGGCAGCTCCCATAGAGCGGCCATATTAAACGTTTCATAAACCTGCCCTTGGTTGGCAGCGCCATCCCCGAAATAAGTAAAAGTGACCCGACCATTTTCCTTATACAGGTCAGCAAAAGCCAATCCTGCGCCCAAAGGTACCTGAGCTGCGACAATACCATGACCGCCGTAGAAGTGCTTTTCTTTGCTAAACATATGCATCGAACCACCCTTACCCTTTGAGTAGCCACCAACGCGACCGGTCAACTCAGCCATGACGCCATCTGGGTTCATTCCAGCGGCCAGCATGTGCCCATGATCCCGATAAGATGTGATCCGCTTATCACCCTCTTCTGCAGCCGCTTCCAAGCCTACGACCACCGCCTCTTGCCCAATGTAGAGATGACAAAATCCACCAATAAGACCCATTCCATAAAGTTGGCCAGCTTTTTCTTCAAAGCGCCGGATCATCAGCATATCTTTGTAATATTTCAATAGCTCATCAGGTGAAATATTTGGCTTTGATGTCGATTTGCGTACCGCCATAAAGACACCTCCCTACAATTAGTTTAATATTAAACTAACCTTAGCACGAAATAGTATACATTTGCGAGTGAAAAATGCCTAAGACCTAAAATATCATATTTTATTTATATTTGTAGTTACTTATCGGATCACTATTTCAGTATTTCCGATATAACCTAGCACATCCCGGGCCTGCTGATCGAGCAAATCCAAATCCAAAAACTCATCAGACATCCGGTGTGTTGCATTCTCCATACGTGCGACTTCACTCTCTAAAGTAATTAATTCCAGTTTGAATTTTGCAGCATCACTGATAATTTCAGCTCTTCGAAAAATGCCGTAGTCACCCTGAACGGCTGCAAAGGTAAAGTACATCCCAAGTCCTAAAGCAATGCCAAATGCCAAAAGCATTCCCCAGCCCGAATATGTGCGTTGAACTGTCATCTCTGCCTCGTATTCCCGTTTAACTTGGGGATATGTCAATCATGCCATAAGAAAATACGTTTGTGAATCCCCTAAGTCTTTCAAAATTAAATTTTCTAAAACGCTCTCGAAGCTCGACAAACGCGTTAGCTGGAACCGGAAACAGACGCATTGAAGATTTCATGTATTGTACGCGCCAATGTTTCGTCAAAATCATTATCACTTTGAGAAGCGTTAAGCCCTTCGCTTAACGCCCGCGAAAAACTCGCAACCATAAAAACATTTTGGGAAAGCATTATATTGGCCTCTTGCCGTGAATAGCCTCCAGAAAGCGCCATCACTCGCATGATGTTGGCATGTGAGCTAAGCGATGCATAATGGTTTGGCTGATCTGGCAGTGTTAATTTGAGTATGACTTTATCCCTGGCTTTCAAATCATTGAGATGCAGAGCTAAACTTTCCAGCAACATCTGTTCTGCCTCAGCCTTGTCAGGGCTTGAAATGTCCACTTCAGGCTCGATTATTGGAACCAAATCGTGGCTTAAGATCTGATTTGCAACCTCGAATTGTTGCTCAACTATATCTGTTATCCCTGCCAAATTGGCATGATATATAAAAGAGCGCATTTTAGTACCAAAGATATTGGCGGCCTTTGCACGCATTAAAAGCGCATCTAACTCAGGCATTGGTTTTAAAAGCTGAACACCTTTGTTTTTATAAGCCATACCTTTGTCAACTTTCAAGAAGGGAACAATTTGCTTTTCTTGCCACAAGAAATCTGCAACCCGGAGACCAGACACTTCGCGGTCAATAGTATTTTCAAACAAAATAGCGCCAATCACGTGATCCCCGGTAAATGCCGCAGACTGAATAATTCGACACCGCATATGATGAATAAGGTCATACATCTGTGTATTATTAACGTATTGAGTTTCGTCAACACCATAGAGGCCAAGAGCTTTTGGTGTTGATCCACCACTTTGATCAAGAGCCGCAACAAACCCAGGTGCATTTGACATTTTTTCAGCCTGCTCAACATTTTTCATGGTAATATCCTTTTAAAAATTTAGTCAAACGCCAAAAACCTAGGAGCTTCCACGCACCTTTATGGATTTGTAGGCCAGCCTAAAACCAATTGTAAACTGTTTAGCGCTAACGCTTCACAAATCTAATCAAAATTGGAAGTTTGAAGTACTTATGCCGTTGAAAGGGCGGCAACTCCAGGAAGCTCTTTTCCCTCCATCCATTCAAGGAATGCCCCGCCTGCTGTTGATACAAAGCTAAACCCAGCAGCTGCCCCTGCCTTGTTCAACGCAGCGACGGTATCTCCTCCACCAGCAACTGAAACCAAAGTGCCCTCCTTCGTCAGAACAGAGGCTTTTTGCGCGGCGGCATTCGTTGCAGCATCAAAAGGTTCAAGTTCAAAGGCACCCAGGGGACCATTCCAGATTAACGTTTTGGCCACCTCAAAAACACGAAAAATCTGTGAAATGCTCTCAGGGCCAGCATCTAAAATCATCGCGTCATTCGGACAACTGTCTGCCAGACAGATTTCATGTGCAGCATTGGCCTCAAATTTTCGGGCAATGACAATATCCTTGGGTAAAATAATTTCGCAGCCACATCGAACAGCTTTGACAAGAATGTCATTGGCGATCGCTGCCATCCCTTGCTCGGCCAGAGACGTACCAACATTGATTCCTTTGGCGACCAGAAACGTATTGGCCATACCACCGCCAATAACCAAGTGATCCACTTTCTCGACCAAATTACCAAGCAGCTTTAACTTGGTTGAAACTTTGGCACCGCCGACAACGGCAACGACCGGCCTGATGGGATCTCCCAGTGCTGTTTCCAGTGCTTTCAGTTCCACTTCCATAAGACGCCCAGCACAGGCGTTTAAAATACGCGCCAGTCCTTCGGTGCTTGCATGAGCCCTATGGGCGGCTGAGAATGCATCGTTGCAGAAAATATCACCAATTTTTGCAAGCTTAGCCACGAATGTGGGGTCATTTTGTTCTTCTTGGGCATAAAACCGTGTATTTTCGAGCAGTAGGACTTGGTTAGGGCCAAGAATGGCCGAAGCGGCCTCGACGGCTGGACCAATGCAATCTGCAACAAAAATGACATCGCATTTCAGCACTCTCTCCAACACTGGAACAAGCCGAAGCAAGCTAAGATCGCGCTGCACCCGACCTTTTGGACGTCCAAAATGAGCCAAGAGTACTGGAAAACCTCCACGCTTCATGATTTCGAGTACCGTTGGAGCAATTTTTTCTATCCGTGTCGCATCACTGACCTGTCCATTTTCTACCGGGACATTGATATCTACTCTTATCAGAACTCGTTTCGCTTCTAGGTTGAAATCGTCAAGAGTTTTCCAGCCCATTTCATCATCCTTATGGCAAATTTCAAGTTGCTTATTTCAACATCGGGCCCATTTGGTCAATGGCAGACCTTGCCGCCTAAGAAAAACCAGCATAGACATCCAATTAATTAGTGAAGACAGGAGAGTGAGATGGTCGAAGTCAAAGATCCGGAAAACACAATACTTGTAGAATTGAAAGATGGTACTGTTGTGATAGAGCTTTTGAACGATATTGCACCAGGTCACTGTGATCGGATGAAAGAGCTTGCCAGAAGCGGTGCTTATGACGACGTTTGCTTTCACCGGGTGATCGATGGCTTTATGGCCCAAACTGGTGATGTAAAAAATGGGAATATGGAAAAAGACTTTGCCCTGCGATCCGCAGGAACCGGTGGTTCGGAGCTTCCAAATCTGAAGGCCGAGTTTTCAGGCATCCCTCATGATCGTGGCACAATTGGCGCGGCGCGCAGTCAAAGCCCTGATAGTGCCAACAGCCAATTCTTTATAAATTTCAGTGATAATCATTTTCTCAACCGTCAGTACACTGTTTATGGGCGTGTCGTCGAAGGTATGGAGCATGTAGATGCCATAATAAGAGGCGAGCCACCATCAAGCCCAGACCGTATGATAACCGTCAAGGTGGCTTCAGATGCGTAGTTTGCTTCTGATATTTGTGCTCATAGCAAACGGGGCGCAAGCCTCAGGACTAAAGATTGAGATCTCAGGCGAAGGCGCAAACGGAGAGATTACTATAGACCTACTCGAAGAGGCCGCACCGCTGCATGCAGAACGTATTATGACTTTGGCGCGCGAAGGCGCCTACGATGGAGTTGTTTTCCACCGCGTGATTGACGGCTTCATGGCGCAGACTGGAGATGTTGAATATGGTAAAGCCGGGGGCGATATCCGCATGGCCGGTCGCGGCGGCTCTGGGCGCCCAGATTTACCAGCCGAGTTTACCGATCTGCCTTATGATCGGGGCGTAGTAGGAATGGCAAGATCACAAAGTCCAGACAGCGCTAATAGCCAATTTTTTATCATGTTTTCCGAAGGATATTTTCTTAATGGGCAATACACCGTAGTCGGCAAAGTCACTTCAGGAATGGACATCATAGACGCGATCAAACTTGGCAAAGGACAAAATGGCGCAGTATTAGGTAACCCTGACATGATGAAAACAGTATCAGTAACGCCGTAAACTAGACCTAGCCTTTAGAATTTTAGAAGCTTAGATTTGCATCAAGATACAGAAGGTTTTTAGCAAGCTGGGTCTCCCGCTTGACGGAACGGGAGTGTTAACGCGCAGTCTGGGACAAGCGATAAGTGTGCGCTAAAGGTGGGGTTATTATATTTTGCTTCTTGCTGGTAAAGATTGGCCGTCTATGTGCTTGTAGGCAACGTCTAGCACACACCCCCCAAAACGTACCCTCAGGCAAATTCTATAAAAAGCGAAAGGCCTAATTGAATTCACCTGTAAAATAGCGAGTGTTACAAAACCAGCTCAACACTTCAGTCAGCGCCATAAATTTTTATACACTTTCGCAACCGAAATAGTTAAGTTTTAGTTCTCCAGTATAACTGGTATAATGCGGTTGCATTGTTTTGGTATAGAACCAATTTGGCCCTACTACTTCAAGCTAACGCATTTCCTTCCTTATTGAAAAGAAAGTTAGACAGCATTTTTCATATGTTTTAACGAGCGGTATATCCGTATCGCTCCATGGACCAGCCCCGATCCTCGATCGCTTGATCCAAAGTAGGCTCAGACCATCTAAGAATTGTTGGGCATTGACTATGTTATTTGTCACTTTTCTGTCCTTTATTGGCGTTGTTTTTGTTCTAGGCTTGGTTTTACTGGTTTGGGGATTTAGGTTTGGTATCGGATGCAAAGGCAACTGCAACGCCGAATCTAGAGAACAATTTCTGGACGGCTATGGTTTGCTGGACGGCTATGTGTTAGCGCGTGGGTAAGCACTTCAAACCGCAAAGAGTAAATCATGGAAAAGCCTAAGTGGGTCATCGAAAAGGAACAGTCCAAAAAAGCAACCAGTCAGAAAACTGTATGGCTATTTGGCATCCACGCCGTAAAGGATGCGCTGGTCAATCCAGTGCGTGAAAAAATACAACTTGTTCTTACGCTGAATGCAGCCGCCAAGTTGGCCGATGCAATCGCACAAAGTGGTATTGAGCCCCAAATCTGTGAACCAAGGCAATTTTCAGCGCCACTTGATCCGGGATCGGTCCACCAGGGTGCCGCCCTAGAAGTCAAAATTCTTGATTGGGGCACTCTGGCCGATCATGCACTTGCTTCTGACACAGGCGCACCAAGACTTATCCTCTTGGACCAAGTCACCGATCCACATAATGTTGGAGCAATTTTGCGTTCCGCTGAAGTTTTTGGGGCAAATGCAGTTATCGGCACTCAGCGCCACAGCGCACCTGAAACTGGCTCTCTCGCAAAATCGGCAAGCGGATCTTTGGAACGCCAGCCCTATTTACGCTTGCGAAACCTTGCACAAACTATTTTAGAACTCAAGAATATGGGCTACATCGTTCTAGGCCTTGATGGAGCTGGCGAAGAAACAATTGAACAAGCATTGGAGAGCCATTTTGACAAGCCCGTGGCGCTCGTTTTTGGAGCAGAAGGTCCAGGCCTTCGCCAACGCACCAAAGAAACTGTTGATAAGCTTGTACGAATTGAATCTTCCGGCAAATTTGGGTCACTTAATGTTTCAAATGCTGCAGCGGTCGCGCTCTATGCTGCGCGACATGTATCATGAAGATAGCTGCAGCGCATAAACGATTAGTTTCAGCAGATAAGCGTATTGGAGATCGCTATGAGTTTTGAAGTCCCTGGCCAAGTTGAGACATCTTATAGCGATGTTATTTCCTCAATTGAGGAAATTATAGAAGATGCAAGAAATGGCCGGATGTTTATTCTTGTTGATCACGAAGATCGTGAAAACGAAGGCGATCTCGTCATTCCAGCCCAGATGGCAACTCCAGACGCAATCAATTTCATGGCAACCTACGGACGCGGTTTGATTTGTTTGTCTATGACCTCTGAACGTATTGATCAACTGGGCTTAGAATTGATGGGCGTTAATAATTCATCACGACATGAAACGGCTTTTACGATTTCTATAGAAGCGCGTGAAGGCGTAACGACCGGGATATCAGCGCACGACAGGGCCCGTACAATTTCAGTGGCTATTAATGCCACAAATTCAGGGTCGGATATTGCCACGCCTGGGCATGTCTTTCCCCTGCGCGCCCGCAATGGTGGCGTGCTTGTTCGGGCGGGACATACGGAAGCCGCCGTCGATGTTAGCCGCCTGGCTGGGCTCAATGCCTCGGGTGTGATTTGCGAAATTATGAACGACGACGGGACTATGTCACGCCTTCCAGAGCTGATCGCGTTCTCCCAGAAATATAATCTTAAAATCGGTACAATAAGCGATTTAATTGCTTATCGACGCCGCCATGACAATCTGGTTCGCGTTCAGGCGGAAAATACGATCACTTCGGAATTTGGAGGAGACTGGCTAATGCGTATCTATGTCGACGAAACGCATGGCGATGAACATATTGCCCTAATCAAAGGGGATATTTCTGGTGACACTCCAGTGCTGGTCCGCATGCATGCGATGGATACGATGCTTGATATTGTTGGCATTGGTTTAAAGGGACGTACTGCTGAATTTGGCGATGCAATGCGCTTGGTTAGCAAAGAAGGTCGTGGCGTAGTAGTTTTGTTGCGTGATACTTCTATGAAGTTGGATGCAAGTGACGAAGTCTCCCCTAAGACCCTTCGACAATATGGTCTAGGTGCGCAAATTCTTTCATCTTTACGGCTTTCAAAGCTGGAGTTACTTACTAATTCGCCAGCACCAAAAATTGTGGGACTAGAAGCTTATGGGCTTGAGATCGTCTCAACGCGCAGAATTTCAGAGTTAGGATAATCAATGGTTGGATCAGAAAACTACCTTAAAATTGAACAGCCCAAATTTGACGATCCTGTTAAAATTCTGATCGTACGATCGCCTTATTATGAAGATATTAGCAATAATTTGATAAAGGGTGCCAGCGCTGAAGTTGAGGCGGTTGGTGGCACTTGGGATGTCATCGATGTCCCCGGTGCGTTGGAAATTCCGTCCGCGATAGGCATTGCTGAACGGATGAAGGATTATGATGGTTATGTGGCTTTGGGCTGCGTTATTCGTGGCGAAACGACACATTATGAAACGGTCTGTAACGATAGTTCGCGCGCGCTCACATTGCTTGGACTACAAGGACTTTGTATTGGTAATGCAATATTGACTGTCGAAAATAAAGCTCAGGCCGAAGTGCGCGCAGATCCAAACGCCCAAAATAAAGGCGCAGGTGCAGCCGCCGCGGCCTTGCATCTTATTGCACTGGCTCGTAAGTGGGGGTCGGAGCGCAAAGGAGTGGGCTTCAAACCTGCAATACAAGAAAATTAGACCTCTGGTGTGAGCGTTTTATGACGGATGACAGGGCCCTTTCGGGCAATAAAAAACGTAAAATGCGTTCTGCGAGCCGTCTTTATGCTGTGCAAGCCCTGTTTCAAATGGAGCATTCCGGACAGACAACAGAGTCGGTGCGCATAGAATTCCTCAATCATCGCTTTGGCGCAGATTACGATGGCACAAAGTATGAAGAAGGTAACGCCGATCTATTTACAAGAACAATGGATGACGCCGTCAACTATCAAGCACAAATTGATCAGCTTACAGATCGGGCATTGGTAGCAAAATGGCCTTTGGGCCGCATTGACCCAACTATGCGTGCCTTATTTCGCGCCGCTGGCGCTGAACTCATACAAACAACGACGCCACCAAAGGTAATTATCGTAGAGTATGTTGATATCGCCAGCGCTTTTTTTCCTGATGGAAAAGAACCAAAATTTGTAAATGCGGTCCTAGATCATATGGCTCATGAAGTCAGAGCAAACGAATTTTAAAGAATATGGTGCCCGGCCAATTAGCGGAGCCGTGTTCTCTTCAGGATACGTCCAGCCGGCTTAGGTTGCTACATGTTCGCGTATTTTTGGTCACATCGTGCCGCCAATATTAGGTCATTTAAGTGCAGGTTTTCTATTTTATGACTCCACCACTTCACAGCCACCCGTCCCCATTCTGTGGAAATTGCAGGGTGATGTCCCTCTTGCTCTGCAACTTCACCAACCATGTTTGTAAATCGCAGTGCATCTTCAAAGTCTTCAAATTTATACTCCTTCTGAATGCATTTAATATTATCTGTGTCAACTAAGGACCATTCAGGATTGTCTATTAAAAAAGTATCTATCTCTTCTTGCGTGGCCGGTTCAGCATCGGGTTGACAGGCAACACATATCTTTTGGGCAAATTTTGTCATTTCATTTTCCAGTACAAATACATCTATGTCGGGTTCATAGGTTACAATAAAAGAAATAAAACTATGCTTCAGAGTTGCAAGGGTAATAACCTACTAAAAGTTTATCCAACTATCCATTATGCCAGTGCGTAGATATTAAGGTGAGATAATCCTTTATTCCCTAATTTCTGACAATTATGATTTGAATAATCAACCGGCCTGATGTCATTATACGACTAAACCAAATTAAGTTTTATTATCTAGCACGGAATATAAGATCCTGTTTAGGTTTTATTCTACACTTGATTTAGCCACAGACATTAATTTTTAACTTAATTTTGGAGAATACATTGCTGCCAGAAATCACACTCAAAGCACTGGTTGAAGGTGTTGGACATTTAGGATCTGCCTCCTCAGATAAGAAGCCCAGTCACACGGACCCTCTCGGGATATCTGTGGACGTAGAAAACGACTTGGTAACTTGTTTTGTCATTAGATCTGCTGCCGAAAAGGTTATAACGGATCTAAATGACAGTGGTCGGGTAAGCTACTTTTTTGGCCTGGTGACACACGAAGCGTGGAATTTCAAAGGTCAGTTTTTAGGTGAGGTAGAGCTTAACGAAGAAGACCTCTCGAAATCTAAAAAGTTCCGTACGTCAATGTTGGAGATGATGGGATCAATGGGGTTACCCGAAGACGCCATAAAAAGCATGTTTGGGCGAGTTCCAGACGTTGGGTTACAGTTCAAAGTTGACCATATTTTCAAACAAACTCCTGGTCCAGAAGCGGGCCAAGAGCTTGAGTTTTGATCTTTTTATAAGGAATAACCATGATTACTGATGAGCATTTCCCCGCACTGCAAGGTATGTTTCCAAGCTGGATTACAACCTGTTCTGCGGCTGGCGAACCTAACACGTCCGTTATTTCCCAAATTTGGTATGTAGACGAAAATCATGTCGCTTTATCAAACCAGTTTTTCAACAAGACAAAGCGCAACATCGCTGAAAATCCTTTTGCTTATGCCAGTATCATTAACCCAAGCACGCTTGGGATGTTTAATTTAGAACTCGAGTTCCACCATACAGAGGCCGAAGGTGATTTGTTTGACGAGATGGAAATGAAACTTGAGGCCATTGCATCAATGAGCGGCATGTCGGGTATTTTCAGGCTTCTTGGAGCGGATGTCTACAAGTTAACCTCAATAAAAACATTTCGCTAAAGTGTTTATCATAAGATCTGGATAGACGATGTTTATTGCTCGAATATACATCTCTGAGCCTATGGTGAACATATAATCCTTTCACGAATGTATCAAAAAATGACAAATTCTGAGAAAAACCAGCCAGATAAAACAATGCAACTTCTTGAACGCAAAACCAAGGAAGTTGATATTATTCAGCAAGTCTCTACAGAAATTAATAAGACCCTAGATCTTGCGGTTATCGGAAAGTCGATGCTTCTGGCGATGGACGAGTATTTTGGCTTTCAACATTCGATGATTTTATTGATGGATAATGAAAACCAATCGCTGAGTGTTTTGTCGACCCACGGCTATGACGATAAGGGAATCGGCGCCAAAGTTGCCGTTGGAATGGGTGTAATTGGCATGGTTGCAAAGCGCAAAAAACTGATGCGCATGGCCAATATGGGTATGCAACGCAGTTATATGCAGGCAATCAGACAGCAGGTAACTGAGACAGATGAAACAAGACTACAAGAAGAAGAAGATTTGCCTGGGCTTCCAGATGTTGAAAGTCAAGTCGCCATTCCAATGCTTTTGGAAGAAGAATTAGTCGGTGTGTTTTCCTTTGAAAGCAAGCAGGTCAATATTTTCGACAAAGCAGATGAATTTTTGATTGGGATTTTGGCCAACCAAGCCGCGAGCGCGTTACAAAATGCACGACTTTTTCAACGCGAACAACAACGCCTTAGCGAACTTAACCAAGCACATTCGGATCTTGCTGATCTGAATGCAAATCTGGAAAAAAAGGTCGAAGAACGAACAGCTGAATTGGTCTCACTTTCGACTAAACTGGCAAAATATTTTTCACCACAAGTTTACGATTCAATCTTTTCGGGCGAACTTGACGTCACAATCCAAACTCGAAGAAAGCCTCTGACTGTGTTTTTCTCAGATCTACAGGGGTTTACAGAACTGACCGAGCGTTTGGAACCAGAGGTTCTTACCGAAATGCTGACCCAGTATTTAACCGAGATGTCAAATATAGCGATCCGGTGGGGCGGAACGATTGATAAATTTATCGGTGATGCAATCATGGTATTCTTTGGAGATCCAGTCAGCCGGGGACAACACGAAGACGCTATTGCCTGTGTTTCGATGGCCTTGGAAATGCTGGACAAACTCGAAGCCATTCGGCACCATTGGAGGGATCGTGGTTTGGCAAGCACGCTGAATGCGCGGATGGGTATTCACACTGGAGCATGCACAGTGGGAAACTTTGGATCTGAAGATCGGTTGGACTACACTATTATTGGGCGCGGCGTAAATCTGGCATCGCGGCTTGAATCAAACTCAGAGCCAAATAAAATTTTGATCTCCGAAGATACCTACTTGCTCATAAAAAGCCATATCATCTGTGAAAAACGTGAACCAATTTTGGTAAAGGGTATTTCCTATCCTGTCCAGACTTACGAAGTTGTTAGCTTGATCGACCAAGATGCACGCAAGGCAAGATCGATAGAAAAGTCCATGCCCGGCCTGTCACTATCGTTTGATCCATCAGAATTAGAAGACAACGATACCGCTATAAAATTAGTTGCCGACGTAATGAAACGGCTGACTGCTCCGAAATAAGGATAACCGATCCAACCAAATGCTGAAGGCAATTTGCACATTTTGGGACAATGCTAAAATCCAAGGTTTTCGATTGCAGTTTCGGCCCATTCATCTGCACCTACAATGTCGCGGTCACAATCCTGTCTGTCAGCTACACGTTTAGCCCCCAATTCTGACATCCGCACATCAACCTTTTTGCCCGCACCACAAAAGTTGAAATACGAGCGATCCCCCAAAGCACATACGCTATATTCAAGTCCTTCAAGATTTATATTTGTCTGGCTTAGGACATCCCAAAAATCTTCGCCCATCATTGGCAAATCACCGTCTCCAGTCGAACTTGTAACAACTAGAACCTTTGTCATGTCTTGCAAGTCTTCCATTGATACATCGTTCATTTCAAATTGCTCAGCATCTATGCCCTGTTCTGATGCACGCAAATATATATTGTCAGCGACATCAACCGCATTGCCCATTTCCGATGCATATAAAATATTAAGCTTAGCCATCTTTATCCTTAGAAATAATTTTCAGTCTTTTTTCTCACACGCTGTTTGGCTGTATTACGAAACACGATAATGTGGCTCCATCCAACCTATACACGAACTACCTGAAATGGAAGATTTGAAATCAACAAATCAAGATTTCTGTCATGTCTTTTAGGCCCAACTTAAAAATAAAAAAGCAATAATGGGTTGAAATTTTAATACGAGTATTCAAAAGAGTTTCTAAAGTGGCGTCGAAAGGATAGATAGGTTCACACCTAGATCTAAGGGGCTTTATAATACAAACACAAAAAATAAATGATTATCTAAAATTGAGCCAACAACCATTTTCGTTGATAAGAACGCAAAAAGGTTCATAACCTCAGTCATTATGGACGGAACAAAGGTAAGTATAGTTGTTTCCTCAGGCAATTTCGATCCAATTGATAGTGTTTCATACTTTTGATTCAAGTCCTGTAGGAACAGATATTGTGTAGTCATCATAATATAGACCAAATTTAAAAATAGGTTTGCAACATTACCCGTGACACATTGAACAAACCAGAAATAAAATAGGCTACCCTTATTTTGGATTTATCATCATAACATTTGAGGCTCCTGCACTTTTACAGCTTTTCAAAGACATTCAACTTTTGTAGGTTTTTAGTATGAGAGTAACTACAATTATTTTGACACTTATTTTAGCTGTTCCTCTGACAGCAAAGCTGACTTACGATTATCACGCACAAATTAAAGCGATTGTTGACCCTGAAAAGTTAGAGATCATAGCCTTCATCAAACTAAAAAATAATTGTGGTGTGGCGCATAACGCCTTTGAGGTTTTGGACTTAGATACCGGTCTCAAAGTCCCGTTTACAGCTGGTGGAAGAGCCCGTATCGAGACCTTTGTTGATAATCCACTTAAGCTTCAAGTGAGCCAACGTTTCAATGCAGTCCATATCGACGAACTGCCAGAACTTGCTAAAGAAACTATGATGATGACTCTCGACTGTAGTTCAGCAGGCAGCGTTCAAGATATGTTTAAATCCCTAAAGGACACGCTTGGGAATTAGCAATCAACAAACCAAACTTCTTCCCGCATGCTGCTAGAGCTAGGTTCCATAAGAAGATGTTGATCATTTGCAATTGTGGTTTTTATATGTGTATTGGCGTCGGGACTTCTTTTGCGTCTTCACTTTTTCAAAATGGCCCACCTAATCTACTCCAAGGATACGACTCATGCGCATTATAATGACAGCTTTATTGATAATCTATTCTGCACAATCTGCTTTGGGGCAACCGCCATTATCGACGAAGGAAGCGATGGATATTTGCAACCGAGGCAGCGTTAACTGGATTTCTCTTTGTAACGGATTTATGCAAGCGGCAGCTGATTATGCAACTCTGACAAATTCTGCCTGCATACCGGAAGGGACGACCAAATCAGAGCTGGTAAAACTTTTTAAAGCTAATGTCGCAGGACAGCCCAGTGGTCAAGCTGCGTTGATAAGCGCTTTTACAATCATATCAAGCGAATTTCCATGTGAGGGCTAGAGTAACATACTGCTGAACCAAGCACTGGGAGAAGGTTTATAAACGGCAAACACAAGTTTAAACGAGGATCATATGAGCATAAAAACGGCTATAATTGGATGTGGCATCATGGGCAGACGAATGCTTGAGCAGATGAACAAGCATAAAGGTTATACTCCAGTTGCAGTTTGGGATCCAAACCTTGCGGCCTGCAAAGAGGCACAGAGATCTGTCCCTGAGATCACTATTGCTCGAGATGTACACTCAGCTATCCAAGCTGCGGATTTGGTATATCTTGCCTGCCCACCAGCCCCAAGAAAGGCGATTGCTCTCAGTGCTGCAGCAGCAGGAAAATCTGTATTTTTAGAAAAACCACTTGGTGTGGATATCGCAGACAGTGAGGATCTCGTCCTAAAGTTGACGTCTTTAGGTGTTCCGACAGCCGTAAATTTCACGCAAGCGTCAGGGACCGCGCTAAGTGAGGCATCACAGGCCGTACAAAACGGAGCACTTGGCGATCTAATTGGTGCGGATATTATCGTTACCTATCAAGCCTGGCCACGGGAATGGCAAGAGGCGGCTGACTGGCTTCGCCTGCGAGCAGAAGGCGGTATGACAAGAGAAGTTATTTCACATTTTTTATTTTTCTCAGAACGTATCTTGGGCCCAATTTCAGTAAAATGGGCCCATCCCTCCTATCCCCAGGGAACCGACCTTTGCGAAACGCACCTTCTTGCCCGACTGGAAACAGCAAAAGGCCAGCCTATTAGTATTATGGCTAGCGTTGGAGGCGCTCAGCCAGACCGTCAGGAACTAACGATCAAAGGAAAGACTAAAAGCAGGCGGATATCAGAATTTTATATTGATGCAGTCTCTGATGGCGGCGACTTCTTGAATGTTGGTGAAATCCCCCAAGACCCCCGCTCAGTTAGCCTAATTGCACAATTGGACGACTTACTGCTTTGCATCAACAGACAGCCCCACAGATTGGCAACTCTACAAGAAGCACTGAGAGTGCAAAAACTAGTCGAAGCAATGTTACTAGGGCACGCAACTTAGCCACTTTTTTCAATAAACATAGCAAGGCGAAGACAAGGCACGAGTTCAAACACGATAAAGAAAAGCTAATCGAAGACCTTCTCAAGAATTATCAAACATTTAAAAGACAAGATTGTAATCGCAAAAAAGCAACACCAAAAAGTTACCAATGCAATTCAAAAACTGATGGAAGGTGACTAAATTTTTCCTTTGCCAGTGCAAAGTATAGTTTATTCATAGCCCAAGAAAATATTATTTTGACCAAATGAATTAAGATGGTTTATGTTTTAATCCAGAACGATTTTTTGTAGCGCTCACTCAAAAGGTCGTTAATCAATTAGGTTATGCAAGTGACGTTTTACATATCCATAGCCGACAGAAAATTTGGCAGTTAAGAACTCAAATCATAGAGCTGAGCAGAGCGAATGGAAAGGCAAGATAATGCTCAACATAAATCAAATTGATAGGGATACATTCCAAGTGGTTGTTAAAGGCGATACGACCACGCACCATATCGTAAAGGTCAGCGACCAAGTACATTCCGAATTTACCTTTGATAAAATGTCTAAAGAACAATTTGTGAAAAAATCATTTTTATTCTTGCTCAAAAAGGAGACTAATGCGTGCATACAAGGTAATTTCTATATTGAAGAGATCGAAAATTTCTTTCCTGAATTCAGAAATATCTACAAATTAGACTGGGTGAACATCGAAATTTGAACAACGTTCAACTTTCAATTTAACATCCCAGTGGCACCGTGTCACAGTTTCTGAGAGTCTATAATTTCAAAGCTTAGTCTTTATTTTGCCTCCAACATTTTCTGCAATCATCGAGATCA
>JAOGIM010000069.1 GCA_028150825.1 Paracoccaceae bacterium
AACGGCTTATGCGATCTGCCAACCCTGCGTTATCGTCGGGTAAAGGGTAGCTGGGATTAACAAACTTAACAAAGGAGAAAGAAAATGTTCAAAAAACTATTTACGACTGCTGCTGCTTTGGGGGCGTTTATGACACCCTTACATGCTGGCGACCTATCAACGATGAGTTGGGACAAAATCGTAGCGCAAGCCAAAGAAGAAGGTAATTTAACCTGGTACGTTTGGTATCTACAAGATGATTTTAGACGTGCGATCAGTTCATTTGAAGATGAGTACGGTATTTCAGTAAAAATTCCAGATGGTGATAACGCTGGTAATTCACAAAAAATGTTAGCAGAAAAAGACCGCGAAACCGGTGACATTGATGTGTTCGCCTGGGGTTATGATAGCTTTGAAACTGTTGAGTTGAAATCTCTTTTCAATAGTCTGGACAAGCTTCCCAAAGATGATGGACGGGTTTCAAAGCTTGCAGGCGTTGATGGTGGCGACCATGTTTTGGCTTTCTGGGGAAACCAATCAGGTATTGCCTATGACCCAGCAAAAGTGAGTGAAGCAGACCTTCCGCAGTCGATTGACGATTTCGCCACTTTCTGGACGGATCATCCAAACAAGTTCGGTTTTAATTATGAAAAGGGCGGTTCGGGCCCCTCTTTTTATCAAAACGTATTGCGAAACGTTGCCGGAGTTGATTTCTCCAACGGAGAGGTTTCTGATGCGCGGATTGCAGCCGTTCAGCCAGGTTTTGATTTTTTTAATAAACACGCAGCAAATTACATCATCACAGCGTCTAACGTCGACAATATCAATAGGGTTAGTGATAAAGAGCTGTGGATGGCTCCAGCATGGGAAGATCACCTTGCAGGACTTCAAAACCGTGGCGAAGTACGGAAAGAAATCAAATTCTACATCCCAGAAATGGGTATGAACGGTGGAGGAAACGGCGTTGCCATTCCAAAGAATGCACCTCATCCCGCGGCAGCAATGGTCTTTGTCAATTGGCTAACATCACCTGAGACACAGACGATGTTCAACCGAGATTTTGGCACTGCCCCGATGAATGCTGCGGCAGATGACAGTGCAGCTTTGGTTCCTAATGAACAACGCGCTTTCCGCCAGTCATGGGGTAAACAGCCATTTCGTAGTAAGGTCGAAGAGGCCTTTATCGACAATGTGATTCTTGAGCGTTAAGCGCTTCTAGAACTCAGTGCGGCGCCGGTTCTTCCACCGGCTCCGCAGCCATAAAACGAATTTGGTATGAAAAATCATGTTATCTGATGTGACTACGAAAAGAACCGCGGATAGTGTGCGTGAAGATATTTTTCAGTACCTATCTGGTCAAAATACTGCTCTGGAGTTTCCAAAGGCGATTACAAAACCTGGACAGGGTGGAAAGTTTGACACTTATGGAAACGTTATGCATCATCCTGGAAATACTTTTGTTTGCCATGTTGATCAAAAATCCGATTTCTTTGTTTCCCTATGTGCCCTTCAAGATGGGTTAAAAAGGTCAGCTTTAGCGGGTAATTATACTTTTTTGCCGCAGCACAGTTTTCATATGACTATTTTTTGTGGGATTAGTGGATCCCCTTTGGGAGTAGATGGTTGGCCGAAAGGAATGCCTTTATCCGCAAATCTCGATCAAATTACTCAGCAGTTTGATACTAAGATTTCCGCCTGGGAAAAATTTAATAAGGTCCTTATGGAACCGTCAGGGATGTCAATGCCTGGTACCGTTCGTATGATCCCTGCTACGGATATAGACGCTCGCATTCTACGAGAAGCCCGACACCAACTGCAGGATCTAACGGGGCTGTATCGGAATGACATTGATACGTATGAATTTCACATAAGTTTAGGCTATTTAAAGCAATGGTATAACGATGATGAAGCAGCTGCCGCGATAGCGGAGGCTGATAGTCTTTTTTACAGCCATTTGAGTGCTTACAGAGATTTAGAGTTTGGGCCCATTGAATTTTGTAAGTTTCAAAACATGCATTATTTCGAAATAATTAGGGTTCTTGGTAATGCCAAGTCTTAAAATGAACAACTGGCGTGCAAACGTTGAAAATTAAGGGTGAACGGTGCAATGAATTGGAATGCAAAATCAAAAATTTCCCAGGAAATTGTGACGGAAGCAAGTACGCTGGCCCTGGAGCATTTTGATAATATATCCAGTCTGCAGATCGAACAAAAAGGTCATCAAGATTTTGTAAGCCAAGCCGATAAAGAAGTAGAAGCTTTTATTCGCGAAAAGCTTGATTTGCATTTCCCTGATGATGGGATTGTAGGAGAAGAAGATAAAAGAAAGCCAAGTAAATCTGGTTTTACATGGGTGATTGATCCTATTGATGGAACAGCTAATTTTATTAAAGGTATTCCCGCATGGGTAGTTGTTCTAGCAGGTGTTTATGAAGATAAAGTAGCAATAGGAATAATTTTTGATGCATGCCATAATGAAATGTTTTCAGCTATTGTGAACCAAGGGGCTTTCCTCAATGGCAAGCGGATACCACCTCTTGGCGAAGGGCTGTTACAAGAGGGAAGCGTTGGAGTTGGATTTTCTAATTGCGCTTCCACGAAATGGACCATCAGTATCATAAGCCAAATTTTAGATGAAGGAGGCGTTTTTCAACGGAATGCATCCGGTGCCCTTTCACTCGCCTATGTAGCTACAGGCCGTTTATTAGGCTACGTAGAAGAATATATGAATGCTTGGGATTGCTTGGCTGGGCAGTTACTTGTCGCTGAAGCCGGGGGTCTTATCGAATTGCAATCAGCCAATGCAATGATTGAAAATGGAGGTGAGGTCATTGTCGGTGTTCCGGGTATTTTTGAAAAACTTCTTGAAATATCTCGAAAGGCTAAGATACTAGTATAAACATTTGCCAATTCGTGAAAACATTAGCACAATCCGCGTGCCGGGGGTCAAGTTTCTCCTCCGCTACCATTTAATTTATTTCAATGATTTAAAGTTTAGAGCATGGCTTATTGTCCGTAGCGCACTTATTTAAACCAAATGGATTGGAAACGCTGAGTTGAACAAAATATCTTTAGCATAATAGTCTTCGAACACAGTGTTTGTGTATTGGTAGACTTTTTTGTGCGAGAGCATATTCTTGAACTGAAACAATGTTATATTGAAGTTCAATGCCCAAATTAAGCTCTGAAACTGTGACACTATTGGATGGAGACATACGTGTTTTCAAACGTCCCCGCAGTCGTGCTTGGCAGGCGACTTTCAAGATGGATGGCACGTGGGTGCGAGTAAGCACCAAATGCAAACAGCTGAGCGAGGCCAAAGAGGCGGCACGTGAGCTATACATAGAATATAAGATAAGGCAGAAGAACGGATTGCCTGTGATCTCAAAGCGCTTTGCTGATGTGGCTGCATACTGTGTTGCTGACATGCAAAAGCAGTTGGACGCTGGCTTGGGTAAGAAAAGCTATCGGGATTACGTCATCGTTCTGAACCGATACTTGATCCCATATTTTGGCGATAAGTTTGTGACCTCAATTGATTATGAAGAGCTTCAACGCTTTGCTAAATGGCGTGCTGATAAAATGGGGCGTGAGCCTATGGCCAGTACGCTGAATACCCATAACTCAGCTCTAAACCGTGTGTTTGATGAAGCTGTGGTGCGCGGCTACATGAACCGCAGTCATGTGCCAGTGCTGATCAACAAGGGCAGGGATAGTACAAGACGCCCTGACTTTTCTGCAGATGAATATCGCACTTTGATCCGCACATTGCCAAGCTGGATTGATAAGGGGCGTGAGGGTAAATCGCGCGATATGCGCCACTTGTTGCGCGACTATGTATTGATACTGGCCAACACAGGTCTTCGACACGGAACAGAAGCTGATAATCTACGCTGGAAACACATTACGCTGTTTGAAGAAAAAGGTGATGTGTTTTTAGAAATGAGTGTGCGTGGCAAGACAGGTAGGCGGGACATTATCTGTCGCAGTGGCACCGTCAATTATCTCAAGCGCATCCAAGGTTGGTGTCCTGACGTTGTGGATATGCGCTTTAAAGAACTCGTCAAAGCCAAGATTGATTTGCCAGTGTTTAGATTGCCTGATGGCACAGCAAGCCAGAACCTAAGGCAGACGTTCAAGCGGCTAATGATTGATACTGGTTTGCTCACTTGTCCACGTAAAGGGCAGAATCGAACACTTTATAGCTTTAGGCACACCTACGCTACGTTTGCACTTCTGAATGATGGCATGGACATACACACGCTGGCGATACAAATGGGCACCAGCATTGCTATGATTGAGCGTCATTACAGCCATTTGACACCACGATTGCGTAAAGAGATGCTCACAGGCAAACGCTATGAACTTAGCAAAGAAGAGTTTGAGGAAAAGGTTTTAGAATGAACGACACGGTTGATGCTTCGTCAAAATATCAAGACAGTCTCCCAATCTCATCAGATGCGATAATGGAACAGCTGGATAATTGGGGAATTGCGTATACGCGTGCTGACCATGTGCCTTTGAGAACCGTAGAAGAGTCCAAGAAGGTTCAAGGGCAATTCCTATCTTCAGAACAGGGTGGAGGTCATATCAAAAATCTCTATCTGCGCGATAACAAAAAGCGCAACGTACTTTTGGTTGCTGAGCAAGATAGGCAGATAGATCTCAAATCTCTCAATACCAAATTGGGAACTGGACGGTTGTCCTTTGGATCTGCAGAAAGATTGATGGAAAATCTCGGTGTTCGGCCTGGGGCTGTAACACCGCTCTCAATGATCAGTGGCGTCAAAACTGGAGTACAGCTGTTCATCGATAGTGGATTAAAAAGCTGCAGGCAGATCTATGTACATCCTTTGGTCAATGATCGCACATTGGGTATCACAGGGGAAGGTTTGCAGGCGTTCTTTGATAAGATCGAAGTGGAGCCTGTTTGGGTAGATCTAAAGTAACTCCACTGCTGCCCTAAGTTTGTTATCATTAATGTCGATGTAGCGCTGAGTGGTACCCAAGTGCTTGTGTCTGGCTAGTGCTTGAACAACCCGGGCATTGATCCCTTTGTCCGCTAAATTAGTAACAAACTGCCTGCGGCCACTGTGACTGCTAGCGCCATCTATGCCAGCCAATTGGTAAATGCGTTTGAACAAGTTGACGACAGTTTGAGCCGTAAACCCTCCACCCTTGGCGCTGAACAGCAATGGCGCCGCCAGATTCACAATATGACGGGGATATTGCTGGCCAAACCGCTCCAGTTGCCGTTGCAGCTTAGAATTCACCAACACAGCGGCACTATCTGAGCCTTTGGTTTGAGCCGCGCTCATGTAAATTGTGTCTTTGACTAGGCCAGTCTCATCAAACACATCACCAACACTGAGTGCCGCTATTTCACATGCTCTTAGACCAGCATAAAAGCTGAGAGCTATGGCAGTATGGTTGCGAGTTGGATAACGCAGTGAATTTACAATGGCATTTAGTCGCCGGAATTCCGCATCAGTTAATAGCTTGGCTTGTTTCATCTTATGACCCCTAAATGTTTGGTTTTGTTACCAAACATTATAAAGTCACACATTTTAAAAGCCGACCTAAAAAGACAATTTTTTAACCTGTTGATATCATTACTGAAAGACAAAGATGTTA
>JAOGIM010000071.1 GCA_028150825.1 Paracoccaceae bacterium
GCCGCCGTTGCAGAAAGCGATCCGACGTTTACGTCTGTGAGCTTCACGCCGCGATCTATGATGGTGATGGTAAAGTGTTCAAGAGAACTTCTCGACGATAGCTTGAACATCACCAGCGCTCTCCCGCGCATGATCACGTCCGCGATGGCCGCCAAGATGGATCAGGTTGTATTGGAAGGATCAGGCGTTGCGCCAGAACCAACCGGATTGAGATTGCAGTCTGGAATTGGATCAACTGCACACAACGCAACACTTACCAATTATGCGCCGTTCATCACGGCTAAGACAGGAGTTGAAATTGCCAATGCTGGTCCGGTTAATGCAATTATTATGCATCCTCGTGATGCCGGAACTTTGGCGGGTCTCACTGATACGACCAATCAACCCCTTAATATTCCACCATCACTAACAGGCATCCCGATGCTGACATCGTCAGCAATCCAAATTGATGCCGGATCGGGCAACAACGAAAGCAATATCTATGTTGGCAACTTTCGCAACCTGATGATCGGACTGCGCAACGACGTCCGCGTCGAGCTACTGCGCGAGAGATACGCAGAGAACCACCAGTATGCCTTTGTCGCGCATATGCGTTTCGACATTGCCGTCTCTCACGCTGAGAGCTTCCACAAGATCAGCGGTATCACTGGATAAAGACAGGGGGGCGGGTCAGAACCTAGTCCGCCCCTTTTGAAAAACCGGCCTGTGTGCATGTCTTTTTGTGCTAACTAGGATTTTTGTCAGCTTGGAGCTACGACTTTAGATACCGCAAAGTAAATATTGAGTAAAGTTCAACGCCGTGTTTAAGGTGTATAAGTTTTAACTACGTGCGAGGCAGTTATAAATGGATCATATGCTGGTAAGACGTGTATCAGGATTTAGAGTAGCGGCCATTGTATTTTTGGTGGTCGCCATGATTACATTGGTAAAATCAATCTTTGCGCCAGCTTATACTTCCGACATAATTAATCAGCTTAACCTGCTTCTTAATTTAATAACCATGATCAGTTTTGCATCTATATTCCAGTACCTAAATGAAAAAAATTATGAAAAGTTAGTAGTGTTTGGTATGGCATTAGCCTTTGCATACTACCTTTCAACAAACATAATGGGAAATTATGATACTTATATTCAAGGGTATTCAGAAATTGGGATTGGTAAAAGCCTAGACTATCAGTTTTTAGGGCCATTATTCTTTATTATTGCACATTCTTTGTTTCTTCGAACTTCAATTATTTACTACGCAATTATTGTTTATTCTGCAGCATTGGCGCGTGATGTTTACTTAATTTTGAGTTCAGATACGGTATACTTCTCATCATATTGGCCGGATATTGTATCCGACGGGAACGCTATTAATGTGGCTTTTTTTGGTTTATGGGTGAACATTTACATCACCATTTGCATAATGTGTTGGGCTATCGTCTATCTCAGTGATCGCCTGTTAGATGACGCTGTGAAATTTGAAAAATCCACCACAAATCTAAGCCGTTACTTTTCGCCAACCATAAGAGAGAAAATAAAAGAACAAGATATACAAATTGATAACAGTTCAAACAGCAGTCAACCGGTTGCAGTTTTATTCACAGATATTGACGGCTTTACCTCATTATCCGAAACACTCGAACCAAACCAAATAATAGAATTACTATCCGAATATCAGGATAAGATGGTTAAGCCAATTTTTAAAAACTTGGGCACAGTTGATAAATTTATTGGCGATGCAGTGATGGCCACTTTCGGCACACCCGTTTCACAAGGGAATGATGCACAAAACGCTTTTTCTTGCGCTCGAGAAATGCAGATAGCCATGAGCCAATGGGCGAAAGAAAGATCCGAGAAGGGCTTACCGGTAATCACGCATAGGATAGGTATCCACTACGGCGAATGCATTGTTGGAAATATTGGTACCGAGGATCGAAAAGAGTACACAGTTGTTGGTGACACAGTTAACGTCGCAAGTAGAATATGTGATGCTGGTAAAGATTTAAAAGCCAGTTTGATATTCTCAGAAGAAGTGCGAATAAGGCTATTAGAAAATGTAAACACACGGCTTGAAACGGGTGTTTCGCTTAAGGGAAAAGAGAAAGGCTTCAATCTTCACTGCATTGACTAAGCGAAGAAATTTTTCAAACTAACCGCGCATTTATAAATGCAAATTAAATGAAGTCAGCCCCCGCCTGTGTGCCGAGAGTCGCAATGAGTGCCAGTGTTGTCAGGATGGCGCGCATGGGGTCGTTATTCCGAATTTACTAGTTCTGCCATGGTCATGTCGGTCAATTTATCACTGGAAACAAAAAGTGACATTTTGTTTGGGAGGGTATTCATCAATGAGTTAAATCCCACCTTGTCTAACGTATCTATAATCGCATCCTCATCTTCTGCATACCAATGGCAAAAGAAGAAATCAGCATCACCACGCCAATGCCCTAACATTTCAGCTTTTTCATTTTTCATCATCGTAAAAATTTCTCGATCAGTCATATTTAATGAAGCGTCTTCAAATGCCTTCTGACCTTCCTCGCTAAGAAAAGTGTGGGTGCACATGTAGTGTTCTTTCATCGTTTTCTCCCCTTTTGCTATATTTCCAAAACCCTAGCCGAACAGAACCGCATCCGTAAAGATACCGATTGGTTAGTATTGTTTGCTAAGGTCAGGGGTGAGTGACCTACAAGATAAATAAGCAACGCTGTTATAAGCTGGACTAGTGCCATGCGGGTTGTCACTGAAGTCCAGAGCAAACTGCTTAAGAAACTTCATAAGCTGACAGACCTGTGCGCCTTATGGTAGAGGACAAAATGCCTCAATGAACGAAGCGATTATTCCACCACGGGTCATTTATCTATCAGTCTTTTCATGATTTATTATCGGTCGGAGTAAATATTGAAAATATCAGTTTTTCTTCCACAGTACTTACATAAGGAGTAATAAATGTTTGTATCTTTTACCGATTGGGAATTTGACGGGAACGTCGATAATGCAGTTGAAGCCGCCAAAGGGTTTTGGCCTGCGATGAAAAAGCACGGCGCAACTAATATGCGTATGACGGTCACTGGTGACAAGACATTACGCACTATGACGCTCTGGAGCAGCGAAGAAAAGCTCAAAGCAAACATAGATGAAGTTAGAGCAGCCGCTGCTTCGGCTGCTGGCATGACTACAACTGGCGGTTCTATGGGTGCGCTCGCCGTCGAACTTGATTAATTAATTGGCTGGGCGGTTAGCCCAGCCATACCAGTTCTCTCCCCCAAACCCTAGCCGAACAGAACCGCATCCGTAAAGATACTGATTGGTTAGGATTGTTTGCTAAGGTCAGGGGTGGGTGACAACGGTAGAACGGGCTAATTTGCCCAAACAATCAGGTACATAAACGGTGACTTTTTGGTGACTTATTCTTAAATATAACAACGCACAATAAGTCATATCTGCATAAATTATTGATAATAAATAATTATATGGTGCCCCCACACGGACTCGAACCGCGGACCTACTGATTACAAATCAGTTGCTCTACCAGCTGAGCTATAGGGGCTTCGGTCGGGAGATAAATCAACTGATGCTGTCTGACAAGGGGGAAAATGCAAATTTTATCGCCCATATACATGTAATCTATATCAGGCCACGCAAGCCCCTCTTAAAATATCTTTTTTGCAATTCTATGTTTGTCAAAACCGCATGGGATATTTTTCAGAGTGACACCAAAATTAAAATAACCTTTTAAGCCATATCGTGCCAAACTAAACTCGAAATCCAGCATATAAAAGCTCTTTGATTTCAACAATAATTAAAGGAGCACCCTTCTATGAGCGTTCCTCAAGTGCCAAGATTGATCACAGGATTTGCACTGCAACTGCAATTGTGGCGACAATAATGGAAGAAATTAAAGCACCCTGCTAGGATAAAAAGCGAGTTAAAACTTTGGTTTGGCTCTACAAAAAAAATTAGTGGTTTCTTGTGTTCCCAAAACAGAACTTATTCTGCCACAAGATTTCAGTTACATTCCAAGAGCTTCTTTGTAGAGCTCTAAAATTGCCTCTTCCTCAGCAACTTCGCCTTCATCTCGGCGCCTTAGACTGACCAATTTCCTGAGAACTTTGATGTCATAGCCACGGCCTTTGGCCTCGGCCATGACCTCTTTTTGCTGGTCGGAGATATCTTTTTTCTCTGCGTCAAGCCGCTCTATACGTTCAATAAACTGGCGTAGTTCATCCGCAGTCACACGGTAACTCGTATCTGGGCTATCTTGCATATCAGTCTCCTATTCAATCTCTGCCCGACTTAACCCTACTTAAGATCGTAGGCAAGACCCTCTGACTGCTTGCTTTATGAATAAAAATTACTTACCCCCCCTCTAATAGCATCAAAAAGGTAGTTCGACGATGGTACCACTGATCTTGGGCGGATCGTTTATTTCGCTGGTCGGACTTGCCGGCTTGATAAACTGTATCTTTAAAGTAATGAACGCAAAAAAATCTGCTTTGAATGAAGATGAATTGAAAGCAGTCGTTAGGAATATTCTTCCAATGAATCTTGCTTCACTTTTTTTATCAGTTTTGGGCCTTATGGCTGTCGTGATCGGAATTTTACTCGGATAAAATTTAGCTATTATCAATAAAAGTTAATTTTAACCTTTCAGAAATACGGCCTTTAGAGATTTTTACGGCGCGACAAAAATAAAACGCCAGATCATATTAATGCTATGCTAGTATAGGCAATATTAGTTATGTCCGAATTTTACATGGATTTGACATAGTTCACGAACGCAATATTGTTTTATCAAAATGGCTTATCGCGTTCAGTATTGCTTTATTAGCCAATAGTGCATGCGCTGGTCAAAGCATAGAACTTCAGCGTTTATTAGAGACCCGCGCCTGTAGGAGTTGTGCCTTATCAGGATTAAACATTGGATTATACGATCTTAGAACTGTTGACTTCGGAAAAGCAGACCTATCCAAGGCTTATCTAGTAAAAACTAATTTTCACGGTGCAAATTTGAGTAATGCCAATCTAACTTACGCCTATATGAATGGTGCAAGGATTTCGGGTGTACATTTGAAAGGAGCCAACTTCAGTGGAGCGGAGCTTGAGCTTGTTGATTTTACCAGAGCAATCTTTGAGGATGTAGATTTTTCCGAAGCGTATATCCTGCATGCTATGGTCACACAAGAACAACTAATAAACCCACGATTGTGCAAAACAGTCATGCCTGACGCCATCATAAGCAATCGAGATTGCGCAAACTAAACTTACTTAACCCAAAGCTTACGTAAAGTTGCATAAATTTCTCTAGACCATAAACATACCAGAAGATGCCCTGACGAAAGATATTAATTCGCCCACAATTTCCAGAATTTACGAAACCTATCTGACGGTCAGAAATCTCAAGCCTTCCACAGAATTTTATTACGATACGTTTAGCTTAGGGCTTGCAAATGAACACCCGAGAAGCAGGTTAGCTTTCTGTTGGGTCA
>JAOGIM010000073.1 GCA_028150825.1 Paracoccaceae bacterium
GTGAGGGGCCGGATGAGGTTTTGATCCGTGACTCAAGTAATAATATTTAAGACTTTACGCTTTCTGTTGCGCTAGAGCTTGCCAAAAATTATTGGCTTATAATGTTTGATCGCTCAGGACTTGGACGCTCTCATGGATTTGGAGCAGCAGTAGAAACCATTAGGGATCTACTGCACGTGCGGGTATACTTGCTCGGTAAAGAAAAAATCTGTGGTTCTTGGGCAAAGCGTTGGTTGCGTTGTTGCGCTTGCTTCAACAGTTCATGCACCCAAAAATATCCATGCTCTAATAAACTTAGCGTGCGTCTCTGACCCTTGGAACATGGGGTTGAAAACATATTATAAGCTTACATTTTCTTCAGCATCGAGTTGAGCCATAATCCCAAGTCTAAGTACTTTTGCGATAAAAATACGAAAAAAATTTGTTTCTGAAGTTTTTAAACCTCAATTGACGCCAAATGATTATTGTGAAAGTCATAGATTAGAACTCATTGTTAAGCGTAAAGTAGTCCTTTCGTACGCTCGACAGGGGCGATTTTTGAAACCTTAAATTGTTGATAAGGCCAAGAAGTAGGTTTCTTTGTGCCTACCTTTTGAAAGTATTAATTGAATGAAAAATATTTTTATGTCAGTAGCAATTCATTCGGTTCCACTGGCAAATGACGTAGCGGATGCAAATTTGACACTTCTTGACGAAATTGGGCATATGCATCATCACTATTCATAGAGCGCAGTAATTGAAGCGGTGGATCGTTCCGTTAAAAAGGGCTGGATTGCGCTAGCTTTGGAAACCCGCCAGTTGATGGCTATCAAGGAGAGAACTATGTCACTTCATTTTGACGGCGCGGTACGCCGATTTTTGGTAAAAGAGGCGCCGGAAGATATTAGAGCTGCAATTCTAGGGAGCAGCAAAAGCGAAATTTTGGATCCAACGTATCCATACCGGACAAAATTGTCGAATAAGAAATATGAAAAAGCGATGTTGCCATTACAAATTGAACTGGCAAAGTTTCAATCTTGGGTGGGTTCCACAGGTCAGAGGGTAGCAATTGTTTTTGAAGGCCGCGATGCAGCAGGCAAGGGGGGAACAATCCGGGCTACGAATGAAAACCTTAGTCCTAGGGTCACGAGAGTTGTAGCCCTTTCAAAGCCCTCAGAAAGAGAAGCAGGGGAATGGTATTTTCAGCGTTACATTAAGCATCTTCCAACAGCGGGGACCGTCAGTATTTTTGACCGCAGTTGGTACAATCGCGCTGTTGTTGAAAAAGTATTTGGGTTTTGCAGTGATACAGATCGAGATAAATTTTTTCTTCAAACGCCACAGTTTGAAACAATGTTGGCCGAAGAAGGCATAAAGCTCATAAAAATTTGGTTGAATGTTGGTCGGGCAGAACAGTTACGAAGATTTTTAAAGCGAGAGGATGATCCCCTTAAGCATTGGAAATTGTCTTCAATAGATGTAGAGGGTTTGTCGTTTTGGAATGAGTATGGAAGCGCCATTAAAGAGAACTTCCAAAAAACTCACCATGACTTTGCTCCTTGGTGCGTAGTTCGTTCCGAAGACAAGAAACGCACAAGACTAGAAACAGTTCGCTATATCTTGTCTCTTTTTGAATATGATCAGAAAGATCATTCGTTCATTGACGCCCTCGATACGAGTATCGTCGGTGGCCCTGAGATTTGGCGTGGCTAAACAAGCTTACGATTATTTCAATTTGTGCTTTGTGGCTTCAGTTTGTTTTAAGCCACAAAGCAAGCAGGAGTGATGTCTGCTGCAGTGTATCTTCTTTTTGAGGGAACGGTAGAGATTTTTGTTGAAGTAGCGCTCCATGGACATTAAATTTTCTGATTTGATACAATATGCGTAAGAGCCTGTTCAGCTATATGCCCTACTGGCGCTAGAAGCGGTAGGTTGGGTCCGCCTCGCCTTTGATTGGCGATATCCCAGACATTACATTTTGATGTTCGAAAGTGGTATCTCTGTAAACAGAATGTTGAAGCTTGCACTGGCAACATCTTGGCCCCGTGGGTTTCTTGAAAAGGTGGAAAAAAATTTTCCGGTTAATATAGTGATGCTGAGAAAAGACCACTGACCTCAATGTTTAGTGACATATTTTATAAATGGCTCTGGGATTTATTGAGCTCTTTACTCAAAACTTATAAGGAATAGTAAGTCCTTAGTAGCCAAAGTAATTATTGAAATCCGGTTTTGGTATTTATTTGCTTGGCTTTGGCATGATAGTTAAAGGTTCGTGATTGGTGGCCATTCAGTATTTACAGTTTACGGCTAATCTGACCTAGCCATGCTTTTCATGGGCCTCACTTTTTATCTCCTTTAATGGCCGTTCGCCTATGACTCTATATAAAGGCGCCCTGTGCAAAATAATCTACAATTAGGTCTTTTAACTCATCCCCTAATTTCATAATTTGTCAGTTATTCGTATATCTAGTCTTAAAAAATTACCTATGGCGTGATGTTGGGTAGGTTTATGGGGAAATTAAAATCTGACTTTACAATTCATAATTTTTTTAGCTGGCGAATGCTATACCGTTTTTCTCGAAAAATGTAGGACCGTCATGTGAGTTGAGAAATTAAGTTGAGGATTGTAGGGAAAGACTAAAGTTCGGCTGATTTGGCCCAACCGTGGAGCTTAAGTGTAGCTTCTATATCTGGCAAAATAAGGGTTGAACCTTATTTTGGGTTCCGTTGTATGGTCTCTGTACCATTTCTTGGAATATGTTGAGCGCTCACCCTGAGTTTGACAAAACCCACGCTACTTTTATCGAGACCAGCCTTTTTAACAAATCGAAGGCTGCTAACAATCATAATCAGACTTAACTTTCTGGATCAGTTCTCTAAGTTGATTCTATTTGAAGTCCTTTGCAGAAAAATCTGGAATTCATCTAAGTGGATAATCTTCAGTTTAAAACAGTATCTGCCGCATCCAGCCTGAAAGATTTGAGACATTTTGTGTTGGCTTACAAGTTTATCTTTCAAATGCTCTGGAAGAGTAGCTGTTGGCAACAAATCCATGGGGGCTGATCGATTTCTATGCGCAGACTTTATATTTCGTGTCTATGCCAGTCAGTAACTCAAGTTTCATTGCAGGAATTTTCATGCGAAAAAGTCACATCAGATACAAGTATACAGTTATTCGTAAATCGTAAATACAGTGAGCTAAAGACGTTTCTCAACTGTGAACTTAATTAATTTGATATCTAGCACGCTTATTGTTTCGTTGGATTAGGGGTTAGAAGTGTGATCGGCCAAAAGATAATTTATCTCACAAACGTCAAAGCAGTCCTGTATCGCGTGCATTTATGACTGCATGAGTCCGGTTTGTGGCGTCAAGTTTCTTACAGATCGACATGACGTGCATTTTTACCGTTCCCTCAGATAAGCTAAGTGATGCTGCAATTTGTTTATTCTTTTTGCCTTCACCCAAAAACCCCAATACTGTCATTTCCCGTGCACTCAGTGGTCCCGTATCGCCAACATGTTTTTTGCGATCTTCTTTCATCAAATGAAGAGGCATGTAAATTTCGCCGGAATTTATAAACCGGATCGAATTGGCCAAAGACTTAATAGATATAGATTTTGAAACAATGCCAGCAGCACCGGCTTCTAAAACATCGTTCATCAAAGATCGATTTGGGTTGCCCGTGATAATGGCGACAGGTTTGCCACCAGTTATCTCCATCATGTGGCGCAAGCCATCCAAGCCACTCATACCGGGCATGTTATAATCTAATAGGATGACGTCAAAAGGCCCGTGAGATTGGTATGCTGAAATGGCATCTGGTAAAGACGTCGAGGTTCTTAAAGACATGTCTGGCTGTTGGTCTAGATATAAGCGCGCTATGTCTAAGATCATCTCATGATCATCTGCTATGAGTATTTTAATCCTACGGTCAGCCCTTTGATTGTCATTTTGATATTCGTGAGCATTCATTTATCGGATCACCTTCACCACATGCGCAAGCTTTATACTTCATCAGTCAGTCGTTTAAATTCTTATAATTCGCAGATGACGGTAAGATGTCAAGCGCACGCTGAGCCGTTTTGATACTTTATGCATAGAAATTAACAATAATAAACAATACTTTAGAAGTATAATTTTTTTATTTAGGCTTGCCAATGACGTAGCGTGACGCTGTGGTTAATTTTTGTCTACAGTTATACTATTTACTCGCTATTTATTAGCCGTATCGAATAATACTGTTCGCGAACCTTTTTGTTTGTCTTGTTATCTGAAGTTATTTCCAAAATACTGCTATATACACACAAAATAGACTATTGAAGCTTGGCAAGCTCTTGGTCTGCAGTCTATGCGAGCCCATGAATCGGCGGATCTCAGTCGTTACTAATAAAAAATATTTTTACCTTAAGGGATTGGCTGCGATTTGTAAGGCTACGCTTGGGTGCAACGGTTCAATCCAGATCTCAAGAACTGCAGAGGTTGTTTTGTTCTTGATATAACCGAGCACAATTGATTTCCGAGTGCTGAATAGGATGGCCATAGATCGTTTTGAGGCTCTTATTGTGTATTCATGTTTATAATTTCCAAACAAAATTTCTAGGCGTTGATCTGTTCAAAGGATATTGAAATATGAACCCTAGGACCCCCAGCTCCTCACGATTGGACTGAAGCGATTAACAGGTTGATGCGCTCTGATAGGTATGCCCGCAAGTTTTGTTTGTGGTAACTTCACCGATGATTTTGATTTCTGAGCGAAATATAATTAATAGCTTAGGGTTTTGGCTTGATTTCTTGGTCACTTGCAGATTGAATCATTTTGTTTGACATGTCACGGATGTTCATTCCAGTTTGAATGCTCTTTGGCTGCCTACGCCAGTGTAATCAAAAAGACCGCAAGAGTATCTGGCGACTTAAAGACCTTTACGCAAGGCATCAAAGGCGTGCAATTGCTGCATCAACGCCTCCATCTGGTTTATCGGAATCATATTTGGACCATCGCAAGGGGCATTGTCAGGGTCTTGATGGGTTTCAATAAAAACACCGCTGACCCCGATTGCACAAGCGGCGCGCGCAAGGCCTGAAACAAATTGGCGTTCGCCTCCAGATGTGTTGCCCAGACTGCTTGGTTGCTGGAC
>JAOGIM010000072.1 GCA_028150825.1 Paracoccaceae bacterium
ATTTAAGTATCTGAAAGTAGACCTGAAAATAATTAAGCTTCAGGTGCTAGTATTGGTAACGATGTGGAGGTTCGAGTCCTCTCCTGGGCACCACAAATCATCACAGTAACTGAATAAAAATAATGAATACAGTGTGATGACTGTATAGAGGACCACTTTCTGGACCGCTTCTAGGACCACTCTGTCGGGTTTGTACACTAAAATGTCAGCGCTGGGCTGACGGTTTTACTTGCGTCAGGACAATCTTCACTCGTAACTAACCACCATGAGTGATGAGATACCCGCTAAATTACCCCGCTATGTATTTCGCCGTGCCAATGGCAGCTTTCGATATAAACGGAATGTTCCACTGCATCTTCGAGCCCTGATTGGGAAAGCAACGCTCTATCGCCAGCTTGGGGATAGCTACAAAGAAGCCATGCAAAATCTGCCCTTGGTACATGCTCGAATCGAAGCACTTCTAGAAGGTGAGAGCGAGAAGTCAGCAAGAGATCGTAGTATTGAGATTATAAGGGGAGCGCTGGGTGATGAAGTGGCAGACATGGTGCTGGCCAATGCCGTACCCGAGTATTCTGAGATTGAGGATGCGCTTAACGACTTGGGTAAAACACTTTATCAGCAAAAACTACCTTCAGAGATTGTGGAACAAGTCTATTCAGGAAGGTTGAAGCAAGAGGCCATAACGCTTGAGAAGGTTCTCAAAGACTACGTTGCCTATAAGTCAGACACACCCAAGGCAGAAAAGGAAATCAAGCAGCGGGTTGAAAGGCTGCGCAAAGACATGGAGCACATCTATGGCAAGCAGAAGCTAAGGTATGTCTCTCTTAGTGATATCAGTAGGCAAGATGCGAATGATCTTAGGGATCACCTGCTGAGCCGTGTGTCCGCTAATAGCGCTGTTAGGATGCTCGGCGTTGTAAGAACAGCGATTAATCATGTGATCGTGGAGCATAGTCTGAATATACCCAATGTCTTCACCAACCTGCGCATAAAAGGAGCTGGTGCAAGTAAGCATGATAGATTGCCCCTAAGTGATGCTCAGGTCTTAGAGTTAGAGGCGGCCTATTCCAACGATGAGGTTGCTTGGGCACTCTTTGTTAGTCTTAGAGATACAGGAGCACGTATCTCTGAGGTATCAGGCCTGAGGGTCAAAGACTGTGACACTGACAAGGGATGTCTGAACATATCTCCAACACCATGGAGAACTCTAAAGACCAACAACTCACAGCGCTCTTTGCCACTCTCAAAGGAGGCACTGATGGTTCTGGCACCGCTCACTAAAGGCAGACATCCAGAGGCTGCCCTTTTTCCACGATATGCTAAGGAGCGGGGCGGGGACAACTGCTCAGCCATGCTGATGAAGCGCCTCCGCAGAGTAATAACAGACAAGAAGCTGACTATGCATTCGCTCCGTCACCGCATGAAGGACAAGCTTAGAAATACAGGCTGCCCGGAAGCCATCTCGATGGCTATTCTAGGGCACAGTACCAATACAGTCGCTGCCAACTATGGCTCAGGCTATGCCCTAGAGGTCATGAGGGAGCACATGGAGAGGGTGTGGGAGACATCATAAGTGCGTCTTTAAATCAGCGATCCTGTAACTGAAAATTTAAAATGTGTATCTGACTATTCAAACGACGCACCACAAAAAGGACTACCAATGACTGATAAATTATTGATCGACCAGACAGGCCACATCGTGACTTTGACCCTGAATATGCCTGAGCTGCGCAATCCGATCACCGATCAGGATCTTTGCAATGCCTTAATTGACACAATGCAGAAGATTAGCGCAGATCAGACTGTCCGGGCGGCTATTCTAACAGGTGCAGGGAATGCATTCTCCTCTGGCGGCAATCTCAAGCATATGCGAGATGGTCAAGGGATCTTTTCTGGTGATGCAGTCTCGATCAAGGATGGCTATCGTGGGGGTATTCAAAAACTTGCGCAAGCTGTGTGGGATTGCGAAGTGCCCCTTATCGCGGCCGTCAATGGTCCAGCCTATGGTGCCGGTTGCGACCTGACCTGTATGTGTGACATCCGCATTGCATCCTCCAAAGCCACCTTCGCAGAGAACTTCGTAAATGTCGGGATTATTCCTGGGGATGGTGGGTCGTGGCTCTTACCACGCCAAATTGGATTGAGCCGGGCTGCTGAAATGACCTTTACGGCTGATCCGGTCGATGCTCAAACTGCGTTGGAGTGGGGTCTGGTAAGTCGCGTCGTAGAACCAGAAGAGCTAATATCTGCGGCGACCGCACTGGCTGAACGTATCGCCCGCAACCCGCCACGTCAGTTACGAATGGCCAAGCGTTTGATGCGAGAGGGGATGACTATGGGATTGCCGCAGGTACTCCAACTCGCCGCAGCCTACCAAGGCGCATGTCATCAGACGGAGGATCACGCCGAGGCTGTCAATGCGCTTTTGGAGAAACGTCAGGGGGAATTTGGCGGTACCTAAAAGGTCAAGACACTTGATTTGATAAATTTAGAAATACGCTCCAGAGGTCATGAGAGAGCATAGGGAGAGGGCCTGGGAGACATAGAAAAAGCTCACCACAAAAAGGCAGGTACTTGATAAATAATCAGCTGAAATCGGAAAAAGAAGAGCCAAGAAATAGTCACAAAGTGGTCCTATTGCATAGAAAACCCTAGCATTTCCAACCATATCAAAAGGAAAAAAAGGCTAAGTTTCTGAGAAACATTCCAAGACACCTTCAGCTCTATCTCTAAGAACTCTAAAGCTAATAATTAGGCGACATTTAAGAATAAATTATTTTTGTATTTTGTTCTAAGCTGAGTGGGTGTTGGGACACCCCAAACCCTTATGTATTATATGTTACATATTAAAAATTAAATATTACGACTTATATATTACGTCTTAGGAATTACCCCTTACAGCTTACCCTTTAATCTAACCTCAGGATTACCTCCTGGGGTCTTTTTGTTTTTAGAATAGGAATTACCAGTTATGTATTTAGATAACAATTTCTCCTCCGCGACCCTTCAGACCTATCAGGGATATAGCCTTCAGGTCTTTGCTTCAGGACGCATTAAGCTCAGCTTCCATAGAAGTCATACTGACAGAGTTGAGTACTACTGTGCGAAAGCTAAAAGATGTAAGGAAGCCTATAAGCGACAGCACACCAGAAGTTATACTCTAATGCCTGAACACTTCGACTTAGTTGATAGGCTCTTAGCGTCCCCCTCTCGCTACCTCATACACAGAGTGCATCTTAAGGGGGATACCAATGCAACTGCTGATAACGCTCATGTCGTTACAGACATTGATCAGGGTTGTATGACTGTTGTTTTAGATGCCTTGCACCATCAGTGGTTCCTTCCAAGACCAGTCGTTAACGCCCTCTTAGAAGCTTCTGGCCCAAAGAAAGGTCAAGGGTCTATCTTCAATGAATACATGGCCACATATGAACATGACTGGGAAGACGCTGTGTTTGAAGAGCAGTACCACCAAAAAGGATATCGGGAACCTCCAAGAAATAGACCACATGACAATTGTTACGATGATGAGTTAGATTTCTAACGCTGACAGCTTTTCCCAAGCCAAGGATAGAAGGGTTTAATGCTAGCTTCTAAAATCTTCATTGAAGAGAGGAAAGGGGACCTTCGCGAGAGTGAACCTCAAGGTCTGCTATGCGGACGAAGCGCGCTTTGCATCGCGAGTGACAAATGACTGCTTTTGATTGGCTACATAAGCAGCGAAAAGTACCATATACGGAAGTGGAAGTTCGCTACAAGCGAACGAAGCATCTTAAATTAATGCCAAAGCGGATGCCTACTTTTTAGCACAATGATGGAAGACCTCTCCAAATGTTTACCCCATGGTTCGGTCACCCACTGCGATAAAGCGGTACATGTCCCTTAGGACCGGTTTTTCAATCAGCTTGCCGTCGATGACCACAAGACCGGTATCTGCTTTTTCAAATTCGCCAACAATGCGCCGTGCCCGAGTGATTTCTGCTTTGGTTGGACGGAACCTTTGCCAGAAAAGCCCAGCACCAAGGCATGTTTGCGCGCCTCTACCTTGTCCTTGGAGGCGATGCCGTCTTCCAGTTCAACGCAAACAATATCCGCAACTGATGCCAATGCCTTGGAAAACATGTCGGGTTTTAGCCCCGGTATAAAAATAAACGAACGTCGTGGGCGGATCATTCTGACGGTCATTTTGCGTGTCCCTGAAATTGTGATTTTGTAACGGCATTACAAGGCGCGTGGGAATGACCTGAACATTACAATATTCAAGTCATTCTAGCGCCGTTAAACGCTACATCGTACCGCCAGCGGATTTATCTTCGCCTGCTTGGGCGGCATAAATCGATGAATATCCGCCAGACCAGTTCGGTGGTATTTGGCAGGGGCGCGGGTCATGTTCGGCCCAGATCACATGCTCGCCACGCACCACTTTGTAGGAGTTTTGGGTCGGCGATGGATGGGCGGTATAAGGTTTCGCATCCGAAGAGGTATAACAATTCAACAGCAAGGGACGCGGAATCGGGTTTTTGGACGCTGGGGAATAATGCAACGTGCGCGCATTGTGCACTGTAATGGTGCCCGCCTTGCCTGTTAGATATTCGACACGGGACATATCCACGCTTGCCGCATCCTGATCCGATAACATGCCCGTCCAGTTTCCCGCATCGTCGTACTGATTGTACAAATCGTCATTGTGCGATCCTTTGAGCGCCGCCAACGGACCGTTTTCCATCGTTGTATCCTCGAGATAGCAGCCGATGGTCAGCACATTGTAATTTGTGTGGGGGAAGAACTGAATGTCTTGATGCCATTTCACCGTATCCGATGCATCAAACCATTTGAAATTCAGCTTGGAGTGGTGGAAGACTACATTTGGCCCCACCAGATCAGCGGCGACATCCGCCATCAGTCCGGTCGAGAAATTCCAATAGGCCTGGCTTTGTTCATCAGGATTTTTTAAACGCCGCAGGATGGGGTTTTCGGATGAATGTTCGGCCCCGACATCAAATCTGTCGTCACTCGCGCTGACGCCTTTGCTGGCTGCGACAAAATCTGCGGTGGTTTTTTGCAGCTCCGCCAAAATGTCGGCTGGAACCACGTCCCGCACCCCAACAAAACCGTGCTCAAAGTAGTGCTCTCGTTGTGCTTGTGTTAAAATAC
>JAOGIM010000074.1 GCA_028150825.1 Paracoccaceae bacterium
ATCGGCAGTCATGCCCTCGCTACCGCAGAGTTTTTGCTGGGTCCAATCGTTCAAGTCATGGGGCACAGCAGAACGCTAATACCAAAGCGCAAAGATAGCTCTGGTCATATGCGTGATATTACAGTTGATGACGTGACACATTGCTTTGCTGAATTTGCGAATGGAGCAACTGGCAGCATTGAAGCAAACTGGTGCGCAACTGGAAGAACGATGCAGCATGATTTTGAAGTCTATGGCTCAAAAGGGTCATTACATTTTTCACAAGAACATTTTAACGAACTCCATTATTTCAATTGTTCAGACGCTGCAGGAATGCGTGGATTTCGTCGGATCGAGGCTGGTCCAGATCATCCCCCCTATGGCAATTTCTGCGTAGCATCAGGCCACCAGATTGGCTTTAACGATCTAAAGGCAATCGAAATAAACGGTTTTGCAAATGCAATCGCCGGCACTAGTAGTGAGCCATTCAATTTTCGTGCCGGCTGGCGGATTCAAAGTCTTGTTGAAGCAATCCAAAGGTCTTCCTCAAAAAATATTTGGATGGATACAAAGGTCACAGAATGAGTAAATTGCATGTAAAACCAACTAGAGGCCAAGGCAAAGTTTTTGATGTAACTCCGGACTCGGCCAATTGGTCTTATGTCGGCTTTGGTCTTTATAAATTAGCCGCCGGCGAGTGGGTTTTTGAAAATACTCAATCAACCGAAGCTATTCTCGTCTTAATCGAGGGCAAGGCAAACCTTCAAGCTGGTGATCAGGACTTTGGTGAAATGGGTGAGCGCATGTCAGTGTTTGAAAAAACACCACCACATGCCATTTATGTGCCAAGCAAAACGGATTGGAGCGCTACAGCCACGACGGAATGCACCCTTGCAGTTTGCACCGCACCAGACACAGGCGCCTACCCCATCACTCAGCTTGGACCAGAAGGAATAGAAACGTCAAAACGCGGTAAAGGCGCCAACACTCGCTATATCAACAACGTCGCAATGGAAGGCCGCGATGTGGCGAGCAGCCTTCTTGTGACAGAGGTCTTTACGCCAGCGGGAAACTGGTCATCCTATCCATCACATCGTCATGATGTGGATGATTATCCCAACATTACGTATCTTGAGGAGACTTATTATCACCGATTAAACCCGGTACAAGGGTTTGGCTTTCAACGCGTTTACACAGAGGACGGTAACCTAGATGAAAGCATAGCAATTAAAGATGGGGATGTCGTGCTAGTGCCAAAAGGGCATCATCCCTGTGCAGTGCCCTATGGTTATGAAATGTATTATCTCAACGTTATGGCAGGGCCACTTCGAAAGTGGTGTTTCATAAATGATCCTGATCATGATTGGATCTATCAACGTGATTTGAAAGAAGAGTGACCCGTTCATGATAGTTAAAAATTTGTCTGAGTATAGCGCTGGAAAACGTCGACTAAGGCTTGGCTTTGTTGGAGGCGGCACTGGCTTAATTGGGGCAATTCATGCCAATGGGGCGCGTCTATCCAACCGGTGGGACGTTATTGCCGGAGCGCTTTCTTCAGATCCTAAAACGGCTAAATCTGCCGGTCAAAAATGGCATTTTGATCCAGATCGCTGCTATTTAGATTATACAGCGATGGCAAAAGCAGAAGCTGCACGACCTGATGGTATCGACGCTGTTGCGATTGTGACACCCAACCATTTGCACGCACCTGTGGCTTTGGAATTTATGAAACAGGGCATCGATATAATTTGTGATAAACCCGTAACTGCGCGGCTTGAAGAAGTTGCCGACCTGACTGCTGAACAAAAAAGGTCAGGAGTATTCTTTGGCGTCACCTATGCCTATGCCAGCCATCCAATGATAAGGCAGGCTAGGGAAATGGTGCTTTCAGGCGATCTTGGAAATATTAGCCAAGTGCACGTAGAATACTTTCAGGACTGGGCGATTGACCTGACAGATGAACAGGCCAATGCACCTTGGAGGCTTGATCATAAAAAGTCCGGCCCAAGCTTTACTGTCGCCGATATTGGTACACATGCCGAGCATCTTACAAGCTTTGTCACAGGTCACCAGATAGAATCTGTTCGAGCAGATTTTCATGTCACAGGATCCCCAAAATCACTTGAAGACACTGCGTTTATGCATATCCGGCTTACAGGTAATATACCGGGAACACTAATGGTGAGCCAGTCCATGGCTGGAAGCCATTGCGGATTGCGGCTTCGTGTTAGCGGGATCAAAGCAACAATCGAATGGTTGCAGGAAAACCCAGAAGTCATATCGTTTCGAAAAGTTGGCGAACCTGAGAAAATTTTGTCACGCGGCCATGGTGCAGGAATATACCCCTCTGCCGAACAGCTTGTGCGCATGCCGCGCGGCCATCCTGAGGCACTAAGCGATGCTTGGGCCAACATGTATCAGGAATTTAGTATTGCAATTCAGGCACGGCGAGAGGGTGAGCAAGTACCAGAGGATTTAATCAAACCACCAACCTTGGCGCACGGTCTACAAGGCATGAAGTTTATTCATGCCGCTGTGCAGTCTTCTAAAGAAGGCCACTGGATGAATTTGTAAAACCTGTAAGATGCGTTATGATCCAGTTTTGGGCGCAGCACTCTTTAAATTAAACTGCTTAAGACGTATTCTTCAGAGCATTAAATAACGGGAGTAAAAGCCCACGTTATTGTCTAAATATTGCAACCTCGTTTCAAGAGGTCCAGCCAGAAACTGATTTTATCTCAAGAAAATCTTCAATTCCCCACTTACCGCCTTCGCGGCCATTGCCGGACTGCTTCATTCCGCCAAAAGGCGCTCCTGCTCCACGGGATTGACCGTTCATTTCAACCATTCCAGACCGTAAAGCGCGCGCAAGTCTGTTCGCTTTTTCACCATCCTGCGTCTGGACGTAATTGGTCAAACCATAGACAGTATCGTTTGCCATGGCTATTGCCTCTTCCTCAGTGTCAAATGGAATGATTGACAGGACTGGCCCAAAAATCTCTTCACGTGCAATCGTCATATCGTGCCCCACATCTGCAAAGACTGTTGGCTGAACATAAAAACCCCTTTCCATTCCATTCGGACGACCTGTCCCACCAGCAACAACGCGTGCGCCTTCATCAATACCTTTTTGGATCAAAGCCTGAATTTTGTTGAACTGTACTTCGTTTACCACTGGGCCGATGTGACGACCCTCTTCGGAAGCCGAGCCAATAGAAACAACTTCTGCTGCAGCAGCTGCTGTTTTCACCGCCTGATCATAGATAGAGCGTTCTACCAGCATTCTTGTAGGTGCATTGCAGGACTGACCAGTATTGTTCATACAATGCAAAACGCCGCGCTTTACTGCTTTTTCATCTGCGTCAGCAAAGACAATATTCGCGCCCTTGCCACCCAATTCCAGATGAACTTTCTTAAGCGTCTCAGCCGCATTTTTTGAAATTGCAGTTCCTGCGCGTGTGGAGCCTGTAAAGCTTACCATGTCAATGTCTTTGTGACCCGACAGCTGTGTACCAACGCCTACACCGTCACCATTAACGAGATTAAATACACCAGGCGGAAAGCCAGCTTCATCAATCATTTCGGCAAAAATTATTGCGTTAAGAGGACTTTCTTCTGAAGGTTTTAAAACCATTGTGCAGCCTGCAATTGCTGCGGCTCCTACTTTCAGAGTGACTTGGTTCATAGGCCAATTCCAAGGCGTAATTAATGCACATACGCCAACAGGTTCATGAATAATCCGATCGTTGGGCGCATGATCGCCCAAAGGTGCGACAAAACCCAACCCTTTTGCCGCTCTTATAAAGTTCTTTAGGTGTCCAAGACCCGCATTAACTTGCTGGGTCCGCGCCATATCGATCGGCGCACCCATTTCGAGGCTCATAGCCTGCGCAAGGTCTTCCATCCGGGTTTCGTAAACCTTGGTTAGCTTTTCAACCAACGCTAGACGATCCTCAAGCGACGTTGCCATCCAGGAGGGAAAAGCCGCCTTTGCCGCAGCGACTGCAGCCTCTGTATCACTTCGGCCACCAAGTGAAATTACCGCAACCGGCTCTTCTGTAGAAGGGTTTACGACTTTATAGTCGCTACCATCAACCGAATTAACCCATTTACCATTGATGTAGAATTGACGTTTTTCAATCATGGAGACCTCTTCTATTTATCTCAAAAAATCCGCGTATCACCGATAGAAACTCTTCGTCGGCCAAACACCCTTTTCACCTCCATCATTAAACCGCTTAAAGCAGGGAAAACAAGGGGCGGAAAAAACTTCAAATGAAAAACCGTTAATTTGTGCAATAACTCAGTTGCCTAGATAAAATCTTCATGCTTTATTTTATACTTGGCAAAAAAGTATTAAGCCGTCAAACTCACAAAGGGAAAAACCCGTAGTCACTTGTTTCAATCTCAGGGTCCTTGAGTTCCTTATCAATATTAGCACATGAACTGGTCGATAGGGATACAATCCCTCTGGAAATAGCAGCTACTCCAGCGCGTGAAAGAAAATTCTGCGAAATACCATCATGGTGTTCAAGCAGAAACAGCAGAAATTGTTTCGATAATTTTCATACTTATAACTTTTGTACAAATAAACCGCACTTATAAAGTGCGGTTTATCGTATAGGTAAATGGCAATAAACCTTAAGAAGACCCTTCTTTAACTTCTTCTTTTATTTCTTCACCAGTGGCTTGGTCAACCATTTTCATTGCAAGGCGTACTTTGCCACGATCATCAAATCCAAGCAGTTTGACTTTGACATCCTGACCTTCTTTTAGAACATCAGAT
>JAOGIM010000075.1 GCA_028150825.1 Paracoccaceae bacterium
TTTTAGACGCAACTTCGGATCTGAACGATGTCGTTATAAGTGCGATAAAGGGAACCACCCAAATTACTAAAACTATTGCTAGAATAATATGGGCAAAAGAGCGATTATACATGATCAAGACCCCCTTAATGTTCTAATTGCTTTTGTTCGCGACGAATACGCCAACCAAGAAAAATCATGTGGGGAATAACTGTCAGCATTAACATTATTGCTATTGCGGCAAATAAATTATCAACATTATTTCCACCGATAGACCAAGTATTCATCGCGGCTTCCATCATAGTAGCAAGCAATAGCTTATCGTCATCGTTAGCAGACAAGGCATAGGGAATATCAAAAACTTTCAAAACATCTGTTACAAGGTACGTCCATACAACTACCACCGTTGAAAAAATTTGTGGCAATTTCACTCTAAAGAAAAGCTGCCGTGGGTTTGCTCCGTCAATTATTGCCGCCTCTACTGTTTCTTGCGGCACACCTCTCAATGCCGCAGAAAAAATTACCATAGCGAAACCTGTTTTAATCCATACCATTATCCACATAAGGTAAAAATTACCCCAAAATTTAAGATTATACAGAGGCTCATTATACTCGGGCGTGTGTCCTAAAAGAGCTTTTAGTAGACCAATTTGATAGGAAGGCGTAACCCCATTTATTGCTTCCTGAGGTTCGATCCCCCCACCTGCAAAAATATTTCGCCAGATCACAGCCGCTCCAACAAATGAGATCGCTAAAGGTACAAAAATAAATGTTTTGGCTACGACGCCCCATCGCACAGAGTCTGCCAAAACAGCAATCAATAGTCCTAATATTATGCATAGCGATGGCACTAAGATTAGCCACATTAAACTATTTCTCATGGCGAGCCTAAATTGTATATAGCCCAAAGCATTTGGGTCCCACAGAAACGAATAGTTATTAACGGAAACTGTTCCACCAGGTTCTGTAAAAGAGATTTTCAATGTTGTGAGTGCGGGAATTAGCAAAAATAGTAAGAGTAGGATAAGGGCTGGCCCGACAAATATCCAAGGTTGAATGGCTTCTACAATTAATGATCTTTTGCCAATTGAACTACTTGATCTAAAATTTGCCAGTCCAAAGTTGAGCCAATTTGCAATCCAATAGTAAAGAAATGAAATGAACAGAGCTATTACAACAGACCGGAGCGCAAATCCTACTTTTGCAAATCTGAGCTCAGTAACAAAAGTTGCTAGAGACCAATTATATTTCTCATGCAGCCAGAGACCAAAATTGGCAAAAGCATCGTCTATCGGAGCAGTTAGTGAAAAAATAAAAACAGCAGTAATCGGTAGCACACAGACAATCGTCAGTACTATAGCTAAGCTGTTGCTAAATATTATGGATTGTATTGACCGCATGTATTAGGTTTACCTGATGATAATTAAATAAGAACACAGGTTGTCCCCTGTGCTCTTAAAATTTGTTCGTCAGCTATTACTACTTAATAGCGTCCCATGCTGATTGAATATTATCAGCTGTTCTTTTTGCGTCCTGGCCGTTTGCAAACGCTGTCATTTCGCTCCAAAAAGCACCAGCTCCAATTGCACCAGGCATTAAGTCAGAAGCGTCAAAACGAAAGGTTGTTGCATTTGCTAGGATTTCTCCCTGCTTTCTAAGAAGTGGTGTTGCATAAGCAGACAAGTCAGCGCCTTTATGCGCAGTTAGGAATACACCTTGCTGCATCCAAGCTTCGTGGGCAGAGGCTTCTTGCAAATATTTAAAGAATGCACGAGTGGCAGGAGAGTCTTTAGCCATTGTGTACAAAGTCCCTGCGCCAAGAACTGGATTTCCTAAATTTCCTGATGCGAATGGAGGGAAGTAGAAAGCATCTGCCTCACCCCGTGCAACTTCTTCTCCTTTATCAGGAAAAAAACCTGTAATAAAAGAAGCTTGACGATGCATCAGACACCTTGGTGGTGAAGTAAACAGACCTTTTGGAGCGTCACCGAAAGATGTGGTAGCCACTGATGATGCACCACCGGCGACGTAGTCGTCATTTCTAGAGAACTGACCATAAAGTTTCATTGCATTAATTACTTCAGGGCTATTGAAGGCCAGGTCATTTGAAACCCATCGATCATAGTTTTCCGCTGAAGTGGTACGCAGCATGATGTCTTCCATCCAGTCTGTTGCGGTCCATCCAGTAGCATTCCCGGACTCCACACCTATACACCAAGGAGTATTGCCATCTGCAACCATTTGGTCAGAAAGCTCAATTAGTTCTTCCATTGTTGAAGGAACTTCATAGCCGTTATCTTCAAATTGCTCAGGTGAATACCAAACTAAAGATTTCAGGTCCATTTTATACGCAAATCCATAGAAATGCTCATTGCCATTAGCATCTGCGTAAGTTCCAAGATCGACCCAAGAAGAGCCGGCTCCATAATTATCAGCCATCCACGTGGCCGCATCATCTCCAATTGGAATTAGATGACCTTCCGAGGCCATATCAGCTGCAAGACCTGGCTGTGGAAAAATTGCAATGTTAGGGGGATTATTTGAACGCATATCTGCAACAACAAGGGCTGCAAAATCGCGTGAACCAGAATATTGAACTTTTGCACCAGTTGCTTTTTCAAAGCAGCTAATGGTGTTTTCTAACATTTCTTGGTCAGTGCCTAGCATTGATCCTTGCATAGTTATCACTTCACCAGGAAAACTTCCCATATCACCAAGTTTTGACGGTGTATCGCAGACATCTGCATAGGCAACACCGCTAATGCCGAATGACATCGCAGCTGTTGCGGTTAAGGTTTTGATGTTGAGTTTCATTCTATTCCTCCCAAGAACTAGTTTAGTTTCACGTTTAATGGGCACTATTCCACGATGGAAAGCACCTTTTGATTTCAATATTTAAGATCTAAGCCCAAAAAAAGACCGCATGTCTTCTACGGGAACTGCAAGTCTTAATAATCGTCAAAAAAATTCAAAGCGCTTTGAATATAGATTGAATATATCGATCAAAAACCATGTGTCAACGCGATGTTGTAAACAAATAATACATTTTATTTTGCGCTAAAGTGTAATAATCTTCCATTATATATTGTAATGAAACAGGCGAAAAACAGTGACACTAGAAACTGGCAGACGGAAAACCAAAGCGCTGTGAGAAAGTTAATTAATCTTAAATCTCTGGCTGAGCATTTAGGGCTGTCGCAGACAACGGTCAGCCGCGCATTAAATGGCTTCCCTGAAGTCAACGATAAGACCCGTCAACTTGTACAAGCGGCTGCGCAACAATTTAACTATCAGCCCAACGTACGTGCAAAGCGTTTGGCAACTGGAAGGTCAATGGCGATAGGTCATTTGGTATCCGTTTCCAAAGGCCATGAAATCGTAAACCCAATCTTCGCTGATTTTATTGCCGGAGCAAGTGCGCGGTATATTGAAAGCGGATACGATCTTCTTCTGTCTTTGGTTCCAGATGAAAATGAGCTTTCAGCCTATACTGATCTCGCGGCACGCGATGCAGTGGATGGCGTGATAATACATACGCCCAAAGAAGATGATAAGCGATTGGAGCGCCTGAATGAACTCAACTTGCCATTTGTCGTACACGGTAGATCCACAAAATCAAACGAAGTTTATAATTGGGTTGATGTGAATAATGAAAGAGCTTTTTTTCGCGCCACAGAATTTCTGATTGACCTTGGTCACCGGTCGATAGCCTTAGTCAACGGTATGGCAGACTTGGACTTCGCAATTCAACGAACCAAAGGCTATGAACGCGCTCTTTCAAAACACTACATCGATCCTGTCAACGACTATATCCTATATGGAGAAATGACTGAACCTTATGGGTATTGTAGTACGATCGCTTTGTTGGATGGACTCATCCCACCCACTGCAATAATTGCTTCCTCTATCCCTGTCGCCATTGGCGTGCGGCGTGGAATTGAAGAACGCGGCTTGAAGATGGGTCGTGATATCTCCATTCTGTCGCATGACGATGACCTGTGTTATTTTCGCGATGAAAATGATGTGCCAGTCTTTACTTCCACCCGGTCTTCTGTGCGAGAGGCGGGATATAAATCGGCCAATCTCCTTATAAAAACCATTGAAGACCCAACCGGGCAACGCGAGGGAATTTTACTTGAAGCGGATCTTATAATCGGAACCTCAACCAAACCCGCTAAAAGCTAAATCATTTGGCACGGATTAACTTGTTATTTGAGAAACTCCACCCCAAACTCTAACAGCATTTTTTAAGCAACAAAGGTGTTGACGAAAAAATTGTCTCCATTTTACGCGGAGGACGGCGCAGGACAATTTCGGTTTGCCAAAGCTGATGTCTCATAATCGTTTGCAGATAATGTGCAGATGTTTAGAAAATACTGTGAAAAGATTTCAAAAACTAGTGCAGATTTAGCCTGATAAAATACAAAATCTCCCTTTTATGCCAAAATTTTTCCCTGTTAGAATCCTAGGTGATTATCGAAATGGCCAATAAAAATTGGGGGGTTGAGTGCGTTTCTCTCTTATAAATATTTAAATTCCCTGTTTATTTCCCTGTTA
>JAOGIM010000076.1 GCA_028150825.1 Paracoccaceae bacterium
GATCAGATAGGGGGCTGGAATCCAGTGAGGTCAATAGGGAAAGACTATGGATAAGGTTATTTTTGGAGCATATACGGAAATAGATGAAACTATCTTAAATTGTTCAAATGCATATTCATAAAACCATCTGACATTTACATTATTCCTCTTGATAAACCCTTATTACCTTTGAAGAGCTACGGCAGTTCCAAGCCTGTGTATTTGTTAAAAGATTAGTCCGACGCTAAAAGCTTAATTTGATCCAATTTTCTGTGCGTTTCAGTATTGAGGTCAGGTTTATTTTTAAAGTCTAATCGGTCTGTTCGAAATCCATTTTCAACGGCTCTTTTGTAATAGGACGCAGATTTTGCGTAATGTCCTTTCTCAAATTCGAAAATGGAGTAAATGGCCAGTACTCTGGGGTCCATATCTGTAGCATTAATTTTATTTCCTATCACATCATAGATAAGTTGATGATTTCTCCCTTCAGTATGTTCATATAGGACTGACACTAACATCCCAGTTTGAAACCAATTTGGATCATTGGGCGTAATTTTTAATAGTTCTCTCAGCCTTTTGATCGCTTTTTCGCTTTGTCCACAGCGATTGTAGACCCCTGAGCCAATCAAAAGTGTTTCTTGAGTACTGCCATTTTTCTCTGCTTTTTCGATATCTGAAATCGCATCTTCGCAAGGTGTACCAAAATTAAAAAGACCTATAAGTGCTCGAGCATTAAACCCATCTGGAAAATCAGGATTTTCAGAAGTGACCCTGTCTAAAATGAATCTCAGTCGAGCTAGATCGCCTGTTTCATTGGCACCTATTTTGAAGCGAATCTTTTGACTAATTTGCCATGCTTCCAACACAGATAAAGGTGCATGATTGTCTGGGTATTTATTCTTGAGATCGTCCAATATTGCTTTAGAATTTTTGTACCCTTCTGGCGTATACTTTCTCCATTCTCGGACCCAATTAAGCGACTGAGTAAAATCTTCAATATTGTCGAATTGATTAGCCCAAGTGGAAATATCCTCGCCTACCCCTAAATCTAACTGCAAACTCGCTAAAAGTTTTCTGCCTAATTCGTCTTGTATTTTAAAGATATCAGCCAACACAAAATCTTTTTGTATAGTTTCGACAACCTGAGTTAATGTGAGGTCGGATATTTCCATATTAAGACGAACATTTTGCCCCATCACTTGCATAGAGCCTCTGACCATGAATTTTACATTGTACTCGTCACGGATAGCATCATCTGTCATATTTGCTTCAACAGTATGGAAGCTTGTACCGCTCGAGAGTACGGTTAGTCCCTTATAGCTTGAGAAGGTGCCAATCATACTTTCGGTAATGCCACGGGCAAAGCCCTGCTGATCCTCTGTCAAACCAAAAGCTTTTATTGGTGATACGAGTATAATGGGCTTGGATGTATCTTCAAATTCAGCAGTCGGTAAGCTACTTGTTTTTTCAATTATTTGAGAAAATGCTAATACCGAGACAACTACTGCAATAAATGCTGCAATAGTAATTAAAACCGAAGGTTGAAACAATGCCTTGGTTTTTAGGCTGCGCTTCTGTGACGGATCAAGCAAAATATCATAAGCATGAAATGAGTTCTGCTTGACCTTTTGAATGCCAAGATCGTTGAAGGTCATTTTTGTTTTTGGTACGACTAAGTCGTAAATGCTCTTTGAAATACATACACTGTTTGGTTGGCATAAAGCTTCTAAACGAGCAGCAATATTAACCCCATCTCCTAGTAAGTTACCCTCTCTAGAAACGACATCACCCATATTGATGCCTATCCTGTATTCAAGTTTCGTCGTGGTCTTTTCAGATTGATTGCGTTCTTTAATTTTCTTTTGGAATTCTACCGCACATTCAACAGCGTTTACTGCACTTGGAAATTCAACCAGAACTGAGTCTCCCGCCGTGTTGAAAATTGATCCCTGCCTTCTATCCAAAAGCCCTTTAAGGATTTTCTCGCATTCAGAATACACTTTTAGGGTGGCGTCCTCGTCTTTTTCCATGTGCTTACTGTAGCCAACAACATCAGCCACAAGGATTACCGCAATCTTGCGGTCAATTACTTCATCAGACATTAGTTGCCCCAAATATTTTAAGAATAAACGATTACATTTGCATACTAAGTAGTCCAGCCCGATGTGAATGAATTCTATTCAAAAAGGGATAGTCTTAAACATATCAAAATCTTTGTTGGTAAACCTTTTTTGTAGGGAATACGAAAGTTTGGTCTGTGACTAATCTCATGAGTTTTGTAATCTATAGTGTAAAGTAACTTAATTGAGAAAGGTAAAAAATGGATTGGGACCAAAGGTTTTCAATTGACGACTATCTTTTTGGTAAAGAGCCCGCACAAGCTCTTTTGAAACTCGAAAAGTATTTAGTTCCTAAAGGTGAAACCTTAGTTATCGCCGATGGGGAAGGCCGCAATTCAGTTTACCTTGCCAGCAAGGGGTTCAAGGTCACAGCGTCGGATTATTCAAAAGTTGCCAGCCGAAAAGCAAGAGCCCTTGCTGACAAAAAAAAAGTAGAAGTCAATTATAGAGTAGAAGATTTCTTTGATATTATTTGGTCAGAAAAACAATACGATAATGTCGTTGGAATATGCTTCCAATTCGTTCCTCAAGAAAAGATAAATGAAGTATTGTTAGGCTTAAAAGCAGCCACTAAAAAGGGCGGCACTCTTTTAGTTCACGGTTATACTCCAAAGCAAATTAATTTTGGTACTGGTGGACCTAAAGACGTGTCGCTTATGTATACCAAAGAGAAATTCACAGGCTTGTTTAACGAAAATGATATTACTCTCATTGAAGAGTATCAGGCAAGTTTATCAGAAGGCGTTGGGCATAATGGACAGTCAGCAATGATTGATTTTGTTGCTAAGATCTAATTTGCACTCCTCGCTCTAAAAAGAAGTCTACTGCGCGTGTTAAGGCTTACAAGGATATGAAAGCGGTTTGGCCTAAGAAGAAAAAGTAAGCTCTGGCTTAAGGAAGAGTAAAATGCCAGAGCTTAGTTAATTGTACATAGGAGGGAATTTAATGCACAAAAATCCTGTTATGTTACAGTATGACTACTGGCAAGTATGAAAATGATTTTACCCTACGTAAATGAAAAACGGGCGTTTCTAAATCCGAAGATTTTGAAACACCCGCTTAAAGCCGATCCATCATTTAAACTGCTTTGAATTAAGATTACTCCTAATCCTCTGCGATCTGTAGGCTTCCTACTCCGTTAACTAATTCCGAAAAACTAATTAAGTTTGTATTCTACTTTCCTTCACACTTCAGGTCTTGTGAACATAAATCCGAAGATTTAATCCGCTCCACCGTCTGCAACCCAAATGTGTAACTCTGCTTACTCTCTTAATCTTGCGAACAATCTTAAGAGCGAAAATTTCGTTACCCCCAGATAAGCTAAGATTAAGATACCAACCATTTCAGCCATGTATATAGGCTTTTACGTTATCCACAGAGGCATCCACAGTTTTCTGAAAGTTATCCACGAAAAGGTCTGAATCTGGGGATTAAATCTAAGCTAAAGTCTCAAAAACCATCGATTTCCCCCCATTTTCTGATTCGAGGCACCCATTATGAGCGATCAACGACTGTCTCGCATGGAAGACAAACTGGACAAGTTATCTGAAGCGATAATTCCTATGGACAGATTGGATTAGAGATTGGTCTCGGCCGAGAAGCTTATGAGTGAAATAGACAACTTTTTCAAGAAGTTTGATGAGCGAACGCATGGCATTTAACGAGAGGCAGTTTACCAAGGTCAGAAAATAGCATGCGCCGGAAGGTCTTTCTGGATGATCTTGGCAGGTACTGTTAATCTCTGCTTTGTTTACCTTAGGTAAATTAAACTGTTTTTAAAAATGCGCTGTTTGGAAAACTGCCAAGATGTTGAGCTATTTCGATAGCTTTTTGTGTCAACCATAAGCGCATATCCACTGTAATAGCGTCTATAACCTTCGATGAAATCTTTTGGCTTATCACGCAGGATTTCGCTAAACATAGTGTCAATATCTTTTGGATTTTCTATAAACACGTTCCAAAGTTCTAAATCGAAACCTCGTTCTTGTATCTCGATTTCAGCGGCTTGTTCACCGTTTTTAAAGCTTGTAAGCTGCATTATTCTTTTTAGCCTTTTCAATTCCAGCAGTGATACGCCATAGTCGCGCGTTTGGATTTAAAATGTGAGTATTCCTTAAAAGAAACAGCAGCTTAATAAGCACACGTGTAAGAGGCGTTCAATGGGGAAGCCCGTGGTAATATTAGAATTGCATCAGATATTTCTATATACTCAAAGATAATCAGGACTTCCGATGTCTTGAATATTTTATGGAATG
>JAOGIM010000077.1 GCA_028150825.1 Paracoccaceae bacterium
TTGGCTTAATAGCATATTTTATGCATTTTATACCTCACCAGACCTATTAAGACCTGCTGAAATCTGCTACTTTGTTGTGGGTAGGGTTGTGGGTAGAGATAGATAATCATGGCTTTTTTAAAATCAGCGCGAAGTGTAGAGACGGTAAACCAAATAGGTTACCACCGCTGTGATCGTGGCCTGTATCTATAAGTAGCTGGAAGCGGTACGAAGTCGTGGCTATTTCGCTACAAATCCCCCGTCACCGGCAAGCAGCGCGAGATGGGTCTGGGGTCGCTTAATCTTGTGTCATTAGCAGCCGCACGCGATATTGCCGTTGAATGCCGGCGACAAGTCCTCAGCGGATTAGATCCACTTGAGGAACGAGGACGGGTTAAGAGAGTAAGGCTCTTGGAGCAAGCACGTTCGATAACCTTTCAGGAGGCCGCAGAACAGTGCATTGCTAGTAAAAAGCCTGAATGGAAAAATTTTGACACAGGCTGCCCTTTTTCATCGAAGCCGCGTCAACACGGGATACAGGAAGTTGATTCTAATGCGCTCTACAATCTGTCCCACGACCCTGGTGCCGCAGAACTTCGTTAACGTTGCAAGGCTATATTTCCAACCGACTCGATGATGCCATCGGAAATCAAACGCCCGTAGGCACAGCATAGCCGTGCAGATCAGTATCCAACCGCCATTCCATCTTTTCTAGGGTCCGATCCCCCAGCATATCCACCATCTGGCAAGCGATGAATAAGTTGCGCGCCACCAAATCCGAAAGCCGCGTCTGGTTCTTCGAATGACAGGTCATGCCCCATTGCCGTTAAAGCATCACAAATCAGTTTTGACAAAGTGGTTTCGCACGCAACACCCAGCCCTTCGGTGATCCGCCAACGCGGTGCATCAACGGCCATTTGCACCTCTTGCCTCCACAACTGAGTACGAAGAACCATTTGCAGATGCCCCTGCGCTTGCATCGGCCCACCCATAACCCCAAAGCTCATTAACGGCTTGTCTGGCCCCATTAGGAACCCCGGGATAATGGTTTGGAAAGGGCGCTTGTTTGGGCCAACATAATTTGGACTATTGGGGTCGAGCGAAAAGCCAAAGCCTCTATTTTGCAAGTGGATCCCCGTACCTGGCACAACCACGCCTGATCCAAAACCAGCGTAGTTTGACTGAATAAAGGATACCATCATTCCTGACGCATCGGCTGCGGTCAGGTAAACAGTGCCACCATTTTTAGGGGTGCCAACACCAAAGTCTTGGGCTTTTTTAGGATCAATCAGCTTTGCACGTTCTGTCAGATAATCGTCGTTCAATAAATCGTCTGCCGTAACTGCTGCCATATGATCGACGTCAGTTACATATTTTTCGGTGTCCCATAGGGCCAGTTTCATCGCCTCGATCTGGAGGTGAATGGCCAGTGGATCGTCCGCATCCTTCTCGCGAATATTGGTGTGAGACAAGATGCCCAAAGCCATTAATGCAGCGATACCCTGACCATTTGGTGGAATTTCGTGCAAGGTCACATCGTCAAATTCTTTAGAAATTGTGCCACACCAATCAGGTTTATGCGCTGCGAGATCATCAAGTGTCATCGCACCGCCATGTGCCTTGGACGACGCCACAATTGCTTGCGCCAAAGCACCCTCATAAAACGCTTTTCCGTGTGTTTCTGCAATTTCGCGCAAACTTTGCGCCAATGATGGATTAAAAAATCTCTCCCCGGCTTGGGGCGTTTGACCGTTCGGCGCGAAGTGGTCTGCGAACCCCGGTTGCTCAGATAGAATTCCTAGCCCAAGCGCCCAAAGTTGAGCAATCTTTGGGCTTACGGTAAAACCGTTTTGTGCATATGAAATCGCGGGTTCAAACAAAGCTTTAAAAGGCAGCTTGCCGAACCGTTCAGAAATCGAAACCCAAGCAGACACGGCGCCTGGCACCGTGACGCTTTCCCATCCATGCATCGGCATTTCGTCCAACCCTGCAAAGCGTTCAGGCAACCAACCAGTAGGTGACCGCCCTGAAGCATTCAAGCCATGTAATTCCTTACCGTCCCAAAGGATTGCAAATGCGTCGGACCCAACCCCGTTTCCAGTTGGTTCTACGACAGTCAACGCAATCGCCGTCGCAATGGCTGCGTCAACCGCGTTACCCCCCTTGGCCAACATGCTCAGCCCAGCCTGTGCTGCGAGCGGTTGTGACGTAACAACCATGTTGTCGGCCAAAATAGCCGAGCGGCGAGACGGGTAGGAATGGGACGTGCGCAGTTTCAAATCATGTTCCTTTTGGACGGTTTATTCAGCATTTGAATTGGTTATACACCTTTAGCGTCACAATCACTTCGATCAGTTTTTGAACATGCAGTGCTTCTTGCAAAGTTGCTAGAGGATTGGGTTTGCCATCAGGGCACAAAAGTAGATTGTCAAGTTGGGCGGTGCTATCAAACAAATGATAACTCGCATCGGATTGCTCGCATAGCCTAAATCTATGCGCACAATAATTGACGCCACTCAGCGAGAGCAGCGGCATGGTTAAGCTTGAAATTAATGCGTGAGTAAAGATGGCGTAGGACTCCAAACAAAACTACCCTCGAATAAATTTACAACGCTAATACTAAAGGGCCGTGGTCCAAGACGCAGCGGGCGTTAAATGGGGGTCCCCTTGGCGCCCACTGTATCTGATCCCTAGCTGTTGGCCGCAGTAACCCCAAGATATAACAGTGATGGCATTTGGCTCTCTGGCATACCTCATGGGCTGTGTCTTGATCTCCTATGACAGCCATCATCTAGGTCTGAAGACTGGCGACAGATTGAGTACAAAAAAGCGCATTGGTTTATAGGTATCTTGCAAGTCGGTTCATCAAAGTTGAATTTGATCGATACTTAGAGCTCTTGTAACCATTAAAGATCCAATCAAGCGGTGTCCAAGAGACGATGGCATAGTAGATTATCACAGGACCAAGAACACCTGACGCGAAGCCAAGCAGAACAACGAGCCAGTCATCGAAGCCAAAAAACATCAAAGTCCCACTAACACTAATTACAAAGATTAAGTGGAATACGTAAATTGGATATGAAAGCTTCACTAGCCAGGGAAGAATCTGTCCTCCTGACGAGATTTGATGCATAGCAAAGCCCACGATTGACAAGACAAGCAACAAAGCCGCACTGCCAGATAGGCTGTTTACAATCCACATTTCCAGCGATCCAGAAAAGGCAAATGGGTCATCTTTAACTCCACCCCAGCCTAGCAGGCTAATCGGTATAAGACTAAAAACAACCAAGCTGGGTAGCCAAAATCGTTTCTCTTGTAATTGCTCAAGGAACTGCTCGCTTTTGTAGATTTGCAGTCCGATCATAAAAAACGCAGCCATGAATAACATTGAGCCAAAATTTACGTCGCCAAAAGTGGTTGGAATTTCCCCAAAGATACCGCCGGTTGGCTTATTCAGTGGCGAAAGTAAAATCAGTACTGGTAGCCATAGTATAACGACGCGGCTTGAGCTGAGTTTATAGTCAACAATGACTGAGTAAATAAGTGGTGCAACGGTCTTTACCAATAAAAGAATAACATAAAATAGTAGCAAGTAATATAGGAACCACAAATGATCTAACCGCAATGTGAAAGGCACATCATAAAAGAGCCAAGATATGAGTTCTGGTGTTTTAAACAGTCCTGTCGCCTCTTCATCTATTGCAGGAATAACAGACCATAGCAGCAAGAATGGTACACCCAGCCTTATCAATCTATTTATTGCATAATTCCCAATGTCTCTCTTTGACAAACTAAGAGCGGTAAAAAACCCTGCCAAAAGCATGAACAGTGGCATACGCCAAGTGTGTATCCAAACAAAGATAATAGAAGCTCCAAGCCTTGGCTCTGAACCATCTGCAGGTTCTAGAAAGAGCATCAGTACATGCAAGAGCACGCCCATCAGAAGCGCAAACGCTCTCAAGAAATCAAGACTGTGTAAACGATCTGTCATAGAAATTTCCTATTAAACATACTTAGTATTTCTATTAATGAATAATACTATACAAGCCCAGTGAACTAGCACCTGTAATGTCGGTTCCGGTTTTATTTGTAGCTCTCGCTATTACTGCTTGGATTGTGTTTTAATCACAAGAGCTGTATGTTTCCAATAGGGTTAAGACACAGTATTTGAGACTAAGACTCGCTGCAGTAAGACAAATGAGAACTCGCATCAAATTGCTGGCACAGCCTAAATCTATGCACTCAATAATTGAC
>JAOGIM010000078.1 GCA_028150825.1 Paracoccaceae bacterium
CCTTGCCGATGGCGGTTTTGTTGTTACGTGGACTTCCGAAGGACAGGATGCTGGCGACAGATAATACGAAGTTGGCATATACGGCCAGCGCTATGACAGCAGCGGTGTAGCAGCAGTTGAAGGTGAATTTCAGGTCAATAGCTATACTTCAAGTTCTCAAGCTTCTCCCTCAGTAACCAGCCTTGCCGATGGCGGTTTTGTTGTTACGTGGACGTCTTACTGACAGGATGCTGGCGACGGTTAATATGACGTAGGCATATACGGCCAGCGCTATGACAGCAGCGGTGTCGCAGCAGTTGAAGGTGAATTACACATAAATACCCACACTGCGAGTTCTCAATCTGCACCCTCAGTAACCAGCCTTGCCGATGGCGGTTTTGTTGTTACGTGGTCTTCCTCGGACTACAATCCTGGTCACGGCATACACGGCCAACGCTATGACAGCAGCGGTGTTGCAGCGGTTGAAGGTGAATTCCAGTTCAATACCTTCACTGCGATCCATCAACATTATCCCTCAGTAACCAGCCTTTCCGATGGCGGTTTTGTTGTTACGTGGCAGTCTAACGGACAGGACGGTTTTTACACCAGCATATACGGCCAGCGCTATGACGCTGAGGGCAATATGGTACATCGTGTTGTCGAATTTTCTGGCAATTCCGATTACGCACAAGTCAATTGGGAGGATGTAGGCTTTGTAGCACCCTCTCCAGATAGTTTAGTAACGCAGGCGTTGGAGACCTATTATAATGATGAAACCCAACAAAGTGTAACTGTTCTCACAGGAGGATACACGGCTCCAGCAGGCTGGATTAAAGGCGAAACCCTCACTGACATAAAAGATTTTTATGGATCTGAATTAGATGAAACAATTATTGGAAATGATCTAGACAACCACATCTATGGATCTGGCGGTAATAATTTTCTTACTGGTGGATCCGGAGAAGATGTTTATCATGTGACTGGCAATGATATGATCACCGATCTCACAACGGGGGATGCCTTAATTGTGAGTGAAGGAGCGATCGCAAACACACGTGAAATTGTGTCTTTTGCCGCTACGACCGACACAGTAAACGACGGTACTGTTGTTATCACAACTTCTAGAAATGAAGCAAGCCAGATAGACCTCAGTCTGGCATCTGCTGGTATTTATACCATTGCTGGGGGCTTTGGTGCTGACATCTTAATTGGAAGTCCTGGTGTCGATACAATCGTCGGTGGAGGTGGCCATGATATCATCAAAGGCGGTGCAGGAAATGATAACATTTGGGGTATGGAGGGCGACGATACACTTATTTATGAAGGCAGCGGGTCTGATCAAATAAATGCTGGTTCGGGACACGATACTCTGCGCATCTCTAACATTATTCTTTGGAGCGAATACCGAGACGTTGATGACCTCTTAGCTCTTTCAGAGAACGGCGTGGACACTGTTCGCATTAAAGACGCTTACTCCACAAATGACGGCTTAGAGATTATTCAATATGGTTTTGATGATGGTTCCACCTCTACGCGTCTAGTTTCTAAAAACGATACCGTTCCAGTTGGTGGAGACCACTTCTTTGCGGGCACTGAATATTCAGATACCATTGACGGTAGCATGGCTGGCTCAATATCAGCGACCGGATACTTAGGTGATGATACTATTGTTGGATCAACGGGGATAGACTTTTTAGGGGGTGGCAAAGGTCAAGATGTAATCAGCGGTGGTGATGGCAGTGACGTTTTACGGGGTGGTGAAGATAACGACATCATCAAAGGCGGTGACGGAGATGATTTCCTCTATGGTGACGATGGAAATGATTTAATTGAAAGCCAAGGTGGTATTGATAATATTTGGGGCGGTGCTGGTTCAGATAGCTTCGACACTCAAACTGCAAATTGGGACGGTGATACTATTCATGACCTAGAGCAAGGAGAATTCCTGATCGTGTCCAACGGCTCAGTTGCAGTCTCATTAGAAGATATTTCGATCATGCAAACGGGGCATGATACTGTCACCGATCAATATACTTATGAGATGCAGGTCGTTAATGGTGCAAACGACGTAACTGCAACGTTACATGCTACCGATGGCCCATTAGGTTTTTCTATTTCGGAACACACCGGAGACCATAATGGATCAATCTTCCATGAATGGCATGTTAGAACAAGTAATGATTGGTCTAATTTCGATCCGAAAGTAAATTTTGACCAACATCTATCAACTAGCACTTCGCTCCCCTTGTATAGGTCGTTCTCACTCATGGGGGAAGATGAAAGATATGGAGAATTAGCAGCACCTGATATATTGGCAGTTGGGGATTTAAATAATGATGGCCGTGACGATATAGTTTTAGATTATTTTGAAAGTGCGATCCCTCCAGTAATTATGCTTGGAAATATAGACGGTACTTTTGATAGATTAGAATACGACATTGGAAATACGACGCGCAGAGCAATAAGGAATGCCGAACTTGCTGACGTAAATAATGATGGTTTTCTTGATTTCATCGGTTTTTGCACGGGACAGGCCGGATGGCGTTGGGAAGAGAAGGGCTTCGATACCTTAGGAACTAACATTCCTAGAGGAGAAGCAGATTTATTATTAATTAATGAAGGTGGGTTGGGGTTTTCCGCATTAGACTTGCCGCAAGTGTCGTTGAGCGATTGGAACCATGGAGGCACAGCAGGCGACATAGACGGCGATGGCTTTATCGATATTTTAACTCTTCGTGAGGGAGAGAGAGAGTGGACAGCACCTATAAAAAATATTGATGGTCAGAATTTTGATATGGGAACTACAGAATATTCTGAGGAGATATCGTTTTATGGAACTTCTGATATCGATGCCGCGGATTTAAACGGAGATGGCCATCTAGACATGGTGTTTGTCATACAAAATTCGACTTCTCCAACTATTGGCTCCGCCGCAACTTTAAAAACACTGCGAGTTTTAATGGGTGATGGCGATTTTGATTTTAGCGATAATCATATATTTTCCTTAGGTGAAAGTTGGATAGATGAGGATTCTGAAGAAACAATCCTCGACAACTTTGCGGGTCAGGCTGTCCCCGGTTCGCCTTGGGTGAATATAGAAGAATTGGTCGTTGGGTCTGGCGCTGTTGATCTGATAGACATAGATCTGGATGGAGATTTAGATATCCTTGAAGCTCAATACTATTCTGTAAGTGGTTTATGGAAAAGTGCGGGCTTCAAATATTATGAAAATCAGGGTTTTATGGAGACTTCAGAAGCTATTGGCACGCATGTAAATGTTCCAAATTTCGTCGATAAAACTGACATCGTCTTTCCAAATCAGACATCCAATAGACATCTAATTGAAGATAATGCACCCGGTTTTATACGTAATTTTCATTTCGCAGATTTGAACTATGACGATCTGCCAGATTTAGTTTTACAACCTCAATTTGATGGCGATGTTTTTAATTACGATTTTTATCCCTATATATTTTTCAATCTTGGCAATGGAACATTTTTACCAAAGCCTACACAAATTAACAATGATATGGACTTCAAGAAAAGTGACAACTTACATCAATTGGTAACCGGTGATTTTAATGGTGATGGTCAGGCTGATTTAGCCGGAGTGAAATATAGCTATGGAGAAACAATAGATTTACTCTCAATACTGTCGCCAAAAAGTGCCCAAGATCCTCCATCCCCCACTGGCCCTTCGCCGTTCCGCGTTGAGGAAGTATCTCGTGATGGTGATGTTGTTACCTTTGGTATCTTTGTAGATGGTGCGGAAGTTCCCAAGCTTTACGATGGTTTGGATGGCAATGGTGTTGAAGAGACGGCTGGTGTTGCGTCTATTTCTACGAAGTTGGGGTACACTCCGGAAGACTTTGTCCCTTTAATTGATGGTGGTGGTAATCATTTAGATGACTTCAAGTTCACTACGGCTCTTAGTACGGCTGAGATATTTGCCATGGTGGCGCCACCTGTTGGTACGGGCACTATGACAATGGAAGAGGCTATGGCATTTGCTGCCACGTATGAGAATAACGCTCATTGGGCAGGCGGAAAGACAGAGGGCATTGTTGGCTCCCCACAAGTTTTAGAGGGCACTTGGAACTTAAGTGGTTCGGCAAATAATATTGCAGGCGCTTACGATGACGCGGATACAGATTTCCAAGATCCTTGGATGACGTTTAGTGGGACACTTGCTGCGAATGTGGAGACAGTTACCTTCACACTGTTTGAAGCAGAGATGGAT
>JAOGIM010000079.1 GCA_028150825.1 Paracoccaceae bacterium
CCAATCTCAAATCGACCACGGCATATGCAGGGGGGCGTGCTGTGGAAATTGCTCGCCCGGCGGCAACAGATCCTGCTGTTTCAACTTCAAAACCTCTTTTTTCCATCGCTTTTGCAAGCCGACGCAAAAATGGTTCGTCATCATCAACCAGCAAGAGTGTTTTGTCGGGCCCAATGTCATGCAGTTTTCGTTCAGATAGCAAAGCGGATCTCCGGTTTTTCTGGGTTCTTAAAGACACAAGTAGTGTTTAGATCGGCAATGGTCAAATGCTGCTATGAATTTTCTATGAAACAAGCGGCTTTTTCGGCGACCATTTCGGCACTTTGATCTCTTCTGAAGAATTCAACAAACCCATGTTCGGGCAGTACGAGATAACTCATGGTTGAGTGGTCAACAAGGTAAAATTCCTCGCCTTTTTCTGCGTGCGATTTGTAGTAGGTTCGATAGGCTTTGCTGGCGGCTCCCACCTGTTCGTTTGATCCTGTCAATCCAATCATTTTGGGATGAACAAGCTCGGAATATTCGGCTATGACCTCAGGCGTGTCTCTTTGAGGGTCTATGGTAATGAAAATTGGTGTTACCGATGCTCCGGCCTGCGCAAGTATGTCGACGACTTCACCATTTCGTACAGTATCCAGAGGACAAACATCTGGACAAAATGTATATCCAAAATAAATCAGGGATGGTTCTGTTATAACGTCTTGATCTGTTACTTCCGCACCTCTTTCATTAATCAAAGTGAACGGACCACCGATGGATCCGGTACCTCCAGCGATCCGACTGCTTCGACACTTTGCAAATTGGTCATTGCCTTTTTGGAAAATCGGCCAATATTCGGAGCTAATGAGCCAAGTTCCAGCAATCAGTAAAATTAATCCAGATGCAGCGTAAGTCAGAATTGTTTTGGACACACTTTATATCCTGTATGATAAGGTAACAGCACTGATTAATATCATTAAGGTAAATAAGGACAAGTCAAATTTACTTGATCGAGGTGGAAGAGACATGAGTGATACATTCCTAAGCCCTTTTTCTGCCCAGCGGCGCAGTAACTGGGTTCGTCTTCGCACGATGATCTTACTGAGATGGATGGCCATCTTTGGCCAACTAAGTGCCATCTTAATTGCAATCACATTTTATAGATTGCAGCTAGAATTAGCTTTGTGTCTGGTCGCAATCAGTATTTCAGTTGTTGGAAATCTTTCTGCGATGTTCATATTTCCAAAAAATAAAAGATTATCTGAATTTGAGAACATGATGATGATCCTCTTTGATGTTCTTCAATTGAGTTTTCTTTTGTATTTGACGGGTGGGCTACAGAATCCATTTAGCATACTCTTGCTAGGCCCCGTTGCGGTTTCAGCCTCGGTTCTTACGTTACGCTCCTCTCTTATTCTGGGCGGAACAGCAATTATTCTGGCGACTATTCTTGCGGTCTATCATCTTCCTTTAAAAACTGAGCAGGGTTTGATTTTTAGCATCCCGGATGTATTTGTTTTTGGAAATTGGATAGCTGTCATCATCGCACTGCTTTTTCTGAGTGTGAATTCACGATGGGTCACAAGTGAAATGAACGCTATGGGAGAGGCTCTATTGGCAACCCAAATGGCGTTGAGCCGTGAGCAGCAATTAGCCGACCTGAATGGTGTAGTGGCCGCAGCAGCCCATGAACTTGGAACGCCACTGGCTACTATTAAGCTCGCAAGTTCGGAATTGATGGAGGAGTTGCGGGCAAGACCTGAACTTTTTGAAGACGCGTCTTTGATCCGTGAACAGGCAGATAGGTGTCGCGATATCCTCAGGTCAATGGGACGAAATGGAAAAGCTGACCTTCATTTACGCGCTGCGCCAATTAGCGATATCATCAGGGAAGCGGCTGAACCGCACCAAGGCAGAGGCGTTGTTATTCAAACCTCTTTTAAGTGTGAGGAGGGAATGCAAATTCCACAACCGATCATCCAGCGGCGTCCTGAGATTATACATGGACTTCGCAATATGGTCCAAAATGCGGTAGATTTTGGAACATCTAAAGTGTTGATCGAAGCGACTTGGAGCACCGATCGACTGCTCATCAACATTTTAGATGACGGCCCTGGCTTTCCCTTGGCTATTCTTGATCGCATAGGCGATCCATTTATGGGTACTCGCAAACCTGAAAATGATGGCACTTTGCGGTCTGAGTATGAAGGAATGGGGCTTGGTCTTTTTATCGCAAAAACTCTTTTAGAGCGGACTGGCGGAGAACTAAGTTTTTCAAATGGTGATCCGAAGAATGTAATATTGGCAAAGAAAGATTATTCGCACGGTGCGCTCGTAGCGATCAGTTGGTCCTTGCGCCTTATTGAACAAAAAACTGGGGCGCTTGGCGAAAATGAAGCATTAGTCATCTAAAAATAAATCTAATAATTTAATATTTACTGACGCTCCACACACTTACTTCAAATAGTCGGGTCCGAATATGACTTTTTTAAAAGAAATATTAATAATTGTTTCCATTATCTGAACGGTAATAGTGCTACTTTGATATGATAGATATGAAAAGATAAAAAAGACGTCAGATCGTACTGACAGCCCGCCAGATAGTACCACTGTATTGGGCGATAATAATGTTTTATACGCCAGCTAAGGTGCAGTTGAATATTTTGAAGTATTTTGTAACCACAATAGCTAAGGTCAAACTAAAAGTATAATAGGCCCTTGCTTTCAGGATTTCCAAGCCTTCTCCGGCACTGTATTTTTGATGAGCCTGAGCCCTTTAAAAGCTCTAGATCCGAATGATAAGGCCTGTCTTACCCTAGTTGCATCTGGCCGTGCCGTCGAGGTGGAGTATCAAAGACGTGCCAACTGATTTGACTAAGCATCACTCCGGTGAAGAGTTTGACTTTTCACCATAGAAAACTTCTGGCGGTTTATTGATGGTCAAAGAGACCAAATTAGGAGTATACCAGTGCATAGTTAACACCCAAAAGGTTGCATAATTCTCAAAACTGTCTTGTGAAGACTATTTCAGGCTGTCATCATAGATTTATGGTAGGTTATCGGCATAAAATAAGTCTTTATAGTGAAATAGATACTAAGTGTTTAGCAAGACGTATCGGTCAGTTGCTTGTGCCCGGGGATGTGATTTTTCTGAGGGGCGAAATTGGCGCTGGTAAGAGCTTTTTTGCCCGTGCATTGATCCAGTCTTTGCAAGATATGCCCGAAGATGTACCCTCTCCAACCTTCACGCTGGTTCAAACTTATATCACAAAAATTGGTGAAATTTGGCATGCGGATCTGTATCGTTTGAACACCTCTAGTGAGATTGATGAACTTGGGCTTTTAGAGGCGTTTGAATCGGCAGTCACGTTGGTGGAATGGCCAGAAATTTTATCAAAAGTTGCCCCGCCATCGTCTTTATATCTCGATTTTAAGGTTCAGCGCGATGGTCTTACAAGAGAACTTAGTCTATCTTCAAAGTTTGCGGATTGGTCAAAGCGCTTGGGGCAACAGAATGACGCATGAGGGGGATGCTCAGGTAAAGTCCTTTCTGGAGGTTCATGGTTGGGCTCATTCTCATAGCAAAATTCTGGCCGCAGATGCCTCTATGCGGCAGTACTTCCGACTTGAGCTACGGTCTAAATCTGCGGTTCTTATGGATGCGCGCAGGTCAAGCCAGCAAGAGACACAAAGATTTTGTTACATTGCTGAGTGGTTGAAAAACAACGGGCTTAAGGCGCCGGAAATATTTGCCCAGAACCTCCGTGTGGGTTTGTTGTTATTGGAGGATTTTGGCGATGATCTCTTTGCTTACCTTATGGAGCATGATCCTTTGCAAACAAGACGTCTATATAAGACAAGCGTTGACATGCTCATACACTTAAGGTGCACGCCACTGCCGGACTGGCTAAGCCAACCAAGCTCCGCAGACCTTGCAGAAATGATTTCTCCGTTTTGGGAAAGTTATGCCGATAATGCTGAATTTAACATGGGTGTCCGTCGTTCGATAAGCCGGACTCTCCAAAAAATTCTGACAGTTTTAGATAATGGGCCAAAGGTAGTAGCTCTGCGCGACTGCCATGCTGAAAATCTTATACAAATCTCTGGTAAATCTGGGCTTGATGCTGTTGGGCTTCTTGATTTCCAAGACGCTTTTATCTGTCACCCTGCTTATGATCTTGTCTCACTTTTACAAGACGCAAGGCGGGATGTTCCGCCT
>JAOGIM010000008.1 GCA_028150825.1 Paracoccaceae bacterium
GCTTGAGGAATGGTTGTCTTCCATAACCCGGCTAGGCTTTGCGACCGGTGACAGTGATAGTGGTTCCGAACAAGGATTTGCGGCTGCTGTTTTTGCTCAAATGTCCGAGCAACTGGAAAATATACAGGATATGTTTATCCAGTCCGACATATCGCGTGCGGTGGTTGATCAAAAACTTGGTCTGCTAAGTGACGCGCTGGGAACTCTGGCTAATCGTATGGAAGCCAACGCACCCAGCACCCAAGCCTTAGAGCGCGTCGCCGTGGGTCAGGAGCGGCTTTTAGAGGTTCTTACTAGTATTGAGCATAGCGAAGCTATGAATGCTGAAAGCCGTATGCGACTGCGGTCTATCGATGTCCAACTGTTGCGACTGTTAGAAGACATTTCTACGGGAAGACAGGAATCCACATCGACCATTAGGAATGAAATTGAGATCCTGACAAAAGTGATTATGGCTGCGACGGGGCAGGCTAGCGGAGCAGTGGAGAAATCTTTAGATATTGATCGACAGGAGCCGTAGTATTTAGCATGGCGCTCTCAAGACGGACAGGACAACGATTTCAGGCTTCTATCTGGCCGGGCTTTGTTGATGCTATGACAGGTCTGCTCTTGGTGTTGATGTTTGTTCTGACCATTTTTATGGTCGTTCAATTTGTCCTGCGCGAAACAATTTCTGGTCAAGAAAGCGAATTGAACCTGCTGACTGCTGAAATTACGGCGATTTCTGAGGCGCTTGGTCTCGAGCGAGAAAAAGTAAGTTCGCTTGAAAGCGATCTAGGCACTTTGGCGGCAACGCTTGGTATGACCCAATCTGAGCTCAGCAAGCAAGCGTTGCGCATAGCTGAGCTGACTGGCCAGCGTGATAATGCAATGGTATCTCTTGATAGTGCAAATTCCCGCATTTCAGCGTTTGAAGATCAGGTTATCACGCTGCTGTCGTCGCAGACCAAGGCTGAGGCGACCATTGCTTCTCTGGAAACAGAAAAGGCCAACCTGCTGTCCAAACGGGAGGCGCTCAACTTGGCGCTGGCGACTGCGCGAACAGAAATAGATCAAGCTGCAGAAGAGGCCCGGCGCAAGGCAGCAGAGCGTCAGGCTCTAGAGAGTTTGATAGAGAACCTGAATAATGAACGTGATGAAAGCTCAGTTCTGATTGCACAGCAAACTGAAGATCTTCAAAATCTCGAAGATGTTTTGTCTGAAAAAGAGGCTGCACGGCTTGTATCGAGTGCTGCTGCTGAGGCGCTTCGAAGCAAATTGGCATATGCTGACAGTGAATTGACTGCTATGACACTCGCTTTGGAAGAGCAGCGGCGAAAAGCAGAAGAGACCCTGATTATACTGGCTGCGGCTCAGGCCGCCAAATCTGACTTTGAAGAGATTTTACGAGACACGCTCTTTGCTTTGGAAGCCGCTAAGGTTAAACTTCAGGCACAGGGTGATGAGATTAGCAATCTTGAGGCAAAGGCGAGTAATGCAGCCTCGGAATTTGATAAATCAGAACTTGCTTTGGCTGCAGCCTTCGCACGCCAAATTAATCTTGAAACTCGTATAAATGTGCTTAAGGAGCAACTTGCTACAAGCATTCAGAATGGCGTTAATAAAGAAGCTGAGTTTGGCGTGCTTGGGCAAAGTTTGTTGGATGCTCAATCCCAAATTGACTTATTGGAACGTACCAGATTAACGGGTGAGGAGCGTCTTGCGCAATTGCAAGTACGGCTTTCAGGGGTGCTTTTGAATCTTAAAAAAATGCGACTAGAGCAAGGTAAAACTAAAAAAAGTACGCAGGATTTGCAATCAAGCCTTTCTCAAACTGAGCGGGAGTTACTTGATACACAAAAGCTTAATGCTGAAAAAGAGACCTTCGTGGCCTCTTTGGAACAAAAGATCACGTCACTGCTTTTGGAGCTCGATCAAAAAGACCAAAGGCTAAAAGTCCAAGTTGCTCGGCAGGCTGCATTACAAGACGAGCTTGAAATATCAAAAAAAGCCTTTGCTTCAGAGCAAAGCACAAACGCTGTCTCGAACCAAATTACGCAGACGGTAAAAGAGCAATTGGCCGAGGCGTTGCTCAATTTGACTCAGACTAAAAAGGACCGCGAAAATGCAAATCGTGGGGTTCTGAAATTAAGGGAACAGCTTAAGAAAATAGAGAGTAATACTTTAACAGACAAACGTTCGATTGAAGCCAAACTTGCAGCGGCACTTGCGGCGACTGCAGTTGCAAAGGAGAAATCAGAACAGGTTCAAGAACAGCTAAAGCAGGCTTTGTCAGCAAAACTAATAGCTGAAAACCAGTCTGCGGTGCGGTTAGATAAAACTGTCGAAAAGGAATTGCTCAGGTCGCAGGCGATGGCGCTGCTTAAAGAAAAAGAGAATGAGCTGCAAAAATCGACACAAGAGACCCTGCGATTGGAAAAACAAACAACAATCCTGAATGTACAACTTGCTCAATTGCGCAGGCAAATGGGGCAGCTGCAAGCGCTTTTGGAAGTGTCAGAACAAAAAGATATCGACAGCAAAGTAAAGCTACAAAATATGGGTAACCGGTTGAATGCCGCTTTAGCCAGGGCCGTTGTGCAGGAACGCAAGACCCGCAAACTCGAAGAAGCTGAGCGCAAACGACTTGAAGACGAAAAAATGCGTCTTGAAAAAGAACAACTGCGACTTGAAGAAGAGAAAAAAATTCTGAGTGAGACTACTGAAGATCTTGAAAAGTATAAATCTGAATTTTTTGGTAGGTTGCGGGAAGTTCTAAGTAAGCGGGAAGGCGTCAGAGTAGTTGGCGACCGATTCGTCTTTTCATCTGAAGTTCTGTTCGCGGCGGGTCAGGCAAAGCTCTCACGTGATGGGCAGAAAGAAATTACCAAAGTTGGCCACATTCTGAATGAAATTATGATTGAAATTCCCAAGAATATTGATTGGATTATTCGGATTGATGGCCACACGGATTCCACCCCCATAAAAAATTCAGAGTTTTTTGAAGACAATTGGGATCTGAGCCAGGCAAGAGCGCTCTCAGTGGTCAGATTTATGATCTCAGAACTTGACATTCCACCGCACAGGTTAGCTGCAAACGGATTCGGAGAGTTTCAACCAATTAATCGTGACACTTCGTTTGAAGCTAAAGCTCAAAACAGACGGATTGAACTGAAGCTAACCGAGCGGTAATAGGGTTGGCACTTGTACTTCCATATTGGAGAACGTCCTTTTTGCATATAAATATATGAAGTACGCCTCTGACCTTGATATGTGTAAAAGCGAAAAGAGGGTATGTTTGTATTAAACCAACCCTCTTCTAGATCATTGCCAGACTACTCAAAAATAGACCCGTTTCCGCATCATTCCGCGGTGAGAAGTGGTGGTTTGTTTCCCGACAGCTGGGGCTTGGCGGGACCCTCCAGCTTAAGGGATATCTCTCCTTTGTTCACTCCTACCTTGACTAAACCGCCCTTGGCGAGTTTACCAAATAGGAGTTCTTCTGCTAAAGGTTTTTTGATATGCTCTTGAATGACTCGCGCCAAAGGGCGCGCACCCATCTTCTCGTCATACCCTTTGTCAGCTAGCCATTGTGCCGCACCTTGTGTAAGCTCAATCGATACATGTCGATCCATAAGCTGAGCTTCCAACTGGAGAACAAATTTTTCGACTACTTGAAGAATTGTCTCTTTGGGCAGAGATGCAAAACTGATGACTGCATCCAAACGGTTACGAAATTCAGGTGTGAATGTCCGCTCAATTGCAGCCGTGTCTTCGCCCTCACGGCGATCCCGTCCAAAACCTATGGCAGCTTTGGCCATTTCAGAAGCGCCCGCATTTGATGTCATTATCAAAATAACATTGCGGAAATCAATTGAACGGCCATTGTGGTCTGTCAATGTCCCATGGTCCATGACCTGAAGTAAGATATTAAACACGTCAGGGTGCGCTTTTTCGATCTCATCCAACAGCAAAACGCAATGTGGATGCTGATCGACACCATCGGTCAACTGACCACCCTGATCAAATCCAACATAGCCAGGAGGCGCCCCAATCAGGCGACTCACGGCGTGTTTCTCCATATATTCCGACATATCGAAACGTAGGATTTCAACGCCCAAAGTATCTGCAAGCTGCTTAGCCACTTCGGTTTTTCCAACACCGGTTGGCCCGGCGAACAGATAACTACCGATGGGCTTTTCAGGCTCGCGCAGGCCTGCCCGAGCCAATTTAATTGCCGAGGACAGGGCTTCTATTGCTTTATTTTGGCCAAATACAACGCGCTTTAGGCTTGTCTCAAGATCTCTAAGGATAACGGAGTCGTCCTTGCTAACACTCTTTGGAGGGATCCTAGCTATTTTCGCAACAACAGCTTCGATCTCTTTAATGCCGATAGTTTTGCGACGCTTACTTTCTGCAACAAGATGCTGAGCGGCGCCGGCTTCGTCTATCACATCTATGGCTTTATCGGGTAGCTTGCGATCAGTGATATAGCGCGCTGAAAGCTCGACTGCGGATTTGATCGCATCCGCGGTATATTTGATGCTGTGATGATCCTCAAAATATCTCTTAATGCCGCGAAGTATTTTGATGGTGTCATCTACGCTCGGTTCCTTCACATCAATTTTTTGGAATCTTCGGCTGAGCGCGCGATCTTTCTCAAAATGCTGGCGATATTCTTTATAGGTGGTTGATCCCATAGTCCGTAATTTACCGCCTTGAAGGGCAGGTTTTAGCAGGTTTGACGCATCCATAGCTCCTCCAGACGTTGCACCAGCACCGATGACAGTGTGGATTTCATCAATGAAAAGTACGGCATCCGGGTGATCTTCCAACTCATTCATCACCGCCTTAAGGCGTTCTTCAAAATCGCCACGATATCTAGTGCCGGCTAAAAGTGCTCCCATATCAAGTGAATAAATCGTCGTATTTGAGAGAACTTCTGGCGTGTCACCTGATACAACTTGTCTTGCAAGGCCTTCTGCAATCGCAGTTTTACCAACGCCGGGATCGCCGACAAGCAATGGGTTGTTCTTGCGCCTGCGGCAAAGCACCTGAACGCAGCGCTCAACTTCTGAGCTCCGACCAATCAATGGATCAATATCGCCCTCTTGCGCTTTGACATTAAGATCAACGCAGTATTTGGCTAGGGCAGATTCTTTCTTTTCTTCGCCCGACGAACGCTCTGACCCCAACGGTTCTTCTTCAAATTCGCTTGCGCCGATCACTGGACGCGATTCTCCAAAGTTTGGATCTTTTGCCACGCCATGCGCAATGAAGTTTACAGCATCATAACGTGTCATATCTTGATCTTGAAGAAAATAAGCGGCATTGGATTCTCGCTCGGCGAAGATAGCGACAAGCACGTTTGCACCTGTCACTTCTTTCCGCCCTGAAGATTGAACGTGGATCGCGGCGCGCTGGATCACTCTTTGAAAGGCTGCGGTCGGCACTGCTTCAGATCCCTCAATTTCAGCGACAAGACTTTCAAGGTCACTGTCGATGAATTCCACTAAGTTTTTTCGCAGTTGAGTAAGATCTACATCACAAGCTTTTAGAACTTTTTCGGCATCCGGCTCGTCGATTAGTGATAAAAGCAGATGTTCAAGTGTTGCAAATTCATGCGATCTAGTATTGGCTATCGCGAGTGCCGAGTGAATTGCGTGTTCTAAAGTAGTCGAAAATGAAGGCACGTTAGGGTGCTCCTTTGTTTATGTCGGGCTGCTCACCCAGTTACGTAGTATCATTATTAAAGTTTGGTCGATCTTTCCCGGTCTTCAAGTCCTTTTTGCGAAATTTATGCCAAGATCACCAAAAATGTCGAATTAAATCCAAAATGAATTCTAAAATTTGTCTTTTCTTTTACGAATTTCGGCAAAAACCTCTGCATCGGTATTATTTTTCATTCCTAGGTTGTCTCGTATTTCTGCACTTTCTGGGCGTAAAAACGGGTTTGTTTCTAACTCTTCTTTTAGGGTCGAGGGAACCGTAGGAATTTTTCTTGATCGTTTTCGCGTTATCTCGAGGATGCGGCTTTGAAGAGCCGTATTACCAGGCTCAATTGTGATCGCGAAGCGCCCATTTTCTGACGTATATTCATGTCCTGAACAAACGGTCAGGTCTGGATTAAGAGCTTTTAGCTTGCTGAGGCTCTCCCACATTTGAACAGCGTCGCCTTCAAACAGGCGCCCACAGCCAAGGGCCATCAAGCTATCAGCCGTAAACAAGAGATTTGATTGCTCAAAATAAAATGCAATATGCCCAATTGTATGGCCAGAAACATCGAATACAACCCCAGTATTGGAGCCCACGGAGATCGTATCCCCCTCGACAACGCTTTCATCCAAATCTGGCAGTCGATGCTGGTCTGCTTCGGCTCCAATCACTCTAGCAGGATGTGATTTTAAAAGTTCCTCCAGGCCTTCTACGTGATCCTGATGGTGATGCGTCAGTAATATATCAGTAAGACGCCAACAATTTTCTTCAAGGATTTTACTGATTGGGGCTGCCTCTGGTACATCCACAAGCAATGTTTTCCCGTCGGTAGCATCGTGCGCCAAAAAAGCGTAGTTGTCTGACAAACACGGAATTGTAATTAATTCAAACGACATGGTAATTTTGGCCTAATTTGTTATACTTCGCCAAGTTTGGCCCATCTGAAAGATCAGTGCAATGCATCTAGACGTGCAGGAACTAAGAAACTTTTATTATCGGCAGCCGCTGGGTAAAGCCGTTAAACGTACTATAAAAAATAAAATAGTGCGGATATGGCCTGACACCAGCGGTCAAACGGTCGCAGGGTTTGGCTTTGCCGTTCCCTTGCTACGTCCTTTTTTGACAAGATCTCGCCGGGTAATCGCTTTGATGCCGGGACCACAAGGAGTTGTTTCTTGGCCCTCACGCCTTGAAAACGTTTCCGTTCTTACTGATGATGCCATGTGGCCGCTAGAGACTGGTCATGTTGATCGCCTTATCGTTTTGCACGGGTTAGAAACTAGTGATGATCCGAATTCTGTTCTTGAAGAAGCTTGGCGTGTTCTGGGCCCAGGTGGACGAGCACTCTTCATCGTGCCGAATCGCGTAGGGCTGTGGTCGCGCAGCGAACACACGCCCATGGGATTTGGCCGGCCTTATACAATTAGTCAGCTCGAGACCCAGTTACGCATTCAGGGTTTCCTGCCAGAGCAATCATCAGCCACTCTTTTTCAGTTACCGTCTTTTAAAAAGGGCTGGCAAAGGTTTGGACCATTTCTGGAAAAAGTTGGGCAAAGCCTACCCTTTCTTGCTGGGGGCGTTTTGATTGTAGAGGCCAGCAAACGCGTTCAACCCCTCACCGGGAGCAGAGAAGAAAAAAAGAAAAGAAAGAGGTTGGGAGTGCTCGATGGTTTTCGGGAGGCCAAGCCCAAGCCTTCTTTGGTCCCCCTGAGGCCAAATGTTGAATTAAAATTTGACTAAAGTACCCGATTCTTCTTGGGTGAATAAGGTGTTTAAGTTAGTTGGATTTGCACTGCTTACATCGGCAGTTGGTTTGCCCCCCCCAAAAAAAGTTGTTTTCATGTTGGGACTAAGTAAATAAAATGTGCGATGGGGTGTTGCTAGGTGCGAAAGGCTCTGCTAAACCCAGCGCGATTTTGTCGAAAAACTACGGCAGTAAATGCAACTTGCAAAGATCTTGGTCATTAGCCCAAGTCTTAGGAATAAAATCGGAAGGGTGGACGTGTCCGAACCAGCTTCGATCTCCTCTGGCATTGCCGCGCGATATGCGCAGGCCGTGTTTGAATTAGCAAAAGAGCAGAAGTCTATCGATAAGCTTGAAACGGATGTTGCTGAATTGAGCGACGCAGTTGATATAAGTAAAGACTTGGTTTCTTTGATCACCTCTCCAATTTACAATCGCAACGCCCAAGCAAAAGCAATCACAGCAATTGTTGATAAAATGGGGCTTCTTGCGATCTTTGAGCGTACCTTAAGCTTAATGGCTGCGAAACGTCGCCTGTTTGTGCTTCCGGCTTTTTTGGATTGTCTTGAAGGCCTTTTGGCGGATCACAAAGGCGAAGTAAGCGCAGAGGTAATATCCGCCAAAGCACTGACGAAAACACAGTCAGACAATCTGTCCAAAGCAATCTCTGCTAGGGTTGGTAAAATTGTCAAAATAAAAGCAACTGTTAATGAGGACATCATTGGTGGTCTTGTCGTAAAGGTAGAGTCTAAGATGATTGATACATCGATTCGCTCTAAACTAGTTTCCCTCCAAAACGTAATGAAAGAGGTCGGATAAATGGGTATCCAAGCAGCCGAAATTTCTGCAATTCTAAAAGAACAAATTAAAAACTTTGGCCAAGACGCGGAAGTCGCCGAAGTAGGGCGCGTGCTCTCCGTTGGTGACGGTATCGCCCGTGTTCACGGATTAGATCAAGTTCAGGCCGGTGAGATGGTCGAGTTCCCGGGTGGCATCAAAGGTATGGCATTGAACTTAGAAGCTGACAATGTAGGTGTAGTTATCTTTGGTAGCGACCGCGACATTTCGGAAGGTGACGTTGTCAAACGTACAAATTCGATCGTTGATGTTCCGGCCGGCAATGAGCTTCTAGGCCGAGTGGTAGATGGACTGGGCAACCCTATTGACGGAAAAGGCCCGATCGCCTCATCTGAGCGCCGCGTCGCAGACGTCAAAGCGCCTGGAATTATACCGCGAAAATCTGTTCATGAGCCGATGGCGACTGGTCTGAAATCGGTTGACGCTATGATCCCGATTGGTCGGGGCCAGCGTGAGCTGATCATTGGGGACCGCCAAACTGGTAAAACAGCGGTTGCGCTCGATGCGATCCTCAACCAGAAAAGCTATAATGAGGCGGCTGGAGACGACGAGAGCAAGAAGCTCTATTGCATCTATGTTGCTGTGGGTCAGAAAAGATCAACAGTTGCCCAGCTGGTGAAAAAGCTTGAAGAGAGTGGCGCGATGGAATACACTATTGTTGTTGCTGCGACAGCCTCTGATCCTGCTCCAATGCAGTTTCTTGCGCCCTATTCGGCGACATCTATGGCGGAATTCTTCCGCGACAATGGCCGCCATGCATTGATAGTTTATGATGATCTTTCAAAACAGGCTGTTTCTTACCGGCAGATGTCACTTCTTCTACGTCGTCCCCCAGGGCGTGAAGCTTATCCTGGAGATGTTTTCTACCTTCATTCACGTTTGCTAGAGCGTTCTGCGAAGTTGAACGAAGATAACGGATCGGGCTCTTTGACCGCTTTGCCAATCATCGAAACACAAGGTGGCGATGTGTCTGCGTTTATACCGACGAACGTGATTTCTATTACGGATGGCCAGATCTTCTTGGAAACAGAATTGTTTTACCAAGGTATCCGTCCTGCGGTAAATACTGGTTTGTCAGTTTCCCGAGTTGGGTCATCGGCTCAGACATCCGCGATGAAAACTGTAGCTGGCCCGGTAAAGCTTGAGTTGGCTCAGTATCGCGAAATGGCTGCCTTTGCTCAATTTGGATCTGATCTAGACGCTGCAACTCAGGCATTGCTTAACCGCGGAGCACGTTTGACAGAACTTATGAAGCAATCTCAGTACGCTCCTCTGACGAATGCAGAAATAGTATGCGTTATTTTTGCTGGAACGAGTGGCTACCTTGACGAGGTGCCTGTCAAAGAAGTAGGCCGTTTCGAGGCCGGCATGCTGGCTCATCTTCGCAATAAACACTCTGATCTTCTTGACTTTATTACTAAGGAAGATCCGAAGGTCAAAGGCGAAGCCGAAGATAGGATCAGGTCAGTTCTTGATGAATACGCAGCAGATTTTGCGTAAGGAGAAGATCTTATGCCAAGTCTCAAGGACTTAAAAAATCGGATCGAAAGCGTAAAAAATACGCGTAAGATTACAAAAGCGATGCAAATGGTTGCGGCGGCGAAACTGCGCCGCGCCCAAGAATCGGCTGAAGCGTCAAGGCCATATACAGAACGCTTCAACAGCGTTCTAGGATCTTTGGCCTCATCCGTGGGCGAGTCCGAAAATGCACCTAAATTACTAAGTGGAACGGGCGCCGATCAAACATACCTCTTGGTGGTTTTGACCGCGGAACGCGGTCTTTGCGGTGGATTTAATTCAAATATTTCCAAACTTGCAAGACAGAATGCTCAAACACTTCTAGCGGCTGGAAAGACTGTGAAAATCCTGACTGTTGGAAAGAAAGGTCGCGATAGCCTTAGACGCGATTTGGGCGATCACTTTATTGCCCATGTTGATCTTTCTGAAGTCAAACGCGTGGGTTATACAGATGCTCAATCTGTCGCAAAGGACGTACTGAGCCGTTTTGACAGTAGTGAATTTGATGTGGCAATACTCTTTTACTCGCAATTCGAAAATGTAGTCAGTCAGATACCGACGGCACAGCAAATCATCCCAGCCAGTTATGATAACAACGCTACAGATGAAAAATCGACTTTTTATGAATATGAACCCGACGAGGGGGCCATCCTTGCGAATCTTTTGCCGCGTGGTGTCGCGACACAGATTTTTGCCGCTCTCCTTGAAAATGGGGCATCTGAACAGGGCGCTCGAATGTCTGCTATGGATAATGCAACGCGTAACGCTGGCGACATGATCGATAAGCTGACAATAGAATATAACCGCTCTCGTCAGGCTGTGATCACTAACGAGCTTATTGAAATTATTTCGGGCGCAGAAGCGCTTTAAAGAACCGGAGACAAAACATGGCTAACGCAAAAGGTAAAATAACTCAGGTTATCGGCGCCGTTGTGGACGTGCAGTTTGATGAAAAACTGCCCCAAATTCTTAACGCTTTAACAACTGATAACAACGGTAAGATGCTTGTGCTTGAAGTTGCTCAGCACCTTGGTGAAAATACAGTCCGTACAGTTGCTATGGATGCTTCGGAAGGCCTAGTTCGGGGCCAGGAAGTTGTCGATACGGGTGGACCGATCTCAGTTCCAGTAGGAAACGCGACCCTAGGCCGTATTCTTAACGTCGTCGGTGAGCCTGTTGATGAGAAAGGGCCGATAAATGCTGATGAGATGCGTTCTATTCACCAACCTGCGCCTGAGTTTTCAGAGCAATCGACCGAGACAGAAATTTTGGTAACAGGCATTAAGGTAATAGATTTATTAGCACCCTACACAAAAGGTGGTAAAATTGGGCTCTTTGGCGGCGCTGGTGTTGGTAAAACAGTCCTGATCATGGAATTGATAAATAACATTGCGAAAGTCCATTCGGGAGTGTCAGTGTTTGCTGGAGTTGGCGAGAGGACTCGTGAAGGTAATGACCTCTATCATGAGATGATTGAATCGGGCGTCATAGTTCCAGAGAACCTTTCAGAATCTAAAATTGCGCTGGTTTATGGTCAAATGAACGAGCCTCCAGGTGCGCGCATGCGTATTGCTTTGTCGGGTTTGACGCTCGCGGAACAATTCCGTGATGATACAGGCTCTGACGTTTTGTTTTTTGTCGACAATATCTTCCGCTTCACGCAAGCGGGCTCTGAGGTTTCGGCGCTTTTGGGGCGGATTCCGTCTGCGGTTGGATATCAGCCAACACTGGCGACCGACATGGGTATGATGCAGGAGCGGATTGCATCGACAAAATCTGGATCCATCACATCTGTTCAAGCGGTCTACGTGCCAGCTGATGATTTGACGGATCCAGCGCCTGCGACTTCTTTTGCTCACTTGGATGCAACCACGGTTTTGAGCCGTGCAATTTCAGAGATCGGTATTTACCCGGCGGTTGATCCGCTCGATTCTACCTCGCGTTTAATGGATCCCTCGGTTGTAGGGGAAGAGCATTACGGTGTGGCACGTGAAGTGCAGGGAATTTTGCAACGCTACAAATCTTTACAAGATATCATCGCAATTCTTGGAATGGACGAGTTGAGCGAAGAAGATAAGTTGACAGTGGCGCGTGCTCGAAAAATTCAACGCTTTTTGTCTCAGCCTTTTGATGTGGCCAAAGTCTTTACAGGATCTGACGGTGTGCAAGTGCCCTTGGATGATACCATTTCATCTTTCAAATCGGTTGTGGCCGGTGAATATGATCACCTTCCAGAAGGAGCATTTTACATGGTTGGTGGAATCAATGAAGTGATTGCTAAAGCTGAGAAAATGGCGGCAAGCGCCGCCTAAAGGAGGCCATAATGGCACAGACTATGCAGTTTGACCTGGTTTGCCCAGAGCGTCGCTTGGCCTCTCTTGAGGTGACGTCCGCACAAATCCCGGGTACTGAAGGGGATTTGACGGCTATGCCGGGGCACATGCATCTAATTACGACTTTGCGTCCAGGCGTTTTGAAAGTTTATAGCTCTGAAGGCGATCAAGAGTTTGTGGTTACTGGTGGGTTTGCAGAAGTGGGTGAAGGACTGACTGTTTTAGCTGAAAATGCTGTTTTGCGGTCTGAAATGGCGCAGAGCGATTTTGATGCGATGATTAAAGAGGCCAAGAATATCTATGTTCAGGCCAAAGAAAACTTCGTTAGTGAACCTGGGCCGGTTGATGAGGCGGCAAAAATGATGTCTGATATGGTCGCTTTGGGTGATGAGATTGGTCTAAACGCTGGGCGCTAAATCTAAGATTGTTTACTCAAAGTGCACGTGGTTTTACATGCGGACTGATATATATAAAGGTTAGATTAGATCAAGAAAACGGCCGGCGGGCTGCTTTAAATTTATGGAGCCTCGCTTTTCTTGGAATTTAGAGCACTTAGAGCTTTGTACTCACCGCCTTTGGAGCATTCAGTTCTAACCTCAAAAAAAAATATAGATCTTGTTTTTTTATTTCATTCAATTTTGTTTATTTAGCAAAGGTCCGTTGCAATATTCATCAGTCACATCTCTCGTACGTATGATTTCCAGCTAGAATTGAACATTATGTAAGGTACGACTGTATTACGATCTTATTGCGACGGGCATGGACAAGCTGATCGAATCTAATGTTTTTTACTGGGTAAAGTGGACATCCATTTTAAAAAAAAGAGCGGTCAAATGACCGCTCTTTTTGTATATAAAGTATTGTTTAGAATGTGAATCCAACACCTAGGATCATAGTATCGTTTGAGTCTGTTGCAGCATGAACTGAAACGCCACCGCCCATGGAAACAGAAGCATCGATTTCATATGCATCTTCTTCGTCTGTTGCATAAGAAACCGTCATATTACCAGCAGAGTAAGATACGCTTGCATTCCAATCTTCTTTATTGTCGGCTGAATAGGACAAAGACACGTCGCCCATTGTGTAACCAACACCAAACTCAGTTACGGCATCATCGCCGTCTACCATGTCAGCACTTGCGCTCACTGTTGCGTCGCCAAGACCCATTGAGGCAGATACTTTATAAGCAGATTTACCATCATCGTTAGCGTCTGTACCAACCACGCCAACAGAAATCGCTCCCATTGCGCCAGAAGCACTGTAAGACATCTGAGGCTTGCCTGCAGCTGCTTCGGTATCATATGTAAGAGCGATTGAAGCACCACCCATTGACGTACTTACACCGATATCGCCATTTTGATCATCATCATAAAGATCATCTATCGCTTGATTGTCGAACGATACCGTTGTGCCGCCCATGGAAACCTTAACGCCTGGAGTTCCAATATCGCCGGCTTGCGAGTCAAGTTCTTTATCAGCATAATCAGCAATCTTACCACCGCCGATATCGTCGCCAACTGACAAAGTCATTCCGCCGTCTGTTGTTACAGATGCGCTGATCGCAATATCCATACCAGACCATACTTCGCTGTCAGTATTGTTGCTAAGAATGCCAGCGCCAGCGCGACCAGATAGGCTAACTTCAGCTGCAGCAAGACTTGCAGTCATTGCTAGGGCTGTAGTTGCGAGAAGAACATGTTTCATATTTTTTTCCTCGGTTTGTTATTCCATTCCCATGAAAGTGAATCCTACACAGGTATAAGAGGCTTTTCGCCTTTTTCGCTGTGCTTTTGCAAGAGATGGAGAGTTGTTTGGTGTTTGCGAGCTAAAAATGATGCAGCATTGCCACAGTTCTCGTCCTTAAATCATTTTTTTAAATGCTAATATCGTCTACTTTTGGTTTAACTACTAATTTTTGTAATTTTGATTTTACGTAATGTTTCAATGTGTTTCGTTTCTGTGGCGATTTGTGATCAGAAGTCAATATTCAACTCTCTCAAATTGGATGATCGCACTTTGATTCTTTTAAAATTGCATTTCAGTTGAAACTTTTTTTAAAATAACAAGACCGTGAATTAAGTTTCTTGGAGCTTTGTTGGCAAATTGTCGACGCAGTATTTGCGTATAAGAATGCAGGTTAATCATTGTAAACTTAACTTATTTATTAGAAATTTTTTTCTAATACTTAATTGATAGTTATCTCTCTGGACCCTTTGCCCGCAAAGCCTTATCAGAGGGTCGATAATAGTTTCACAAAGGAAATGATCCATGTCACGCTATTTAGCTGCTGAGATTGAGCCAAAATGGCAAAAAGCTTGGGACAATTTCGAGGTATTTAAAGCTGTACGAGATGAGAACCGTCCCAAGTATTACGTGCTAGAAATGTTTCCTTATCCTTCCGGGAAATTACATATCGGTCATGTGCGAAACTATACAATGGGCGATGTGATTGCACGCTATAAAATGAGCACAGGTCACAATGTCTTGCATCCTATGGGTTGGGACGCTTTTGGTATGCCGGCTGAAAATGCAGCGATGGCCATAGGAGGCCACCCCAAAGAATGGACGTATGGCAATATCAATCAGATGCGCCAACAGATGAAGCCACTTGGGCTTTCAATTGACTGGTCACGTGAATTTGCCACTTGCGACCCGGAATATTACGGGCAGCAACAGGCTTTGTTTTTAGACTTTCTTAACAAAGGCTTGGTCTATCGCAAAAATGCCGTCGTAAATTGGGATCCAGTTGATATGACCGTTTTGGCCAATGAGCAAGTCGAGAGTGGTCGAGGATGGCGCTCAGGGGCCTTGGTCGAACGACGCGAATTAACACAATGGTTTTTTAAGATTTCAGACTATGCCGGCGACTTACTTGACGCTATTGATGTGCTGGATGACTGGCCTGCCAAAGTTAAACTAATGCAGGCAAATTGGATTGGGAAATCGCGCGGTCTTGAATTCAGCTTTGAAACCATAGGGGCCCCAGATGGCTTTGATGAGATAGATGTTTATACAACACGACCAGATACCCTTCTGGGCGCTTCGTTTGTCGGTATTTCCTCAGATCATCCATTGGCTCGTTACCTTGAGACTGAGAATCGTGATATTGCAGCATTCAACAAAGAGTGCAGGCAGATGAGTACTTCTGAGGCCGATATGGAAAAGGCCGATAAAAAAGGTATTGATACTGGCATTAGAGTGCGCCATCCTCTAAACCCAGCCTGGGAATTACCAGTTTGGGTCGCAAACTTTGTTTTGATGGATTACGGAACCGGCGCTATTTTTGCCTGCCCTGCGCATGATCAACGCGACTTAGATTTCTCACTCAAATATAATCTCGAGGTCAAAGATACTTTCTTTGCCTTAGAGAATGAAACGCCCGTGGGAACTAAGGCATTCGTCCCGCCCAAAAGCGAAAAGGTGAGATGGATAAACCACTTTGCAGGTCTGGGTGTTGCAACAGGCCAGGAAGCTATTGATGCTACGATTACCCATGCCGAAAGCCATGGCTGGGGAAAGGGCGTCACCAACTATCGACTACGCGACTGGGGCTTGAGCCGACAACGCTATTGGGGCTGCCCCATCCCTGTGGTTCACTGTGTAACCTGCGGTGTTGTACCAGAAAAAAAAGAAAACCTCCCCATCCGCTTGCCAGATGACGTGACTTTTGATAAACCCGGTAATCCCTTGAACCGCCATGCTACTTGGCGCGATTGCGCCTGTCCATCATGTGGAGCTCCAGCTCAGCGTGAAACAGATACCATGGATACATTTGTAGATAGTTCCTGGTATTTTGCCCGTTTCACTTCTCCAGATGCAGCGACCCCCACAGATCAGGAAGACCTAAATTACTGGATGAATGTTGATCAATATATCGGCGGCGTGGAACATGCTATCTTGCATCTGTTATATTCACGGTTTTTCTGCCGTGCCATGCAGTTAACAGGGCATGCAAATCAGAAAAATGCGCAAGAGCCCTTTAATGCTCTCTTCACGCAAGGCATGGTTACTCATGCGATATTCAAAACGGCTAAGGATGACGGGCGGCCAGTCTACCACTATCCCGAAGAAGTCGAATTGCGTGAAAACAAGGCTTATTTGATCGCAGATGGGCGGGAAGTTGACATCGTTCCGTCCTCCAAGATGTCCAAATCAAAGAACAATGTTGTCGATCCTGAACGGATCATCGAACAGTATGGGGCCGACACAGCGCGTTGGTTTGTTCTTTCAGATAGCCCTCCGGAAAGAGATGTAGAATGGACTGCGAGTGGCGCAGAGGCGGCCTACAAGTTTCTTGGCCGGGTTTGGTTAATCTCTCATCGAGTGGCACAAATGCCTTCAGACGAGCTCACTGATAGTGATAACGACCTCTTGCAGGAAATGCATAAAACAATCCGTGACGTGACCTTAGGCATAGAAAGCTTTGGATTTAATGCTGCTATTGCAAAGCTTTATTCTTTCACCAATACGCTGTCTAAATCCAAAGCAAGTGCCGTGGCGCAAAAACTATCCATTATTACGCTTGCCCAACTGATGTCGCCAATGACACCACATCTGGCAGAAGATATCTGGCAGCATCAGGGTGGCACTGGATTTATTGCACAGGCTCCTTGGCCAGTTTTTGACAAAAATATGTTGGTTGAAACAACAGTCACTCTTCCCGTCCAAGTCAATGGAAAGCGGCGTGCTGAAATTACAATTGCTAAAGATCTTGAGAAATCTGAAGTTGAAAAACTGGCGTTGATGCAAGAGGCTGTGATCAGGGCACTCGAAGGTGCAGACCCAAAAAAAGTTATTGTCGTACCGGGGCGGATTGTAAATGTGGTGGCCTAGGCAATATTTATTAGTGGGAATTTGCCTGCTATTGGCATCCTGCGGTTATCAACCCATTTATGGGACCTCCGGTGTGGCCTACCGATTGGAAAGAAACGTCTCAATTGAAGCTCCGTCCGACCGTGCGGGCTATGTTTTGTATCACCAGTTAAATAAATATCTCAAAGATGCAGACGACGGAGAATATAAATTGTCGTTTAATATTTCCCAAACATCGTCGCGGGTAGCGATAGACGAAAATGGGCGGGCGCATCGAGCATTGCTGGAAGGCTTTGCTACTTTTGATCTACGTCGGGCCAGTGATAACAAAACTGTAGTAAAAGGCCGCGTTAAGGGCTTTACAGGATACTCGACGTTGGCCACATCAGTCGCCAGTCATGCCTCAAGTCGCGATGCAACTCAACGCTTGATGACCATGCTGGCAGATAAGATCATGTATGAATTGGTTCTCGCCGCTGACAAGGAGGATTTTTGAAACTTCCCAGCAATAGAACCAGCACATATTTTGACGCACCAGAAGTGGATAGGATGGGTGTTCTAATATATGGTCCCGACGCCATGCGCGTTACTCTGAAAAGACAGGCTTTGGTAAAGGCCTTGATTGGCCCAAATGGAGAAGAAGAAATGCGACTCAGTCGGGTTTCTGCCTCAGAGCTTAGGAAAGATCCCGCTCTTTTGAGTGATGCGATCAAGTCACAGAGCTTTTTCCCAGGCCCAAGGGTGACCCTTTTAGAAGATTGTTCTGACACTGTAATAAAAATTGTGTCCGCCGCAGTTGAGGATTGGGCCACAGGGGATGCCCAAATTGTGATCACCGCGGGCCAGCTTAGAGCAACATCGGGCCTCAGAAAACTCTTCGAAGCACATGCTAACGCCTATGCCGCCGCAATTTATGTAAACCCACCCACGCAACAGGAAATTCAGGCCCAGTTAGCCAAAGCGGGATTTAATGCCCTTGGGTCACAAGTTCTTCAGGCACTAACGGCCTTGTCGTGGACGATAGAGCCAGGTGATTTTCAGCAAACTTTAGAAAAACTTGCGCTCTACAAGCTCAGTGATGCAACCCCTGTAACGATCCAAGACATAGACGCCTGCGCACCACTGTCTCAAGAGGCGGGTTTAGATGATGTCCTCAATTGCGTTGCGGAGGGTCGTTCTGACGAGATCGGTCCGATTATGGAACGGCTTTTTTCGCAAGGAACACAACCTGTCGCGGTTTGCATAAGTGCTACACGTCATTTCAAATCTTTGTTTCTGATCGCATCAGACACTGCAGGCATAGCCGCACTGCGCCCGCCCGTTTACGGACTACGCCGCGATCGTTTACAGAGACAAGCCGGTAACTGGGGAGTGACTAAATCAAAGCTGGCGATTGAGATGTTGACTGATGTTGATTTAACTTTGAGATCATCTGGTCAGAAAGCACCCAGTATTGCTTTGGTAGAACGTGTTATGATCCGACTTGCAATGATTGCGACCCGATAGGCGCTTAATCAGCGCCTGAAACGCTTTAAGTCCTTCAGAACAATCCTGGAAGATTATTGACGATTTGCTTAAGGTTGTTTGGATTGAGGTGAGCATATCGCTGTGTCATGTTTGGACTCGAGTGGCCTAAAAGTTTTTGCACCTCATAAAGTGTTACCCCATTTTGAATGAGAATACTGGCATAGGTATGGCGTAAATCATGAATTCGTACATCTTCAATCCCAACTTCAGAGCGGGCCTTAGCAAAAGAAACTTGAAAATCATTATATGGTTTTCCAGTCTTTGGGTTTTTTACCAAATAAGAGTTGTGCGTCATTGGGAATCCCAAATCCTCTGACTTATTGCGAATGGCAATGATAATTGCTTTGGCCTTTTCACTCAGATAAATGACCCGCCTTTTGCCCGATTTACTGATCGGAACGATCAAAGCACTCTCTTGCATATCAATGTGACACCACTTGGCCAGACGAATTTCACCGCAGCGCGCCCCAGTTAGGATTAAGAGTTCAACGACAAAACCCAAAAACGGGTGTTTGCTTTGGTAACAACAGTTGATAAGCAAGGTAATTTCTTGGGGAGTAAGAAATCTTTGTCGTAGGTCACCCAGGGAAATTTTACGGTGATTGTTTACTGCATTATCATTTGGAATTAACTCCCAACGAACTGCAACACGCATCATGCGTTTTAAGAGCACTAAATGTTTAATTATCGTAGAATTAGCATAGCCCGCTTCAACTTGCAGTCCAATCCAGCGATCAACCTCAAATGCTTTTACCTCATGGATCATAGTACTCCCAAAGTATGGTGATAAGTTTTTATAATAGGTATATTTGTCATGGCTAAAGGTCTTTTTGTAAGACTTGATGTATGGCAAATAAAGGCTTTGAAAAAAGTGGTCAAACGAAAACTTCTTAGTAATTTGGTCTGTAAATTCTATTGTTCTAGTATATCTGCGCATGTATTAATACTCCTTAGTAGTTAAATTATATCCTTAAGAGTCATTTTTTTATACTTGTAAGTACTTATATTACTTTATATATAAAAAAATATACTTTTTACTGTTCAATAATTACTGATAAGCGACCTCATACTGCTCATTAACGCCAAATTTTACCAAAAAATATCTTGAAACCGACTAAACGTGTTCTTCTCGCGACTACAGTTCTAGCAATGACTGCAAGTCTCGCAGCAGCTGAAGTTAGCCTTTCGGGTCGTGCTGGCGCAGGCGTACTAAGCCAAAACGACTCAAGTGAAGTTTGGTCTGGTATCGACATCGCAATCGGCGCATCTGTTACAACCGATGGTGGAATGACCCTTTCTGTCAGCGATGATATCGGTGGTGGTCAGATTGCTGATTACGCCGACAAGGAACTGGACGATCAATCTGGAACAATTGGTACGCCAGGCGTTACGATTTCGATGGGTGGCACATCGGTTACTTTTGACAATCAGGGTGTTGATGATCTCTATGATGACGACCAGACCGGAGATATCGGTGTAAGCACCTCAATGGGTGGAGTTTCAATTGGTTTGACATATGATACTGATGCTGCTGCAGGCAAGCCTCAGATGTCTTACAGCGCTTCTGGCGTAATGGGAGCAGTATCTGTAGGTTTGATCGGTACTGACGGAGATGATAACGGTAAGTCAGCTTACGAAATTTCTGCATCTTATGGACTTATGCCAGGTGCCACTCTAAGCGTGTCTTCAGATAATGTAGATGGAGCTGATGCTGTAAACGAGGTCGGCATTAGTTATGCAATGGGAGATGTAAGCTTTTCCTACTCGACAGACAGCGAAGAAGATTGGGACGCAGGAGTTAGCTACAAGACTGGCAACATGAGCGTATCATACACAAATGACGAAGAAGATGAGTATGAAATAGATGCTTCTGTAGACATGGGCGGCGGCGTTAGTGTGAATGCTGCAACGGATCATACAGAAACATTCATCGTGGGTGTTGGTTTCACATTCTAATGTGAAGATCATTTTGGATAAAAGAGCGGTCGTTTGACCGCTCTTTTTTGTTTGTTACTTGCATTTTTGTCTGAGTTATTGTGTTTAACAGCAGCATAGAGGAAAATATATGTCGTTGAGTGAAATTGAACAACGTATAGCCGCAGCTGAAGTCGTTCACGGCAGAGAAGCTGGCAGCACGCTTCTGATTGCCGTATCCAAAGTCCAGCCAAACGATCGCGTTAAAGGTGTTCTAGACCAAGGTCATAAGTGTTTTGGTGAGAACCGCGTACAAGAAGCAGCCTCTAAGTGGCCCGAGTTTCGCCAACAGTTTCAAGGTCTTGATTTACATCTAATTGGCCCGCTGCAGTCCAATAAGGCGCGCCAAGCTATGGAGCTCTTTGACGCGATTCATTCGTTAGATCGCCCCAAACTTGCTCGCACGTTGGCGCGTATTGCTCAAGATCTGGGCAAATGTCCGGATATCTTCGTTCAGATCAACACTGGCAAAGAGCCACAAAAAGCCGGACTTATGCCCGAAGATACTGATAGCTTTGTCGCCGAATGTAGGAAACTAGATTTGCCGGTACAAGGCTTGATGTCCATTCCGCCGAACGACGAGCCCGCGAGTCCACATTTTGAAAACCTTGCTAATATGGCTGAAAGAAACGGTCTTTCGGGGCTGTCGATGGGCATGTCTGGCGATTTTGAAGAGGCCATCCGCTATGGCGCAACACATGTTCGTGTCGGGTCGGCTATTTTTGGTGACCGTATCTTTGAGGTGAAACGATAAGTTTTGTCCCGAACGTGATATTTTTTACAATTTCTATAAGATGCTCTTGATGAAACGCGACGCAGCCTTCTGTGGGGTGCCCTAGCTTGCGCCATTGATGGATGAAAATTGCACTGCCACGCCCTTTTACGGCATAGGGCCAGTTCCAGTTGGTTAATACAACAATGTCGTAAAGTGGATCTGGCCGCCAGAGCCTTTCATATCCAAAATCAGATGGTGCGCGGATCATCATATTGTAATCTGGGTCTTTCACATCGTCTGACCATAGATCACAAAGTTTCAAAGGTATGGCCCAATCTGTTGGTCTTGCGATCCTGTCGCGTCGATAAAGAAGTCCAACAATTTCATGCACACCTTCAGGGGTTGCCCCGTCCCCTTCTTTCTTTCGCGATGTGGTACCGTTTCGTCCAATACTGCACGGATAGTGACGTTGTCCAAAGCGTGCACCCTTCGGTGAAATATAAATATGTCTGAGATTATCCCTCACAGAAGGTGGCCAGATTTTTTTGCTTTGGTGTCCATATATGCCTCGTTATGTTCGTTTCGATCAGTAATTAGTGGCACCCGATTAGATACAGTAATATGGTTACGCTCCATCATCAGAATCTTGGCAGGGTTGTTTGTCATCAGTTGGATCTTACTTATACCGAGGTCTTTTAGGATCGAAGAAGCCAGCCGGAAGTCGCGCTCATCATCTTCAAATCCAAGCCGATGGTTGGCTTCAACTGTATCAAACCCTTCATTTTGGAGCGAATAAGCGCGCATTTTATTTGCAAGCCCAATGCCGCGGCCCTCTTGATTTAGATACAAGAGTATACCAGATCCAGATTGGCCCATTTGTGTCAGCGCAGATTGCAGTTGAACGCCGCAATCACATTTCAAACTACCCAGGACATCCCCTGTGAAACATGCCGAATGGATTCTGACCAAAACAGGTTCGGACGGAGATGGGTTTCCAATTTTCATGGCATAATGTTCTTCTGCCCCAGTTTTGGGGCGAAAAATATGTAATTTGCCCATTTCTGCTGCCGCAATGGGGAGGTTGGCAGAAACGATGTCTGTCAATACGACTGCTTCTGAAAGCAAAGGTGCAGTTTCTTCTATGTCGAGCACTGTCAATTTATTGTTTTGGATCAATGTCTCGGTATCTTTGACGTAGGCGATAACGGCTGCAGGCAACAACTGTGCAGATTTCACAAGGCTAAGTGCCAAGCGTTCAATTCTGACTTCGCCCTCGCGTTTGTATTGAAACGGGCCTTTGAGTGGGTTTTTTAGGTCATCTGATGGGTTTGCAACGGATTTGATCCAATCAAGCTCTGCTTCACTCGACAAGTTGAGCCGTACCAAATCTTTATCATAAGCTCCAATTTTGAGGGTCAAAGCGCGCTTTGCCGTGAGTACCAAAAGAATATCATCAGATATGTTATGCAATTCCTTTAATCTTTGATCTAACAAGGTTTCTGCTGGAATCAATAGCGCATCCTGCTTTGCTCTAAGAACAACGGGTACGCCCATCCGTAAATCAGTGCGTGCGCGTGAAATCTGTTCTCTTATGTCAGGACCAAATGGCACTGGCTGTTTCCCACATTGTTGGATTGTCCAATTTTCTTGTGGGCCAAACCTGCAGGAGGGTCAATATTTCATTTCCAGGTGGGTTTGTTACAAAACTGGTACTTTTCAACAAGTCTGTGTTAGATTTAAGGAGCAACACTTGCAAAATAACACATAAATTCACATGTTTTGTTAACGCTAATCAGGAAAGTATCATGGCGCAAACGAAAAGTATACTGCTTGTTGGTGACGAAGAAGATCTCCGCGGTGCACTTGCCGAGCAGTTTTTGATTACAAAGGAATTTCAAGTTCTTGAGGCCGGATCGGGCAAAGAGACCCTTGAGTTTGTCCGTGAAGACCTTTTTGACATCATAATTCTGGACGTTGGTCTGCCAGATATTGATGGATCTGAACTTTGCAAATTAATACGTAAACAAGGTGTGAAATGCCCAATTATTATGTTGACTGGGCACGATGCGGATTCTGGTGCTATTTTAGGTCTGGCTGTTAGTGCAAACGACCATGTAAGAAAACCTTTTAAATTCAAAACGCTACTAGCGAATACACGCTCTCAGTTAAGACATTTTGAACAGTCAGAGGATGCAACCTTTACGCTTGGACCATACACTTTTATGCCTGCGGCAAAAATGCTGATCAATAGTAAAGAACAAAAAATTAGGTTAACAGAAAAGGAAGCCAACATCTTGAAATTTCTGCTGCGAGCGGATAGTACCGTAGTGCGTCGCGATGTTTTGTTGCATGAGGTGTGGGGATATAATGCAGGTGTTACAACCCATACCTTAGAGACCCACATATATCGTTTGAGGCGGAAAATCGAACCAGATTCCGAAAAAGTATCCTTGTTGGTCACAGAGGGTGGCGGTTATAAAGTTGTTGCTTAATTTGAACCCTAACTAAAGGCTGTATCGGAATATTTTTAATATTATTCATTGGTCAAATGGATTTACTGCGTAAATCTGGGCAAAGGTAAGTAACCTATCTGTTGGACTAGTCCGGACTTATCAGGTCGCTTTTGCACTATTTAAAAATTTTGTAATAATTTTTGTCGTATTGCTGCAATAAAGAAAGCACTAAAGCTGAAGCTTTTTAACCTGCTTTGAGCGAACGCCAAGTTATTGAGAATCTTTCTCCAGATCCTTGCTCGAATACAATGTCGCATCACCCTTGAAGGCTTCATGTGAGCGTTAATCACATAGGTGTCGTGTGGATAATATCGACGATATCGAAGATATTATTTTCAGAATAATATGGGGTTTCACTTAAGAGTTAGTTCTTATAATAAGTATTAACGCTGCACGCTATTAGGGAAATATGCTAGGGCGGAGGAAAAGTCTTAGCATAAGGAAGTAAGGATTGTCTTTCACGATTGCCACTTGGAATATAAACTCAGTCAGACTGCGCGCGCCTTTGGTAGCAAAGCTTCTCCAAGAAGAGGGACCAGATGTTTTATGTCTGCAAGAGTGTAAATCCCCTGTAGATAAAATCCCTCTAAGTGATTTTGCATCCTGCGGGTACGAACACATGGTTGCCCGAGGTGAAAAGGGTTATAATGGCGTTGCTGTTTTATCGCGATTGCCTCTGCAAGAGGTGGGGTCGGAAGATTTTGCAGCACTTGGGCACGCCAGACATATAGCCGCCAGATTGGAAAATGGCGTCGTCATTCATAATTTCTATGTTCCTGCTGGAGGGGATATTGCAGATTCTGATGTTAACCAAAAGTTTTGTCAGAAAATGGATTATCTTAGGGATATGCAAGCCTATTTCCAAAGGGAAGTTCCACAAAAATCAATTTTAGTCGGAGATCTTAATATTGCTCCAAGAGAAGACGATGTATGGGATCACAAAAAATTGTTGAAAGTTGTCAGCCATACTGCTGTGGAAGTTGACGCGTTAGCCAAAGTTCAAAAGGCAGGCAATTGGGTTGATATCACACGCCAAGATGTGACTGAGGGTAAATTATATTCGTGGTGGTCCTATCGTGCAAAGAACTGGGATGATGCTGATAAAGGCCGTAGATTGGATCACATATGGGCAACTGCCGACATTGCAGCAACGGGACACAGCTCGCATATTGTCCGCAATGCGCGTGGTTGGGATAAACCGAGTGATCACGCTCCAGTTTTTGCAACTTTTGACCTTTGATTCTTCTGAAAAAAGCACCATATAACTAATTAAGCTAGATATGATAAGGTCATACAATGTTGGAATTGGGTCAAACGGACAGCAAGACACAGGATCATTTGATATCGGATGTCGACGAAGCAAGTTTTATGGCGGAGGTGATCGAAGCAAGCAATTTGATACCAGTCATTGTTGATTTTTGGGCACCTTGGTGTGGTCCATGCAAGACATTGGGTCCGCAATTAGAAGCGGCCGTGACTGGCGCTAAGGGCGCAGTCAAGATGGCTAAAGTAAATGTTGATGAAAACCAAGGAATTGCTGGTCAGTTGCGCGTTCAATCCATTCCAATGGTCTATGCATTTTGGAAAGGTAAGCCGATTGATGGCTTTCAAGGCGCAGTACCTGCATCTGAAGTTGCTGAATTTGTTCAACGAGTCGTCCAAACGTCAGGTGGTGAGGTTGATAGTGGGCTAGACGACGCAGTTGCAGCCGCCGAGGAATTTCTGGTGGATGGGGCAGCTGATGACGCGGCGCAGACATTCGCGGCAATCCTTGAAGAGAATCCAAATCACGCTGGCGCTTACAGTGGATTGGTACGCTCTCATATTGCGCTGGAAGACTTTGAACAAGCTGAGGCAGTGCTGAATGGGGCACCAGTGGAAATTGCACAGACCCCTGAATTGGAAAGTGCTTTTGCGCAGCTTGAGCTGGCTAAACAAGCCGAGGATGCAGGCCCCTTGGAAGATATACGCGGCAAGCTAGAAGCAGCGCCCGATGATTACCAGACCAGGCTGGATTTTGCTCAGGCGCTCTATGGTGCCGGCAATGCACAAGAAGCAGTGGATGAATTGCTTGAAATTTTTCGCCGTGACAAAGATTGGAATAATGGGGCGGCCAAAGCCCAATTATTCACTATTTTTGAAGCCTTAAAGCCAAATGATCCGGTCGTATTAAAAGGGCGTCGTGAACTAAGCTCTTTGATATTTGCCTGAAGCCATCGTAGTGCTAAGTTAAAAGTATGAAAATAGATATTGACCTTCCCGAAGCCATTCCAGTGTTCCCACTACCTGGCGCATTACTACTTCCGCGGTCTCGATTGCCTTTGCATGTTTTTGAACCCCGATATCTCGCTATGATAGAAGATGTTCTTAAAACACCTGATCGTTTGATTGGCATGATCCAGACAAGTGAGCAAAACGGGGAGGAGCGTATGCAGTCGATTGGCTGTGCAGGTCGTCTAACGCAGTTTTCTGAGACAGAAGACGGTCGGTACATGCTGACTTTGAGCGGAATAAGCAGATATCGCATCAGAAACGAGGTGACCGGTTTTACGCCGTATCGACGCTTTGAAGTAAACTGGAGCGGGTTTGAAAAGGATAAATCTGTTTGTGAAAAGGATCCAAATTTCGATCGTAAGAATTTTTTTAATCTTTTGTCTCGGTACTTTCAGTCTCGTGGTCTGTCCACGGATTGGGAGACGCTCAAAGATGCAGATGACGAGTTACTGATAAATTCTTTGTCCATGCTTCTAGATTTTGAAACTGAAGATAAACAAGCCTTGCTTGAAGCTCCATCGCTCGTTACGCGGCGCGAAACAATCGTTACTTTGATCGAATACGGAATGCGCGGCGGGGATGGCGAGGATATAATACAATGACACAGTCTGAAAATGGATTTGACCGTAAAATGTTAGAGGCGCTTATTTGTCCACAAACACATTCCACCTTGAAATTTAATCAAGAGAGCCAAGAACTAGTCAGTTCAAAGGCTGGAGTAGCATATCCGATAAGGGACGGAATACCGGTGATGCTGATAGATGAAGCGCGTCAAATGTCAGATGAAGAATTTTTATCGCATTAAATCAGGTAGGTTGCCGCGCACACCTGCAGCTTCTCGTATGAATGTTCTTTTGATACTTGGAAGCAGATTTACTACACCCATACCAATTGTGCGTAGGTTGCGTAAAATAGAATTATCGTTTGAAAATAATCGGTTAAGCGCATCCACCGTCAGTGTGAGCGCCGTTGCGTCAAAACGGCGCCATTCTTGATAGCGGGCTAATACGGCTTGTGATCCAAAATCTTCACCGCGGTCCTTCGCCTCTTGGCAAAGTTGCGCAAGTGCTGCAATATCGCGCATTCCAGCATTCAGGCCCTGCCCGGCAATCGGATGCATTCCATGTGCAGCATCGCCAATAACAGCGATGCGCTCTGCGATGAAACTATTTGCAATACTCATATCGAGGGGATAAAAAAAACGCTCACCTACAAGTTTGATTTCACCCAAAAAATCACCAAAGCGGGGCCGTAGTACATCCAAATATGCACCTTTGTTCATTGCCATGATAGAGCGTGCATTTTCGGCCGTCTCTGTCCATACGATTGAACAGCGATTATCCTTTAGTGGCAAAATCGCAAGTGGGCCGGGGGGCATGAAATGTTGATAGGCAAACCCATTGTGAGAATATTCGTGTTCTAAGGCGCACACCAGCGCAGATTGAGAATAATTCCAACCAGTATAAGTCACGCCCGCTCTTTTTGCGGAGGGACTGTTGCGTCCATCTGCACATATGACAAGCCTCGCATGAACCTGACCGCCATCATCTAGGGTAACCATAGAAGTGGTCGTTTGAGTCGTTTGATTATCTACACGCCGGCCACCTAGATACGTGATATTTTTAGTATCAAGTAAGCGCCGTTGGATCGTTGAACGAAGATGTCTGTCCTCGATCATATGCCCCATCGGACCTTCGTCTAAGCCATATTTGTCAAAATGCAAAAAGAATGGTGAAGGCTGTTCTCCAACGGCCCCGTCTGTTACTTTTATATCATGTATCGGTTGCGCACCTGTCTCAAGGTCGCCCCATAGCCCAAGAGCCTTAAGCATGCGCCCAGATGACATAGCCATGGCATACGATCGGCCGTCAAAATCGGGATCTTTCCGCTTCTTCGCGCCAGTTGCGTCTATGATGCTAACGGAAAACCCGTTGTTGGCAGCTGCCATGGCCATCAAAGATCCGGTTAATCCGCCACCAATAATCGCAATATCTGTTGTACTCTTCATAATGTTTAATATGGTATCTTTGACCGACTTGTCCATGCGCGCAGATGCCGCGAACCGTGCGAAAATATAAAATGAGGCTCAGCCAATGCAAAATATTCTTAAAATGTCAGCTGCGGACCTAGGCCGGTCAATTGCTGAGGCTCGGCATGATCCTATCGAGATTACACGGGCCTATCTTGATTCTGCACAAAACCACTCTGAAATGGGCCGCATATTTACCATGTTGACTACAGAGCGGGCAATGTTAGAGGCTGGTGCTGCGTCGCTTCGGGCTAAATCAAGTCAGCGACTTTCTCCATTGGACGGCGTCCCGATCAGTTGGAAAGATCTCTTTGATACCTGCGGCCATAAGACAGAGGCAGGTAGCGCTTTGCTTTCTGGAAGACTTCCTCAAACTGATGCGAGATGCTTAAAAAATGCGACGGCTCTTGGGCTGGTTTGCTTGGGAAAAACACATATGTCAGAACTGGCATTTTCTGGCTTGGGGCTTAATCCTGTTACTGAAACACCGCCTTGTGTAAACGATTCGGGAGCAGTTCCTGGGGGGTCTTCATCTGGAGCCGCCGCCTCGGTTGCCTTTGGTTTGGCGGCTGGAGCGATTGGTTCTGATACGGGTGGATCTGTTCGTATTCCAGCAGCATGGAATGATTTGGTCGGCTTGAAGACAACATCTGGAAAAATTTCGCTCCAAGGGGTGGTACCGCTTTGTGAGAAATTTGATACGGTTGGGCCGCTTGCTAAAACAGTTGAGGATTGTGCTCTTTTGTTCTCTGCATTGTGTGGTGAGACGTCGATTGATCTAAAAGAATCGTCAGTTAAGGGAACTCGGCTGGCAATTTTGCGTGCAGAGGCCATTAATGAGGTGCGCGATGCGCCTGCCAAGGCTTTTGATCAATCAGTCAAAGCGCTCCGAAACGCTGGTGCACATGTCGACGAGATCACGCTTGAATGTGTCTCTGAAGCAATGGGTCTAACAGGAGTATTATTTAATTCAGAAGCTTATGGAACTTGGAAAGAAGTCATTGAAAAGAACCCGGATGTTATGTTCGACAAAATCTTGGCCCGCTTTCGTGGAGGTGCCAGTATCCAAGCCTCGGATTATGTCGCCGCATGGCAGAGCTTGGAAAAGCTGAGGCAAGCGTATCAATCGGCAACTCTGGGATACGACGCCATCTTATGCCCGACATCGCCTATTACGCCGCCAAACGCAGCACGTCTTATGACGGATGAAAACTATTATGTGACTGAAAACCTTCTGTCTTTGCGCAACACTCGGGTTGGAAACCTTTTGGGCTTATGTGCCATAACATTGCCGACAGGGGTGCCAAGTTGCGGTTTAATGATGTTCGCTGGGCCCAATAAGGAAAAGTGGCTTTTGCGGCTTGCCTCGGCCGTGGAGCGAGTATTAGGCTGAAAAAAACGCAACTTTTATAATAAATTGAATTATCGTGGTTACAATAGCTAACTTTTTACGTGTTTTTGTAGACGTGACGGCCAAGCTAAGTTAAACTACTTGAAACGGGGCGATATGATCCCGGTAATTGAGGCTAAAAAGAATGTTTCCTGAGCGGTTTTCGAACCTTCCAGCTTATCCATTCTCACGACTGCGCATCCTGCTTGATGCGCATGCGCCAGGAGATACTGCAGCACCTATGGCAATAGGAGAGCCCACGCATGCCTTTCCGCAATGGATATTGCAAATCATTCAAGATCATTCAGTAGGCTTTAATTCTTATCCTCCAAATGACGGTACACCAGAGTTCCGAAGTGCCATCACGGCTTGGATCGCGCAGCGTTATGGTGTGCCAATTGATCCTAACAAAAATGTCATAGCCTTGAACGGTACGCGCGAGGGGCTCTATAATGCTGCGATGGCACTTTGTCCCCAGACCAAAGCCGGCAAAAAGCCAGTTATTTTGACACCTAATCCGTTTTACCAAGTCTATATGTTTGCCGCCTTGTCCGTAGGGGCACAACCAGAATTTGTTCCAGCCACCAAAGAGACTGGATTTTTGCCAGATTATGCTGGTTTGGAGCTGGAAATCTTGGATCGGGCGTCTTTGGCCTATATTTGCTCGCCAGCCAACCCGCAGGGAGCTGTCGCGGATCGGAGCTATTGGCAAGATTTAATTCGTCTTGCGGAAAAACATGATTTTCGCATTCTGGCCGACGAGTGTTACAGCGAGATTTATCGCACGGCCCCGCCTGTGGGTGCTTTGCAAGTTGCGCATGAAATGGGTGCAGATCCGGACCGTGTTATGATTTTCCATTCCTTGTCCAAACGTTCTAATCTTCCCGGGTTGCGCTCCGGTTTTGCCGCATCAGGGGAAAAAGTGATTTCACTCATGAAAACAATGCGCGCCTATTCGGGTGCGCCTTTGCCATTGCCGCTGCAAAAAGCGGCTGAGGCGGTTTGGTTGGACGAAAAACATGTCCAAGAAAATCGAAGGCTTTATGTTGAGAAATTTGCGTTAGCGGATGATATCTTTAGCGATATTGCTGAATACACTTCGCCTGAGGGAGGTTTTTTTCTTTGGCTTGCCTGTCAGAATGGTGAAGAAGCCGCGCTGGAGTTATGGAAAGAAGATGGCATCCGTGTCTTGCCGGGCCGTTATTTGTCCCAAGATGTTAACAATCAAAATCCAGGTGATGGATATATCAGGGTCGCCTTGGTTGCTCCCAAAGACCAGATTGAAATTGGGCTGCGCAAATTGCGCAACCGCCTTTATAGATAAAGAGGTAATAATGGCATACCATCAGACAGAAGAGCGCAGCCCGTTTCTGGACAGCAATCTTCAGATGACGTTGGCGCGACGTGGTGTCGAGCTTTTGGGACTTGGACTTATTGGTTTGGGCGTTCTGATTGGCATTATGATATCAAGCTATTCACCGGAAGATCCAAGTTGGTTATCCGCCACTGATGCGCCCGTTCAGAATATTCTGGGTGTAACTGGAGCGTCTATAGCAGCCCCGGTCATGCTTATTCTGGGATGGGCTAGTTGGTGTTTTGCGGCGTTAATTGCTGCTTGGGGTATCAGATGCTTCATGCATAAAGGGGCTGAGCGTGCCCTTTGGCGGTTGATCTTCTCACCCTTCGCTATTGCACTTATGGCGATCTATTGTGCCAGCCTTGTACCACCCTTGTTGTGGACCCATAGTTTTGGCATGGGTGGCCTGTTTGGGGACACTTTCTTACAACAGATTTTGACATTTTTACCCGTCAGACATGCGGTTGGTGTGACGATAGTATCCTTTGCAACTGGGATTATTTTTATAGCTATGTGCCTATATTGTATGGGATTTACTCGCACCGAACTGAGTTGGATCATACGACTTTTACTGGTAGGTTTTGTGCTAAGTTATGCCGGTTTAATGACCCTTTTAAGTGGTGGTGCCAGCAGCGTGATGCAGACTTCGCGCACTTTACAGGCGCGCCAAAATCGCAGACATCAAAAACGCGGTCAAATATTTGTAAAACGCACCCAAGAGCCGGCTATGGCTGACCAACCCAAGCTCTTTATCCCACGTGCTCCTGATTTGGTTGGGGCGGGGGAGCAACTGGAACCTGAAGCCATTAAGACAAAACAGAAGCACAGCTTCCTTGCGCTGATGCCCGCTTTGATCAAGCGGCCAGAAAAAATGCTTGAGGCTGAGCTCTTTGAAAACTATGCGGATGATGATGTAACTGAAGTGCCTGGAGACGATCGCATTCGAGCAAAAATTAGTAAAGTCATTAAATCGCGCGTTCGAAGTGGTCCTGAACTTATTACGAAAACATCCCTAGTATCTAAGCGAACTGGACCGGATCAAGCCTGTGCTTTTGAAGACTATCCTAATGCATCTGCCCGATTGGAGCCAGTTGTGAGCGCAGAAAAAGGCAGGTCAAAGAACGATCACCTGTCCGAAGATGAAATTGCGGTCGTTCAGGATATAGTTTCCCAAGAGACCGAAGGCGCTGACGCTTATTCACTTATTGCATCAGGCGTACTACCAAAAGTGGAAAGCAGAAAAGTTGTCCAACCGGCCGCACGGCGGGATATTGCGCCATCTGCACGGGCCAAAAGTGAAGCACAGCCAAGTCTGCAATTTGAAGATAATTCAGCTGATTATGAACTTCCGCCACTGAGCCTTTTGTCCAACTCAATCAAAGTCGAGCGTCAGTACCTCTCCGACGAAGCGCTAGAAGAAAATGCCCGTCTGCTTGAGTCCGTTTTGGATGATTATGGAGTTCGGGGTGAAATCGTTTCAGTACGTCCAGGCCCAGTCGTCACTATGTACGAACTTGAGCCTGCTCCAGGTCTAAAAGCCAGTCGTGTCATTGGACTGTCAGATGATATCGCGCGCTCGATGTCTGCTCTGTCTGCCCGTGTTTCGACGATTCCTGGGCGTACCGTTATTGGCATTGAATTGCCAAATGAAAGCCGCGAAAAAGTTGTTTTGCGCGAAATTTTATCTGCAAAAGCATTTGGGGATGGCAATCAGCGGCTTCCTATTGCTTTGGGCAAAGATATTTCTGGTGAGCCAATGGTGGTAAATCTGGCAAAGATGCCCCATCTGCTTATTGCTGGTACAACTGGTTCTGGTAAATCAGTTGCAATCAATACGATGATATTGTCGTTACTTTACAAGCTTACGCCCGAGGAATGTAGATTGATCATGATCGATCCCAAAATGCTCGAACTAAGTGTTTATGATGGTATTCCCCATTTACTAAGCCCAGTTGTCACCGATCCCAAAAAGGCAGTCGTCGCTTTGAAGTGGGTCGTAGGCGAAATGGAAGAGCGTTATCGCAGAATGTCAAAAATGGGCGTGAGAAATATTGATGGCTATAATGGACGCGTTGCCGATGCCTTGTCCAAGAAAGAAATGTTTAGGCGAACAGTCCAGACAGGATTTGATGATCAAACGGGAGAGCCGATTTTTGAGACCGAAGAATTCGCACCTGAGAAAATTCCCTATATTGTTGTAATTGTAGACGAAATGGCAGATCTCATGATGGTTGCTGGAAAAGAGATTGAAGCCTGTATACAGCGGCTGGCGCAAATGGCGCGCGCCTCTGGCATTCATCTTATAATGGCGACGCAGAGGCCTTCCGTAGATGTCATAACTGGGACAATCAAAGCAAACTTTCCAACGCGGATATCATTTCAAGTGACCAGTAAAATTGATAGCCGTACAATTCTTGGAGAAATGGGCGCGGAGCAGCTTTTGGGTATGGGAGATATGCTTTACATGGCTGGTGGATCCAAGATCACCCGTTGCCATGGGCCTTTCGTAAGCGACGAAGAAGTTGAAGAGGTAGTAAGCCATCTTAAGGCCTATGGTCCCCCACAATATAAAAGTGGTGTTGCTGATGGACCAGGGGATGGAAATATGGAAGGTATTGATTTGGTACTTGGCCTAGGTGGCAATACAGATGGCGAAGATGCACTTTATGATCAAGCCGTTTCAATTGTTTTGAAAGATCGCAAATGTTCTACTAGTTATATACAGCGCAAGCTTGCTATAGGATATAATAAAGCGGCGCGGCTGGTTGAGCAGATGGAGGACGAACGTCTTGTCACACCCGCCAATCATGTTGGTAAACGCGACATCCTGATCCCTGAGCAGCAATAAATTGCCGATGCTTGCACGTTTATGGTTCTTAGGGCTGTCCTTCAATATTTTCATGAGTAAGTTGGTCGAATGATGATTAGTCGGTTAATTTTAATACTGTCCCTTGGATTGCTTGCATCCCCACTTAGTGCTGAAAAAATTACTTTGGGCGCGTTGTCTGCATATTTGAATGGTTTAACAACATTTCAAGCAAACTTTACTCAAATCAGCGCTGATAGCAGCCTTTCAACTGGAGCCCTTTATATTAAGCGGCCGGGTCGCGTGCGGTTTGAATACGATCCACCTAATAACGCTCTTGTGCTTGCCGCTGGAGGACAATTGGCCATTTTTGATCCAAAGGGAAATTTAGAGCCCGAAAGCTATCCACTTAGTAAAACACCATTGTCTCTCATCCTGGCTGATACTATTAATCTAGCAGAGGACAAAATGGTCACAGGTCATGAATATGATGGCATATCCACAATTTTGACCGTCCAAGACCCCAATTTCTCTGAGCGTGGTATTATCCGTTTGGTATTTACTGGACCGGTACCGCAACTTCGCCAATGGTTAATACAGGATCAGAACGGAGATCAAACAGTGGTTGTTTTAAATGATATGGAAACGCATCTTAGCCTTCCTGAAGGCCTTTTTAATATCCTTCTAAACCGGGAAAAGCGTAAATCTAAAAATTAGTATATCCAATTATAACCTGAGACCTCTTACCGCCGTAATTACGTCTAGACCGTATTACTTTTAACTTTTTTAACTATAAACGACCACATCCTTTGAGCTGGCGACGGTACATAGAAGAACGGCGGTCTACTTTATTAGCCACTTTCAAGAGCCATGATTTGTTTCGGTAACTGCCTCGCGCATAGCCAGTTTGACCCTCATGATAGGCCAAATATTGATTTTTAGAATTCGATAGAGAGATTTTATTTCGTCTTTTGGTTTCAACCATATACCAGCCCATAAAATCAGTGGCATCGCGTATGTTGCTGCGCCTTGCGACAAAGCGGCCTGTCGACTGTTTGTACTCATTCCAAGTGCCATCTAAGGCTTGGGCATATCCATATGCAGAACTTTGTCTGCCTCGGGGTATGATGCCAAGAAAATAGCGCATAGGCGTTTTAGCATTACTGCGGAAACGGCTTTCTTGGTGAATTATAGCCATTTGTACATTAACTGGTACCCCCCAGCGTTTTTCAGTTAATTTAAAGGCTCTGTAAAAATGCGGCCGCTGTTCTAAAATTGAACACGCATTATCTAAATTGCGCGGGGCACTTCCCGAGGAAAAAACACCACACGAACCGATTAAAACTGCTAGACAAAGCATGCGAAGGGGTCTGCGCATAAGCCACTCACTTTTATGATTTGTTTTTTTATCATATAACATTTTTCTCGTCGACAGAAGACAAATTCCAAATCAAATAGGCAATGATTTAATGGAATTGCGCGCAAATTTTCATCATTAGTTGCTTCAATTTAGTTAAGTCAGATGTGTGGGTTAGACAAGCTGCGAATGTCCAAAAAATCATTACAGACTGGTTCTGGTAATTTAGACTCTTTTATTGGACAAAAGCCCCTTGAAAGAAGTAATAATCACGAGTAGGGGCTTATTGATATGTTTACTCAAAGCGCAAAATATTATCTAGGTCAGGTCGTCCGGCATAAAAAACATCCCTTTAGGGGAGTTGTTTTTGACGTAGATCCAGAATTTAACAATACTGAGGAATGGTACCAGTCTATTCCTGAAGAGGCGCGGCCGGTAAAGGATCAACCCTACTATCACCTGCTTGCTGAGAATGATCATAGTTTTTATGTAGCGTATGTCTCAGAGCAGAACCTTATTGAAGATATAACGGGAGAGCCGGTTGGACATCCCGATATCCCAGATCTGTTTGGGCCGTTTCAGGACGGGCATTACCCTTTGCATTTTCAATTTAATTAAAATTGGCTTTAAAACTTAAAGACGTATATCGTATAAAGACCATATTAGTTGCATCGACACATGCCGGATTAATGTTTAGTATCCGATAGCACAGCCATCTTTTCTGGGATCTGAGGCACCTTCCAAAACACCTTTCTCGTGCATGAATATTGCCTGTGATCCACCGATAGCCGGAACATTCTGATTTATGCTGTGACCAAGATCGGCGAGCGCCTGCACCACTTCTGGTGCATAGCCGCGTTCAATTTTAAGCGTTCCTGCTTCTGAAAAGCATCTGGGTGCATCTATCGCCTCTTGAGGGGAAAGTGAGAAATCTAGCATATTGCTCACTATTCGTGAATGACCCGTTGACTGATACTGGCCACCCATCACGCCAAACGGCATCACCACTCGGTTGTCCTGACGCAGAATTGCGGGGATAATAGTATGCATTGGCCTGTGTCCACCATGTAATTCGTTTGCATGGCCTAGGGTAAGGTTAAACCCAGCCCCCCTATTTTGAAACAATACACCATAGCGATTACTGGCAATACCTGAACCAAAGCTGTCAAAAATGGAATAAATGAGCGAGACGACCATGCGGTCTTTATCTATGACGGTGATGTAGATTGTGTCTTTATGGGGAGCCTCGCTAAGCCCCGGTTTTGTCGTCATTGCTTTACTTAAATCAATTAGGCTCGCCAGGCGTTTTGCGGTGTCTATCGACAGCATCTCTTCCAGCGCAGTCGTATTATTAGGATCGGCAACGATGCGGTTGCGTGCGTCATAGGCAAGCTTGGTTGCTTCTGCCTCTATGTGGGCTCTCTGCGCTCCGAAAGGGTCCAGCGCTGCTATGTCAAATTGAGCCAGAATGTTGAGTAATAAAATAGCCGTTGCACCCTGTCCGTTTGGTGGGTGTTCAACCAATTCCATGCCCTTGTAATGGCCCGCAATTGGATCTGTATAAAAAGCCTTCTGCTCTATGAAATCTTCCAAAGTATGAGCGCCTCCCAAAGCCTGTAGGGACGTCACCATGTCTTCTGCAACATTACCTCGGTAAAAACCGTCACGACCCTTTAAAGCTATTTTCTCGAGAACTTCGGCCTGACCAGGAGCTACGAATATGTCCCCAACTTGCAGTGCTTTTCCGGCTTGAGAAAATTTTGATGTGGCACTGTCATTCAGGCGATGGACCGCACTGGACCAGTCGTACGCAACCTTTGGTGCCACCGGCACGCCTTCTCTGGCATATTTTATGGCCGGTGCAAGGATCGCATCAAGCCCCAACGTACCCCAATCATTGCTTAATTGACAAAACGCATCAATAGCTCCTGGTATAGTTACCGCGTCAACGCTCTCGGTTGGTATAACGCTATAACCTTTATTGCGCATCATCTGTGCACTCAGCCCCATGGGTGCTTTTCCTGAGCCGTTCATGGCCTTTATCTTGTCTGTACCTGCCGGTGAAAACAGAACAAAGCAATCCCCACCAATCCCTGTCATCTGTGGTTCGCACAAGCCCAGCAGTACCGCCCCCGCAATAGCCGCATCCATCGCATTGCCGCCACGCTCTAATATATTAATGGCAGTTTTAGCTGCTAGTGGGTGAGACGTAGCACAAAGCCCGTTTTGGGCAAATACTGGTGATCTACCAGGCAAATGAAAATCACGCATTTTAACTTTCTCCCATTGGTCTCACGAATAGTATCTGAAACTGTCATCATAATACCAGTGAATATTCGGGGAGGGGAAGACGTGTCTGTTGCCAGCCATTTTCTGCTGGCAAAGGTCTGGTCGGTGTCGAGCCACCCGTATAAGCTATTATCAAATATGCGATAGGTTTAAGGTCGCAATAAGTGCGAAAAAGGAGGGATTTAGGCAAATCAAACCAGGTTTGTAAGAATTATCTAAAGGCTGGTTTGAAGATTGAGGATATTGATGCCCTGGAGTCGCTTATTGTATACCTCGTCAGAAATAACGGAAATCAGCCTACAGCTAAAGCCGCCTCTAGGCAGTTTCTTTTTTTTACTAGAGTAGGTTGCCATGGGCCGACACTTCGCTAAAGAATTAAAATTGGCGCAAGTATCAAAAATTTTTGTTGAAAATTGATTTTCCTACAAGGACCCCTTTAATTTTATGTCCTGCTTAAGTCAGCTCTCAACATCATGTTCGACATTATTATTGAGCACTTCTGCTAGTATAAGTTCTATGAAATAGAAACCCTTTGCCTGAGGCCTGTCCGCCATAAAATGCTCTTTCAGGTCTTTGAGCATTTTGAGAACGATCAAAAATCTTAAGTATCTCTAATTTCAAGCCTATTTCGTGCCAAATCATTTTATCCATCCAGTTTTAGGCTAATTGAGTTCCCGTCAAAGCTAAATCCGCATCTTCATAAATATCGAAGATTGCATCCATCTTGGTAAGTCTACATAAGTTCTTGAAAAGGTACCAAGTTGACAAAGATTAAACTTTCGGTAACTGGCCCATAACTTCCATAACGCTAACAATGGCTTCTAAGCTGCTTGAGCCTATATATATGGCGCTTTCTAAATTAAGAATGATCCGCTCAGTTGTTTTGGCAACCGCAGAAAGGATAATATCCGTGAACTTTATAACACAAGCCGCATCGATGCGGTCTGTACTTATTCGAAGAGTCACAGAACCACCGTGTTTTTCAATATCGAATGTCATTATAATTCCCATGGATTGCGTATCAGTGAAAGGCTAGACGGGAAAGGTTGCTTTTTGTACATAGAAATTAAAAAGGAGTGTTAGATTGGAAAAAGTTGTTATTTGTGGAGCCGCGCGTACACCGATTTGTAAGTTCCAAGGGAATTTTGATGGCATTCCTGTGGCAGATTTGGGCGGAAGTGCAATTAAGGCTGCTATGACTGGGGCAGGTGTGAATTCGGTTGATGAGGTGGTTATGGGCAATGTGTTGCCCGCTGGCCAAGGTCAGGCCCCTGCGCGGCAAGCGGGCTTTGCTGCAGGTCTTGATGCGTCTGTTCCCGCGACGACCTTGAATAAAATGTGTGGTTCTGGAATGAAAACCACTATGATCGCTTTTGACCAGATTTCGTTGGGTTACACGGATGTGATGGCGGTTGGCGGTATGGAGAGCATGTCCAATGCGCCATATCTATTGCCAAAAATGCGATCTGGCGCACGCCTTGGACATGGCGAAGTAAAGGATCACATGTTTCTTGATGGGTTAGAGGACGCTTATCAAAAAGGGCGTCTAATGGGGGCATTTGCGGAAGATTGTGCAGAAAAATATCAATTCACCCGCGAGGCTCAGGACGATTATGCTCTGACGTCTTTGTCCAATGCGATCAAGGCACGAGAGGTGGGCGCATTTGAAAATGAGATTACTGGGTTTTCTTACAAGACTCGCACAGGTGATATTACGATTTCAAATGATGAACAGCCAGATAAAGCGTGCCCTGAAAAGATACCGCTTCTCAAACCGGCCTTCCGCAAAGATGGAACTGTGACAGCTGCAAATTCTTCATCTATTTCAGATGGAGCTGCTGCGCTAGTTTTAGCCTCAAAGTCTTGTGCCGATCAAAATGATCTGACTGTTCGCGCGCGCATCTTGGGCCATGCGAGCCATGCACAGGAACCGAGCTGGTTTGCCACGGCACCTATTCCAGCGGCGCAAAAGTTACTCTACAGCATCGGCTGGGCTGTGGATGATGTTGAGCTTTGGGAAGTGAACGAAGCCTTTGCCGTCGTCCCAATGGCCTTTATGCAAGACATGGGTATTGCTCGTGACAAGATAAATATCCATGGCGGTGCATGCGCATTGGGTCATCCAATAGGAGCTTCGGGTGCGCGCATAATTGTGACCTTGCTGAATGCGATGGAGCGATATGACCTCAAGCGTGGTGTTGCTGCTATCTGTATCGGAGGCGGTGAAGGCACTGCGATTGCAATCGAGCGCAGTTAAATGTGTTGATTATATGTGCTTACAAAAAGTACTGATGTAACTGAACTACAGAGAAAGTGATTGCATTGATTTGATGGCAACAGTTTCGGAGAAAATGTTTCTATCCACTCACGGCCTTGGGAAGAATAACAATTTCCACGCGCCGGTTTTGGGAACGCTCTTGGGCAGTCAGGTTAGATGCGGTAGGTTGATCTTCGCCACGGCCCATCGTCATAATTCTTGAAGGGTCAACCCCATTATTAAGCAAGACTCTGGAAATACTTTCAGCGAATCCTGCGGAGAGAATATGATTGTAACTGGCAGCACCAGTATTGTCAGTATGACCGACGACCTGAATGCCTGTATCTGGGTAAGATCGCAAATTATTCGACAAAGTGTGCAAATCTGCTATGAGATCGGAACGCAAAGAAGTACTATTAATTGAAAACAAGATATCCTGTGGTAGGGACACAATTAGTTGATCGCCCGTATTTTTGAATGAGATTTTTGCGCTTTCCATGTCTCGGCGCAAATCTGATTCTAGTTTATCCAGCTGATTGCTACTAAGTACACTAGCGTGGCTTCCAAGGCCTGCGTTTTTCAAGACGTGACCGCGTCAATCAGTGCCACCATCACTGTTCTGAAAGTTGCCTACGGCACTCTTAAGTTCACCAATAATTCTGCTCTTTTTTGTTTTATCATAATTATTTGGTGTATCAAATATTTCAACTTTAAAACAGGCACTTAGTGCAATTAACCCTATAAGAGAAAAGCAATTTTTTTTTTAAAGTTTCACAGTCCACCTGCAAAAAATCAAATATACTATATTTTATAAGTCATTTTTCGAATCCTGATAGTTGCATTCTTTACATGCGCGAAATAGTGCCGTTTCATTTGATGATTACTTTGCATCCCGCCTTGCAGCTTCATAAGCAAGCATTGTTCTTTTGACAGGTAATCCCCAATGATAACCACCAAGCTCTCCCGATTTACGTAAAGCTCTGTGGCATGGAATAATCCAGCTGATTGGGTTTTTGCCAATCGCAGTTCCAACGGCCCTTGTTGCTTTGTGATTTCCAACCGCATTTGCAATATCAGAATAAGTTGTCACCTGACCTGGTGGAATTTGCATCAAGGCCGCCCAAACTTTTATCTGGAAAGGGGTCCCTATCAAATGAAGTGGTGGGGCTTTTGAAGCTTTAAAAACGTCTTGAGCCAATTGATTGGCTTTATCAGAGTGAGCTTCAAAATAGGCTTTGGGCCAACGATTGAACATATTTTGAAGAGCCTCCTTGCGTCCACTCTCAGCAGAAAACGCAATTCCGCAGATACCGCGATCCGTAACCATAACAAGCGCTTCTCCAAATGGGCTATCCTGCCAGCAGTAGCCGATCTTGATTTCATTGTCTTGTCTAGCAAATTCGTCTGGACCCATGGCTTCCCATCCCACGAACAGGTCTTGCAATCGTCCTGTGCCTGACAAGCCGAATTCTTGGGCGGTTGCGATGGTTGAATGGTGGTTTTGCAAAAGCTCTTTTGAATATTCCAGCATTAGATACTGTTGATATTTCTTAGGCGAAAGACCAACCCATTTTGAGAATAAATGTTGAAAATGCGCACTGCTCATTCCCATTCGTGTCGATAGCTCAGACAGCGACAGAGCCTTTTCAGCCTGATCAATCTCTTGGATCGCGTTTTTTAAGACGTTATAGGAGTGGTTAGTTTCAGAATTATCCATATTTAGGGTTTTCCTTTAGCAACACGCTGCCAGGCTGATTGGTGCAATACGTACCAAATTGTGCGCGATAGGCTTGTCTTTTGTAAGACATAAAGGCATATATTTTCAACGTTGTGAACGGCCGTTATCTCAGTGCAGGCGCAATTTTTGAAAATTATATTTTGTACCACATTTTTCAGAAGTGCGTTTAATCGAAAAATTGTAAGTTGATTAAGGAACCGTGAATATGAAAAAATATCAGGTTATGGGCATTGGGAATGCAGTCGTTGATGTAATCACTACCGCCGAAGATACTTTTCTTCATGAAATGAATATCGAAAAAGGCATTATGCAGTTGGTTGACAGTGATAGAGGGGATATACTTTACGCAGAAATGAAGGATCGGATCCAAGCTCCAGGTGGGGCTGTCGCAAATACGCTTGCCGGTCTTGGTGCATTGGGCGTGCGTACAGCCTTTATTGGGCGCGTCTGCGACGATCCTTTGGGAGAGTTTTATGCCAGTTCGATGCAAAAAGATGGGACTGACTTTTTAAATGCTCCTATCGTCGGTGGAGAATTACCAACCTCCAGGTCAATGATTTTTGTCTCGCCTGATGGAGAGCGGTCGATGAATACCTATTTAGGTATCTCTGCTGAGTTGGGGCCAGATGATGTTCCAATCGATGTGGCTTCCCAAACCGATTTTGTTTTTTTAGAAGGGTATTTGTTTGATAAAGACAAAGGGAAAGAGGCCTTCAAACGGCTTGCACGAGTATGTAGATCTGCAGGGGGCCGCGCTGGTATTGCCATTTCTGACCCTTTCTGTGTCGAGCGGCATCGAAGCGATTTTCTCACCCTTATCGAGCATGAGCTCGATTTTGTGATGGGTAATGAGGATGAAGTGAAATCACTTTTTGAGACAAATGATCTAGATATAGCACTTCAAAAGGTATCGACGATTTGTGAGTTAGTGGTCTGTACACGTGGTGGAGATGGGGTCAGCGTGATAATTAAAGGGCGACGCATTGATGTCACTGTCGGTCGTGTCCTCCCGGTGGATGCCACGGGTGCTGGTGATCAGTTTGCTGCGGGATTTTTATTTGGGTTGATCAATGATTGCGATATCGTAAGCTGTTGTAAAATGGGGGCTATCGCGGCTGGCGAAGTCATTGGACACATTGGCCCGCGCCCACAAGAGGATATAAAAAAACTGATCAAAAACCAAGGACTTTTGTAGGCTAATTACATTTTTATTTGCTTCAGCGCTTAACTTAAAATGTTAGCCAAGTTGCTCAAATTGGCTTCAATCTGCTGATCTGAGATGATCTGAACATACAAATTTGTAGTTTATGTTGATGCTTAAGGCCCAAAAAAAATAGATTTAGTAATCGACTTTTCTAAACAACACGCTGTGTTTCTCACTTCTTCCGAACCACATAAATTCCATACACTTTTTAAACATCTGATCCTATCGGGGAGATTGAACCAAAATGCTCACGTTTCCGATTGTGAAATTTCTTAGTCTTTTTAACATCGACGACTAAATTGAACTCAATCTTCACCCCTTAAAATTATTTATAAAAAACAGTTTGTTGCAAATTAGATTGTCGAAGATTTTAACACGCATTCTAATATGCAGTTTCTAAATAACATTTTTAACAAGGATGTCGCTGGGTTGCCTAGGCTTGGCGTTATTACGTCGTTCTCTAAAAAGAAATCGAGCAATTCCCAATTATTGTTGGCGTCCCTTTTTGAATGTTGTTACACGGGCCGTAGCTTCATTTGTCTTGACCCTTAAAATGATCAAATAGTATCAAAGTTTTGTTCAGCTTAAGCAAAAAAAAATTTGAAATTGACTGCAAAATTCGTGGTGCAACTTTATGGCCATACGCAGCGTACAAATCAAGTTTCTGAAAGAGCATTTATAGATAACATCGCAACGCTTTTATCAAGTATCCGCAATGATTTGCCGACCAGATTTTTTGGATAAAAAAACATTTCTTAAAAAACTTTTAGGGTTCATGGATGGGTCAGGCTAATATAAAAATATTTCCCAGTTAATGGTTTTTTTGGACTTGACCAATCTGCTGTGGAAAACATTATGGCGCAGCAGTGTTTTTTATGATTGAGGGTTCCCATGGGATATCAGTACGACATTAATAATATATTCGCAAAAATTCTGAGGTCAGAGATTCCGAATAAGACTGTAATCGAGACAGATCATTCATTAGCTTTTGAAGATATCAATCCTCAGGCTCCTGTTCACGTGTTAATTATACCGAAAGGTCCCTACGTTAGCTATGACCATTTTGCACAGGAGGGATCTGATCAAGAGATAGTTGATTTTAATCGTACAATTGGAGAAGTCTGCAGGATTACTGGAGTCCAAGCCCATAGCGGTGGCTATGGATTTCGCACGATTTCGAATACAGGTGAACATGGTGTACAAGAAGTACCTCACCTGCATGTTCACATCCTTGGTGGCCGTTGGCTTGGCAGAATGTTGTCCAACACCTGAACCTAGATCTGATTTAGGAAGATTTCGTTGATGTAATTTTTAGAAAGACATCTTCTAGGTCGGCTTCAACTGTTTTAACGTCTTCAATGCCGATTGCCGCCTGCCGAATTAGCTCAAGGACATCACCGGCGGTTATTCTTGAGGAAGAATATGAGAGGACGAGCCTGCCGTCGTCAAGAATATTGCTGTCTACCTGTGGATGATGAGGAAATTTAGGAGATCCAGTTGAGGCTTTTATAACTAGAGATTTGCGATCCAACTGCGCAAGTAAGTTTTTAGTGCTGTCCCTTGCGATAACCTGTCCATGATCCAAAATTGCGAGTTCTTCGCACATTTTTTCAGCTTCCTCAAGATAATGCGTCGTCAGAATAATAGTCGTACCATGTTCCTCATTCAGCCTGAGCATATTCTCCCAGAGCATCTGCCTAACTTCCAAATCAACCCCCGCAGTTGGTTCGTCCAAAACGAGTATTTGCGGTTTATGGACTAAGGCTTTGGCCAGTAATAGACGTCTGCGCATTCCCCCAGAAAGGGTCCTTGCATAGGCATCAGCTTTATCTGAAAGTCCAACAAGTTTCAAAATCTCATCACTTTGCCGTTCATTTTTGGGAATGCCGTATAATCCGGCTTGAACGTCCAAAGCGGCGCGTGGCGTAAAAAATGGATCGAGATTTAATTCCTGTGGCATTACACCGATTGCAGCGCGAGACTGTCTTGGATTATTGTCCTGATCAAAGCCCCAAATCATTACAGAACCTTTAGTTTTCAAAACTAGTCCTGCCAAAATGTTGATCAATGTCGATTTTCCGGCTCCATTTGGACCCAGAAGGCCAAAAACTTTGCCTGTAGGAACTTTTAAATCAATTCCTTTTAAAGCTTTTTTTTCTGGACTTTGCTTGGTTGATGCATAGGTTTTAAATAGTTGTTTAATTTCGAGCGCCGATTTCAGCAATATACTTGCCCCTTTGAAACTGATCCCTCATAAAGGAGCTAAAGCACATTCCACCAAAAGGAAATGGTTTGATGGCCACTGCCGTACCGGAAATTAAAATAGTTGAAAATTACAGAATATCTTGTGATGGCGGTGAGAGCGCTCTTGGGCACCCCAGAGTATGGCTTCAAATTCCAACTGAGAAAGGTTGGGTTGAGTGTCCATATTGTGACTGTAAAATGATCCACGCTGATTTTGCGGATAACCCTCGCTGATAAATGTAACTTAAACTTATAAAAGTTGTTTAGTTTCTGGGTTTGGATTGAAAAGACCTATTCATCACAGCGTAAAATTTTATCTTTTCTAGAAGGGCTTCCTGTGTCAGACCAAGGTTTTGCGCTGCTTTCTCTACGCTACCGTTTGCATAATCAAGGGCTGTGGTTATCAATTTTTCTTCAATTTCCGATAAGAATTGATTTAAGTTAAGGGGTTGGTTTCTTGCAAAGTAGCTGGCAAAGTCGTGCTTTTCTTGAAAGGAACCCCCAGCAGAGACTGGAATATCATTCATCGCTATGGATCCGACGTCGTCCCAAAGGCTCGCTTGGGCAATCTCGCTGCCTTCGCCAGTTTCAAAGTTTGGCATAAGCGGTTTTATTTTGTCGATACCGAGCGTCTGACCACTGAAAAGAACTGAGCATTTTTGTAAAAAATTTGCCAGTTCACGTATATTACCAGGCCATGAGTATGCTCTTAGAAAGCCCATTGCTTCGGGATCAAAACGTGCTGGCAGAATTTTCTTTTCAGTTTTTTTTAGGCGTAAAGATAGAACTGTAATAAGCTCCTCTAAATCTTCAGTACGCTCTGCCAATGGTGGATTTTCGATTGTATAAACAGCGATGCGGTAGAGCAGGTCTGCCCTGAATTTTCCTTGTCGGGCTAAATCGCCAATATCGGTATGAGTGGCGCAGACAAGTCTAAAATCCACCGGTGTGGACTTTTCGGAGCCGATTTTCTGCACTGTTTTTGTTTCCAGAACGCGGAGTAATTTAGCTTGCAGAGAAAATGGCATGTCACCAATTTCATCCAGGAAAAGGGTTCCGTCAGCGGCCTCTTCTACTTTGCCTTTTCGCGCTTTGTCGGCTCCTGTAAAAGAGCCTTTTTCATAACCAAAAAGTTCAGCCTCTAAAAGTTCCGAAGGAATAGCGGCAGAGTTTACGGCGACAAAGTTTCCTTTCCTACCAGAGAGCTTATGAATTCCCTTGGCGATAAGTTCTTTGCCAGAACCTGTTGGGCCAACTGCAAGCACATTAACGGGATAGGGAGCAGCCATTTCTATATGTTGGCGTACATCTTGTATTTGGTCGGAAGACCCTGCTATCAAATTGTCAAGAAATTTAGAACCTGCCATCGATATTTGTTACCTAAAAATCACCTTAATACACAACATTTTTGACACCATTCTAAAGAATTAGCCAGACCAATAATTGCTTATATCAGCAGTTTTAATAGGACTTCAAAGTTTTTGGCACGCAAATTGCCTTTTGTTACTTGAAGGAGAGTCAATATGCTTTACTCGATACAGGTCTGTAATTTTGCTGCTGCTTTGCCTATTTCGCGTATACTTCAAAATTATCAGTGCCCAACAATTGAGCACCTCGACAAACAATCTGGGATTGAGCGCGGTGGTCAAAAAGTAAAGGCAATTTTGAGCTTGGCCTTTGAAAAAGAAATAGGCGGTCTGAAAAACGTTGTCGAGCTAATCAAAAGACGCGGTGCTAAATCCCTAGCTATTATCGAAGAGAATGCAAAGTCGTTTTCTGTAGAGCGTTCTATGAATGGTGCTTTGCTACGTATAGCTCTACCCAAAACTGAACACTCCCTTGAAAAACAGTTTTTACTGAACCTTGCGGTGAGTTTCATCACGGAAGGTGAAAGTACCATTGCAGCGGATCCGCGCTCTATCGATCTTCTGACACTCAGCCGGAAGGTCGCAAAATCAAACGTAAATGTTTTTGTGAATGGTCCTACTGGAAGTGGCAAAGAAATTCTCGCGCAGTACATCCATAAAAACTCTCCACGTGGCTCAAACGCTTTTGTGGCAATTAACTGTGCAGCGATCCCGGAAAATATGTTAGAAGCTTTGTTGTTTGGTCACAAGAAAGGGGCGTTTACTGGGGCATCTACTGCCAGTGATGGCATTTTCAAAGCGGCTGATGGCGGGACTTTACTGCTTGATGAGGTGTCTGAAATGTCCATGCCGCTGCAAGCGAAGCTGCTAAGAGTGCTGCAAGAAAAATCTGTTGTGCCGCTTGGTGCTTCTACGGCGATTCCAATCGATGTTAGGACTCTGGCAACCTCGAACCGCAATATTCCACAAGAGATTAAATTTGGGCGTTTTCGCGAAGACTTATATTTTAGGTTGAACGTATTTCCACTGGCCACTTATGCATTGAATGATCGCGCGGCAGATATCATTCCAATTACTGCAGAATTACTGGTGAGGCACCAGACAGACCTTGAAGATTTTCCAATCATATCTGGTCCAGCACTAAAAATCTTGCACGATTACACTTGGCCAGGAAATGTTCGAGAATTGGAAAATGTTATCCAACGCGCCACGGTATTACGCAATGATCGTTTTATTGGCGTTGAAGACATTATGATCGACCGTCCAATGGTTGAAGAAGACACAGTACCCGCAATGGTAGCACAGGTCTGAGGAGACGACGATATGTCAAGTATTTCGGGAATTAGTAGCCTTCAGTCTATTAGGTCAGCGCATGAGAGTGCAATGTCAAAAATGGATGGTATGAGACAAAAATTAGGAGGCGAGGGCGACACAAGCTCTGTGGCGACGTCATTTGCTGATCGTTTGCAATTGTCTCTTAATTCAGTTGCTGATGCGCAAAGCCAAGCTGCAAAATCAGTTGAGGATTACGAACTAGGCAGAGAAGAAGATTTGAGTAAAGTAATGGTAAATCAACAGATTTCATCGCTTGGTTTTCAACTTACTATGAACGTGAGAAACAAAGCCCTGACTGCCTATAAAGAAATTATAAACATGCCAGTTTAACTGAGGAACAGAATTAGAAAATGACTGATCTAACTACAAATACATCTGTTTCATCTGCCCAGCAGCCTGGTATGCTCCCTGCCGTTGGCGCAGGCTTACAGCGAGCGGGTTCCTTTTATAGACAACCTAGTGTACAGCGGGCTCTACCCAGCATCGCAGCAGCTATTGTCGCTATTATTGGGATCGTGCTTTACGTCGCGTTGCAGTCTCCAGAACGGACAACCCTCTTCTCATCTTTGAGCGAGGTGGAAAAATCTCGTGTTTTTGATGCTTTAAAGAACGGTGGAGTCGATGTGAAGATTGACTCTGTGACCGGTGAGTTGACTGTTCCAGTGGATGATTATCACTCTGCTAAACTAAATCTGGCTGCTCAGGGTATCCCAATGCAGGGCGCCGAAGGTTACAGTTCATTGGACAATATGCCAATGGGAACCAGCCGGTCGGTTGAGACGTTGAAGATTAAACAATCCCTTGAGTATGAACTTGCCCGGTCAGTAACGGAAATTGAAACTATCAAAAACGCTAGAGTTCACTTGGCGATCCCTGAAAGATCTGCGTTTGCCAGAAATACACAGGAACCCAGTGCCTCAGTATTTGTCGAACTTGGGGCCGGCCGCGCGTTAGGTTCGCAACAAGTTGAAGCGATTGTAAATTTGGTTGCTTCATCGGTTCCAAATTTGCCGAAAAGTAAGGTTTCTATCGTGGATCAAAGTGGTCGCCTACTGTCAAACGCTGTTCATGATGCAGCCTCCACGGCCTCTGAGTTGCAGTTTCAATACCGCATGAGGATCGAAGAACTATATCGGACACGTGTAGAAAGCCTTCTCACGCCTATCGTTGGCCCCGGAAACGTATCTAGCCAAGTTAACATTGATATCGATTTTACAACGCTTGAAGTAACTGAAGATCGCGTTCTACCAGATGATGTGGCTTTACTGAGCCAGCAGATAAGCAGAGATCAACAAGTCAGTAAACGCGCCAAAGGTATTCCAGGTGCGATGTCAAATGAACCACCCGCACAGAGTGAATTTTTGCCCATTAACGAAATGGAGACAGGCAAACAGGATCAATCTGCGGCTACTGCTAAAAATGGTGTGACTGACGCTGCTGGAAACGCTGTTACGTCTAAGGCCAATGTCGGTAAGGAGGTCGGCAAATATTCTGGTATGCAAGCTTCTAATGATGGTTCTGGTTCTACAATGGTATCTAGTAACGAAGTTCAAAACTATGAAGTAAGTCGCCAGATATCCACTCGGAAAATGCCTTCTACAGAAATCAGAAAAGTGACCGTTGCAGTTCTATTGCGCGAACAGTCAATGGTGGCTCCAAGTGGTGAAGTCCAAATTCTGGCAATTAGTGATGAAGAAAAGGCTGAGATCAAAGAGCTTGTCTCAAGCGCTCTGGGATTGACGCCGGAGCGGGGCGATACTGTGATTATTTCCAGTCGTCCGTTTATGACAAAAATCGTAGATGGTATCGCAAAAAATTGGTATGATGAAGCATGGGTAAAAGATCTCATGTCAAAGTCTTTGATGTTGTTGATTATCTCAGTCGTATCCCTTGCAGTTATTCGTCCACTTTTGTCTAGGCTTTTGACCCCCTCACAGGACTCATTAAAAACAGCCTTTATTGAAGATAATGTAGATGATCTTGAAAATATGGAGCTTGGTGAGGGGCAATCCTTAGAAGATCTCAAGGCGAAGCTGAAACCTAAGAAAACGGCGATTTCTGCAGAAATGCTAGACACAGCGAATTCTTATGATGACAAAGTCGCAATTATCCGAATGATGGTATCGGATGAGTCAGGTCGTGTTGCCAATGTCTTTAAGGCGATGATGCAAAATGAAACTGATGTCATCCAATAGAAGGTTAGAAAATGGCAGAAGAAGTTGAAGAGGTAGTCGAACTCTCGGGCACGCAGAAGTCTGCAATATTGATGATGCTTTTAGGAGAGGAAGAAGCAGCGCTAATTCTGAAAAACCTCAGCCCTAAAGAAGTACAACATTTAGGCAGAGCAATGTACTCAGTGCAATCTGCGGATCAGTCAACTGTAAATTCTGTGCTGGATGAATTTCTAGAAATCATCAAAAAGCAAACAAGTCTCGGTCTTGGTGCAGGCAATTATATACGCAATGTCCTAACCCGAGCTTTAGGTGATGACAAAGCGCAGTCTGTTCTAAGCAGGATTACTCCATCGAGCAGCGAACGGCCAATCGAAATTCTTGATTGGATGGACGCGCGTTCGATAGCAGAGCTTATACAGGATGAGCACCCTCAAATTGTGGCTTTGATAGTGTCTTATTTAGACTTTGGCCTTGCTTCGGATGTTCTTGGCTTATTAGATACGACCCTGCAATCAGAAGTTATTGTTCGAATTGCGACGCTGGAGACCGTTGATCCAGAGGCCTTGCGGGAGCTTGAAAAAGTCATGCAAAAGAAATTTGCGGCAAATACCAGCTTGAGATCATCGCAAGTTGGTGGAGTGAAGGCCGCCGCGAAAATTATGAACTTTGCCAAAGAAGCAGCTGAAAAACGCATTATGGGGGACGTCAAGAAAGTTGACAAAGACCTTATGCAGGCAATCATGGACAACATGTTCACGTTTGATAATCTTGGCATGTCTGATGATCGTTCACTGCAAACGCTATTAAGAAGTTTGGAACAAGAAGACCTTATACTGTCGCTCAAGGGAGCTGATGATTTATTGCGTGATAAACTCTTTGGGTGTATGTCGACTCGCGCAGCCGCCAATATACAAGATGAAATGGAAGCTCTTGGTCCAATTCGTCTGACGCAGGTTCAGGATGCACAGAAACGCATAATTGCTGTTGCGCGTAAAATGTCTGACGATGGTACAATCGTGCTGGCGGGACGTGGTGGCGAAGAAATGGTTTAATCATGAGCGTACTTGCTGAGCAATTTTCTAAAGTTGATAAACAAAATCACTCTCGTATGAAGGGAGCGATCGAAGATGCCTTAGCGGCAGACTTTAAAGTTGAAGAGGAACCAAAGCATCGTCAAGAAAATAGGTTTTCTAAAAAGCCGATAGAGTTTTTTGTGCGTGAGAAAATTGCCCCTGAGTCTCTCAGGCGCTCTGAGAAATATGATTCCGAACCCACTAGCAATGAAGAAGTTGAAGCTTCAGAGGCGATTGATGAGGCAGAGATTAGTCACCAGGAATCTGGTCATATATCCCAGGAAAACTCTGAGATAGACGATACTAATCCACAAGGTGTGGCATTCTCGAAATCATCTGACGACCTAGATGAACTGGCTGAAGATTTGGCGGGAAACGATGAAGTGGAACTTGGCTCAGATGATGCCCTACCGAATATTGATGCGCTGTCGCAAAAAGAAGATACCGCTCAAACCGAACACTATGACGATGGGTTTGCAGCGGGACGCGCGGCGGCACTGAGTGAGCTTGAGGAACAAAGAATTGAAAACCTAGAAGTTTTAAGATCTATTTCTGAAAAACTTTTGACAGATTCTTGTTTTGATTTTGATGATATTTCAACTAAAGTGCTAGATACCGTGAATGAGCTTTCAAGTCAGCGTTGTGGAATAGAGATAGATAAAAACCCCGAAGGGTTTTTAGATCGGATTGAGCAGCAGATAGACCAAGTTCGCAATTTGTCCAAAGATCGGTGGGTTTTTTTTAACGATCTTGATTTAGAATCTCTGAGGACCTTTGATGAATTCGAGAATTTTTTTTCAGATGCAAAGGTACGGAGTGATCCTCAGCTCAAGCGCGGTGATGTTATCGTTAAAGTGGGCGGTGTTGAACTTAGGGATGCGCCTTTTTCAGATTATGAAGAAGGATCTTTAGATGAGTGATCTTACAAACGAACTGATGCGCGATCTGGATCGTAAGTTGCAACCTCAGCTTGGATCTCGTTTGTCAGGTAAAGTTTTGAAGTTTGATGGTTTGACCGCGCATTGTGATGGCTTCCCAGCACGTGTTGGGTCGATCTGCAAAATATCGACAGGTTCATCGGATGTCTTCGCCGAAGTGATCAGTTTCAAAGATGGATTAAACCAATTAGTTGTTTTTGATCTTGGGGCTGGAATACGTGCTGGTGATAAGGTGACGCTGGTTGACGAAGGTCAAACAATTTCAGTTGGTGAGCATCATCTAGGTCGAGTTTTTGATGCTATGGGTGAGCCACTTGATGGACGTCCTGAACCGCGCGCGACTGACACTTGGCCACTTTATGGAAAGCTGATTAACCCTCTTGAAAGAAGCCATATTTCAACAGTTCTAGATGTTGGTGTGCGTTCCATCAATGCGCTTTTGACGATTGCTAAGGGTCAGCGTGTTGGTATTATTGCTGGCTCAGGTGTTGGAAAGTCCGTTCTATTGAGCATGATTACGAAACACAGCGATGCAGATGTTATTGTGGTTGGCTTAATTGGTGAGCGGTCTCGCGAAGTGCTTGAATTTGTTGATCGGGTTTTTGATGCAGAAACCCGTAAAAAACTCTGTGCGGTTGCTGTCCCTGCAGATCGCTCGCCACTCTTACGCATCCGAGGCGCAAATCGGGCTACTGCGATTGCCGAGTATTATCGCGATCAGGGTAAAAATGTTCTTCTGATTATGGACTCTCTGACTCGCGTTGCGCATGCGCGACGTGAAATAGGTCTGGCCTTAGGCGAACTTCCGACATCAAAGGGTTACCCTGCTTCTGTGATTGCATTGATCTCGGGTCTTATTGAGCGCGCCGGTATGGGCACGATACGGACCAAAGGATCTATTACGGGTATTTACACGGTGCTCGCTGACGGCGACGATGCCAATGACCCAGTGGTTGATACAGCCCGTGCCATTCTTGATGGTCACGTTGTTTTAAACCGCGAGTATGCAAACATGGGCATATATCCTGCGATTGACATATCCCAATCTGTGAGCCGCGTGATGTCAGATGTTGTGACAAGAGAGCATAGTGAGCTTGCTAATAAGCTTAAACAATTGATCAGCGTTTACAATGAAAACAAAGACCTTATCCTTATGGGTGGCTATGCTGCAGGACAAGACGCTGATTTGGACGAAGCTTATAAAAAATGGCCAAGGATTTTGGAATTTTTAAAGCAAAACCCATCAAAAATGGAAAAGTTTGCTCCAGCACTTGAAGACCTTAAAAAGTTACTGAAAGAGGGTTAAATGAAGCCAACCCGCCGCAAATCGGTGCTTGAAAAAATAGCGCGTAAGAATCTTGCGGATACGGCCAAACTTAAAACGCAACTTGTAGAGCAGCAAAATCATCTCATCGAAATCCAAGATCTTATTGTTCGGGTGCGAGACTTGCAAGAAAATGCTCAAGAAAGTCAGTTTGTCAGTCCGACAGAACTTAGGGCAGCGCGGTGGTATTCTCTTAAATTATCCGAACAGTTCACGATATTAAATAATAGGGTTGAGTTCATTGAATCTGAAATCAATAACCTGCGATCAATGTCCCGCACGCAATCATTAAAGAATACTAAGCTAGATAAACTGATAGCTGAAGCAAAAAATATGATCCGTATAGAACGCGATCGGGAGCAAGATAAAAAGGCGAGCTTCGTATATGGCGTAAAAGCATAACAAAGACATTACTTGCTCATCGCAAGCGACTTGTAAGTTCTGAATGCCGATTATACCAGACTAATTTGGCATACAACTTGCAACAAGTCATCAGAATCTATCAAGGTGACCGCATTATGAGTTTCGTAAATTCCTCACTATTAAACACAGGTGTAGTGTCCTCTAACCTGAGTTCTGAGACAATTGCTGCCGGTGAAAGTGGGGATTTAAATCAGGAATTTTCCAAAATGTTGCAATATTTGCGGCAAGAACAGAGTGGAAAAGAAGATTATGAGCCAAAACACGGAGTAGCCAAAGAGGGTTTATCGAAAGAGCATTCCACAAACTTCGAAGCGCCAATGAAAAACCTTTTAGGATTTTTGGAAACGTTCGAAGGTCAGGTGGCAAAAGTTTCTGGACCCAAATCGAGCGAAGCGAATGCAGCTTTGGCACCGGTAGCGGATAAGCTAGCATCATTAGCCCAATTTTTGAGCATTTTGCAAGAAAAGTTAAATGAGGGCTCTGGAAGCCCAGTTGAAAAGGTCGTCATGCATGCTGATGCCGGTGTTGATAACCTCGACCTCAATGAACTTGCCGACGAGTTGACACAGGTCAGAGTCGTCTCTGACCAACTCAATGGCCCCTCTAAATTACCAATATTTAGAGATAAAATTAAGAGTCTACCAGTAATCAATTCTAAAAATGATGTGTTCAAAAATGGCGCAACACTCATTGCCCCAGATACATCTGGCTTGAAAAGAGATGACAGCGGTAATCCACTTGTGATTTCCAAAATGAAATCACACGGTGGTTTCGAGGCAAAGTCTCAGAGCCTGATTGCAAAAGATCTATCAAACACACTTTCACAACTTCAAGTGCTTGTTTCAAAGGTTAAGCTAGCATCAAGCGGTAGAAATGGAGAAGTGATTGCCTCTGATCCAGATGCGAGCAGAGTTGCTAATATTTTGGACGTGCTTAAAGGCATCGACCTTAACAAACTTTTTTCCAATTCTGACAAATCTACGGCGACTGCAGACATAGCACCAGACGTAATTAATAACCCCACCATAGATGAGCTTATGACAATTTTGAATAAGGTGAAATCTGAAGAAGGTTCACTGGCGTCGATTGAACGTCCCAAGGTCGCTAACGTTTCTGTTGCTAAAAAAAATGTCTCTGAAGGTCCTCCGCTATTGGAATTGCCTATGCGTACGTCTGATGTTGTGTTTGCATCAAAAAATGACATTACAAGCGTAGCTATCAAAAACCTCCCACAAGCCCTACGTGCAATAACCGTACCGGTAGAGCAGCTCGCCGAAGAAATTTCTGCTGCTGATCTTTCGAGTGAAGTGGCGAAGGTTTCTGGCCAACATTCCATTACTTCGGTGAGTACGCCTGTGCAAAAGCCAGATACTGAAATGTTGACGGTAACAGACGTTGGTGTTGAAGCAGTTCGTGAAAGTGACATCACATACAGCCGTGATGAAAAAATAGCGGTTAAATTAAACCAAGCATCAGCTCAAAGTCTAAAAACAATATCTACCAAAGAACTTATGCAAACTATGGAGACTGATGCTGTTTCAGGAGCTAATACTGCTAAAAAATTGTATTTCAAGTCGCCTGAACGATTAACAACACAGCCGGTTGGACAAGTGGCGCCCAAATTTCCTGAACAAGAGGTGCTAAAATCACCTGAACAAGAGGTGTTAAAATCACCTGAACAAGTGATGCTTGAATTACCTGAACAAGAGGTGTTAAAATCACCTGAACAAGTGATGCTTAAATCACCTGAACAAGTGATGCTCAAATCACCTGAACAAGTGACGCCCAACTCACCTAAAAAAGCGATGCCCAAACCACCCGAAAACATCACACCCAAATCACCTGTGGACTTAGAAGCACAGGAGATAAAGCCAACCCCTGAAATTGTCAAAAATTCAGCGCAGAGTTTTCAGGAGGGTGATATAAGTAAGATAAATGTTGAGGCCAAAACAGTAAAGGCGCCTATCGAGCAAACAATACAACTTGACAATGAGACTGCCGTCACGGATGCAAAACTCAATCTCGAGCGGGCAGTCAAGAATAGTACGGTTGAAGTGCCGGATGTTAAATTGAAAACGGCTGAGCTCGCCGCTTCTGGAAAAATAGAAAAAAATGGATCTCTAAAAGTTTCAAAAGATGACATGCCTGCTCATCAAACGACTTTACGTAATAATTTAGACTTCAAAAGCGCAGATGTTAGCCTACAACCCAAAGTGGTCAAGGTGGCTATTCAAGATGTGAATGAGGTTAGACCCGAAGTTACTGCAAAGAGACTTGAAGTGTCAGACACTACTAAGCTGATGGAAACGGGCAAAGCTGAGCCTAAGTTAAGTGCTGAACTAGATAAGCGCCCTGTGTATGGCATTCCAAAAGATAATGAAAATCTTGAAAAAAGTTTTTCTAAAATGGCTGAAAAAGTGGCTGCTGCTAAGCAAGCGGTACCAGGTCAAAAATCCCAGCACGCCCAAGCCCAAGCTGCAGATATGTTCAATATTGAGCCTCCCAAGATAAGGCATCATTCTACGGGGGGAAATACAACTCTGGGTCCGAAGCCTGTAACCAACTTCGTTGCACGAACAACTCAGACTTTCGTAGCCCAACATAAAGCTTTAGTACTCAAAAAATCGATGGGAGATGCTTCAGCTATGTCGTCTACCGTTGGCGTAAATGCCGACGCTGCAACAAGTCAGCAAATTGCGGCTTCGTCGGGCAGCCAAAGTCAGACAGGGCAGGGCTCAAGCGGGTCAAATATGCTTGAGAAATGGGCAGATAGCCATTTAGAACTAAGTTCCAGAGGCTGGGCAACCAATATGGCTAAAACGATGGTCTCAGCGTTGAACCGTGGTCAAGAAAGATTGATGTTCTCACTTTCGCCACCCTCATTGGGTCGCATTAGTATAGCCTTCACGAGCACCCGGGGTGCATTGGACGTGCGTATACAAGCAGAACGCAAGGCAACGATTGCACTTTTGGGCGATGCAGAAGGAAAATTGACGTCAAACCTAGAAAGTGCTGGTCATCGGGTGAACAGTCTTTCATACGCAGATATGAATTCGGATGGAGCAAAATTTGATTTTGATCATAATCAAAGTTCAAATAATGAGAATAAAGAAAAAGACAAAAGCGATTCTTTGCAAGAGGACAAATCTGCAAGTCGAGAGGTTATCGCCGAAGGCAGTGTGGTAACAAACAAAAAAGCAGATGACTCGCTTGTGAATATCACCGTTTAATAAAGGGGCGGACGAATGGCAGAAGAAGAAGAACCAAAGAAAAAATCCAATATAGTCACAATACTTATTTTTGTCGTAGCTGGATTTGTATTGGTTGCAATTGGCCTAGGCGTGGGCTTTATGGTATTTGGCGGGTCACAAGGTAATCCCCAAGACATTGCTAATGAAATTGTCAGCCAAAAGGAAGGTGAGCCAGCGGCTGATGCCGAAGAAGAAAACGAAGAAGAGTGCCAAACGGATGCTGAAGGTGAGATTATTTTGGATGAAGAAGGCAACTGTTTACCTGTAACAGATCCTGAAAAAGTATCCAAAGAAACACCTGAAAAAGAAGTCTTCCAGACATTGTACTATGAGCTTCAAGGTAATTTGACCACAAATCTAAAAGGATCTAGAAGATTCTTGCAAATTGGAGTAGGTGTATCCACCAAATACGACCAGGCAATTTTAACAAATGTCGAAACTCACCTGACGGCTTTAAAAGCTGATATTTTGGCGGCTCTTAGTGATTATACTGAAGAGATGGTCGAAGGCCGCGAGGCTCGTAAGATGCTTGCAAATGATTTGAGGGACGTAATAAATGCGAAGCTGGAGGAGCTAGAAGGCTTTGGTGGAATCGAAGAAGTTCACTTAACGTCTTATGTGCTACAGTGAGTTATAACTGATGTCATCATCATCAAAGCTATCAAAGAACGAAGTTGACGCCCTGATCTCTGGATTAGATGGTGCAGATGGCGTCCCGGAGGGTTTGGATCAGACGGCTGCCGACAAGAAAGTCCGGGACTTCACATTTGGTTCAGACGATCTTTCGCTTTTAGGAGACTATTACGCTCTGAGGGTAATCAACGAACGCTTTGCCAGATTTTCACGTATTGTGTTTCAACCTATGTTGAAGTTGGCACCGCGCGTGACAGCCCTTAATCCAACGGTTAAAACTTTCGAAGATTATAGCTTTGCCTCTGAGCCCTTTATGAGCCTGACTTTGGCCCGTATTGAATTTCTTAGAGGTAATCTGATGATGGTGATTTCTCCGGATCTGGTATCAAAGCTAACCAATGCCTACTACGGTGGTAATCTAGGCCTAACTAAGACAACACGCCGAGCGGAATTTACCTCTACCGAGACGCGGATGATTGAGATTATCACGGAGGGTTTAATCGAATCTCTGGATATTGCTTGGAGCGAATTGATTAAACTTGAATTTTCGGATGTAACCCGGGAAGAAAATTTACAGTTTGTTTCATTTGTTGAGGAAACGGAGCAAGTCATTTGTTGTGCATTTGAAATTCAGTTGCCTGGAACTGAGCCTGCGTCTTTCGATGTTTTGTATCCTTTGCAAACTCTCAAGCCAATCGCGGCCCAACTAAGATCTCGGATGCAGTCCGATAGTGTTGGCAGTCTGACTTGGACAGAGCGTCTTCAAAACGCTGTTTTCAATGTTCCGTTGTCCTGTACCGCGCGCCTAACGACAGTCGACAAATCAATGGCACAGGTGTTGAACTATAAATCAGATGATATCTTACCAATAACGATTAATGGGCCTTTAGAGTTGGTTGTTGAAGATCGTGAGTTCTTTGAGGCAGAGTTGGGTGATGTTGGTGGAACACTGGCAATTAGCTTGTTGCAGCAAAACCTGAAAAAAAATAAATAGGATGAGGAGTGAGAGATGAGCGAAGAGACTGTAGAGACAGAAAGTCGTCCACCCTCAAAGCCAGATAAGATTGGCTCTGAGAAGCTCAAAATTCTTGAAAGTATTGAGGTTAATATTTCTATTGAGGTTGGGCGCACAGAGATGACCATCAAAGACTTATTGTTGTTGAATGAAGGGTCTGTCATCGAATTGGACCGTCTGGCAGGAGAACCTCTGGATATACTTGTTAATGGTGCAATTATTGCCAAGGGCGAAGTCGTTATGGTTGGTGAGAGATACGGCGTTCGATTTACAGATATTGTCGATCCAGAGGAAAGAGTGGAATCTGTTTAAACTGGCACGATTTTTGCCTCCTTCCTTAAAGGAGGCAATCTATGAACGGTTTAGAAGACTTAAATCAGAAAATCATTATAGTTGTCGCCTTTACTGGGTTTTTGCTGCTTGTTTGGTGGTACGTAAAAACCCAAGTCTCTAACACGGTCGACGTTGAAGGCAATGGAAAACTGAAGCATATTGAAAGCCGTAGACTTGCGCACGCTGCGATTTTATCAGTTTTCGAAGTCAACCAAAAAACTGTTTTAATTTTGCAAGATAAGCAAGGCGCCTCAGTTTTAGATATCTCTGCGACTGGCCAGAAGGGACGCGATAATGACGTCTTGGCTTAGGCTACCAGTTTATACCCCTAGATTTTTAGTATTTTTTTTCGGTGGGTTCTTAATCGCTATTTTTTGTGGTGTATCCTCTGGCTTTGCGCAAGTGGCGTCCATACCAGGTTTACCTGCTTTGCAAGTAAGTCAAGGAGCAGATGGCGCTCAGCAATATTCGCTATCGCTGCAGATCTTAGCTCTGATGACCGCGATCACGTTACTACCAAGCATGCTGCTTGGAGCGACGTCGTTCACTAGGATAATTATAGTTCTATCACTTCTCCGGCAGGCGCTTGGAACTCAACAAACGCCTCCAAATCAGGTTTTGGTCTCTATAGCATTGTTTCTAACAATATTTATAATGTACCCAACTCTTGAAGAGATCTACTACACGGCGGCGAGCCCCTATCTTGAAGGACAGCTCGATATAATTCCTGCCATAGAGAGTTCGTCTTCTATTTTGAAAGAGTTTTTGGTTCTGAACACGCGTGAGAGAGAATTGGCAATGTTTGCCGAGCTTGCGGGTGATGCCCCTTATAATTCGAATGTAGATGTCCCTTTTAATGTTCTTATGCCTGCTTTTATCACGTCGGAACTCAAGACAGCCTTTCAGATTGGCTTTCTTCTTTTCTTACCGTTTCTCGTGATTGATATGGTTATTGCATCGGTTTTGATGTCGCTTGGTATGATGATGCTAAGCCCGATGCTGATCGCGTTGCCTTTTAAACTTCTCTTGTTTGTAATTGTAGATGGCTGGGCCATGACGGTTGGTTCTATTGCCTCTACCTATCTGAATTGAATGTATAATGGAATTTGACTCAAACATCGAACACTTAAGGTTGGCTTTTTGGAATGTTGTTATGGCCGCAGGTCCTATCTTGGGAATCGCCCTTGTTGTTGGTTTAATAATTGGGGTCATTCAGGCTGCAACATCCATAAACGAAATGACTTTGAGTTTTGTGCCAAAGTTGGTTTTTGTTCTGGGTGGTTTTGCCTTGCTATCGTCTTTTATACTGACTCGGCTTTCCGATTACTTTGCTTTCATTTTTGATTCCATCACAGCGTTAGGCTAAAATATGGAGGGCCTTTTAGTAGAGCAGACCACTGGTATTCCTGGGCTTTCACTGCCTAACCTTTTGCAGTTTATAACAGTCTTCTTCTTTAGTGCATTGCGCATTGGAGCATTCTTGATAACGGCTCCCTTCTTTGGCGCGACATCAGTCCCACTTTCAGTTCGTATCATGACAGGAATGGTTTTAGCAGTTGCTTTCATTGGCCAAGTGGATCCTTCTATTATTATACAAGCGGATTTGGCAGATTTATTAAGAATGATTTTTGTCGAGCTGTTTATTGGAATTTGTATCGGTTTAATTGTAAGCATGCTGTTTGCCTCGGTGTCGCTGGCGGGTGAGAAAATAGCATCTTCTGGCGGGCTTGGGTTTGCAGCCCAAGTTGACCCAACAACAGGTGGACAAACGCCAGTTATAAGTAATCTTCTTACGCTGTTTTTGATAGTTATATTCTTATCTATTGATGGCCATCTGGCGCTCATTGGAGCCCTATATCATAGCTACAGTATATTTCCTCTTGGAGGGAATTTTCCAGTTCAGGCAGCTAGTGAGTATGGTGTGAAAACGGCGAGCCATATGTTTGAAATTGCCTCTGTTATAATGTTGCCAGTTGTAGCTTTGCTTTTGCTCACAAACTTTGCGGTGGGTGTTATCACACGGTCTTCTCCGCAACTAAACCTATTTTCTTTTGCCTTTCCAATTACAATGATGGTTGTTTTCTTGGCACTTTATGCCTCTGTAACGCCGCTTGGATATGGAATGGAAGAAATTGTCGAATTTAGCATTGATTACATGGATAAATTTTTCACGGAGATGCGTGATGGCTGAAGAAGACGCCCAAGAAAAGACTGAGGAACCAACTGCCAAACGGTTAGAAAAGGCGTCAGAGGATGGAACAGTTCTACAATCAAAAGATCTTATGGTTTTTACAACGCTATTTGTTGGATTACTAGTTTATTATGGGCTTTTGAATGTTTCAAATTTGATGCTTGGTCAGTGGGGTGCATTTTTCCGGTTTGATTTGAAAGAGTTCAAAGGGGAGGCAGTTCGGCTTTCCTTTGAGGCAGTGAAATACGTTGTAGTATGGGGTATGATTATAGGAATTCCGTTGGTTATTGGGATTTTAATGACGCAAGCCTCGCTTTCTGGAACTATTAATTTTGCTCCAAAGGCAATGGCATTCAAAGGTAATCGAATAAACCCTGTGAATGGGCTTAAACGAATGTTTGGCCCGAAAGCCTTATTTGAACTTGCAAAATCTGTAATAAAAGTGGTCTTTTTAATTGGAGCAGCGGCAGCAATAATTTTTGTACAGTTACCAATTCTTATGACTGCGTCGCATGCGGATTTAACGAACGGTTTGGGGCGGGTTCATGATGTATTCATTGCTTTATTTGTAACGTTGCTTCTAGTTTTGGCATTCATAGCGCTGTTAGATGTTATGTATCAGCGATATACGCATGTAAAACAATTAAAAATGAGCAAACAGGAAGTGAAAGATGAGAATAAGCAAACTGAGGGTTCGCCAGAGGTTAAGGGTAAAATTCGAAGAATGCAGATGGAATCTTCGCAACGAGCCTCACAGCAACGCCAAGCATTAGGCGATGTACCGTCTGCGACTGCGATTATTACAAACCCGACCCATTTTGCTGTCGCTTTGAAATATGAGGTGGGTGAGCGTGGCGCCCCTGTTATCCTCGCTATGGGCCGTGGCAAAATGGCGGCTGACATTATTGAGATTGCGAATAACGAAACTGTCCCAATCTTTCAGAGCCCACTGTTGGCGCGGGCTTTATTTTTTACCGGTAATATTGGTCAAGAAATTCATGAAGAATTGTTTAGTGCGGTGGCCGCTGTATTGGCGTTCATCTTCCGCATCGCCAACGGAGAAGAGTTAGAAGCGCCTGATGTCGAAATTCCAGATGATCTAAAGTTTACCGAAACAGGAGGGCCGTTTAATGCCTAGACTTACATATAAGAAATCGCTAAGCCTAGGAGAGGCTATAAGCTCTGTTTGTTTTTTTGGTGTTGGCGTTGTCTGGCTATCAGAGGGCATAGATTTTTACATCCTTAACCAATTTCTGCGAGCATTTGGACTATTCCTGTGTGCAATTTTGAGTTTTGCTGCGTGCCTGCGATATGTCATTCAGAATGTCCTTTTTAAACTGATTTTTGGCGTTGATATTCATGAAACCGGAAAATAAATCACTCTGTCGCGGTTGTGGGCATTTTTACGTGACTTACGATATGCATAAGCCGTGGGGTTGTCGCCATTTTGGCTTTAAATCTAAAAAATTGCCGGCTCAGTTGGTTACAGAAGTAAGTGGCACGAATTGTGCTTCTAAAGTTTTTAGAGCTCCGCTGGGGCAACAAAAAAGGAAACTGGCAGATGGCAGGTAATAAATCTGCAACACCGGCTGACGTTGAAAAGAGTATCCAGATTGCTTTAGACGCTGCGGATGCTGCAATGGATGTAACGTCCGAGTATGCGAAGGTTGCACAACAGATAAAAAAATCGACAAATATGCTCTCCAGTATTGAGAAGCTGGGCAGGATTGGTGTCATAATCGGGTTTGTCACGGGGATCAGTGTAGCGGTCTTATCGCTTGTTATGTTTTTTTCAGCCTCCTCCAAGCTTAAAGTTCTGATGCAAACAAATACAGAACTTTTAACTGTGTTTGTTGAAAACGTCGATATTTTTAATGAGAATATCGCCAAGCTTGAACCGGCCTTGAATGATCTAGATCTTTTAACCAAAGCTGTTGATAAAGTCGGATCTGGAATGATCTCTTATGGCGATAAGTCAGAGATGATGGGCTCGGAAATTAGAGTGGCGATCGAAACAATGAACGGAATTACTCCTGCAGTCAGGTCTCAAATGGCAGATATGCAGGAAAAGACCTCCGTTATGAACTCAGAATTGACCATGTCCCTTGCCGAAATGACCAATGAAGAATTCAAAGCGCAAAACATGATTATGGGCAATTTTACGCGCTCTGTTATTGATGCGTTACAGTCTATGTCTGATACATCAGTTGATGTCAAGGAACAGCGCGCCGCGGTTCAGTCACTGCAGGACGTCAATGCAGAACTTGCAGCTCGCATTGCAACATTAGATCAACGTTTAGATACGGCAAAACGCGAGGCTTCGCGAGCTCGCAAGGCGGCCGCGGCCAAACCAAAGAAACAAGCGGTCAATGGCGATATCATCAAGTTCCCGTAGAATTCTACATATGCTAAGGTTTAATTCCTAATGTCACAAGAAGAAATAGAAGCCGGAGCTGAGGCCAAAGATCAGGATATCGCTGATAAGGTTCTTGAAATTAAAAAAGTTGTCGGCGGGTATGGAAAGAATTTAGGCATTAGAAAAGCTGATGTCATCATTGGAGTTGATGGGGATGCATTTTTTGGTACGTCTAAAGAATTCAATGACTATTTTGATACCGATGAGGACGATGATATTGCACAAAGCCATAAGCTCGTTTTGACAATTAAACGGGAGGAAGCTGTTTTTAATGTTATTTGTCATCAGAAAATATCCTGTAAATTCGAACAGGCAGAAAACCCCTACCCAAATCCCAGCGAATGGGTTCAACAGGCTTTAGCGATGGCAAAGCATGACGAACTAGCGGAGTACCTAATTTACTACGACAATAAGAAAAACGCGGAGCTTCTGTTGCGCTCCAAATCACTTTTGGCAATGGTTGTTCCGCCGTTTTGGTTTCTTAATCAAAGGATGCCAGAAGCAATGGTCGCCAGTGTTCTTGGTGGACTAGCGACACTAACCGTTCATTGGAGTTTAGCTGTCATTTACTATGTAATTTTATGTCTTTACGTTGGGCGCGAGCAATTAAATATGGCTATGAACTTTATGAGCTACAAACGAATGATCTACATGCAGTCAATCGCGGCTATAAACGAACTGCAAGCCCAAATAGCAGCTTTGGCTATTGATAGTGACCTTTATTTCCAAAGACCTGTTGAGGGCTTGCTTCAGGAAAAAAAGCGACGCAAGAAAAAGTCAAAAACTGCAAGCTTGAACACGGTCACAGAGCAATGAAGCCAGAGCTGACGAATTATTTGTTAATCAGCCAAACTATTTCTTGACTAATGTTTGGCTAAAAGTCGCACAATGTAAAAGATTAAGGGTCAGCTTTGAAGTTTATTAATGATGCTTTCTGCCGCCGGGTTTCAAAAAACTTGGGCAGCGTATCGTTTAGCTCGTCAGCTATAAATTGTACGCCATCAATCTTGGGAATGGTCCCGCAGCTTGTATCAGTTCCTTTTGGAACTGAGCGCCAAGTCTCTGGAAGCCATTCGAATGTATCAAACCCATAGCATGCATTGAAACTCCGCATTAAGTTATTTAAGTCAATCCCAAATGAAACACCAAATTTGTAAAATGGCCTACTGATGTCAGATAGATCGACTGCTCGATCAAATACAGCCCACCTGCTGAAGTGCACTTGCGGTAATACTGGAAGTGATAGCATCCAATCTGTTGAGTTTATAATAGAATCGCATGCTAACTGTGTTTGTATTAATTTTCCAAAGCAACCTTTTTCAACGAAAAAAGGCTTCAATCTGGCGGAAGTAAATTTTCCGTCTTAGAAGGGCGGCGATTACGACAAATATAATTTTATAATTTCTTTTGTATGTATAGAATTATTCACCTTAGAACATAAATTTTAATAAGCTTTACAGTTATCTGGATTCAAATCGATAGCTTTTTTGAGCTTCCGTTGACTTCCTTAGTTGGCACGCCATTTTGCACGTTGGATAGATTATTCGTATTTTTACTGGATGTTAAAAGCGACTGTTACTCATTAAGCTTCGGGCATGCTGACGAATTGGTATTCGCTGCAGAAAGGTTTGTTGTGTGTTTGTGGCATAGTCTGCCTATGGTGTTCTTCATTCACCTAAATTAACGATGGAAGGGATAAAAGGTTTAGGAGATTTCTAAAATTGATCTGCAGAATGCTCATTTGTTAGAGGTTTAAAAATACTGATTAGATTAACAGTTAGTTTCATGGTTAGGCTGACATCAGTACCCGCAGAATATCAAAATAGATGGATAATAAAATAAATTATATGTTTTGGGACAAAGACCGCATCAACATTTATTGGATCACTGCTTGCGAAAATAGGGCTTGAAAAATATTACACCCCTATACTTTTAACATGGTTAACTAGAGTTTTTATTTTTGCGATGCTTTGTATGGTACTTTTTCACATGTATTTTTTCAAATCTGCAAACTTTGATTTATAGTCTAACTCTCAACAAGTTGCTTGAGTTTGTGTTCTCGTTTTCTCTGCGAAGTACTTCTTATATTTTCCAATTCGCGATATTTCGCGACAGTCCTGCGCGCGACTTTAAAACCGTCTTTAAACAGAAGTGCTGAGATTTTTGCGTCGCTTATAGGTTTAAGTGGGCTTTCGACTGAAATGATATCTTTGATTTTTCGCCTAATCGACTGCGCAGATACACCCTCTTCACTCTCACTGGCCTGAAGGCTACTACTAAAAAACATTTTTAAAGGTAATGTACCTCTGGGAGTTTGTATCAACACAGAGGCTGTTGATCGGCTTACGGTACTTTCATGAATTCCAAGTGCCTCGGCTACCATTCTTAACTGAAGTGGTCTGATTCCTTCAACGCCATTGTCAAAAAATGCGAATTGGTGCCTCAGAATAAAGGTTGCAACAGATTGTAGTGTTTGGTTCCGCTGTGCAATTGCGCGGGTTAGCCAGTGACCAGTTGCAACCGAGTTTTTAATGAACTCAATCGAAGAAGCCTCAGGTCTTGATATTTTCTTCAAGGCCGCCGCATATTCAAGATTAACCTTTACGCTGGGTAGCGAGGCGCGATTCAAGGAGATTTCAATCTCTGTTCCATCTCTGATGACGATAAGGTCCGGTTCACGCTGATTTTCGATAGGGTCATGTATGAATAAAGTGCCTGGTTTCGGATTGTACCGGCGGATCTGGATTGCAGTCTGCTTTATCTCTTCACTACTGCATTTGCCCTTTGCACACAAATTTTTGAATTCACCTTTTGCCAATAAATCCAGATTGTCTAATACTACTTCCATAACTTCCGATAATTCATTTTGTTCCTTGGCTTGAAGCTTCAAGCATTCAGATAATGATTGTGCAAATATCCCGGTGGGTTCAAATGTTTGCAGCAGAGCTAGGACTTCATTAATGTGGAAATCTGATACTCCTAACTGTTTTTGTATTTCAGGTATATCAGTTTGAAGATACCCAGCTGCGGTGAGGTCCATCAGCAAACGTTGAGCGATTTTATCTTGTCTTGGGTTCAACACTTGAAGGCCCAGCTGATTGTTCACATGCTCAACTAATGTCAAAGGTTTTTCACCTAAGAGCTTATCTAGAAATGAACCGGATATAGCGCTGCCGGCAGACGCTGGCGGACGATAATCTATTTCAACCTTTTTCTTCGCTTCTGCATTAACACCTTTTACCTCAAGAAACGGATTACTTTCCGACAGTTCTTCCAGATGCTTCTCCAGTTCAACATTGTTCATTTGCAAAATGCTTATAGCATGTTGGAGCTGTGGCGTTATAACCAAGCTTTGTTTTTGAACCTGTTGGGCTCCTATATTTAGGCCTATCATTGACATAATATTAGTAAAGCAATTTCCGTGCCAACTTTGCTACCTATAATAAATATATCTCTTATATATAAAAAAAAATATGTTAAAATCAAGGAAGAAAAGGAAGTACTAAATGATTGATGATGAAAAAAAAGCACCTTGTCGGGTCTGCTTATCTATTCGGATCTTTTTATTCAGCGTCTGTGGACTGATTATCGTTGCTCTTATTGACCGTAGCCTCGTATCGGGAATTGCAAAATTAAGTCCGTTCGCCATAGCAGTTTCGCTTGTGTCTATTTTAGGCTTCTTTGCAATATTGAAGGCTCTGGTGGAATTTAAGCAGTCCAAATCAAAATCGACAAAATAAAATTTGCTTCTTTTTATAACGAGACGAATACTACGCCAGTAGGAGTTGAACTCTATTCGTACTCAAGTTCGATCTCAATTCTGCGGTTTTGCTCGCGACCGTCTGCAGAAGAATTATTTGCAATAGGTCGAGTTTCTCCATAGCTTATTGCCTGTAGGCGGCCCGTCTCGATCAGGCCAGATTGTTCAACCTCTTGGACAACACTGGCGGCACGTGCAGCTGCAAGATCCCAGTTGTCTCTATATAGTGCACCAAACGCGATGGGAACGTCGTCAGTGTGGCCTGCGACAGTAATCGAGTTGTCTGAGCCATCACTCACCTCAGTGATTTGATCTATAATTTCTTGCGCTTGTGGCGTCAGGTTCGCAGAGCCAGATGGGAATGCTCCGCCAGTTCCAACAGTTACAAAAACTTTATTATCACGAGTTTCAACACTTACTGCACCCTTATCTATTTGTTCCTGTAGTTTAACCTTCAACTCGTCAGCTGCACTTTGTGCTTTCTTTTCGGCCTGCGCCGTTTTAACAAATCCTTCTTCTGCGTCTTGACCACTCAATTTTTTCAGTTGTCCTTCCAGTTCGGAAACAAATTCAATTAATTCATTCAGTTGTTCATCCAACCCTCCGTAGAGTACTTCTTGATCGGATTTGCCAGTTGCAAGCTCAGCCAAAGATACGGCTTGCGCAACCTTTTTGATTTTCTCTTTCATCTCAGATGGCGTGTCATTTTCTGCTTTCAGATCCACAATCACTTTGTCTTGAAGGGTTGAGACAGCGACATCTGCAGCTTGCGCGATTTGTTCAATAGCTTCTGCTAGCTTTTCTGCATCACTTTTAGCTTGGTTATCTCCAGAGCTATCTTTATTCTCTCCGCCTAAGCCCTCTTCATTTTGAGCGCCTTCCGCCATTTCGTCTGCGCCCTCACTATCCTTAACGTCGCTGGGTATTTTGAGCTTTGGTTGCTCTACTTGAGTTGTCTCAGTGGTCATTTGTTCTGTAATAGATGGTGATGGTGAAGGACTGAAATTCTGAGTGATTATTGATGTTCCCATTGGCTGTTCCACAATTGGAATCAGCCTTTGAACTCCGAAAGAGTTCTTCAATGAACCCTGAATTTGCTTAAACTTAGGCACGTTCATTTCGGCAAACGATAGAATCATAACGAAAAAAGCCATAAGAAGTGTTGCCATATCTGCAAAGGTTGCCATCCAAGCCGGGGCCCCAGGAGGGGGACATTTGGGACAGTCTTCTTCGGGTTCGTCATCCGCTACTAGATCTTCAGCCATTTATTATGCCGCCGCTAGCGTTGCTTGTTGTTTGGCAGGTAAGCTAGATGCCAATACATCTTGGATATTGCGCGGAGATTCGCTTCTGGCAATCTGGCGCAAGCCTTCAACGACCAAATTACGATAAATGATTTCGTACCCCGTATAACCTTCTAGCTTTGTCTTAATGGGACCAAAAAACACATTGGCAAAAAATGCGCCATAAAGTGTTGTCAACAAAGCTACTGCCATTGCTGGACCAATCGCTTTAGGATCAGCCATGTTCCCAAGCATAACCACCAATCCAACCAAAGTCCCGATCATGCCCATCGCTGGAGCAATATCAATCCAAGCACTTAAAATACCGTGCATTTGCTCATGACGAGCTTTCATGGCAGCGATTTCAGCGTTTAATTGCTTGACTAACTTTGGTTCATCAGCACCATCCACGAGCATCTGAAGACCTTTCTCGAAAAATTTATCTGTACACTCTTGGCCTTCTAGGGCCATCATGCCGTCTTTGCGGGCGATTGCCGCAAGCTCAACCATACGAACGATCATTTCGTCCATTTTTTTTACTGGTGGGAGAAAGCATTTTGACATTGCACCAAAATGTCCGAGAAACGCGCCCAAAGGTGCCGTCCACATGACGGCAAAAAAAGTACCGCCTACGACTACTAAAGTTGAAGGTACGTCGATAAACGGCGTAAGGCTACCTGCTGACGATATCATGGTACCGGCGATCATTCCCAATGCGCCGAGCATACCAATAAGAGAAGCTAAATCCATTTTTCTGCTCTGCTTGTTGTTTTTGATAAAGGATGCAAAAGTAGTGCCAAGTTGAAAAGGTCAATGTAGGGTTGGTGAAAATGTTACATGAAGACAGAAATTTTGCTACAATATTTATCGCTGCGATTTTCTTTTTGTCTTTAAATTTTCCGGCGGTAGCTGATGGTCCACGGCTTCAGAGAGACGGTCCGGTCGCACGTGATTATGTGCAAAAACTTGAGTGGATGCGCTGTAGCATTGGGATGATATGGGAAGGTAATAACTGTGTTGGTGAGGTAATGATGTTGTCTGTCGCGGAAGCGCAAGAGCTTATTGACCGGATCAAAGATCTTAACGGTGGTGGCTGGCGGCTGCCAACTGTAAAAGAGCTAAAAAGTTTAGTCACTGAAGTTGAAAATCGACCTAAAGATGTTGAACCAAACATTGATACAGACACATTTCCACAGACTTATTCAGGGCTATACTGGACTTCGGACCAGAGTTTTTATGCTAGACAATATCAATGGGCTGTTAACTTCTTGACCGGCTACAGTTACAACCGTTCGTTTCTATATCAAAAATTGGCGGTGAGGCTTGTAAGGTCGTATGTCATAAATTGAGCTTAACAGCGCATCTATTAAATTTCATTGGATTAGTACTGCGATTAATAAAATGCAGAATATACTTGGAAGCAAGTTTAGAATTTAATTTTAAAAGTTATTGTGAAGTGACTTTGAAAGTAAATTTTAAGCATCTGTTTTTTAAATTTATTAGCTGTACTTAGATATTTTCCTAAACTTTTTGTGAGCGAACCGTAATTCAATTTGCCCAAGGAGTTCATAATGTATAATTCTAGTCACACTTCAGATTTGTCTTCATCTATGACGTCTTCATCTGTCAGTTCTGCCGTATCAGCCAACAGTAGTGAAACGTCAATATCCGGGGGCTGGGGTACCGATACTTTCTCGAAGCTGTTGAATAATAATCCGCTGTTGTCGATTACGTCAGTGCTATCGGCCGTTTCAACAAATTTAGTAAAAGACCTTTTTCATTCTGGTAGTTATAAGGAAGTTATAAAGGTGACTTCCGACTTGTTGAAAGAACAGAATAACTCTTTTTTCCGTAAAGCTCGTGGAGAAAGTTACGCAAAGCTCAAAAATTACAGTAGAGCAATCGCTGATTTTTCGCTTGCCCTTGATAAGGACTCTAGTTGTTACAAAACGCACAATAATATTGGTCTTGCATACAAAGAAATAGGTCTTCTTGAACTTTCGGCTGATCACTTAAGTGAAGCCATAAGGCTGAATCCAAGCTTCTCTGAGGCTTACAACAATTATGGAAATGTGAAGAGTGAGCAGGCTGATATCAAGTCGGCCCGCAAAAATTACTTGAAATGTATAGAGCTTGACCCTAATAATGCCGCTGCCTTTTGGAATTTACATTCGACTTGTAATGATATTGATAATGCAAAGGCGATATTAGAGCTTTGTCTTGAAAAAGATGTCGAATTTGAACCTGCTGTTTACACTTTAGCAACTATAAACGCTTTCAAAGGCAATACTGACTTTTTAAAGTGGATACTGTCTACGGAAGTGGCGTCAGAATCCACTCTTAGATCAATCGCTTGGATACTGTCTTTACCGACTATCCCCAGACTTGAGTTCAATCGATGGAGTGTGTTTGACTTTGCAATAAAAAATTCTGTTAAAAGCCGTGCATTTTACGAGTTTGGTGTATGGATGGGGGAATCTTTTAGATATTTAGAAAAGCACTACAGCAAATCGTTTGGATTTGACACCTTTGAAGGCCTGCCGGAAGATTGGCATGATGTTCCATCTGGATCTTACTCGAGTTTTGGTAAAATACCAAAGATAGGCCATGGAGAATTTATAGTTGGTGAGTTTTCTCAAAGCTTGCCAAATTTTTTCAGAAAAAAGCAGCCATTGGCTGGTTTATTGAACTTCGATGCAGATCTTTATTCTTCTACTTCATGTGCTCTGGAAAATTCGAAGTCGGTAATAGATGATGCCTCGGTGTTGGTGTTTGACGAATTAATAGTTAACGAAAATTGGGAACAAGATGAGTACAAGGCTGTACAAGAGTTTTGTCATAAATTTAATTTAAAATATGATGTGATGTGCGTTTCTTTATTCACTAAACAGGTTGTGTTAAAGGTACGGCCCCGTAATAATTAGCCCTTTTAGATTCAAATCTATTTTGAACTTTTTGCATGGATTTTCAGTTTTAGTCATTTGTCTAATCATTATTTTTGCAAAAAGTCTTATAATTATTGTGGGTATCTAACAAACGATTTGACGAATTTAAATGGATAAAAAGCTGCTGATCTGTAAAGAATGCCTTGTAGTTAAACCCTGATTATTTTACGGAAATCTGCTTTCTTAAATTGTCATCTCTTTTCAAATAAATTAGTTTTAGTTTTAACTTCTCTGTGCAATTACGTGCATGTCACTGAATAAATTTGGTTTTTCTGAAAAATAGGTTCTGATGCAAATTTTTCAGGATAAAAACAACAAAGTCTAGAAGAAAAAATAATTTTAATAATCTCTTAGTCGTTAGCTGGGTCCATAACTCGTTATGCTAGTGCTTGATTTGAGTGTAAATCATATTTGAAATAGGTGTTAGGCATATTGTAACTGGCTTGATAGTTGCAGGGTCTTTATCTGGGATCATTACG
>JAOGIM010000080.1 GCA_028150825.1 Paracoccaceae bacterium
CGGTCCCAAGCCAATGGTCCCAATTTGGGGTTTGCAGCTTATCTGGAATCGAAAGCTGCTTGATATCGTAGGGGATCCAAACCAATGACAATGCGACTGCGTTCAGAACAATCAAACAGAGAAAAGTGCCGATGATCAAAGAGCGGTATTGCATCATAGTCCATGCCTCAGTCGCGGATCGATGGCTGCATAGGCAAGGTCAATAATGAAATTGATGCTGATGACTGCAAGTACCAAAAGCATAACCACGCTTTCCACCACAATAAGATCGCGCTGAGTAATCGCCTGAAACACAAGCCTGCCGAGCCCGGGCAGGAAAAATACTTGTTCGATAATAATTGCACCAGCTATGAGAAAAGAAAACTGGAGGCCGATGATGGTCAATACTGGGATCATCGCATTGCGAAGTGCATGCCGCCATAAAACACCCTGTCGGCTCAGGCCTTTGGCCCGAGCTGTACGGATATAGTCTTCGGAGAGCGTTTCAATCAAAGCGCTGCGCATCACGCGGGAAAGAATTGAGGCCTGCGGCAAGGCTAAGGCAATCGCCGGTAGTGTTAAAGACTTTAGGCCAATAAAAAGTCCATCGTCCCATCCTGCAAAGCCACCAGCGGAAAACCAGCGCAGTTTTATCGCAAAAATCACTACTAATACCATTGCGAACCAAAAATTTGGGATGGCGATCCCAAGCTGCGTAACGCCTATCACAGCGACATCGCCCAGTGCACCACGTTTGGAGGCCGCATAAAGTCCCACGGGAAATGCGATTAACGTAGATAGAACCAGAGCATAAAGCGCTAATGGCAAAGAGATCCACATGCGTTCAGAGATCATATCTGTGATTGGGCTTCTGTAAGTATAAGAGGTTCCAAAGTCACCCTTGAGCATACCGCCTGTCCACTCTAAATAGCGTGCGAATTTCCCCTGATCTAGGCCTAGTTCTGCTCGAAGTGCCGCTATGGTGTCAGGCTGGGCATTAATCCCTAGCATAAAAGAGGCTGGATCGCCTGGGGCAATCTCAACCACGGTAAAGATCACCACGGACGCTAAACACAGGCTAAGGCAGAGAGATAAAGCTCTTTTAAACGTATATTGCAGCATCTATGATCACTTGCGATTTAGGAAAGCTGGTTCAATTTTGCGCGGAGAATGAAAGTCCCCCGCGCAGATTCCAAGAGCTATTTTGCGGCTTACTCTGACCAGCTGACACCTGTTAAATCAGTCGCTTGGGTTGGCGCGTTTTTCCAAAGGCCTTGGACCTTCGCATCTGCAACAGTCGTAAAGGCCAGCTCAAAAAGAAAGCCGTTCACATAATCTTCTGAGATAATGTTCTGGGCTTTCTTCAACATCTCACTGCGCATTGCTGTATCGGTCGTTGCGCTAAGATCAGTCATCAGAGCCTGAAACTGAGGATTGTCGTACTGGAAGTAGTACTCAGGACGGGCATAGATTCCAATGTCCATTGGCTCTGTGTGGCTCACGATGCTCAGACCATAATCCTTGCCTCGGAAAACTTGCTCAAGCCACTGAGCCCATTCCAGATTGCTGATCTTGGCCTGAATACCCACCGCACGAAGTTGTGAGGCGATGATTTCGCCGCCGCGTCGTGCATATGAAGGAGGAGGCAGTTTCAAAGTGGTTTCAAATCCGTTTGGAAACCCGGCTTCAGTAAGGAGTTTTTTGGCAAGTTCTGGATCATGCTCAGAGTTGCCAGTCAGATCGACATAATCCGGGTGATGCGGTGCGAAATGAGTTCCAATCGGTGTCCCGTAGCCAAACATTGCACCGTCAATGATGGCCTGACGGTCAATCGCGTGTGCAATGGCTTTGCGCACTTTGACATTATCAAGTGGTGGCATTTTGTTATTCGTAGACAGGATTGTTTCGCCTTCAGTCGATCCTTCCAGTACCTGGAATCTTGCGTCTGCTTCAAACTGAGGAAGATTTTCTGGCGCTGGGAAGCCCGTAAATACATCTACATCTTGCGCCATGACTGCCGCAAAAGCGGCTGTTGGGTCGGCAATAAACTGGAATGTCACACTTTCTAATGCGGGCGCGCTGCCCCAGTAACTGTCATTTCGGGCCAGTTCAATCCGGTCGCCCTGAACCCATTTCTGGAAGGTGAATGCCCCCGTGCCTACTGGATTGTTCTTTATACCTTCTATGCTTTCGGGAGCGACGATTACCGCGTCTCCCCATGCCATATTGAACAGGAAGCTTCCGTTTGGCTTGTCCAGGATGACTTTGACAGTAGTGCTATCGACAACTGCAACATTGGCAATCCCCGCAAACAGCGCTTTTTGGGAGTTTGTACTGTCTCCGGCTCTGGCCCGATCAAGCGAGAATTTAACATCTTCGGCGTCCATTCCCGTGCCATCATGAAATTGGACGCCAGCGCGGAGGTGGAATATATATTCAGTTCCGTCTGCAGAAATATCCCATGATTTTGCCAATCCGGCAATGATTGCTCCGTCCGAGGCAAACCGTGTCAAACCCTCAAAAACGTTGGAATAGAGCACACTATCAATTGCTCCTGCTGCGGCACTTGTTGGGTCAAGATGAGGCGGTTCAAGCTGCATTGCGACAGTTATGTCTGACGAAGCTGCAAAGCATGTACTCGCAACAGTGGTGAGTGCAATGGCTGTTGCAACAATGCATTTTTTAGATTTAATCATACTGTATCCTCCGGTTCTGGTAAGGGCAAATGTACTTGGTCTGGTTATAGTAAAAAAATTCTCTCTTTCAGCCTAACCGATATACCAGTTTTTTAAATAGCGTATTTTAGGGATTCTATAAAACTGATCGCGAACATCGGAAAATTTGCGTTTTGTCATGGAAAACTCTACTAGGCCTTCGCTATATTATTCCTTTCGAGGCATTTGAGAGACGCGGATACCAAATGGGGTGGCAATATCCTCAATTTGGATATGGTTTACATGGCTATCTTGTGGGCCTGAGCCAGTCATAATATCCTGTGAGGCAAAGATATGTCCGTCTAATTCTAAATCAGGTGTAACTGTAATAGTTCCATCAGAAATTATGGTTTTATCGTCAATACTTACCTTCAAATTTGTAAAATGCGCGCCAAGCCCGTTTATAATTGGAATTGGAAAACGATTTTGGGCAGTTGGCGTCTTAATGTCCCCAGATATTGTTAAATTTTTAATCTTCGTCTTATGGTTGCCATTGAGGCTACTCAATGTAATGTGCGCTCTGTGCTTTTCTGCTTCTTGCAAAATAGCGAGCTGTGCACTTGAAAACCCAAGCTTGAAGCCATTGAAGGAAATCTCTAGTCCAGTTATTTCTAAAACGGTTCTATGCCCCTGAGATGCGCCATTGATGACGGATGCTCGCGCCTTTTCATGAGAGATACGAAACACTTTTTCGCCAAGCTTAAAATTATGGCTCGGCGGAAAGACTATGATGGTGTGATTTGGGTTGTAGCTTAAACGCAAAATCTGCAAAAATGTACCGTTCCAAGCAATTGCCTCTTGAGACGTGTGAAACGACGGATTGCTTAATGTGATGTCAAACCGGTTTGGATAGCCCTTCTGGTCAAGTGATTCAAAGTCCATCAACCATAGTTGAGCGCGCTGCTCTAAAATCCACTCAGTCATACGCGTTTTATTTTTTTGTGCGCCCCAAGCCCAATAGGCTGACCAAATCAGGGCAGAAAGGATGAGAAGACTGAGCAAACGGCGCATAATTGGGTCCTTTTTTATCCATTTGAAATAGTGTTTACAGGTTCAATAATAATAGGACCAGAGCGATGAGCATGTGGGTATTTGGATATGGGTCTCTTTTATGGAATCCAGGGTTTTCTTTTATAAATACTAAACTGGTACGACTCGACGGGTTTTGCCGTAGCTTTTGCATGTCCTCTATTCATCATCGTGGGACCCGAGAAAACCCTGGCCTTGTTCTAGCCTTGGATTTGGCTGAAGGTTTTTCATGTAACGGCCTTGCATTTCATGT
>JAOGIM010000081.1 GCA_028150825.1 Paracoccaceae bacterium
CGAATAGAGCAAATAGTCATAAGAGTTCCAAGAGTTCATAATGGCGCTCAACATAGGCTTTGCGAACCGTGAGTGGCGCACGAAGTTCAATTTTCAAATCTGCAATCAATACGCTGTCAAATTTGCCAAAGAACTTATCAGCCTCAGCTAGACTGAATCCTGCGATTTGCGTGGCTTCCATCCAAGCACTTATTTTATCTGCTTTTTTAATCTGCTTTTTGGTAGAATCTGGGATTTTGGCAGGCAGTCCAAAACGAATGTGAATGGCGCGGCTCAATCTGTCGTCTAACAGTTCATATCCTGGCCCAACGGCGGCTTTAACAGGCGAAATCATATCGCCAATGACATATTCCGGTGCGTCATGTAGTAGTGCAGCCAACAACCACTTGGTAGGCGCATTCGGACAAAGGCGCGCAAAAATTGCTTCAACGAGTAGGGAATGCTCGGCAACAGAATATGCGAACTCACCTTGCGTTTGGCCGTTCCAGCGAGCGACAAATGCTAACCCATGCGCAATATCTTCGATCTCGATATCAACTGGAGTAGGGTCCAGCAAGTCGAGCCTGCGCCCCGAAAGCATCCTTTGCCATGCTCGGTTCTTGTTCATTTGGAGGTATCTATCAGCACCGCCTACTTCGCATCCCGGAGCTGTGCATTAAACAGAGATTTGTAAATACTATCGCGTGCCATAAATTTCAAATGTGTTCCCTCTTCGACAAGTTTTCCTGACTCAATTACATAGATTTTATCTGCATCAATAACGCTTGCGAATTTGTGCGTAACAACGATCGTCGTCTTACCTTTTTGTAGTTCCGCAAATGAATCATTTACCTGTTTTTCAGTCAATGCATCCAAAGCGGACGTGGCTTCGTCCAATATCAAAACCGGAGCAGGGCTTAGGAACGCTCTGGCGATTGCAATACGTTGCTTTTGACCACCAGACAATTGACTACCTTCTGGCCCAACAGGGATATCCCCGCGTTCATGCATCAAACCGTCAACCCGGGCAAGACGTGCCGCTTGATCGACATCTTCAACCGAAGCGGAGGGGTTTGCATAATGAATATTATCTCTGATGCTTTTGTTGAATATAACAATATCTTGGGCAACTACAGAAAAACAGTTTCTGATCGATCCTAATGTAAACTCGCGAGTGTCTTTGCCATTAAACATTATTTGGCCATCTGAAATTTCGTACAGCCTAGTTATCAGGCTGAGTATAGTGGTTTTCCCCGATCCCGTAGAGCCAACAATAGCCGTCTTTGCACCACTTTTGAATTGGAGGGACATATCTTCAAATACATCTGTACCGTCCAAATAGGAGAATGAAATCTTGTTCATTGATATATCTACAGTGTCTTCTGCAAAGGCCATTTTACCATCTTCATTACTTTTTTCGCCTTTGGTGTCCATTAAGACCCGAATACTATCGAGCAAAATCAGGCTTGCCTGAAGCTTGGCGAAAAACTGTGATAAGCCTCGCGCAGGATCAAAAATAATGACCATACCAAGAATGAAAGTAATGATAGAGGCTCCATCCATTTGGAAATCGTCGGATAGCACCATATACCCACCACCACCAATCACGAGTACAAAGACAAACGCTGAAGAAAGATCAATACCGGGCAGCACAAGAGCCTGTGCCTTTTGAAGTTTGATTGAAAGGTCTTTAATACCTGCTGATGCCTCCACCATGCGCGATATTTCAGTGTCTTCCTGATTGGACATTTTGATCGTTCGGATGCCACCAGACATTTCATTGATGCTTGTCATATAAGCACCAACGACTTTTTCGGATGCAGTTTGAATTTTTTTGATTTTCTCTGATACAGATTTCAGGATAAAGAAGATAATTGGAAGAATTACAACAGCAGCAACAAATAGAATTGCTGACTTGTAAATCAGGTACCCAGAAATAATAATTATCGTAACCACGTCTCTAAGTGCATTTAGAGTGGTTTGGCCAACAAAAGCGCTCACTCCGTCCACTTGATTTACCAAACGCAAAATAAGCTCACCCGGATTGGTAGTGTCAAAGAAGCTTTGCCGTAAATGGATGACTTTGCTTATTAGATGAGACCTTAGCTTGAATACAGCATCGCTGGCTAACCAAACCGAAAGAACGGGCGTAATGTAAGATATGGCCGCTCTCATACTGAAAGCTAAGATGACAAAGCCACAAATCTTGAGCAAATCCCAGAACGCACCATCCTCAAAGATCACACGAAGGCCTTTTTCAGTAAATGCTAAGAACTGCTGATAAACGAAGCCCTGAATGATTATCAACACCATGACAAAAATAAGCCAAGGCAGCTTATCTTTCATATAGTGGGTCCAAAACCAGCGGATGTTGCTCCGATCTTTATCAGAGAAGAACTTAGCTGCCATTTTTTTAATCCTAGCCCCTCAATTTCAAGTTTATCTAGACTTTCATGACTGGCTTTACAATCATAGGCTTGGCTGAATTGCACCTGCCCATATAGAAGCTTTGAGTGTTTTAAGCTTTCAAACCCAATTTCACGCAAGGGTCATACAGCAAAGCGTAGTTCAAGGCAAAAAATAGTGCTATAAAGACCCAGTAACAGAGACAAAAAAGGGAATAATAAAACAACCTACTGTAATAATTATATTATTTTACAATATAATAAATATACTGCCCCAATCTAAAGATAGATCCAATTATGACTTATGCTCTTAAAGTGTTTAAAGGATAGATAATTAGGCATCACTTCTTGCATAGAGCATTGACAACAACGTCTTTATGCATCTTTCTTATATCCTTAGAATTATTGTTGCGCTTCAATCAGGGAATGTAACCTGATCAGAGAGTTTTACACTAAGATAAGTTTTGAATTTGACCGTCAACAGGAGAACAAAATGAAAAGAATTATATTGGGTGCAATGGTTGTAGCCATGACTGCAATACCTGCGTTTGCTGCCGATCTTGGTGGCCGCGTATTAGCGGTTGGCTCTGACACAACATACCCTCCACATGAATTCATCGAAGACGGCGTCGTCAAAGGCTTTGACGTTGATGTCGTCGCAGCTATTTGCGAGCGAGTGAATTGTGCACCAAACTGGGTCACAACAGCTTGGGATGGTATTTTTGCAGCATTGGCTGACGGGCAATTTGATATGGTGGTTTCCGGCGTCACCATAACCGATGAGCGGGATAAAATTGTGGATTTTTCTGATCCCTATATCATTGTACAACAGGGCGTACTAATGCGGGTTGCGGATAGCGGTGCCACTATTGATGATTTCAAAAGTGGTCAGATGAGCTTAGCGTCACAAAATGGCACTACTAATGCAGCACTTGGTGAAGAGCTGGTTGGCCGCGATAACCTAAAGCTTTTTGATTCTTTCTCAAATGCAGTAGTTGCCGTTCTCAATGGTGATGTCGATGGCGTCATTATAGATTCCACGTCAGCTGCAGCCTACGAACAGGAATTTGCCGGAGAGCTCAGTGTTGGAATCACAGGCCTATCTTCTGATCCTCTTGGTCTGGTTTTTCAGGAAGGTGACGAACTTCAAGACGCTTTCAACGTTGGACTAGCAGCTATAAAGGCGGATGGAACTTTAGACAAACTTGTACTCAAGTGGTGGCCTAAATAATAAATAAGTCCTGTCCAAAGGGCACACAGCCCTTTGGACACCTTTGAGACCCTGAAAGTCCTCATATGCTATATGCTTTGACTTGGCTGCGTAATATGCGTGCCAGCAATTTAATGTTTTTATTTGCAGCACCTGTCATTATTTATTTGATTGCCACCTCACGAAACTATGGACCTGCGATTAAAGCTGTTTTAGGTATTGAAAACGAT
>JAOGIM010000082.1 GCA_028150825.1 Paracoccaceae bacterium
ATCAACTCGCTACACACGATGTTTTAAGGAAAATCGAGAAACTCACTTGTGGTTGTTGTTACGGTGGCAACAGTTGGACTACAAAAGAGCAAGCAGATTATATGGGTCAGACATTGGACCTTTCACCTCAATCATCTTTAATCGATATCGGAGCAGGTGCGGGTTGGCCCGGACTTTATTTGTCGTCAATCAGCGGTTGTTCGTTAACTCTAGTTGACTTACCTGAAACAGGCCTAAAGATTGCTACAAAACGCTCGATCCAAGACAAGATATCAGAGAGGGTAACAACGCTCATCGCTGATGCAGCTGAACTTCCATTTGTAGACCAGAGTTTTGATGCAGTAAGTCATAGTGACTTATTGTGTTGCCTTTTTTCAAAAGAAAAAGTTCTCACTGAATGTCGAAGGATCATTCGTGCCGAAGGGAAAATGGTGTTCACCGTCATTACTATAACGCCTAGCTTGAGTGAACTGGATTATGAAAAGGCTGTTTTGAACTCACCAGATTTCATTCAAGCAGAAGCAGAATATGATACAATCTTGCGGGGATGCGGATGGCAAATTGTTGATCAAGTTGATCTTTCAAAAAACTATCTGGAAACTTGTAGATTGCAGATAGAAGCTGATGAATTGTATCGAGAAGAGCTGATAGAACTTTTAGGTGAAAAACAAACTGCAGACCGAATAAGCAACTGGAAGTCCAAATTAAAAGTGATTGGAGAAGGCCTTGTTCAGCGGGGTCTATACGTTTGTTCGCCCAGTAAGCTCTAATCATCACAGTGAACCATCTTTGCGAATAACTGAAGGTTAATCGCAAGAAAAAAAAGTAGAATTTTTGACAAAATACCAACTTTTTAAATCATTATTTCAATGGCATCAGAGGTTTTTTTCACCAAAGCCAGACAATTTTATGTCTCTTCTTCTGGTTGCCAGCCTGCTTGTACCAATCCTTCAATCAGAATGTCTGCTAAAGACGAATTAGGCACAAAGATTTTCTTATAGTCAGATTTTTTCTTCAGGTTGGGTCTAAGAGCTAGATATTCGTCCAAAGCCTGTTTTGCGTCTTCGCCTTTATTAAGGTGACCCATTACGGATGCCCTAAAACCTTTGTAAAAGCCTGCCTCAGAAAATTGTGCGATACATTCTTGAATCAATGAATAAGCCATCTCGAAACTACCTAAACCCATATGTGTAAAAAACAATCCATCTTTATAGATTATTGCGTTTGTATCTAATGGGTTGAGTTCTATCGCTTTAATAAAGTGTGGCTCGGCATCAGAGTAGTTTCCGGAATGTACTAGCGCTTGACCCAGACTATTATGGGCTTCGGGATAACTAGGATTAAGCTTTACGGCTCGCTGAGCGTATTGTCTTGCCTGATCAAAATTTCCTGAGAAAAAATAGTGTCGAGAAATGCTATCGGATGCTCTTGGATTCTTTGAGTCTAACTCTGCTGCTCTTCGGCCATGGACTAAAATATATTCAACCGTTTTTTTTGAATCTTTGGCTGTATGCTGGAGAAGTTCTGCTATACAAATTTCAGACATTAGTGAATGTGCTACGGAGAGCGAGTCATGAACCAAAAGTGACTTTTCAACAAGCTCCCTAGATAACTCTAAATCTTCATCTTTATGATCAGTTTGGGTTCGCTCATGAAAAGTGTGAAGTGCTTTTAAATATAATTCCCAAGCAGTCAGATTAGTTGGTCTAGCTCGCTCTATGCGTTCCACTTCATAATTTTGAAGCGTGGGATTCACTTGCGCTGCAACTGCTGTTGCAACTTCATCCTGAACATCGAAAATATCCTCTAAGCTCCTATCCCATTTTTCCGACCAAAGCTGTCGATCTTTCTCCGCATCAATAAGTTGCGCTGTTATTCGAACTTTTTGACCACCCTTACGAATACTGCCTTGCACCACGTATCTTGCGCCCAGTTCCTGCCCCACTTCATTTGCGCCAACCGATTTGCCTTTGAATGCAAAACTGGAGTTTCTAGATATAACTGGAAAAGTCCGCCAAAGGGACAAGTTAGCAATTATATCGTCAGTAATACCGTCTACAAAGTAGTCTTGATCTGGATCATTGCTTTGGTTTTCGAAAGGTAGAACTGCAATGGCACCCAGTTCTCTGGGATCCTCCTCAGCTTTACTATGGATTTGCGTGATCTCCGCTCGCTCAGGAACACCATCAGCAACTAAGTCATAAGCATGGACATCGGTATTCTTAACCTTTTGCTGACCAATGTCGTTAAATGTGAGCTCCACTTTTTGGCTTATAAAGTCATGTATTCCTTTCGACAAACATACTCCACCTGGTTGGCTCAACGCTTCCAATCGGGCCGCTACATTAACTCCGTCGCCGTATAAGTTTTCACCCTCTACGATGACGTCCCCCATATTTAGGCCAATCCTGAAAATCATCTGTGACCGTGGATCTAGTGAATTGTTTCTTTGCGTTATGAGTTTTTGAAATTCGGCTGCACATACCATGGCTGAAACTGCACTTTGAAACTCAGCAAGTACAGAGTCTCCAGCAGTATTAAAAATTCGCCCTCCATGCTCTAAAAATAGCTTGTCTAAAATTTCCTTGCAGGCACGAAAGCTTTGAAGGGTTTGATCTTCATTCACCTCCATTAGCTTACTGAAGCCCACAACATCAGTGACAAAAATAACAGCGATTTTTCTAACGATGTTCTTTTCGCTCAACGTATGACTCCAAGCCTAAATACTGTTCGATGCAACACTAAAATGTCTTATTTTATAAAATAAGTTTTTTTACTTCGCTCAATCACCATCTTACAGCTATTTTTAAAAGCGTCGAGTGAATTTACTGATGATTAAAATTAGAATTGTTAATCTGAGTGTAGTCCAATTGTTGGATCCATAGATACAGAATTTTGATTTCAAAACCGCTCCCATAGCTATTGCCCACACCATGCGTCAGCCATCCCCCAATCTGATCGATCACCTCGCTGGGACATTCCACTGCCCTCAACCTATCACGCATTGAATGCCTGAAGCTGTGAATCGTGTAACCTCGCCCAATCTTGGATTTTAGCCATTTGTTCAAAGCAGCGCTTGCTGAGTTGGCATTAGTTCTTTTGCCATCGTTATAATTGGGAAAGGCAAACCGGCTATTTGTTGATTGGGCTAATATCCGGTCTGCAGCCCATTTTGCTGAGCCAACAAGCGGTATTACTCTTTCACTACTTTCGGTCTTTAGAGACCGCCACGGATGAGTTCTGATGTTCACACAAAGGATACCATTTTGCTCAATAAAGTCTGATCTCAATAACCCAGCGCCTTCGGCTAATCGCATTCCTGTGTCCGCTATCAATGCTACCAGCCATCGTTTCTCATCATCGGTTTTATAGCACTCACCTTGAACCTTTTTGATATCCTTAGGCTTTACAGGCAGCCGTTTCTTAACCCCAACAGAGCGATCAAAGTAGACGTTTGAGAACGGGTTGACGATAGCGAGCCCAAACTCACTCAGAGCTAAGTTTATAACGGCTCGCACGGTACCAAATATCCTTGCCACTGAGGCTCCATTAAGCCCTTTAGCAAACAAGTAGTCTCTGAACTTAGTCGCATCAGAGCGTACATAATCAGTGAGGTCTTTCATGCCACAGCAATCAATGAGGTAGCCACATCCTCGCTTTAGCGTTGCCTCAAAGGCGGGAGGCTTTCCAGCTCCCTTTAATTGAAGATAAATGGCCACTGCAGCCTTAAATGAGTGATCAACATCGGTGGGTTCAAGGGCAGCTGACTGCCCTGCCCCAGCTAATAGATGCTTACCAGGCAAATC
>JAOGIM010000083.1 GCA_028150825.1 Paracoccaceae bacterium
AACCCTGCGTTCACAGCGCCACAAATATTATGCAGAATTACTGATTTTGGAAACTGAGTGAGCAATTGAGAGGCTGTGTCCAAAGCTTGTTGGAATTGTCCTTCAATATAAATATTAACCAAAGGTTGTAGCTGATCTTGCGATGGGTCTTTGGTATTTGAAGTGATACTTTCTGTTGGCACTATTCCCTCTAACTTTTCCTCAAGTTCATCAAAGCCATCGCCCTTAGCTCCAATACCTTTCGCCTGATCTAGCACAGCCTTGGCATCAGCTATTTGGTCCAGCTTTATCAAAGCATCAATATAGCTCAGCCAGTACTGAGCTGTATTCAGATTGGTCTCTAGAGCAGTTTTAAAGAATGGGAGTGCTTCTTGAACTTTACCAACACCAACAGCCAGTACTCCCATGTTATGATTGGCATCAGGATGTTTAGGCTGAGCTTTCAAAATAGCTGTATAAAGACGATCTGCTTCTTGAACCTGGCCAGCTTTATGAGCTTCAATAGCTTTCTGCAGAGCTTGATCAATTGTCAGTTCCATAAAACTACCAGATAGTTAGCAAATTCACCCAAAGTAATAATACCTTTTATTATAACTCGCCAGTGGCAATTCTAATCCAAGATTCCTATATCCTGATCATAGCCAGCAATAGGATAGCGAGTTGAACGACACTGTAACCATTCTTACCACAGCTACAGGCAAACACATTGCTAAAGCCTTTCGTGGCTCAGACTACCAATCAGTTCAATTCAATCCCGGCCCAGAGTTTTTGGTTACTCAAGTACCTGTCAATAATCTTGAAAGCCTGGCCGCAGTAATAAGCGATGTAGAAACAGAACCAACCAAAGCGATCATTCGTGGATCACTGATTAAAGACCCAAGCGGTTCAGTTCCCCGCAATAAAGACACTTTCGCATCTCTACCTCGCCAATGGTGCATGATCGACATTGATAGCCTTGCTTGGGACGGGGCATTCGATAATCAACAGGCTTTAGTTGCCCATGCAGTACAGCACCTTCCAAATGAGTTTCAGTCATCAAAATGCTGGTATCACTTTTCATCCAGTATGGGCATCAAGGCTGGTATCAGGGTACATCTCTGGTATTGGCTGGAACGCCCCTGTTCTGACGATGAATTGAAGGCGTGGTTGTCCGGCTATCCCGTAGATATGAGTTTATTCAATCCAATTCAAATCCACCTCACAGCTAACCCTCGCTTTATTGAGGGCGCTACTGATCCGTTTCCCCAAAGGTCAGGCATGTTTGAGGCTGGAAACGGAATATCAACTGTTAGGGTTCCAATTGATCTAGCTGCCAGAACTTCTAGGGTTAAAGCCACATCCAAACAGCGCACTCACAATAAGGCAGGTATACTTGATCCTGTCACAATAATCCGTGATCCAGTGACAGGACGAGTTGTTGATGGACGGGAGCAGTTAATGTTCTTGCTCTCAAATGAAGTTATGCGAGAATTGGTGACAACCAATCACACTCCAAATGAGCAGGAAGTCACAGAGGCACTTTGGAAGCGGTTTTGTGAGGAAGCAGATATAAGCCGAGTTTCTGGACGTGGAGCTTGGACGATTGCAGATGCAGCAGTGAAAGCTAGAGCAAGGCTCCTAGAACTAGCAGATGGCGTTTATGACTTTGTATCACGCTCAGATAGAACAACGCTTGTGGCAGGGTCCGGCAAGGTAGAACGCCCAAAGCTTATTGGGGCCACAGAGGCACAAGATGAACTTAGTAGTATTCTAGATGAGTTCTTTGAAGGCTTGGCAGATAGCGTTAGTCTAAGGGCAGCTATTCGCCTGACAATGGGAACTGGCAAAACCCAACAAACAATAGCCCACCTAAAGTCTTATCTGGCAGATAAATATGGTCAGAAGATTGAGGTCTATGTCCCTCGTCATGATTTAGCTTCGGAGTGGGAGAATGAATTAGAGGGCATAAATGCCAAGGTTATTCACATCTTTCCTCGAACTGGCGGCCAATGGAATGACGATGCCAAAGGCTATCCACACCCAATCATGTGCCAAAGGGCCGATTATGTCAGGGATTTGGAAGAGAAAGGTCATAGTATTTATGGCAATGCCTGTTTAAGCCGAACAACAGGGGAGAGATGCAGTTTCTTTGATGAGTGCGCATACTTACATCAGTTCCAACAACCAGGTGATGATGCTGGCGTTGAGAACACAATCCGCATTTATACTCATGCGTCTTTGTTTTTAAGCAGGAATGAGTTTGAACGACAGGCAAACCCCAACTTGATCATAATAGACGAAGCCTTTCTGGCTTCTGCTGTAAGCAACCTGCCATCAATTCCAGTGGGTGACGTCACAAGTCATCTTCGTTTTGATGGCACTACAGACCTTGGGTTTAATCTGGTCGAATGTCTTTCTACCCATAACGGCGATTTATCCTACTTGCGGGATAAAGACATTGGGGCTTTTGAGCTTCAAGCAGTATCCCTAGAAGGACTAAACCCAGCCGCTTCCTTTAGTGCTGATACAACCCAAAGCCGTAATGTGAGATCAGCCAAGCTTTATAAGAACCTCAATAAGCTGATTGAGATTGCAGCAAGGGAGGTCGAGGATCAGGGCAAGGATAGCTTTGAACAACTGGCCTTCAACAGCCACAAGGGTGAGATTATTATTTGTGAGTACAAGCCGATTAGAGTGCCACAGTCAGCACCAGTGCTTTATCTAGATGCAACCGCTGATCCAATTATCACAGAAGCGTATCTGCCAACCCTGCAATGTCATCGGATTGATGTCCGACAATTAGCAGTGGTCAGTCAGGTGTATGACCGGACTGGTAGTAATAGCTTTTGGAATAATAAGATTGCAGATGAACAAAAGAACTTGTCTGAGCCAATCTATGACCCACAGCACAATGACCTGTCTTCGTTAATTACAATTCTAAACGAATGGATAAAGGCAGGAGAAAATCCTCTGTTGGTGGCTCATAAAGATTTGTGTGATCAGCTGCGAGGTCACCCCAAACTGGACGAAGGCGTTGCTGTTGCTCACTTTATGTCATTTCGGGGAACGAATGAGTACCAAGACAGGTCTGTCATCTTTATCACCGGCAGGAACCAACCGCCGCAAGATGATATCGAACGACAAGCCAGAGTATTATTTGGCAACTCAGGTTACCCTCTTGGTAAGGATGATCTTAAAGACCTACCATCAGATCAGGTTGAGTATTGGCTGTCTAAACGAAGCCCTCATTCTCCTGCAGCGATTACTGTTCCTGCATTCAGTGATCCTCGCATTGAGGCAGTCCAAAAGCAAATCAGGGAAGCTGAGACTGTTCAGGCGATAGCTCGCTTGAGACTGGTGTGGGCTGATTATCAAAAGCGAGTATTCTTGCTCTCAAACCTACCTGTAGAAATGCCAGTGGATCATCTGATTGAGTTCAGTGACCTGATGCCTGACAGATTAGAGATGGAACTTATTAAAACAGGCGACCTACCACTGACGGCGATGGGCTTGGGAAAGATGCGGCCTGACTTGGGTTATGCGGGTGCAAAAGCCCGTATGCTATTCCAACCAGGGCGATCTAAAGCATCAGACCCAAAGAAACTATTAGCACAACTCCCTGACTTAGTCCGAACCACCACTCAAATAGCCACCTTTAAAGCAGGGGATAAACGTAAGACCACCCACCGCCACCTATTCCTGCCGAAGGATTACTCTGGCAACCCCACTAATTCAGTCTTCACTCCTTGGACAATGACTGAGGTACTAACCCATCTAGCCACTGGCTGGGGACCAGAAGCTATTGAAGACCTACA
>JAOGIM010000084.1 GCA_028150825.1 Paracoccaceae bacterium
GTGCGTAGCGCACTCGTAGCGCACTTTTTCTGTCCAAAAGCATGCTGGAATCGCTGTGTTGAACACAGTGTCTGCAACATAGTCTTTAAACACAGTGTTTGTGTATTGGTAGACTTTTGAATTGGAGTTTCTCTACCGGCAAGCGGCTTTCCCAGATTTCTGAGAGGGGGAGATATCTCAAAAAAACCCAGCAATGCTCAATAAATCAACTTATGCAGGGGAAGTAGTGCCGCCCCAATATGAGCTGGATCAAATGGAATATCGCTGACCCGTAAGATGGGGTTCGGTGTTAATTGCCCTTTAAAGGCTTCAGCGGCAGTTTCAACGAGCCGTTCTCTGAGATAGCTGGGGGCTTCACCTCCAAAAACAATTTCGTTTGGATCAGCCACTGCCTTGAGTGCTCTGATTGATAAGCAAAGCTGAGGCCTGATCTCATCAAGCCAATTAGAGATTACAGGGTTAGACGGTTCAATACTTTCTATAAGTGTTCGAATGTTTGAAATACTGTATGATGCCTTGTTGAGCCTTTTTACTAACTCTCCGAGCGCAGGGCGTTTGTTTGCTTGTTCAGGCGTAAAAATTGTACTGATCTCACCTGCATTGCCATGACCACCTAAGAATGCGTCTCGCTCGACAAAAAGACCGGCACCGTACCCATAATTAAACGAAAGGTAGGCAAGGCAATGGGGGTCCGAACCATCGCTTGCGCCCAAGTAAAATTCTGCAGTTGCGCTACAGGTTGCATTGTTTTCAGCAAACACCGGTAAGCCAAAGTGGCGATTAAATTCTATAGCTAATGGATAGTTTGCCCATTTAGCTAATGGCGTTGGCGCAACAAATATACCTTGGCGATCCACCCTGTGGCCCTGCATAGCAATTCCTAATCCCAATATTTGATTTTGCGATAACTCTTCTTTCAACCACAGTGCTATTTTCGCTTCAAAGGCAGTTATGAGCTCACTTGGTTCGCTGGGATCAACTTTTAGAATATCTTGATGAAGGGGGTGGCCTGAAAGATCCATGGCGCATACTTTGGCTTCTTCGGTTCCAATGGAAATGCCGATAGAGATAAATTTTTTTGTTTCAATTCTAATTCGCGGACTAGGTTTACCACGACCAGAAATATGTGGGTCGTCCAGCCTTAGAAGATCGCGTTCTGCAAGATTTTCTACAATTCTATGTACTGATTGTTGTGATAGGTTTGTAAGCTTGGTAATGTCAGCTCTAGCAATTGGCATGTTTCGTAACACAGTTGACATTACTGTACGCTCACTGCCGGTCGGACGCTCTGTTTCTTTCATTGTCGTAAATTTTTTCATTTTTTTGTTATTAGCTGGTTCACACATTTGGTTTCTATTCTTCGCAAATAAAAAATTACGATACAAGTAGCATTATTACTTGACGTGAGTAATTATATTATTACGCTAAATGAGTAATAAGGCTAAAGCTGATTTTGGGAGGATCTGGTGGCAGCAATCGGAATCAGAAACTTATCTAAGTCGTTTGATGGATTTCTAGCATTATCTAAATTTTCATTAGACGTTCAGCAAGGCGAGTTTCTTACGCTGCTTGGGCCTTCTGGCTGTGGAAAAACTACTCTGTTAAAGATCATTTCAGGTTTTTTAGAGCCATCTACAGGATCGATTTCCATCGATGGAGAAGATATTACCCATGTGCTACCTGAAAGCCGAGACACTGCTTTGTGTTTTCAATCTTACGCACTGTTTCCACACCTCACCGTGCTGCAAAACCTCGAATTTGGATTGAAGCAGAAACGTGTTTCTCGAGATCAAAGAGATGCAAGGGTAAGCGAAGTTGCAGCCAAGCTTGGGCTTGAAACCCAGCTGAGTAAACTGCCCAATCAACTGTCTGGAGGACAACAACAACGTGTCTCTTTAGGGCGTGCTCTGGTCATGCGTCCAAGTGTAATTTTATTTGACGAGCCACTGTCTAACTTGGATGCAAAACTTCGAGATCAGGTTCGGGTAGAAATTCGCCGAATTCAGCAAGATTATAGTTTGACGGCAATTTACGTAACTCACGATCAATCTGAGGCTTTGGCCATGTCAGATCGGATTGTCGTTCTTAACAATGGTAAAATTGTACAGGTTGATACGCCGGAGCAGCTATATGCACAGCCTAAAACGCGCTTTGTTGCCGATTTTATTGGTGGTGCTAATTTGATAACCGGTAGGGTTTGTAGTCAAACGAAAGAGGGTCTTACCTCCGTCGAGACACTGATAGGTCAAATCCAAACATCTCATCGCATTAATGAAAGCAGTGAAAATGTTGAGCTGTGTTGGCGACCAGAGCGGGCCCAGATAGGCAAAGGGCCCTATTGCGGGACAATTGTGCACCGGGCGTTTCAAGGTCAATTTACCGACCTTATTTTAGAAGAAAACGATATAATCTTTCGCATCCAAACCAATAACGACAGGTTTCGCGTTGGAGAAGTTATCACATTTTCAATTTTGCCTGATGACGTGGTTGTACTTGAGGCGGACGGATGACGATGCGCAACTGGATTCAGATCTTTGCACTTCTTATGCCTGGTCTTGGTTTAATCCTAGTCTTGATTGGATCAGTTGTGTATATCGCTATCGCCCAATCATTTGGGTATTATGCACTGCTTGGTGAAAGTGCGTTTAGTACTGAATTCTGGTCTGAAGTATTTAGCAGAAAAATATTTCCTCGCGCCGTGCGGTATTCAATTTATATAGGCTTCTGGAGCGCTGTTTTATCGGTTGCGCTTGCTTATCCACTAGCAATTTGGTTGCGCAAACCATTCCCGGGATCGATCGGTTTGGGTGCACTTTTGAAAGCACCGCTATTGGTGCATGGGCTGGTTGCGGCCTTTCTTTATATTAATGTTATTTCCTACAACGGACTGCTTAACCAGACAATGCAAGGAATTGGTATTTGGGCCGAACCACGGCGTCTTCAAAATGACTCAAATGCATTTGGCGTTCTGCTGCTGCAGGTTTGGAAAAATATGCCATTTGCTTTGCTAGTTTTAACTGGTTCTGTCCAGGGTATTTCTGATGACGTTCTAGACGCAGCACGCGATTTAGGGGCTGGCCCCTGGGCGCGATTTCGTAAAATTATTGCGCCTCTTACCATGTCGGGTATGCAGGCTGCGATGGTAATTATATTCATTGGCGCACTAGCAGATTTTACTTTTCAAACAACTGTTGGTCCAACCAATCGCCAATCGATGGCGCAGTTAATGGTCAGTTTTAAATCTCGGGGTGATTGGCATTCGGCCGCAGTTGTTGGCGTGTCTTTGATGATTATTGCGCTTCTAGGTTCTGCCTTGCTGGCATTATTGACACGTACAGTCATGCGAGGAAGCCTAAGATGAGCTATGCAAGGTTGAATTCGCTGCTCATCATGATGATTGCAACTGTAGCGTTGATATGGCTGGCAATTCCTTTTACGATGGCGATCCTTTGGTCGCTCGTCGATCCTGCTGAGCCCTGGACGGCTGATAAGTTATTGCCTCCGGTAATGTCATTTTACCGCTGGGCAGACATGTGGGAAAATTCATCTTTAAAATATGCACTGATTTCATCATACTCACTCGCTCCTACAGCAGCCATATTGGGACTCTGCCTCGCCATGCCAACGGCCTTTGCTTTGGGGCGATTTAATTTTGCGGGGCGCGAACTTGCTAAGCTGTTATGTCTGTTACCATTAGTCGTGCCACCGTTTATAACGGCAATTTTCTTTTCAGCCCTACTTTTTCAGCTTGGTCTTAATACTTGGCGT
>JAOGIM010000085.1 GCA_028150825.1 Paracoccaceae bacterium
ATACCTAAATAAAGTATTGATAATAAATAATTATATGGTTCCCCCACACGGACTCGAACCGCGGACCTACTGATTAAAAATCAGTAAACAAAGCAGAAGTGGCATCGGGCTGCCTAAATGTATTGAATGAACGGTAAAGTATTTGAACTATGCCTATCAGCCTTACGAAAGACATAAATTTGGACTACTACTGAACAGCTATCTGTAGAGATTTATTAAAATATATGCGTAAAGCACCAACCCTTGTTGCTCCCTACACGCACCACTAATGAAGTTTGGTTGCGTCCTACAGCTGGCTTACAGACGCTCATCACTGCCAAACATAAGGCTATAATGTGCTTTGTGGTTTCTGTGGCTTTAACCGTTCAAATTCTGCTTGTGATAGAGCTGTAACTTTAGGCACCCATGAATTTGGTTCAGTCTTTTTGGGCACGTTAGGTGTTTTGGGTTTTGAGGTTTTCTCCACCGCCAAAATGATTGTTTTCCATAGTGTTCGGAAAGGCTGTGTTTACACAAGTGTTCTCAAACACAGTGTTCAAACCATAAAAGCGGATTGATATGTTTGCACCACAACTGGACTCAGGTGCCATGCTCGCGATTGATACGCTCAACCTCCCGCTCTTGCCATTTGGTGCGGCGTTGAATGCGCTGGCGAAGCTCTTTAAAGTCAAAATCCAGTGCAGTGTAACACGTTGCATGTGAGGGGAAATGACCGCGCGCTGCATTTTCTGAAATCATTCTGGCGCGTTCTGCTGAAAAATTAATTGACCAAATCAAGAAAGACATTTCAGAAGGCCGACTGAATCCTGGAGATCAACTGGAAGAAGCGATTTTATCGCAACAATTTAAAGTATCTCGTACCCCTGTCAGGGAAGCTATCAGATCACTGGTCCATGCGGGGATCTTAGAAACTCGCGCACGCAAAGGAGCGTTCGTTCGCCGCCTAACAGCCAAGGAACTTTTGGATCTATTTGAACCCGCTGCGGAACTGGAAGCAATGGCAAGCAAATTGGCCGCAAATTGCCTAACGGCGGATGGAATGCAGGCGCTGAAAAACGCGCTTTTTGACTGCGAAGAGGCTGCAAGTGGCTTAGACGTCGAGCGGTACGGTGAAGCGAACCTGAATTTTCATCGTACAATTCATAATGCCAGCGCAAATATCTGGTTGGTTCAACAGCTCAAACAAATTGAGCTGCATATAAACCCGTATAGAACAATGCCCTATGGAGTTCCGAGCCGAATTGGTAAGTCCATGAACGAACATGCTGCTATCTCCCAAGCCATACTGGCCGGCCATGGCGCGGAGGCGCGGGATCAAATGTACGATCACATGATGCTTCAGGGAAAGCGCATTCCCTCTCTGCTTCAGGCGCTAGAGACGCATCGGAATGACCATTAAAAGCGGCATCGCTCTGTCGCATAGGTTGGTTCAGTGCACCCTCCTCCTTTTTCGATACTTCCTTGAACAAATACCACAGTCAGGTTCGCCAAGGAATTTACCAAAGAGTGCCTTCGCGCACCAGTTTTAACCAAACCAACCATCAAACACTGTGTTTGAGGACTATGTTACAAACACTGCGTCAAGCTAGCTGGTGGCAATTTAATTCACATGAAAAGACCCAGTTAAAATGCGCAGCCCAATATCAATTGCGTTTTACAGTACTTGCTTAGAAAATTCACCAAGAATTGGGAAACTTGGAGATCAAAACCAAAAAGCCATATAACAATTAGTAAGCTGTCTTAACTTTCAGGAGCCACCCTTGATTAATCGCCGTAAATTTTTGTTAAGCTCTAGCTCAGCCTTTGCCCTTACGCAGCTACCCAGCACCGTTTATGCGAAAAATGGTATCCAGCATTACAAGCTGGTCGCTGAAGCTGCAGAACATATATTTTATCCAAATGCGCAAAAGTCTAAACTATCTCTGTACAATCAACAAAGCCCTGGCCCTACAATTCATGCCGTAAAAGGCGACATCCTTGAAGTCGACTTCCTCAATTTACTTGATGAGCCAACCACAATTCATTGGTACGGAATCCGTAACTTAAATGAGATGGATGGTGTTCCTGGTTTAACCCAACCAGCTGTGGAACAGGGAGAGACTTTTACATATCGATTTCCTCTGAAGGACACAGGGTTATTCTGGTATCACGCTCACACGCAAGCTTGGAAGCAAGTAGCTAAAGGTCTCTACGGTCCTCTTTTAGTGAGGGATGTAAATGATGAGACACACCATAGAGATGTACTTCTAGTCCTTGACGACTGGTTATTAGATGACAACGAACAACTACAGCTGGACAGCTTGGGTAGTTTGCATGACTGGTCACACGGCGGCCGTCATGGTAACTTTTTGACAGTGAATGGGCAGTCTAAGCCGAATATTGCAGTCCCTTCAAATGGCCAATGTAAATTACGATTTTTGAGTACCACAAACGCTCGAGTTATGAAATTTGAATTGAACAAAAAGATACCAATGAAAATTATTGCAATTGATGGCTCACCGTGTGCACCGTTTGCTGTTGAAAAACTGACTGTAGCGCCCGCTCAAAGATACGATATTTTAGTTGAAGATAGTTCCCAATTGGAAGAATTGATCGAGGTTAGTACAAGCGAAAGACTGATGGCTGCAAGTTTTTCAACCACAAAAAATACTCAAGTTAAGTATGACACAACCCCCCTACATCGACCTTGGTATCCACTTCCTCAAACAACCCACGCCAAAATCATTGATATTCATATGCAAGGAGGTGCAATGGGTAACCTCGCATCTGCCGTGTTTGAAGGTGAAGAAAAAAGCTTGCGGGACCTCGCCCAAAACGACGCTAAATTATGGGCTTTTAACGGTGAGATCGGTGGTTATGGATTAGCGTTGGCTGATATTGCACTTGGGGACACCGTGATCCTTAGAGTTTGGAATGATACGCGTTGGAGGCACGCAATGCATCTTCATGGGCAACATTTTTGGGTGAACTCCAAAGAGTTTGGTGAGCAAAATCGACAAGTCTTACGTGATACCTATCTGATGCAACCTTCTGAAAAAGTTGACTTGATTTTCACAGCAGACAACCCGGGACTTTGGTTGTTTCATTGTCATATGCTAGAACATCACGCGTCAGGGATGGGTGGAGTTATTTCAGTTACATAATCTATGAGCGCTCAATAGTCGCTGTTACTTGAAGGTTCGATTGATGTAAATATTGAAGAGCTCACAAATCACGACTGCGAGCACGTTTGAAAACACGTATGTCTCCATCCAACAGTGTCACAGTTTCAGAGCTTAATTTGGGCATTGGACTCGAGTATGATATTGTTTCAGTTTAACAATATGCTCTCGCACAAAAAAGTCTACCAATACACAAACACTGTGTTTAAAGACTATGTTGCAAACACAGTGTTCAACACAGCGATTCCAGCATACTTAGGGCAGAAAAAGTGCGCTACGAGTGCGCTACGCACAATACCACGCACACTAAAAATTAAGTCATTGATTTATATTGATAAATGGTAGCGGAGGAGGGACTTGAACCCCCGACACGCGGATTATGATTCCGTTGCTCACTTTATAAATATTTGATATTAAACAGCATTTATACAATGTGTAACACTAAGTGTAACACTTTTTTACTTATGTATATAGATATA
>JAOGIM010000087.1 GCA_028150825.1 Paracoccaceae bacterium
CGATAATCAAAGCTTTCAAGGATATAAGGGTGATACACTCGCTTCGGCGCTCTTAGCTAATGGAGTTAGGTTAGTTGGGCGCTCTTTTAAATATCACCGTCCTCGTGGCATCTTCACGGCCGGCTCTGAAGAACCAAATGCGCTAGTAGAACTGCGCCGGTATGCAAGACAAGAGCCTAATACACGTGCTACAGTAGCTGAGCTGTTTGATGGATTGGAGGCTAAGTCTCAAAATCGTTGGCCGTCACTGAAGTTTGATCTTCTGGCTATCAATGATAGATTAAGTAGCTTCTTGGGCGCCGGTTTTTATTACAAAACCTTCATGTGGCCGGCGTCATTCTGGGAAAAAGTCTACGAGCCGATTATTAGACGGGCAGCTGGCCTTGGCAACATCTCATTCCTGGAGGATCCTGATCATTATGACAGAGGATTTTTGCATTGTGACGTTCTCGTTATTGGTGGTGGGCCTGCTGGGTTATCGGCGGCACTAACAGCGGGAAGAGCGGGAGCCAGTGTCATTTTAGCCGATGAAGATTTCCGGTTGGGGGGACGACTTAATTCAGAAACTTTTGAGATTGATGAGCTTTCTGCATCCAAATATGCGCAGGATGCAGCAGCGGAATTGGAAAGTATGCCCAATGTACGGGTGATGTCCCGCACCTCTGTAGTCTCCTCTTATGATCACGGTATCTATACTGCCGTTGAACGCGTTTCAGATCATCTACCTAAGACGCCACAGGGTAAACCAAGGCAGATATTTTGGCGGATTTACTCTAAACGGGCTATAATTTGCGCAGGTGCCATCGAACGTCCAATAGCCTTTGAAAATAACGATCGCCCAGGGATTATGCTTTCAAGCGCCATACGGGCTTATGCCAACCGCTGGGCGGTGGCCCCGGCAGACACCGTGGCGGTATTTACGAATAACGACAATGGGCATCGGACAGCCTACGATTTGATCGCCAAGGGTGTAACAGTATCGGCGGTTATCGACACGCGTTTAAATGCCCCTAAGGTGGATGGCGCAGAGTTGTTAGCTGGCGCCAAAGTTGTTAATAGCAAGGGGCGTAAAGGTCTGAGATCAGTCTCTGTCAGGCTACAAAATGGACAATTGCGGCAAATCCCATGTGGCGCACTTGCGGTGTCAGGGGGATGGAATGCCAATGTTGCAGTGACTTGTCATCAGAACAACCGCCCAGTTTGGGACGAAGGGTTAATGTCGTTTGTTCCTGGTAATAATACTTCTCCGGGTCAATCCTGCGCAGGCGCTGCTAGGGGAGATTTCTCAACCGCGGCGGCACTAAATGGTGGGGCGAAGCAGGCAATTTCTGCCTTGGATGATCTTGGCATTGACGCAAAATTCGAAAATCTGCCCACGGCAGAAGATGCGGCGCTAAATCTATCACCATTTTGGTATGTTGGTGAGGGGAAAGGTCGTGCCTGGATCGACCAGCAAAACGATGTGACCGTCAAAGATATCGAACAATCTATTCAGGAGAATTTTAGCGCTTCTGAACATATAAAGCGCTACACCACGCTTGGAATGGCAACAGATCAAGGCAAAACTGGCAATGTTCTTGGGCTAGCAATTGCTGCAGAATTGACGGGACGAACAATCCCAGATACCGGCAGTATAAGTTTTCGTCCGCCCTACACGCCTGTGGCTCTTGGGGCTATGGCCGGTCGTTCGATAGGAATGCACTACAGGCCTGTACGAAAAACTCCTTTCCACAAATGGAATGAAGAAAATGGGGCCGTATTCACTGAAGTTGGGAATTGGCTTAGAGCACAGTGGTATGCTTTGCCTGGCGAAACTCACTGGCGTCAGTCGGTAGATCGAGAGGTCTTGGCAATCGGCAACTCGGTCGGTATTGCGGATGTATCCACGCTTGGAAAAATTGACGTTCAGGGTTCGGGAGCTGCTGAATTTCTCAATAAGATCTATACTAATGCCATGGCCAAATTGTCTGTTGGCAAATGTCGATATGGATTAATGTTACGTGAAGACGGTATTGCCTATGACGATGGTACCGTTGCTCGGCTGGCTGATGACCGTTTCATAGTAACTACTACGACAATGAATGCGGCGCTCGTTTATCAGAACATGCAATTTGTCCGCCAGTGCTTGTGGCCCGAACTCGATGTTCAAGTACAATCGATAACCGAAGCCTGGGGACAAATTGCCATAGCCGGCCCAAATTCACGGCGGCTACTGGAAAAAATTATCGACCCTGGTTTTAATATTTCGAATGATGCATTTCCATTCATGGCCAATAGTGAGCTTACCATTTGTGATGGATTGCCTGCGCGCTTGTTTCGAATCTCGTTCTCTGGCCACCTTGCATACGAGCTCGCGCTTCCACCAAGGTTCTGTGATTCAGTGATGCGCATCTTGATAGAACTAGGAGAGCCATTAAATGCAGTTCCTTATGGTATCGAGGCCATGAACGTAATGCGAATTGAAAAAGGTCATGCAACGGGTGCTGAAATCAATGGGCAGACTACTGCGCTGAGCCTGGGACTTGGACGTATGGTCAACAAAACGAAAGACAGTATCGGAAACGTACTCAGCGAAAGAGATGTTTTAAGTGATCCCAGCGGTCCGATGTTAGTTGGGCTAAGGCAATTGGAAGAGAAGGTTTCATTAGTAGCCGGATCCCATCTGGTCAATCTGCAAGAAAAAACTGGCGAAGCGGAAAGTCAAGGACACGTTACTTCTGTTGCCTATTCGCCCAACTTAGAAAGTACGATTGGGCTCGGGTTTCTAAAAAATGGCGAAAGTCGAAAAGGCGAAATTATCTGGGCTGTTAACCCATTACAAGGCGAAGAGGTCCAAGTTGAAGTCACCAACCCGGTTTTTGTTGATACTGAAGGGGAGCGTCTTCGTGTATAAAATCTATGCATTAACCCCACTAAATAAAGACTATCCGGCCTTTAATCGTTTTGATGGTATTACTATCTCAGAAGTTAATGACCTTTCACTTGTTATATTAATGAAGCGTTTAGAGCCTCAAAAAGATTTTTATAAATTAGCAAAAAATATTCTGAAGGTAGATCTTCCTGAAATTTCTAAATCCTCAGCACATGGTAAACGAACTATAAGGTGGATCCGACCAGATACCTGGATAATTGAGTCTCCCTATACTCGGGACGGACAGTTTGAAACAGAGATGAAAAATCTTTTTGGTCATACCGCCACCGTCGTCGAGCAAAGTGATGCTTTTTGTTTGTTTGACCTTGAAGGTTTTCACTGCATTGAAGTTCTAACAAGGCTTTGCAATGTGGATACCTCAAAGATGAAAAAAGGTGATATTTCTGCAACACGAATGGAACATTTGAGTTGCTTTTTAGTTTGTAAAAAAGAAGGACAGCAATATCGAATTATGGGACCAAGATCTGCTGCGGCCTCCATCCAAAGTGCAATAATTT
>JAOGIM010000086.1 GCA_028150825.1 Paracoccaceae bacterium
CCTCCGTGTCAGGTCAAAACTCAAACAACTCGATCCGCGTTACAGATGAATTTCTTAAAGCAGTCGAAAATGACCAAGATTGGAATTTACTACGCCGCACCGATGGTTCAATTTCTAAAACACTACCAGCGCGAAAGTTATGGCAAGATATTGGCCATGCTGCATGGGCATGTGCTGATCCAGGAATACAATACCACGACACAGTGAATGCCTGGCACACGTGCCCCGAGGACGGTCAAATACGGGCTTCAAATCCTTGTTCTGAATACATGTTCTTGGATGATACAGCTTGTAATCTAGCCTCTATGAACCTTTTGACCTTCCTCGAAAACGGAAAATTTCAAGCAGATGATTACATCCACGCGACCCGACTGTGGACTATGACGCTTGAAATCTCGGTTATGATGGCTCAGTTTCCGTCTAAAGAAATCGCTCAAAGGTCTTACGATTTCCGGACACTTGGACTTGGTTATGCCAACATCGGTGGGCTCTTGATGAACATGGGGCTTGGATACGATAGCGACGAAGGTCGCGCTCTATGTGGCGCGCTGACAGCAGTTATGACAGGTGTCTCTTACGCAACCAGCGCAGAGATTGCATCGGAGCTTGGAGCATTTCGAGGTTATGAGAAGAACGCAAAGCATATGCTGCGCGTAATTCGAAATCACCGCAACGCGGCGATGGGAAGGTCGGACGGCTACGAAGATCTAGATATAAAACCCTTAGCCCTTGACTTGAAGAATTGCCCTGATCAAGGGCTAATTAAATTGGCACAAACAAGCTGGGACAAAGCCCTCGCGCTCGGCAAAAAGTATGGATATCGCAACGCACAGACATCCGTTATCGCGCCGACTGGCACGATCGGGCTTGTAATGGACTGCGATACGACTGGTATAGAGCCAGACTTTGCCTTAGTTAAATTTAAGAAACTCGCTGGCGGTGGATATTTCAAGATCATCAATCGGTCCGTTCCCGGTTCGCTAGAAAAGCTGGGCTATGGCAGTGCTAACATTGAAGAGATCATTTCATATGCTGTTGGCCATGGTAGCTTAGGTAATGCGCCTGGTATTAACCATACAAGCCTGATCGGTCATGGGTTTGGTCCAGCAGAGATTGAAAAAATTGAAGGTGCCCTCGCGACGGCCTTTGACATACGCTTTGTTTTTAACCAATGGACTTTGGGCGTTGATTTTTGCCTTAAAGTGTTGGGAATACCAGAAGCCAAGCTTAATGATCCATCCTTTGACCTTCTGCGTCATCTTGGATTTAGAAAATCAGACATTGATCTCGCAAACGATCACGTCTGTGGTACGATGACCCTTGAAGGCGCGCCACATCTGAAAGAGGAACATTATAATATCTTTGATTGCGCCAACCCTTGCGGTAAAAAGGGCAAGCGGTATCTTAGCGTAAATAGCCATATTTACATGATGGCAGCAGCACAATCGTTTATCTCGGGTGCTATATCGAAAACCATTAACATGCCCAATGATGCAACGATCGAAGATTGTCAGAAAGCTTATGAACTAAGCTGGGCTTTGGGTGTGAAGGCCAACGCGCTTTATCGAGACGGATCAAAACTGTCCCAACCATTAGCAGCTGCCTTGGTCGAGGATGATGACCAGGCGGCTGAAACTTTGGAAACCGGAAGTATACCAGAAAAAGTAGTTGTTTTGGCCGAAAAGCTTGTCGAGAAGGTCATTGTAAAAGAGATTATTCGATCGCACCGCGAAAAAATGCCAGAGCGCCGGAAAGGCTATACACAGAAAGCAGTAGTGGGTGGTCATAAAGTATACCTGCGAACAGGTGAGTACTCAGACGGGAACCTTGGCGAAATTTTCATCGATATGCATAAGGAAGGAGCTGGCTTTAGGGCAATGATGAATAATTTTGCGATCGCAGTTTCTGTAGGGTTGCAATATGGTGTTCCTCTTGAGGAATTTGTTGATGCTTTCACATTCACTAAATTTGAACCCGCAGGGATGGTTCAAGGAAACGACAGTATCAAGAATGCAACGTCTATACTTGACTATATTTTCCGCGAATTGGCAGTGAGCTATCTGGATCGCACAGATCTTGCCCATGTAAAACCTGAAGGAGCTGCGTTTGACGATCTTGGTAGTGGTCAGGAAGAAGGCGTTCGAAATGTTAAGGAAATCAGTGATGACAATGCGTCTAAATCATTGGAAGTACTTAAACAAATTAGCTCTTCAGGTTACCTGCGCAAACGCCTTCCCCAAGGATTGGTTGCCTTGCAAAATGTACAGAACCAAGGTGACCTTGGGCTTAGCCTAAAAGCACAGGCATCAATAGCAGGTGTCACAACAATGGTCGCCGAGACACCAACCACAGCGATGAGCACCTCATTAGATTTGAGATCCAAAGCAAAAATGCAGGGATATGAAGGGGATCCATGTGGTGAGTGCGGAAATTATACCCTTGTTAGAAACGGGACTTGCATGAAGTGTAACACATGCGGATCGACATCCGGATGTAGCTAATAAGAGACACGGGGTGGGTGCGCTCGCCCCTGACGTTGTTCAGGCCGCAGGCAAAAAATAATTCGAGCAGTAACAATGATGAGCTTGAACGGCGAAACTAGGGGGAGCTTGCTCCCCCTCTTTTATTGCAATAACAAGAAGGTCTAAGTTTTTTTTACGCTTTCTATGATCAAACTTGCCGAGCCATCCCTCATAACAACTCTCTGGATAAACTTTTCGATACAAGCTATTATAATCTCCCTTATTATTCACTCTCACATTGACCAGACAGTCAAAGTTTCAATCATCCGATAGACGGGTTGAGTGTCTCAATTGTCCAAGATAGTTTTTTGCTATTTAAAATTATGATAGGGAATTAAGTTACTGATAAATAAGCCAAAATTGAGACAGGTATCTTTAGAAGAAATAACTTGGTAAATGCCAAAATGATGATAAAATCTAAGTAAATATTTTGGCGCCTTTTGAAAAAGATCAGGCACAGAGCAATAAAATACCAGCAAACTGTTTCTGAACTTTTGACAATAAAGATACGAACATCCAGTCTTTTTTAAAAAATTCTTCCAAATTTCCCAACCATTTTGGCGATCAAAAAATAGTTCGAAAAATATTACACAAACCAAGATAGTCGTCCTGATCACTGTGATTGTATCAATAATACCATAATGCCTAATCCAATCACGGCCATCGTAAGAAATAAGCCATTAAGGGCAGGGGGGGGGGCGTTGAATAGAACGTTTACCCCTATCGCCAATGCAGCAGCCAAGACGGTAGCAACACCGCCCGAAACACTTGCCTTAAAGCCAGCAATATGCCCCATCGGTTCCATAGCCAAGGCATTCAAATTCCCCAGAGTCAGCCCAACCTGAAAAAAGATCGTGGTTTACCATAAAAAATACAATGCAAACGCAACCTTATCAGTCTGGGGCATACTTGCAAAATAGATTATGGTCAAACCCGATATAACAACTTGGGCTATCAGGAAATACAGTACTATACACCGCATTCCATATATAATCACTAATTTTGCAT
>JAOGIM010000088.1 GCA_028150825.1 Paracoccaceae bacterium
TTATGTACCAATTTTTGATAGAGTTTCTGGAACTGGCGGTTTCATGTTCAGGGATTGGTGATACCGGATGTGGTTGTACTGCTTTAGGCATGCATAGATAACCGTTTGGGCTTGTTTTTCAATATCCGCAAAAATCAACCGTTAAAAGGGTTTTATCTTACAAAATTTTTGTACCGCTTCAACATCAGTGTGTCTTAACAAATATGAAATTGGTTAAGGTGGACGAACTTATTTTATTTTGTTAAAATTATCAAAAAGGGTTTTGAAATGGCAAGAGACCGTATTGATGGTTCCGATAGAAAAAATATAGTTTTCGAAATTTACCTATTTCCTGGCAGAGTATTGCTATGGATCGGTTATATGTTCCCGTCAAAAGGTTACAGTAAAGTTCGACAAACAGCTAGGCATGCGCGCAGTCCAATCATGACTTTCATTTACTCTACTATGATTTGGATATTTATTGCTGAGCAAATACACCCTGGGATAATTTTAAATTTATTTGTGTCGTCAAATTATGAGTAAAACTTTTACATTCGTTTTATGGTTATTTTTTGGAATTATTGGAGGGCATCGATTTTATCTTAAGCGTAAAAAAACTGCCGTTCTCATGCTTGTGCTTTTACCTACAGGAGTAGGATTGCTTTGGTGGTTAATTGATGGTGTACAGATTCTTAGAGGCCGATTATCGAGGGAAGACCTGTCAGATTCGCAAGAACAAATACCTGAAGAAGTGGTCGAAGTAGAAATTGAAAAAGACGGCACTATAGGTCGCGATTTAAGTTTTCCAGTAAAATCCCCTCAAATAAAAAAATGGATTTGCCTCTGTATTGCTGGTTTTCTAGTACTAGGATTCTTTTTGGTATCAGGGGGTGAGCGTTCTAATGAAGAAAAACAAATTTTAGAACTCAAAGTACCTCAGTCTGTCCAGTTTTGGGTTGATAAGGGAAGTCCGCCAGAAGTCTACTCAAAACCAGACTTAAGTTCAGAAAAAATCAATGATCTAGATATTAACGTAGAGAAGGGAACGTTTTTTTATACAAAGAGCATAGATGATTGGGTATTTGTCACATCAGAAGCTAATTTGGAAATTTCTGGCTGGACCAAAAAATCTAATCTCATAAAAACAAAAAATGGATTTGCTGCTCTTCGACTTCTTATAACCGGATTTATCGCTGCTGTTTTAGGTTTTATGGGAATAATTGTTATAGTATTTGAAATGTTTTTTGGAGGCGGCGTCAGCGAACCTAAAAAAGATTTACGCTTCAAAACTGGTTTTAGAAACAACGAAAAAATAGTAGTACAGCCTAAGGATTTATCCACCGCATTTATTCTCTCAAGTATAATGTTGTTAATAGCCGGATCATTGGCGATCTACGTATATTTACAATTATTTTTTGTGTAAGTTTCTTCTCTTCGGATCACTTTGGTGCTCCAACAAAAACGTTTGGTACATAATGGATATTGGGTAGACTATTCAATAAGCGTTTAATATCATAAAAAGAGAAAGAATTTCTGAAACGCACGATAATTCAGCGTGCTAGGGCCACTTGTTCACTATAAATATCGACTTAAATGAGTTGATAATAGCGGAAGTTAAATCGAGTTTTAAATTCTTAAGATTTGTTCCAAAAAATATCAAGGTTTTTTAAAACACCGCAAAGACCCTACAAACTCTTTAATTTGCATTTATACCGGAAAATCATTTTTGTCTTCTGACCTTCGCCGTATGTTCAGTCGCTTTAGAAAATGAGATTATAAATCCAACCGCTTTCACATACCTTCTAAACTGATTTTGAAAGGCCAACCATAAGTCTGTTGATTAATCCTCAAAATCCATTGAAACTGCGGTCTTAAAAGCAAATCTACTTGCCCCAAGGTCTGCGCCTCAACCATAGCGATTAGTCTAAGTAACCCCGGTCCACGCATCACAGGCCAAGAAGTGCCGTCATAGGCATCTATACTTCCAAAATACCACTGTTCCACGCCATCGAATGATCTGATCCTCGCCAAACTTGATTTTTGCAATCCAACTTTGCCTCAAAAATAAATTTTATTCTTTTTGTTCGAGACCGCCCATCATCTAAATTGACAGATACGACTTCTTTCACCTCACCACCGATGAAAGAAGGTAAATTCTTCGTGTCATGCAACAATATCATTCCCCCTACCAACGATTTGGCTTCATCTGTCGAAAAATTCCAGCAGCAAGTGCCATATGTCAATGGCGTGAGGTCTTTTATAACATCTAATCCTAGGCGTTTTACAGTTGACCCCTGTGCAAATTTATTCTGAACAATATGCAACACTTTCATCTCAAATTATTCCTTGTTATAAACTTGCGAGCATAATGCGTGACCCAAGATGTTTACAGTACATGATTACAATTCACAAATAATTTCGTTATGGAACACGCATCAGGTTCCATTCTCGCGGCCGCTTCGTGAACTACCACCATTACTTATACCAAATTCACCTCCTAAAAATGGCATAGCAATTGTCGGTATAAATCCAAGCTTCCCAAAATGTGATGAAGGGTCTATCGAAGAAGGATCTGCCGGCTTAAAATTCCATCCAAAAGATTTAAAAGAAATTCAACTAAAAAATCACGAAAATCTTCCATATTTTACCCGTATTTTAGGAACGTTTGAAAAGTATAATTTGAAGAAAAACAGATTATGGTTTTTGGACCTATTTCCAATAAGACATACAAACCAAAAGGAAGTTGTAAGATTTATGGATAGAAATCCTGATTTCAAGAAAATCCTACTAGCATTATTTTGGAAATTGATCTCATCGCAAGAGCTGTCACTTATTGTAGTGTTGAACGCGAAGGCCTCAGATTTCGTTATTCAGAACGGCAAAAACTTTAATTCCTCATTTCATCGATCTTCTAGTATGATGAAGGCTGGTGGTACGCCTTGGGTGTTTTCTGGAATGATTACGGGAGGGGGATCTATGGATAAGTACTCGCGTGAAAGGCTGTTCAATGAAATACGAGATAATTTAAACTAAAATTTTATCAAAATTCGAAAAAAATCTTTAATTTATCCTCAAACCAAAACTGAAAAATGAATAAAATTTGCAGCATATCACCAGGTGCCATAGATAAAGAACAGTATCTGGTCAAGTTAGTCAAAGCGTAAGCAAATCTGTCTGATGAGTTTAGTCATCTAGTGAAGTAGCTAATTGTT
>JAOGIM010000089.1 GCA_028150825.1 Paracoccaceae bacterium
CTTCAAAGTAAAGAAAACTCAAATTCAGGGCACCAATTCTCAAGCTCTGAAAATGTTGAGGCTTCCATGATTACCGCCACAGTACAGCTGCAAAAATGTATTAGATATAATATACTTCAAGAAGATGTGACACTGTTTCTAGGTTTACAGAAATTATGTAAAGAATATTTCCCTGACACTAACTTATTGGAGCTGCTTTTTGATACACCAAATTTGTCAGCTGATGTTAAGAAAGATTTTATGCGACTTTTATCTATAGAGACTAAGTGAATATGGTAAATCGCTTTAAATCTGCTTTTGTTGGATTTGGCGCTTTTCGCACAAAAAAAATAAGGTTATCGACAGTATTTTTCATCAATACTGATGATTGTCTTTATTGTTAAATATCTCTTATCACTCTCAGGTTTGTGCCGCGCAAAAAAGAGATGAGCTTTCGGAAAACTAGTTGTCAGTCCCTCAGGGTGTGTGCAAAAGAATGAGTAACAAGATGTTTAAGACAAGGAATTCTGCAGATATGAAAAAAGTTTATTTAAAGCCTAAAAAAGATTTGATAGAAAAATATGGCGATCGGCAAGGATCATTCTACACATTTTATCCGATGAATGGGTTGTGGAGGGAAGACGTCGGTGGGAACGATTATCTGAATGCAATTGATCAATTGATACAGCAACGTCCTGAATCCCCACTCTCTCTTTACATACATTTTCCATTTTGCATAAAGCAGTGCTTATTTTGTCATTGCATGACTGTCATATCTAGTCGCAAAGGCGACCATCATAAATTTGTTGACTATATGTTGCGGGAACTTGATCTTCTTCACCGACACTTCAAATCTAAGGGCTTCAAACCAAATTTCAAAGAATTACATTTTGGCGGTGGCTCTCCGTCAATTATACCTGACGAAGATTTTCTAAGAATTTGGGAAGCTTTAAAACCAATGCTGCAACCAGAAGATCTTTCTGAATGCACGATAGAGATTGATCCACGCTATGGCGCGTCAATTGAACGTCTGCGTTTTTATCGTAGTCTCGGAATTGATAGAATATCATTTGGAGTGCAAGATTTTGATGAAGAGGTTGGTAAGATTATAAACCGGGTCAATCCAGAGGAGATGATAGAGGCACTTCTTACGGATGAAGTGAGGCAGATGTTCACTAGCATAAATTTCGATTTAATATACGGATTACCTCAGCAAACGCCGGAAAAATTTAAAAAAACTGTGAGAACGGCCATAAGGTTAAATCCAGATAGACTTGCAGTATACGTCATTGGGCATCGTCCAGATATCTATAAACATCAACGAGCATTTGAAAAATATTATATGGCAGATTCACATGAAAGTGCTATAATGTTCGTAGATGCGGTAAATGAATTTATTGCAAATGGATACGATTTTATTGGGATTGACCATCTTGCAAAATCAACAGATGTCCTTTCTATAGCAAAAAAAGACGGTACATTGTTTCGCAATGCTATAGGATATACGCCCGGAAGGTCAGTGGACATCATTGGCTTAGGCCCTTCGTCGATGGGTATTGTTGGTGGTAACTATTTTCAAAACTGTTACACTTTGCCAACCTATTACGACGCGATTGATCGAGGTGAGTTGCCAATTATACGCGGATTTGAATCTAATCTTGATGATTTAATTCGAAGAGAAGTTATGTTCGATATTGTGTTGGTCGAACGTATTGATAAGAAAAAAATAACTGCAGAATTTAAAATAGAAAATTTTGACAAATATTTTAGAAATGAACTAAAGGCGCTAAAAGAATTTGAGCAGGATGGTCTAGTTAGTATGCACGAAGAGGAAATTAGGGTTACAGATGTTGGGCGTTTTTTTCAGCGACAAATTTGCCAAGTTTTTGATGTTTACAACCGACAATTAGGCTATACTCATTCACGAGAATTTGATGATGGCAAGACAGGATTAGACAGAAAAGTCCAGATGTCAGTTGCTAGTAAAAATTGAGTAATAAAAAAACATTGTTTATCAAAAATCTATAGCGATACTTTTGTGCTACGCATATTGCATCGAAATTTATTATTCCTTAAAGTGTCAAGTGTTAACATTGTGTTAATATTGCCGTTTTTTGGTTGAAGCCAAGAAGTATAAATCTGCTTTGGCAAAAAATTTATGCGATGATCTTGGGAGAACACCTAGTTGGGTAAAATCGTTAATGAGTATAAAAATAACACGGAGAACTCCGTAACGCTTGAAAATTTTGTAGCGAGAATTTTCCCTAAGCAGACCGTTGAAAACATTTTGCTGATTAATCCACCTGATGCGAATTCTGAAATGTTTGACTTTGCGACTGCAAAAAGAGGTAGGTACTGGAACTATCCGCCTTACGGACTTGGGTTGCTTGCTGAACAAGTACGCCAACGTGGATTTAATGTACGCATTTTAAACCTGAATGATGAAATTCTCAGAAGTGCCCGTGAAATAGATCATATACAAGATTTCGATTTTGACGTTATTTGGCAGCAGGCAATCAAAAAGGCGATTAAAGAGCTTGAGCCTGATTTCATTGGCATTACTTGTATGTTCTCGCAGACCCACAGTGTACTAATCCAAGTTAGTGGCTTTGCAAAAGGGCTACTACCCACTGTGCCGCAAGCTTTAGGTGGAGTCCATGTAACAAATAGTCTAGCGGAATCCAAAACACGCGCTAAGTTTCTTTCTGAACTAAGTTGGGTAAATTTGTTCTTTTCTCATGAAGCAGACAGGGCGTTTCCCAACTTTCTTGAGTATGTCGTCGGACGCTTAGATGACAGGTATGTAGGACAGGTATTTTTAAATGACCTTAAATCAGTAGTGCACTTAAAACACCCTGTTCCACCGCAGTTGGAGGATCTGGCGCAAGCACCAGCTCATGATCTTTTGCGTCCTAACGAACTTAGCCCGAACGGAAAAATCGGTTCGTTCTTTTGCCATAAGCCACAAAATACACTTTTTGCAACAGTATTGTCTAACAGAGGTTGCAGAGCTCAATGTACTTTTTGCAGTGTTCGAAATTTCAATGGAATTGGTGTAAGACGTAGAAGCGTTCAGTCTGTTATTGATGAGTTAAGATTGCTTAAAGAAGATTATGGCATTGGCCACATAATGTGGCTCGACGACGATTTTCTATATGATCGACGTAAATCGTTAGAATTGTTTAACGAAATGGTCAAGCAGGACGT
>JAOGIM010000009.1 GCA_028150825.1 Paracoccaceae bacterium
GTTGCAACCAATATGAATTGCGTATGGTCGAAGGGTGCATGACTTGTGCGTCATGCGGTCATTCAAAATGTGGCTAAATGGTCGTTTTTTCGGAAAAAATGTGAACAGAAATTATTTTTTTATCTGGTTTGGTGCAGAAACTTTTTAAGCCGATCCGCTTGTTAATGAGCCGTTTGTACAAGCGCTTGTTAAGTGGGAGAATATTGGTAATATTCGTCTAGGCCAGACTACGTTGATTAAACTGAGCGATTATGACTATGCGGTCTTTGGGAGCTTGAAAGGGCATGTGAATGTCGTAGAGCAGATGCATTCAAAGACGGTTGCATGCGCAGCATCTATGGCGACCCGCACTATAAAGTGTGCATAATCGTCAATCGAGAGAATCTCCCATAACTCCAGGCACGTATCGGTATCAGGATGGGCAGGCAGGTCCAGGCAGAACTACGTACCTCGTGGGAAAAGCGTTGTCTATTATATTTGAAACCGCTTTAAAAATCGCGAGATGCTTTGCGAGAACGCTATGGTTGGGCTTAATCGGGGGGTAGTAGGAGTTGCTCAAGCCGTTTTCTAAATTGATCTGAAAGCCCTGTGGGTTTACCCGATCTAGCGTCTACTTGAACTTGGGAAAAAAACCCCTCTGCAAAGGCCAATGGGTCCTCGTTGCGAAATAGTCCAACTTCGTATGACCAAGATGAATTTCCGATATGGCCAACCCGAAGGCCCGCATGGATAAGATCGGGATATCCGGCTTCGGCATGGTATCTACAGCCGCTTTCGACCACGAGGAAACGTATATCAGCCCCGCTTGTATCAAAGAGATCCTGATCAATTTGCCAATTGGTCACGACTGTATCGATTAATGAATAGTGGATCACATTATTCATGTGGCCGTATTGGTCATTATCCATCCAGCGTGTTGGTAGTTGATAAAATGCGATATATTTATCTTTGTCTGAAGGGCATGGTCTACTCATAAGCTTTCCGTCAATTATATTTAACTTTCAAACTGTGCCCTAGAGTATGAGGGAAAATCAAGCTTCTCTTTGCGGCATGCGGTCATCTGCGATCTTTCATTGACCTCGGTGTCTCGCTAGAGTTCAAAAGATGAAAATTGGAGGCAAAGATGCAGATTACAGAAAAAACAGTTGCAATTGTAACTGGTGGGGCTTCTGGCCTAGGTGCTGCGACAGCAACCGCTTTCGCTGCGCATGGTGCAAAAGTTACCATTTTTGATATGAATCCAGATTTTGGTGAACAAAAGGCGGCCGAGATTGGTGCAGAGTTCAAAGCCGTTGATGTCTCCGACGCTAGTCAGGTTGCCCACGCGGTCAAGGCTGTTGAGAAGGCGCATTCTGATCTGCATATTTTAGTCAACTGTGCCGGAATAGGTCCAGCGTCAAAGACAGTTTCGCGAGGTAAACCGCATGATCCGGATATGTTTTCAACAGTGATAGGGGTAAACTTGGTTGGTTCTTTTTATTGTGCCTCTCAGTGTGCTGCAGCAATGCTTCGCGGGTCGCCAATCACAGGCGACGGAGAGCGTGGGGTAATTATTAACACGGCCTCTGTGGCCGCTTATGAGGGTCAGATCGGTCAAGTTGCGTATGCAGCTTCAAAAGGAGGAATTGTCGGTATGACCCTTCCTATGGCACGCGATTTATCCGCTAGCGGTATAAGAGTTTGCACGATTGCACCTGGCTTATTCCTTACGCCTTTATTGGAAGGATTGCCCGAAGATGTCCAGACGTCCCTCGGCCAACAGGTACCGTTTCCGTCAAGATTGGGGGCACCAGATGAATATGCCAAACTCGCCTGTCATATTGTCCAAAATGAAATGCTTAACGGGGAAACAATCCGTCTGGATGGTGCCATTCGTATGGCTCCCAGATAATTAGGTTATCTGCTTCTAATCACCTGAAAAAATGCAGAAGCCAGCCACCCGGCCAAAATTGCAATCGCGATAGACAGTAAGCCATACAAGAGTGGATTTTCTCGTGATAATTTAAACAAAAAGCGTTCAAGCCCTACTTTGCGCACGTCGATGCTGGTCTCAAACTGATTTAATACCTTACCCTCGCGTGTTAGAAAAATACGTGTTCTATACTCACCTTCTGTCAGGTTGGCGGGCATTTTTATGGTCGTGAGAAACAACGTTTGTTGATCAAGCGCAACGGTCCCCTCTAGCGATTGGTACAGACCTTGTTCGCGCCGAATGCGAATAAGGGCATCGCTAAAACTCTGCGCATTAGAGACATCCATCGGAGCGCCAACGGATCTAATAGCGCGATTTATCGACACTTTATGGCGTAAATCTTCTGTTTCGCTCAAGACCTCTTGGAACGATCCAGTGGTTGCAATGGCATAAAAGCTGGGGGCCGCATCGACTTCAACAGTATCTTTGTTCACCCAAATACCAAACCGCTGTTCTTTACGACGGACAACCACAGGCTTGGAGGGGCCAGCGATCGAAATGATCACATGCAGCGGGGTATTAGGGATCGGACTGTCTCTTTTGATTGCGCCAAAGACAAGAATATTGGAACCGTCAAAGGTTGCTGTAATCGCTACCTCATTTTGGCTCATTCCCAATACGACTTCTTCTGCCTGAGCAAGCGTCACACTGAAAAATATAAATAGGGCGAACAGAACCCGTACCATCAATGTCCCTGCGCCGCGCCAAGCGAGTAAAGCTCGGCTGGTTGTAGGAGCAGGTCCAGCGCGAGTTTTCCGCATACGGCTAAAACCATAAAGGCCAATAAAATTCTGAGCTGCTCAGCTTTCAAGCGTGTTCCAAGCTGGGTTCCAACTTGTGCGCCAATAACACCACCTACCAAGAGCAATACCGCAAGAACCATATCTACCGTATAGTTGGTCGTAGCATGTAGGAGTGTTGTAAAGGCCGTGACAAATATAATCTGGAACAATGATGTTCCTACCACGACTTTGGTGGGCATGCCTAGGATGTAGATCATGGCTGGCACCATAATAAAACCACCGCCAACCCCCATTATTGCCGATAGAATACCCACAAAAATACCAACCACGAATGGGGGTATAGCAGAGATATAAAGGCCTGATGTACGGAACCTAACCTTAAATGGAAGGCTGTGGACCAAATTGCGATCACGCCTTTTTCTGACACTGCCTGATCCTCTTGATTTTAGCAACTTATGCAGGCTCTCTATGAACATCAGCCCACCGATAATTCCAAGAAATACCACATAGCAAAGCCTTACTAAAAGATCTACTTGGCCAAGGCTTTTGAGGTAATTGAATAACAAAACACCAAGCGCCGCGCCGAGCAGTCCGCCCAGCATGAGCACAAGCCCCATTTTAAAGTCGACCGTACGTCGTTTGAAATGGGCAAGTGCACCAGAAAATGAGGATGCTACAATTTGGTTAGCCTCTGTGGCCACGGCGACTGCTGGTGGGATACCAATGAAAAACAGAAGTGGTGTCATCAAAAATCCTCCGCCAACTCCAAACATCCCAGAAAGAACGCCTACGACTCCTCCTAAGCCCAAAAGGAGAAAGGCGTTAACCGACACTTCGGCAATTGGAAGATATATTTGCATGGCTTGTCCTAAACTAGCGAGTGCCAGGAATGCAAGATCACTCGCGCGGTTCTTGACCAAACCATGTAATTATTTGCAAATGGGCTATTGCTCTTTTACGTAGGGCTCTCCGCCTGCTCTTGGTGGGGTCGCTTTGCCTACAAATCCTGCCAGGATGATCACCGTTAAAATATAAGGGAGTACGTCAAGAAGCTGGATTTGCACCTTGAACGATAGATATCTCTCGATCAGGTCAGGCCGAAGTGCGATTGCCTGAAGAAAGCCAAATAATAAACATGAGATTAAAGCATACCCTGGACGCCATTTTGCAAAAATAAGCGCAGCAAGTGCTATATATCCGCGTCCTGCTGTCATGTCTTTTACAAAACCAGCTTGTAAGCCTGTTGAGAGGTACGCTCCTGCTATACCACATAATACACCGCAGATTCCGACAGCTGCGAATCGAAGCTTGATAACTGAAACTCCTGCGGTATCCACTGCCTCTGGGGCTTCTCCAACGGCACGTAACCTGAGCCCAAAGCGCGTTCTATACAATATCCACCAAGTCAGTGGCACCATCAAAAGTGCAACGTACACAAGGATCGTATGACCGGAGATGAGACCCTGATAAATCGGTCCAAATACTGGAATGTCCTTTAAGCTTTCGGCAACTGGTAACTCAACAGGGTTGAACCGGCCATTACCCTTGAGTGATGGAGTGCGACCGCCTTGTTTGAACCAACTTTGAGCGATAAGAACGGTCATACCAGCGGCTAGAAAGTTGATTGCGACCCCTGAAATTAATTGGTTTCCACGAAATGTGATCGACGCAACGCCGTGTAAAGCTGAGAGAGCAAGAGAGGAAGCTATGCCTGCTGCCATTCCGATCCAGACTGATCCGGTTATCGCCGCAACCGCTGCTGAAAAGAACGCGGCGCACAACATTTTGCCCTCAAGGCCAATATCAAAAATACCGGCTCTTTCGGAAAAAAGTCCAGCAAGGCAAGCTAAGAGTAAAGGTGTTGAAAGGCGAAGCGTGGAGTTCAATACTGTTATAAAATCATTCAGGACATCCATTATTTGGCATCTCCTGATTTGCGTAGTGCGGCAAAGAACGCTTCTATTGGCATGCGCACCATGTTATCTAAAGCTCCAGTGAAAAGGATTACGAGTGCCTGAATAACCACAATAAGTTCACGTGGTATTGCCATCCACATCGCGAGTTCCGCACCTCCCTGATAAAGAAACCCGAAGAGCAATGATGCTAAAACTACCCCAAGCGGGTGACTTCGTCCCATTAGGGCAACGGCTATGCCAATAAACCCAGCACCTTCTGGCGCATTTAGAATTAATCTTTCGGCCTCACCCATCGTTGTATTGATGGACATCATTCCTGCTAGACCGCCAGAGATCAGCATCGTGATGATGGTAATTCTGACGGGATTTATGCCAGCATATTGTGCGGCAGATCCAGATTGTCCAAACGAACGGATCGAATACCCAAGCCTTGTTCTCCAGATTAAGAGCCAAACAAACACAGCTGCCAGCAGAGCAATTAGCAAAGTTATGTTGGCTGGTGCGGTGCGCGAAAAATTAATGCCTAGAGGCAGTAAAAGGTCATGCAGGGTGGGAAGGTGTGTAGCAGGTGGAAAGGACGCTGTCGCGGGGTCCATAGACGTTGGCGGACGCATGACATTTACGAGAACATAATTTAACAATCCTGCCGCGATAAAATTGAACATGATCGTAGTAATAACTATATGGCTCCCGCGTTTAGCCTGCAAAATAGCAGGTAGATATCCCCAAAGTGCACCAAAAATTGCCGCAAAACAGGTGCATGCTAACAAGGCGATGCTCCAGTGTGGCCAGGGAATATATAGCGCGGCAATCGCAACGCCTAAGCCGCCAATCATAGCCTGACCTTCGCCACCAATATTGAACAGTTTGGCATGGAAAGCCACTGATACAGCAAGCCCGGTGAATATAAAATTGGTTGTATAATAAAGCGTATATCCCCAGCCATATGTTGAGCCTAACGCACCAATAACCATTAACTTCACGGCTTCTACAGGATCCTGCCCAATCGCAAGGATCACTAAAGCAGAGATTATGGCGGCCAATAATAATGAAATAAGGGGAACCAGAACGACATCTGCCCATTGGGGAATTTTCTGCATCAGTTCGTTCCAGTCTTCACACCGGCCATCAAAAGACCCAGCTCTTTTTCATTGGTTTTATTTGCCAGTCGCTCGCCCATAATACTGCCATCAAACATAACTGCAATTCTATCTGATAAGGACAAAACTTCATCAAGTTCCACCGAAACTAAAAGGATGGCTTTGCCTTTATCCTTAAGTGTCATGATCTGTTGATGAATAAATTCAATTGCGCCAATGTCGACTCCGCGTGTCGGTTGTCCAACCAAAAGAATTTCAGGATCACGCTCGATCTCGCGGGCGAGAACAATTTTTTGTTGGTTGCCGCCGCTGAAATTCCGCGCCTTGAGCCGAGGATCTGGTGGCCTTATATCAAAACGTTCCATCTTTGCCTGAGCTTCATCGCGGATTGCTGCATTGTTCATAAAAATACCGTTTTGGATATCCGCGTCATGATGGTATCCAAAGACCAAGTTTTCCCACGCAGTAAATTCCATTATCAGCCCTTCGTGCTGGCGATCCTCTGGCACATGGGATAGTCCGTCAGCGCGTCGGTTCTGGCCCTGAAACGCGCCGCCAACGTCAATAAGTTTATTATTTATTTTGACTGTCCCAGTGGCCTTTTGATACCCGCCTAAGGCTGCAAGAAGTTCAGATTGCCCATTGCCCGCAACACCAGCAATGCCCAGAATCTCTCCGGCGCATACATGTAAGTTCACACCTTTAAGACGCTCGATTCCTGCCTCATCTACAACCCTTAAGTTCTCCACATCAAGAATTTTGGCACCTGGTTTTGCCGGTTTCTTGTCGACGCGAAGTAGGACTTCACGTCCGACCATTAGTTCGGCGAGTTCTGCGGGGCTGGTTTTGGACGTAGTGACAGTTGTCACCATCTCTCCACGTCTCATCACTGAGACAGTCTCAGTAATATCCATAATTTCACGCAGTTTATGCGTGATCAGCAAAATTGTTTTACCTTCGTCGCGTAAGCGTTGAAGGATGCGAAAAAGTTGGTTTGCTTCTGCTGGGGTCAAAACACCTGTTGGCTCGTCTAAGATCAGAACATTGGCGTGACGATAGAGCGCTTTAAGGATTTCCACACGTTGCTGGTGACCGACCGAAAGATCTTCAATCTTCGCATCTGGATCGACGCTAAGTTCATATTCTTTCGCCAGCTCTGTAAGGCTCTTGCGGGCTTTTGTTAAAGAGGGGCGCAACATTGCGCCGTCTTCCACTCCGAGGATTACATTCTCAAGGACGGTGAAATTCTGTACAAGCTTAAAATGTTGAAACACCATGCCAATGCCTGCCGCAATAGCCGCCTCACTATTGGGAATAGTTGTTTGATTCCCTTTGATAAAAATCTCGCCTTTGTCGGCTTTGTAATATCCATAAAGGATCGACATCAAAGTCGATTTGCCTGCCCCATTTTCACCAATAATGCCGTGAATCGTTCCGGGCATAACACGAATTGATATATCTTTATTGGCTTGGACTGCTCCAAAAGCTTTAGAAATGCCCACAAGTTCAATGGCTGGGGCGACAGTTTCCCGCCGCCCCTTTTGGTCGTTAATAGTCATATGTGTTATTCAACAGGGCACGAATTGTCTGACATGTAGTCATGTACAGCAAGTGAACCGTTAGCAATTTGGCCTGAAGCAGCGTCAACTGAGGCTTGCATATCAGCAGTAATTAACGACGCATTGTGCTCATCCAACGCGTAGCCAACACCACCGTTTGAAATGCCCATGATGTTAAAGCCTGTTTCCAAGTCTGCGCCTTGTGTCATTGCGTCATAAACAGCATTATCAACGCGCTTCAACATAGATGTCAGAACTTTGCCAGAATGTAGGTAGTTCTGGTTACTGTCGACACCGATCGACAGAATGTTTTCGTCTGCTGCTGTTTGCAAGACACCAACACCTGTACCGCCGGCAGCGGCATAGACCACATCTGCACCTTGAGCGATTTGCGCTTTGGTAAGCTCAGAGCCTTTCACGGGGTCATTCCATGCTGCTGGTGTTGTTCCGGTCATGTTCTGCACGACGACTGCGTCAGGGTTAACCGATTTCACGCCTTGAACATAGCCACATGCAAATTTACGAATCAATGGAATGTCCATACCGCCAATAAACCCAACAGTCCCGGTTTTTGACGCTTGGGCGGCTAACATGCCCACAAGGTATGAACCTTCGTGCTCGTTGAAGACTACAGAGCGCACATTTGGCGCATCTACAACCATATCAATGATCGCAAATTTTGTATCCGGATAATCTTTGGCGACCTCGCCTAGTGCTGTTGCAAACATAAAGCCTGCCATAACGATCGGATTTGCACCAGATTCTGCAAATCTGCGCAGAGCCTGCTCGCGCTGTGCATCAGACTGAAGCTCTATTTCTTTAAAACTGCTATTATTTTCTGTCGCCCAGCGGGTTGCGCCGTTAAACGCAGATTCGTTGAAAGATTTATCAAACTTACCGCCCAGATCAAATATCAAGGCTGGCTCAGCAATTGCTGTTACAGCTGAAAAGCTAAGGGCAGTTGCCGCGCCTAAAAACTTATGCATCAAACTCATGGAATTCTCCCAGTAGTGGTTGGTATCTTAATCATAGGTTACCTTATTGGTTCAATGATCTCGACTATCTGACATTAAGGCCAAATGTAACTGCAAGGGTCAACTGGTTTTTGTCTAAAAGGACTTAAAATAGGTGCAGATAAAAATCTAAACCAATATTTTGTTCAGAATAAGGGCATCTAAGCGCTGATTATTATCTAGGTGATAATATGATTTGCGAATCCCAGTTTTCTCGTAGCCTGATGAATAATAGAGTGATTTAGCTGCTTCGTTGTTTGCTGCGACCTCTAGAAGACAGTTTTTGGCGCCGCGTTTGCGGCATTCAACCTCGAACTCAGATAGATAGGCGCGTCCAAAACCGCGCGATTGTTGGTTGGGTTGAACAATTATCATCAAGAGCTCGGCTTCATCCTGCACGACCCTTCCAAGAGCAAAGCCGTTTTCACGAGCAAAAAGTGTCGCCATGGGATCATTGATCAGGGTATAATATTCTTGTGCACTCCATGCTCGCACTTTATTTCTGGTTGCTAAATGTAACTGTCCCATCTGCTCTGGTGTCATGACAGAATTTTTGGTTTTGTATCGCGAGAAGGGGTGGCATCGGGCGCTTTAATATATAAGGGTGCTGCAGGTTTTAAGCTTTCTAAATCCGCCATTGCAGCTATGCGTGAAATATTTTTGACCAAATCTTTTGCGGTGCAGCGTTCGATTACCGTTGAGCCGCGCTTTAAAACTTCATCCAATAGCGCAATTTGGGGATCAATCTTGGTGCGTGGAAATGCTTGGAAATAAACCTCGTTGCGCGGGGCTGGAACAGTGACAATCGCATTACCATCATTGCCCAAATAGGTGGCTTCAAAGCTGTCGACTCCAATCACTGGGATCTGCAAAGACAAACCTAGGCCACGAGCAAAGCTGACAGCAATTCGGATACCTGTGAAATTCCCGGGACCAATCCCCACTCCGATGCGTTTTATGTTTTGGATATCGACCTGTCGTGTCTCCAGCAAGTTTAGTACCATTGGGCCAATGGTCTCAGCCTGTCCTTTGAGCATATCTTTAGAAATAATACCGAGCAGGTTATCATTTAAAAGCAAAGCGGCCGCACAGTGTGCGGCCGAAGTGTCAAATCCAAGAACAAGCTTGTCACGTATCAACTGGTCGTACCTCGGTGACCTCAGGAATATAATGGCGAAGTAGGTTTTCGATACCCATTTTCAAAGTCATCGTCGAGGAGGGGCAGCCTGCGCAGGCACCTTGCATTTGGAGATACACGATACCTTTGTCAAAGCCATAAAACGTTATGTCACCACCGTCTTGGGCAACTGCTGGACGCACGCGGCTATCAAGTAGTTCTTTTATTTGGTCCACAACAACACCGTCTTCTCCATCATGGTCTGCATGGCCCGATGCGACGGCATCTTCAAGCATCACGGGCTTGCCTGATTGGAAATGCTCCATAATAACACCCAAAAGGGCTGGTTTTACATGGTCCCAGTCGGTTGTGTCGTTTTTTGTGATCGTGACAAAATCTCGGCCAAAAAATACTCCGACCACACCTGAAACACTGAAGACTCTTGCAGCTAACGGCGATATCTCAGCAGCTTCTGCAGAGGGGAAGTCTGCTGTTCCATTTTCAAGAACTGTTTGTCCGGGAAGGAATTTCAATGTTGCCGGGTTTGGGGTTGATTCAGTCTGAATGAACATTTAGCACTCCTTTTACGTTAAAAATATTATGGGTATTCTCTAAACTCATGTCAAGAGTTTAGAATGATTCTAATCTAAAATTTCAACCTTCAAGTAGATCCCAAATATTACCAATTTTATTTAGGAATTTGACAATAATGCGGTAGGTTTTGTATCGCAAACCTTCCAAAAATATAACGCCACGCTCTTAGAATGTCGCATATTTATTGGCAAAATTGTCAACATAAAGGAAGAGAAAGATCCATCCTTTTCCTTGTTGTCCGATGGCTTGATATTGCGTAGAACCATTGGCTTTCCCAAAGAGTAAGCCAAATTTGGTATGCTCACAGGCTTTATGGCGACCCAGCGTTTGTCCTAGTTAAATTTCTCATCCGCACTTGGAACAAAGCCAAGTGACTGAGTATAAAAAACAGTTGTGTCATAATCCTGTACGAGTAGTGTTAAGAGTTCCATTAACTTTTTGCTTATATCATCAAGTTATTGCATCAAGTCGCTCTTTTGACAGATCACCGGGAACGATCGTAATGGGAATTGGGAGTGATCCTGAACTTTTCGTCAACTGACTAATCAATGGTCCTGGTCCCTTTTTATCCGTTCCAGCCCCCAAGACGAGTACTCCTATTTTGGGATCATCTCTTACTTGTTCCAAAATTTCTGGTACGGGTTCGCCTTCACGAATGACAAGCTTGGGATGAATGCCCTGCCGATCACGCATCCACTTGGAAAAGACTTCAAAATGCGCATTTATGCGTTCACGCGTTTCCTGGCGCATAATATCGCTGACCCCAATCCAGTGATTGAACTCTTCCGGAGGTATGACAGCCAGTATTTCGACACCGCCACCAGTTTTGGCAGCTCGCATCGCGGCAAACCGCATCGCATTGAGACATTCACGACTATCGTCAAGAATTACTAAAAATTTCCGCATTTCTTGAACCTCCCCTAACATAAGATGCGCTAACTGGCCTGCCCAAGCAACGATGAAATTATACACATATTTTATTTTGCCTTCGTGGTTGCAGCCCAATCCCAGTATAAGCTGCGTGCCTTCTTAGTAATTGGCCCAACTTGATATTGGCGTTCATCGAAAGCCGTAATAGGAGTAATCTTATTCATGTTGCCAGACATAAAAACTTCATCAGCGTCCTCAAAATCCTGAAAAGTCAAAACTGTTTGATGCACTTTAATGCCCTCTGCAGAAAAATTTTCCATATGGCGGGCTCGTGTTATTCCGGCAAGAAACGTTCCGTTTGCAACGGGAGTGAACACCTCACCGTCTTTTGCCATGAATATATTTGCAGTCGCAGTCTCGGCCACGTTGCCCATTGCATCGGCCACCAAAGCATTGTGAAACCCTTTTGATCTGGCCTCGATCAACATCCGGGCATTGTTGGGATAAAGACAGCCTGCTTTTGCGTTGACCACTGCATCCTCTAAGACTGGTCTGCGAAAATTGGTGCGGGTCAAAGTGGCGCTAGCCGTTTCTGGCGCAAGTGGAATTTCCTCTAGGCAAATTGCAAAGCCAACACTTTCACTACTTGGTGCTATGGTCGTCTCGTCCCCATCCAATCCCCAATACATTGGGCGAATGTAGACAGCGGCATCTTTTGTGTAGGTTTTTAGGCCTTCGTGGATGATGCCTACCATTTCTTGGGCGGGTATATTTGGTCCCAGCATCATAGCTCTAGCAGAATTATTTACTCTTTCGCAATGTGCCAAAAGATCTGGAATAACGCCATTAAAATAGCGTGCCCCGTCAAACACGCTCGAGCCCAGCCATGTTCCATGATCGGCGGCTCGCATGACTGCAACATCTTCTTTATGCCAACGGCCTTGGAAGTATGTGCGTATATTTTTACCTGTTACCATATTTTGCTCTATTCTAAAATGTCGCCCAAAAAAGGGCAAATCAATTGGTGATGTCGGTATTCAACAGCCTCTTACCTTCTCATTGAGTGGGACAAAGTCAACCAGTTTTCTAATGCGACGTTAGGCGACATAAGGCGTATGTCCGAAAATAACCCTTTCTAGGGTACCTTAAACTTGTTAAGCGCGACGGAATGAACGAGATATTACCGGCAACTTTGCGTACTGTTCAGGTTACCAATCTGTCTATATCTGTATTATTATATCTACCTTTTTATAGCAGACTGAAACGCTATCATAAAGACGAACGAATAACTTAATAAAATGCATAAGGGGTTGATTGGCAAACCTTAGTTCTACCCATGAAATCAGACGAAGGGCAATAATTACCAAACTGGCTTAGACTGCAAAATATGGGATAATATCGGAACCACCCATCATTCTAAATAGAATGATCAGTCCCGTCCCAAGTTTTAGATTAACAATCTTGTGAAGGTCACTTTGCAAAGTGGCTAAACGCTCAAAAGCTTGGACAGAAAATACACTATTTGAAATTCTATTCACAGCAGAAGCGCACGCCAAGAGTTCTCTGGTCAAACCATTGGCTCAAAGTAGAAAAGTCATTGAAAGTACATTACCTTCCATTTTTTAAATCAAAAGTTTGCAAAAATACTGATTCTGCACGATGATTAAGTAACACGTCACCCAGATCAACGTTGTTTTATGGTTGTAATATTCCCACGATCTCATACGTTTCCTTCAAAACTGGGGCTGCGATGGCTCTGGCTTTGTCGGCCCCTTTTGCTAAGACGCGATCAATTTCAGATGTGTCTTTCATTAGGCGCGTCATTTCTTGTGAAATAGGCGAAAGCTTTTCAATCGCGCGGTCTACAAGCATCGGCTTGAATTCTGAGAATTTTTTGCCTCCAACATTTGAGAGGACGTCGGAAACACTCTGGTCGCCCAGGGCGGCATAAATAGATATCAAGTTCTTGGCTTCTGGACGCCTTTCAAGCCCTTCTTCTTCTGAGGGCAACGCATCAGGATCAGTTTTTGCTTTGCGGAGTTTCTGCGCGATTGTATCAGCTTCATCCCCCATATTAATCCGGCTCAGATCGGAAGGGTCAGATTTTGACATCTTTTTTGATCCGTCCCGCAGGCTCATAACCCGAGCGGCTGGTCCACCAATCACAGGCTCAATCATTGGAAAAAAATCGACGCTAAAATCGTGGTTAAACTTTGCTGCAATGTCGCGCGTGAGTTCGAGATGTTGTTTCTGATCATCTCCAACGGGAACATGCGTTGCATGGTAAACTAAAATATCTGCCGCCATCAGCGCAGGATATCCAAATAAACCAAGCGAGGCATTTTCAGAATTTTTACCTGCTTTATCTTTAAACTGGGTCATTCTTTTCATCCATCCCATACGAGTGACGCAGTTAAAAACCCAGCCAAGTTCTGCATGGGCTGAAACGCCTGACTGGTTGAATAGAATAGACTTATCTGGATCAATGCCGGCCGCTATAAAAAATGCTGCGAGTTCGCGCGTGTTGTGCTTTAATTTTTGGGGATCTTGCCAGGTTGTGATGGCATGCAAGTCGACCATGCAATATATCGTCTCATAATCTTCCTGTTGCATTTGAACAAATCGTTTAACTGCTCCAAGGTAATTTCCAAGGGTCAGTCCACCCGTGGGTTGGATACCTGAAAAAACGCGTTTTTTAAAAGCGTCGTTTGAGTGCTTTTGAACCGCATCCGACATGATCTCATTCTCCGTCTGGAAGTTTCACCATAAACCGCTTACCCATAGCGGAAACTATCGTCAAGCAAAGGCCCGCGACCATGTCAGAAAATCCTCCACCCAAGGCGTTTAACCCAATGCCGCCCGTCGTTGTGGCCCTTTTTGGTCTCATTGCGGGCACAGAATTTTTATTTACGTTCGCAGGCACTGGTATTTTGGGAGGTCCAGATGGAATCGGATGGCGTTATGCGGCGATTGAAAGTTACGGTGTAAACACTGCTCTTTTGGGCTGGATGGTCGAAAACAATCAATATCCGATTGAGCATCTTGCGCGTTTTGTGAGCTTTTCCTTTTTGCATTCCAGTATGATCAATACGGCCGTTGCCTGCGCGTTATTTCTGGCGATGGGGAAAATGGTTGGAACGGCCTTTTCAGCTGTGGCTGTTTTGGTGTTTTTCTTCGTCTCTGCAGGGATGGGGGCTCTTTGCTATTCGCTCGCAGTTCCCGAGGGAGGATGGCTGTTTGGTTCATTCACGGGGATTTATGGTCTTATTGGCGCTTATACGTTCATTGTTTGGGTGTCCTTGCGGGTCCAGAATGCGCCGCAAGGACAGGCGTTCTACCTAATAACAATCTTGATGGGCGTTCAACTGGGATTTGGGATTATTTTGGGTGATAATGACAGTTGGATTGCGGATTTGACCGCTTTTGTGACTGGTTTCATTCTATCGTTCTTTTTTATCCCTGGTGGTTTTGACAGTGTGCTGTCTCTGTTTCGCAAATCCTAAGAACGTCGCATTGATCTGCTAATATCCCTTAGAGCCAGGCCGCCAGTCAATTGGGCAAAGATTCCGTAGATAATTATACCGGAAAAGATTATACCCGCTCCGTAAACTACGCGCATCAGAGATGTTTCGATCATCGGACCGAGATATAAGTCGCTAGTCCATAAAACTGCGCCCATTCCGAGCGAGGCTATCGCAATGCGTACAAACCGGCCCTTTATTTGTGCATCAAATCTTGTAATATCCCCAAACTGGTGCGCGCCATTGCTCAGCAATATAACCATTACCCAAGAGGAAACAGACGTTGCCACTGCGGCTGATATCCATCCTAAATATGGCATAAGGCCGACTGCCAATACTGCATTCACGATCATAGCCAAGGCGGCATAACGAAAGGGCCTTTTGGTATCTTCGCAGGCAAAATAAAGTGGTTGAATCAGTTTTTGAAGAATAAAAGCTGGCAAGCCAAGACCGTATATTGCACATGCAAATGCAATCGCTTCAGCGTCACTGCGCCCAGTTGCACCGTGTTCAAAAAGGGCAGAAACCAATGGTAAAGGAACAATAAAAAGAGCAACTGCCGCAGGAAAAGTCAGCGCAAAACTTATTTCACTTGCGCGGCAAAAAGCCGTTTTTGCACCGATATCATCGTTTGCTTGCAAGCGTCTGGATAGTTCTGGAAGCAAGACAATGCCGACGGCAATTCCGACAACACCCAAGGGCAATTGATAAAGCCGATCTGCTCCATAAAGCCAACTAACAGCGCCTGGAAAAAAACTCGCGACAATTTGTCCAACCAATAAATTGATCTGGACCACGCCATTGGCCAAGGCCGCCGGTATTGCAACTTTTAGCAGATGGCCCATGTCTGGACTTATACGCGGGCGAGCCACTTTGATGTTTATACCACTCTTTTTCACCATGCTCCACAGAAGGATCAGCTGGACAAAACCGGCCAAGGGGATCGACCAGACGAGGTATGTGATTGCAGATTGTGCCGAGAACCAAGCGAGCCCAAGCGCTAATATGATCAAAATATTTAAGACTATAGGTGCAGCGGCGGCCATGGCAAAATGACCTTTTGCATTTAGGACGCCTGATAATAAAGCCGCAAGCGAGACCAGAAAAATATAGGGAAAGACAATACGGCTATATTGAACGGTCAAATCAAATCTAGCATCTTGTGAAAACCCACTAGCGGTTGCCCACACCAAGGCAGGCATGAAAATCATTGCCGTAGCCGTAAAAAAAATCAAAATAAAGGCGAGCCATCCCATTGATTGGCTGACAAACCCGTCCGGATCTTGGCCATTTTCAATACGCTTTGATAACATCGGTACAAAGGCTGCATTAAAGGCACCTTCTGCAAAAAAGCGTCTAAACAAATTTGGAAGGCGAAAGGCCACAATAAAGGCGTCTAGGATCGGGCCCACTCCGATCAAAGCATAGAATATAACTTCACGTCCCATACCTAGGATCCGGCTCAAAAGAGTCCAAACGCCAACGGTCATGATATTCCTGAACAAATGCATCGCTGTTATCCAATGGCCCTTTCAGCACCCAATTCTATAGCTTCAAGCAATTTTTTCTCCAGAGTGCGTTGTTTGCCTTGACTATGGAATTTTAGACCAAACATGTCTTTGACATAAAATGTGTCCACAACTTGCGCTCCATAGGTAGCAATTACGGCCGAGTTAATGTAGACATTTGCATTTGCCAAAGTTCGTGTAAGGTCAAATAAAAGTCCTGCACGATCACGCGTATCAACTTCTATAATAGTGTAAATTTCAGAGCCGTCATTATTAAAGGTAATAGATGTTCCAACTTTGAAAGCGCGCTCGCGTTTTTTCAGCTTATCCTTATCTTTAATTGCATCTCGAGCAACCACTTCCCCTTTCAGTGTTTTGTAAATTATTTCTCTTAATCTGGACATCCGGCTCGCGTCGTAGGGGTGGCCTTCGGAATCCTGCACCCAAAATACCGATGTGGCGAAGCCATCTGTACTTGTGTAGCTGCGCGCATCAACCACATTAGCCCCAACCAACGCTAAAGCGCCGGAGAGGCGCGAAAAAACACCAGGGTGATCAAAAAGGGCAAAACAAATACGCGTCGCATCGCGATCAATATCAGGATGTAAATCAATGTGGATTTCACTCTCCTTAAGGTTTCGCAAAAGATTGGCAAAGATGATATGTGTCGTGACATGCAGACCCTGCCAATACGGTGGGTAATGGCGCGCAGTCTCAGTTTTAAGGTCTTTGGTGTCCCAATGTGATAGAGCAGCCCTTAGATTGCCTTTAGCCTTTGTGCCTCTTGTTTCTCGATTGAGATCTTCTAGTCCGGTCTCTAACGCATTTGCGGTTTGCCGGTAAAGTTCGCGAATAAGGACCGCTTTCCAGTTGTTCCAGCTGTTTGGTCCAACGCCGCGAATGTCGCAGACAGTTAAGACCGTCAGTAGATCTAGACGTTTGACGTTCTGGACTGCTTTGGCGAAATCCCTGATAGTGCGCGGGTCTGAAATATCCCGCTTTTGGGCCATATCTGACATCAAAAGATGATATCTGACCAGCCACTCTACTGTATCGACATCTGACTTTGAAAGCCCAAGCCGCTGGGACACTACTCTTGAAATTCTTGCTCCTAGAATCGAGTGGTCTTCTTTGCGGCCTTTGCCAATATCATGCACAAGCAATGCAACATATAGGACTTTGCGATTGAGCCCACGTTTTAGGATTGAGCTTGCAAGTGGCAGCTCTTCGACAAGCTCTTCGCGCTCAATTTCGGCAAGATTACGGATGCATTGGATCGTATGCTCATCCACGGTGTAGCTGTGGTACATGTTAAATTGCATCATTGCGACAATTGGTTCGAACTCGGGTATAAAAGCGGCCAATGCGCCTAATTCGTTCATCCGTCTAAGCGCCCGCTCTGGATTGCCATGTTTTATCAGGAGGTCCAGAAATATCCTTTGAGCTTCCTTATCCTGACGCAGTTTTTCATCAAACAAATTCAGGTTCGCTGAGACAAGGCGCATTGCGTCTGGGTGAATGAAAAGGCCCGTGCGCAAGGCTTCTTCGAATAGTTTTAACAGGTTAAGAGGATTTTCTATGAAACTCCTTGGGGATTTGATCGACAGTCGATTATGCACTATGCTGTAATCAAGTTTTACAACTGGTTTTCGGCGTAGAATTTTTTGTAGAAGTGGCTCTGCTTTAGCGTGGCTTGCTTCGAGGGACGTTAGAAATATGCGCGTCAGATCGCCAATGTTTGTTGCATGCCGGAAATAGTCTTGCATAAATATCTCAACAGCTCGTCTCCCACCTTGGTCTTTATAGCCCATTCGGTCTGCAACTTCGACTTGTAAGTCGAAGGTCAGTTGATCAGACGCGCGTCCAGTGGTTAGGTGCAAATGGCTGCGGACAGCCCATAAAAAACGTTCGGCTGAAGCAAAAACAACATGCTCTTCCTGACTGAAAAGGCTGAGCTCCAAAAGATCGGCAGTGCTTTTGACCCTATGAACATATTTTGCAATCCAAAAAAGGGAATGTAGATCGCGCAGGCCGCCTTTGCCCTCTTTGACATTTGGCTCTACCATGTAACGTTGGCCGCCTTGTTTTATGTGCCGAACCTCGCGTTCACGAAGCTTGGCATCGATAAATTCATTTGTGGTACCGCGAAAAAGGCCAGCCCAGAGTGTCTCTTCGAGCTCTTGCGCAATCTCAAGATCACCGCAGATATGTCTTTGCTCAAGCATGGCTGTTCGGATTGTGAAGTCTTCTTTTCCAAGGCGTAGGCATTCTTTGACTGTGCGTGAGGCATGGCCAATCTTGAGCTTTAGATCCCAAAGGATGTAGAGCATACTTTCGATTATGTTCTTCGACCACGGAGTTTGTTTATACGGTGTCAGAAAAAGTAGATCGACATCAGAATGGGGGGCCATTTCTCCACGTCCATATCCACCTACAGCAAGCACTGACAAGCGTTCGCCTTTGGTGGATTCGGATAGTTGATGAAGCACTGTTGTCGCCATCATCCACGCTGTATGGATCAAACAATCTGTTAAAAAATTATAGCTTTTATTTAGCTTGTGCGCAGCATTGGGTTGGGCACGGAATTCACGTGCCAAAGTCTTTTGAGCAGCCTTCTGACGTAAGCGCATGTCATTTATGACAGAAGCTCGAATATCTTTGACTTCGGCACCTGAATCCACAATTTGCCTTATGCTAACAGCAGCTTCTTCAATGTGGAAAATTTCATTCGGCACGCAAATGAGTAGAGCTTCATCCGGATTAAGTGGGATACGAAATCGCTCAGAATGCTGCGCGTCCAAAAGATGTTGGGGCTGAGTCAATGATTTTTACCTGTTTGTTTTCTACACGCGCTATAGCAAGTCCGCGCTCGTTTGTCCCGTTCTGCTTTAAACGAAAAATTCCGTCCACGCCTTCAAAACCAGCCTGTTGAGTAAGAGAGCCTTTGGAGAATGCATTTGGATTGGCTGAGAATACCAAAGCACCGATGGCGGCAATCCCATCATAGGAAAGGCCTGCCAAGTGATGGGGTTTGCTTTGATAAGCTTCTTCATATCGGGCTGAAAACTGCGCCAGCATCTCACGATCTGGGACAGTAAACCATCCATTCTGAACACCGGGCAATTCAAGGGTTTGGGCTGGAATATCCCAACGCGCCAATCCAGCGTATTGCATAGTTTCAGAATTTATACCTGCCTCAGGGAGCATCTGCACCAACAATCCTAAAGCACCCGCTGTAGTCGACGTTAGAAAAAGTAAATCCGCATCTTCAATCTCAACGGCAGCTCTCACAAGAGGCACAGAATTCACAACCCCTTTGCGCGAAAACTCAAATGCTTGTGAGGCTACGATTTCCAAAGAGCTACGTGATGCCGCTTTTTCCAGAGCAATCCTTCCAAATTCTCCTTCGACATTGCTTGGATACACAATAATTGCCCTTCGCTTGCCTTGAGCTGCAGCAAATTGGACCAGACGCTTTGCTGTATTGTCAAATGTTTGACCCAAGACAAAGACATTACCGCCTGCAATTGAGGCATTATTTGAGAAACTTAGAACGTTTACACCTTCATCCGCGACGGCCAAGCCTGCCGCATTTGCCGCCTCTGCAAAAAGCGGCCCCAAGATTATTTTGGCGCCCTCATCTACAGCTTGCTGCGCCACTTGGCCGGCGACGACAGCTGAACCGGCTGTATCGTAAACACGCAAGTCAATCCTAATATTGCCTAAGTCCGCGATGGCTAACCTTGCAGCATTTTCTATGCTTATAGAAATTTTTTGTATTTTTTCATCGCTCTGTGGAATCAACAAAGCGACAGGTACTGGGTCTGATGTATTAAGAACTCGCCCGGGTCCTATTGTAGATGGACCAACATTGCACCCAGATATTGCAGCAAGAAGAGAAAACGCAATTAAAGCAAACAACGTCTTGCGTAACGGTAAAATTAAGTCGATCATAGTGTTATCTCCTTTAAGCGCGCCATGCTCCGCTCATAGAGAGATCATAAAGCGCAAATAGAGCGGGTCTAGAGGTGAATCATAAGTTAGTCGATTTAGCGGCGGGATTGTATCTTGTTGCAACACCAATTGGTAACGCCCGAGATATCACACTCAGAGCCCTTGATATATTAGCCAGTGCGGATGTGTTGGTGGCCGAAGACACGCGAACACTACGGCGTTTGTTGAATATTCATGGGGTTCCTCTAGCAAATAGGCCTCTTATTTCATATCATGACCATAGTAGTGCTAAAGTGCGCGGAAGACTTATGAAGTATATAAGCGCCGATAAATCGGTGGCTTATGCCTCTGAGGCAGGTACTCCTTTGATTGCGGATCCCGGATATCATCTTTCCAAAGATGCCAGTGAAGCTGGCTATTTAATGACTACTGCGCCTGGAAGCTCTGCAGTTTTGAGCGCTTTGACTTTGGCTGGATTACCGACAGATAGTTTCTTGTTTGATGGGTTTTTACCAGCTCAAAAAACAGCTAGACGTGCAAGGCTACAAAACTTGTCAGATATTCAAAGCACTCTTGTTTTTTACGAATCGCCTAAACGGCTTGCTGCTATGCTGCGCGATGCACGTGATACACTCGGAGCAGAGCGAACAGCAGTCTATTGCCGCGAGTTGACCAAGAAATTCGAAGAAGTGCGCCGGGGATCTCTGAATGAGCTCTGTGATCATGTTGCTGATCGGTCGATCAAAGGCGAGGTAGTGGTTCTTATCAGTTGCGCGGAGAAACTTTCTATTAACGAAGAGCAATTATCTTTAGATCTGCAAAAGGCATTGAATGACATGAGCCTGCGAGATGCCTCTGAGGCGGTCGCGCGCGCTTATGGTTTGCCAAAACGCCAAATTTATCAGAAGGCTCTGGAACTTGGAAAAGAAGAAACGGAGTAAGATTGCCTCCTTTGATGGATTTATATTGGAAAGCTAAGTTCTCAAAGATTATAAATTCTGCGGCTATAAAATACTTTACCAACGGTGGAGCGGTCCGAGTGGTGAAATAAATTTGGTTGCTTCCAAAGAGGATATTTTAGTCTTTTTAGAAGTGAAGAAATCATCCACTCAAGTGCGGGCAAACGAAGCTCTAATCTGACCACAGATTTCTAGCATTACTCAGACTAAGCGATAAATCTCAGCCTACAAAAACTTTCCACTAAATGCAAACATACGCTTTGATGTAGCTTTTCTCCATGCGCTGGGCGTATTAGTCGTTGTCGAAAATGCACCTCTCTAAAGGGAAAGTATCTTTCATTCTGGCATTGCCAAGCATGCCCCTATTGGGCCATGTTCACTCAATAAAAATTCTGGAGAGTTTATGAAAATTGCGTTTCAAATGGATCCTATTAACTTAGTCGATGTCAACGCCGATAGCAGCTTCCGTCTTGCTGAGGAGGCTCAGGCACGGGGTCATAGGCTCTTTTACTATTCACCAGACAAACTAGCTTTTCAGGAAGGAAAATTAATTGCTCGGGGGCATAAAATGGAAGTCCAGCGCGTTCCAGATCACCCCGCAATTCTAAGTGCGGAAGAAGAAGTGTGGCTAGAAGATTTTGATGTCATTTGGCTGCGGCAAGACCCACCATTTGATATGCATTATATTACGACAACGCATCTTCTTGATATGGTCCACCCAAAAACTCTTGTGGTGAATGATCCTTTCTGGGTGCGCAATTACCCTGAGAAGCTTTTGGTGCTAAATTTCCCCGCTTTAACACCCCCTACGACGATCGCCCGCGACATTGAGACAATTCGGACCTTTAAGGAAAAGCATAAGGATATTATTTTAAAACCACTTTATGGAAATGGCGGGGCAGGCGTGTTCCGGCTCGATACCAACGATCGAAATCTATCCTCTTTGCATGAGCTCTTTGCTAGTTTTTCACGCGAACCGCTCATTGCACAAAAGTTTCTACCCGATGTTAGCAATGGCGACAAACGAGTGATCTTGGTCGAAGGAAAGCCTGTTGGTGCCATTAATCGCATTCCTGCAAAAGGCGAAACCCGATCTAATATGCATGTTGGCGGCCGGCCGGAAAAAGTTGGCCTGACGCAAAGAGACATAGAAATTTGTGACGCAATCGGCCCGCTATTGAGTGAAAAAGGCCAGATATTCGTCGGAATTGATATAATTGGTGATTATCTGACTGAAATAAATCTGACTTCGCCAACCGGGATACAAGAACTGGAAAGGTTTGACTATATCAATGTCGCGTCTATGGTCTGGGCCGCAATTGAGAAACGCTGCAAGTGAGATCACGTCTGCTGATGATTCGGTGCTACAATTCGCTTGCTCGTTTACGCTTCAACTGCGAAAGCCAATAATCCTTTGGCAATACGACGGAATTTTGAACGCGTTGTGCGCGCTTCAAAGACTACTTTCTCATGCAGGCCCAACATAGCAAAAGCTGGAAGGTCGTGAGTTACCGCACTGTTAAATTCTACTGGACACGGTTTAATACCTTTATAGATTATGGCAGTCGCATGGGTATTCATAAATCTTAAACATTTTCCTTTCTGTCCCCAAGCAGGTTTAAAATAGTTAAATTCAAAGATAATTTAATGTACTTTTTCACGCGGAAAAGTTCAGCTTATTAATTGTCCATCCAGATTCGCTGTATCTGAGATGGGTCAGTGAAAAATTATCTATCTTATGTCGCATGGCATGTTTTGCGCCGCAGCCTTCCGCTCTTTGTATCTGGCTAACGATCACGCCAAAATGTACAACAATAATCAACGCTTGTTCGGGGTATGCATTCATAAGATCATCAATAGCCTGATCTGTTCTTTGGCAAAACCCATCCCAGCTTTCGCCATTTGGTGCTGAGGTCTGACCGGGAGTATCGTAAAACGCAAATACACGGTCATGATCTGTCTTTTCAATTTCGGCGAATAGTTTTAATTCCCAATCACCAAAGTGAATCTCGCGCAAATTGGCTTCATCGGGCAATCTCTCGTGGTCTAACTTTAGTGCATCAGCGGTGTCGCGCGCGCGTTTTAAATCTGATGAAATCATTTTTCCATTATCGGGTAAATATTTGCAAAGGCGCTCAATTTTGGCCTCATCAGAGAGATCTGCGGGTACATCAGACCAGCCGACCATAGATTTTAAATGTGTCGGTCCGTGCCGTATGAAATAAAGATCGCTCAATTCATGTCCTCGGATAGCCGACCTTTTAATAGAGCTGGCAGGCCAGCGGTTACCATGACAACACGATCTGCTATGCTTGCCAGTTTTTGGTTGAGATGACCCTGATCGCTTTGGAACCTACGACCAAGTTTTGTTGATGGGACGACACTATGGCCAACTTCATTGCTGACGATCACAATTCGTCCCTCAAAACTTGGTAAATAGGCGCATAAACTATCAGCAGCGCTTGAGACATCCTGATCCTTCAGCAAAAGATTACTTAGCCACATTGTAGCGCAATCAATTAGGACAACTTCGGATTTTCTAAGCGCAGATAACTGTTCGACCAGCGCCAATGGTTCTTCAAATGTACGCCATTTAGCACTCCGCCTTTTTTGGTGGAGCAAAACTTTCTTTTTCATTTCATTGTCATAGGCTTGTGCTGTGGCTACATAAATGGGCTGGGTGCTAAATGAAAGCACGTGGTTTTCTGCCCAAGCTGACTTACCTGACGCCGCGCCACCAAGTACAAGAGTAAAGTCAAATGTCATTGTTATAGATTTTTCCTTAGTCGAATGTGATCCGAATTCTGGCTCTCGTCGTATCATTACTAAACACTAAATTATATTTGACAAAACCGGAAGACAAGTGGGAGAATAGGACTTTGGCACTCGATGGAAACTCTGGAGCGTTCATATCTCGCAAAGCGATGAAGGCAGAGCTATTAGACGCTGAAACTGAACTAAAGCTAGCTTATGCTTGGAGAGATCAGCGAGATGAAGCGTCTCTCCATAGGCTAATCAATGCTTATATGCGATTGGCGATATCGATGGCGTCTAAGTTTAAACGTTATGGCGCACCTATGAATGATCTCATTCAGGAAGCAGGTCTTGGCCTCATGAAGGCAGCAGATAAATTTGATCCTGACCGAGGTGTCCGTTTTTCAACTTACGCGGTGTGGTGGATCAAAGCTAGTATCCAAGACTACGTTATGCGTAATTGGTCCATGGTTCGGACTGGATCGACCAGTAACCAAAAATCTCTTTTCTTTAATCTGAGACGGGTTCAGGCTCAGCTTGAAAGAGAAGCGTCCCAGCGCGGTGAACAATTAGATAGGCATCAACTTCACCAGTTGATCTCAACTGAGGTGGGTGTGCCGATACACGACGTCGAGATGATGGATGGACGGTTGAGTGGATCTGACTACTCGCTTAACGCAACACAATCTGTTGAAGATGAAGGGCGAGAATGGATTGACACTATTGAAGACATATCAGAGCAAGCAGACAAAACCTATGAAACTAATCATGACACTGGCCGTCTACGAGGCTGGCTTTTAGACGCACTTAATGGACTAAATGATCGTGAAAGGTTAATTATTCGCGAACGAAAAATGCGGGATGAGCCTCGGACTTTAGAAAGCCTTGGAATAGAGCTAGGCCTATCGAAAGAGCGCGTTCGACAGGTCGAAGCAGCCGCATTCGGTAAAATGCGCAAATTCCTCGAAAACAATGTCCGCGAAGTTCAACATTTTCTTTGAGTAGGGGGCAATTGTGAAAGGTTTGTGGGCTAGTTCGCTGTCTAGAGTATGAGGTATTTCGAAAAGCATAATTTCGAAGTATATTCTGATTTGTTACAAACTCACCAATAAATCTAACACTGAAAATGCTGAGCCTAATATTTAATCTCGTGATTACAAAATTTCCACCATGTGAATTAATCAATCGCAACTGGCAAAATTTTAGGATTGTCTGACCCCTCTTGCAGAGATATCGCAGACGTCCTAAAGTTTGGATGAAACCTTTCTGAGGCGACCATGTTGGAAGAGCGTAGAATTTTGCTGATCATTTCTGGTGGTATCGCCGCATTTAAATCATTGGACCTGATCCGGCGTCTGCGTGAGCGAGGGGCGATGGTCACTCCGGTTATGACCAAAGCATCAGCAGAGTTCGTAACCCCTCTGTCTGTCTCTGCAATGGCAGGAGAAAAGGTCTTTCAAGATTTGTTTGATCTTACTTCAGAAGCTGAGATGGGGCATATTGAACTTTCGCGTAGCGCTGATTTGATTGTCGTTGCTCCTGCAAGTGCAGATCTTATAGCGAAAATGGCGGGAGGTCATGCTAATGATTTGGCCTCGACACTTTTGTTGGCAACAGACACGCCTGTGTTAGTCGCACCGGCAATGAATTTGCGGATGTGGAGCCATGCAGCGACACAGCGTAATGTTACCTATTTAAAAGATGACTCTATTAACTTTGTCGGTCCCAATGAGGGAGATATGGCCTGTGGTGAATTCGGTCTCGGACGTATGGCCGAACCCTTGGAAATTGTCACTGCGATTGAAGAATATTTTATGGCCATGGGCCCAGCTAATGCTTTGGCTGGTAGGCGGGTGCTTGTCACATCAGGGCCTACCCATGAACCGATTGATCCCGTGCGTTATATCGCCAACCGGTCTTCTGGAGCTCAAGGGAGCGCAATTGCAAAGGCCCTTATAGAGCTGGGTGCTGATGTGATCTTTGTAACAGGGCCTGCTGATGTTCAGCCACCTATTGGGGTTCATTTAATCGAGGTTGAGACGGCAATACAGATGCTTGAGGCTGTCGAAAAAGAGATGCCATGCGATGCTGCAATCTTTGCCGCAGCAGTAGCAGACTGGCGTGTGGTGGATACGCCAAGCTCAAAGATCAAAAAAGTGAACGGCCAGTTGCCCGTTTTGGAGTTTGCTGAGAACCCGGATATTCTGGCACGGATCAGCAATCGAACAAAAACCAGACCAGATCTTGTTGTTGGCTTTGCGGCTGAAACTGAGGATGTTATTGAAAATGCAACGAAAAAGCGCGCACGAAAAGGCTGTGACTGGATTGTTGCCAACGATGTCTCTCCCGAGACTGGCATTATGGGGGGATCAGAAAACGCCGTTACGCTGATCACATCACAAGGCGTGCAGGGCTGGGACCGAATGAGCAAATCCGCAGTTGCACGCCAGCTTGCCATGAAAATTGCGAATGCCTTAGGTAGGGCATGAGAAATGGTTGATCTTTCCTTGAGCTGGGCACAGGACGCAGATTCAAACTTATCCTTGCCGCAGTATAAAACCGGAGGGGCGGCCGGTGCTGATCTTAGGGCAAACTTTCCGCCCGATAAACGCACAACAGGGGCGACTTTGGTGGCTGGATCAAGAATGCTTATTTCAACCGGTCTTCATATAGAAATTCCGTTGGGTTACGAAGTCCAAATTCGTCCCAGATCAGGGCTTGCGCTAAACCATGGAGTCACCATTCTGAATGCACCGGGAACTATTGACAGTGATTTTCGCGGGATCGTAGGCATCATTCTCTATAATTCGAGCGATCAAGATTTTCATATTGGGCATGGGGACAGAGTGGCGCAGATGGTTGTCGCAACAGTGCAACAGGCGGTTTTCGCCCTTGAAGCTATTCTTGGTGAAACGGATCGGGGTCAAGGCGGCTTTGGCTCAACTGGAAAATCCTGATGGTTAAGCTGCTGATCCTTGCGCTCGTATTTTATTTTCTTGCTGGCAGAGGTGGTTTTTCAAAAAACACCAGATTTTCCATTTTGGCAGTGGCCTTCATTGGGATTTTAATCGTGCATAGCGTTTTACCAGATGGTCATCCAATCAGAATGGCAAGTGGTGAGAGCAGGGATCCTTGGATGATTTTTGGCAGTATGGCACTTCTGGCCTTACTATATCTCTTTGGACTTTCCAAGCTACGCCACCTTGTGGAACAACCTGAAATTGTCCAAACCAAAGCTGTATCTCTGGCGCTTGGTGAGGCCGAATTGGATCGCTATGCCCGTCATATTGTTTTACGCGAAATTGGTGGTCCTGGACAGATGCAGCTTAAAGCTGCCCGTGTTTTGGTCATTGGTGCAGGCGGGCTCGGTGCGCCTGCTTTGCAATATCTGACAGGGGCCGGGATTGGCACAATTGGCATCATTGATGATGACACGGTTGAAAATGTGAATCTGCAGCGTCAGATCATTCATCAGGATCAAGCGATTGGTATGCCTAAAGTGTTTTCTGCCCAAAATATGATGATTGCGCAAAATCCCTATGTTGAGGTCAAGCCCTATAACAGGCGCCTGACGGATGAGATCGCACAAGAGTTGTTTGCGCAATATGATATTATTCTGGAAGGCAGCGATAACTTTGGAACGCGCTATCTTGCCAATGCCACTGCCGTTAAGCTGGGCGTGCCGCTGGTGTCTGGCGCGCTCAGTCAATGGGAGGGGCAAATTTCAGTCTTTGATCCAAAATCAAAAGGTCCATGCTATGCATGTGTCTTTCCCAATGCTCCTTCGGCTAATCTTGCACCAAGCTGTGCTGAAGCGGGGGTGTTTGCACCGCTACCCGGTGTAATTGGCGCGATGATGGCGGCTGAGGCGATGAAGATCATTACTGGGGCTGGAGATGTGATGCATACCTACATGCTAATTTATGATGCGCTTTACGCAGAGACACGTAAAATTAAAACCAGTCGTCGATTGGACTGTCCCGTCTGCAAAGACCAATACAACGCGTAAAAAAATTTAAGGAAAAGGAATTACTGATGAGCAATGCATTATTAGAAGATTGGAACACACCTTTTGAAATTGCTCCTTTTGATAAAATTTCTGACGATGATTTTTCTCCTGCGTTCGATCAAGCCCTCGAGGCGGATATGCAAGAGACACTTATAGTTGCAAATAATCCTGAGCAGCCAACTTTTACCAATACAATTGAGGCGCTGATGCAGACTGGCAAAGACCTCGATAAAGTGCTTTCGGTGTTTTATTCAATTGCAGGTGCTGATAGCAATGACGCCCGCGAAGCTTTAATGCGAGAGTTTTCTCCCAAGTTATCGGTGCATAGCTCTGAAATTATTGCCAATAAAGAGCTTTTTACACGCATAGATAAACTTTGGATAAGACACGATGATCTTGGATTAAATTCAGAGCAGTCCCGCGTCCTGATGTTGATGCACCGTAATTTTGTGCGTGCCGGGGCCGCTCTTGAGGGGCATGCTAAGGACCGGATGAAGGCTATTAAATCGCGGCTGGCCGTTCTGGGAACCGAATTCTCGCAAAATCTCCTAAAAGATGAGCGCAGCTGGCATATGAAACTTTCTGAAAGTGATTTGGAGGGCTTGCCTGATTTTCTGATTGATGCCGCTAAGATGGCTGCTACGGAAAAGAAATTAGAAGGGGCGGTTATCACGCTGTCTAGGTCGCTGATTGTTCCGTTTCTTCAGTTTTCTCCGCGTCGTGATCTGCGCGAAATTGCCTATAAAGCATGGGCGGCGCGTGGGGCCAACGGAGGAGATACGGACAACCGTAATTTAGCGCGGGAAATATTAGAACTGAGACAAGAAATGACTGGTCTGCTTGGATACAAGGATTTTGCAAGCTTCAAGCTTGAAACAGAAATGGCCAAAACTCCCGAGAATGTCCGTCAGCTTTTAAATGATGTCTGGCGGCCAGCTAAGGCACAGGCTGATAAGGATGCTACAGTATTGGCGCAAATGATGTATGAGGACGGACTCAATATGGATATTGAAAAATGGGATTGGCGATATTTCGCAGAAAAGCGACGTAAAGCTGAGCACGATTTCGACGAGGCAATTGTCAAACCGTTTTTTCAGCTCGATCAGATGATAAATGCAGCCTTTGAATGTTCATACCGCCTATTTGGGTTGGAATTCAAATTGGTTGATGTGCCACTTTATCATGCCGATTGCCGAGCTTGGGAAGTGACGCGCCAAGGTAAGCATGTTGCTGTTTTTATTGGTGATTACTTTGCCCGCGGCTCTAAGCGGTCTGGCGCTTGGTGTTCGGCCATGCGTTCGCAGGCAAAACTCCCAAAGACGCAGACTCCAATAGTGATCAATGTGTGCAATTTTGCTAAGTCTGACCCTGCTCTTTTATCTTATGATGATGCACGCACTTTATTTCACGAATTTGGCCATGCGTTGCATCAAATGCTGTCGGATGTAAGTTATGAGATGGTTTCTGGAACTTCTGTGCCGCGGGACTTTGTCGAGCTTCCAAGTCAGCTTTATGAACATTGGCTCAAAGTCCCAGAAATACTCAAAAAATTTGCGAGGCATGTTGATACCGGTCGAACGATGCCACCTGAGTTATTAGATAAGGTTTTAGGAGCGGCAACGTTTGATATGGGGTTTCAGACTGTTGAATATGTTGCATCTGCAATGGTTGATCTGGAATATCACACGCGGGAGGTTCCCGAAGATATCATGGAGCGTCAAAGCGAAGTCTTAGAAGCCATGGGCATGCCGAATGCAATTGGTATGCGCCACGCAACCACGCAGTTTGGACACGTGTTTTCTGGTGGCAGCTATGCTAGCGGCTATTACAGCTATATGTGGTCTGAAGTAATGGATGCAGATGCCTTTGCCGCTTTTGAGGAAAAGGGTGATGCGTTTGATCCAGAACTGGCTAAATCTCTTGAGAAAAATATACTTTCTATGGGGGGATCACAAGATCCTGAAGCGCTATACACTGCTTACCGGGGACGCCTGCCGGGAGTAGAGGCCCTTCTGAGGGGACGTGGCTTAGTAGCCTGAAGACCTCCTGAGATAAGTGAAATCTAACATAAATAAAGTATTGTCATGTTTGTAAAAATCATGTTTGGATTTAGCGCAAAATACCTGTAAATATTTTCATCTCATGTGTTGACTCACCTCGGTGTGATGACTATCTACCAATTCTTGGCACTCTAATCGACCGAGTGCTAACAGCCCTTAGATGGGTCCAATTTAATTTTGAGCGTAAGGAGTCCCAGAGATGGCTTTTAAACCGTTACACGACCGTGTTCTAGTTCGTCGCACTGAAGGTGATGAAAAGACTTCAGGGGGATTGATCATCCCTGATAGTGCAAAAGAAAAGCCTGCCGAAGGTGTGGTAATTTCTTGTGGTGAGGGCGCCCGTAAGGATAGTGGCGAGTTGATCACAATGGCTGTAAACAATGGAGATAAAGTTCTGTTCGGAAAATGGTCTGGAACAGAAGTCACCGTAGACGGTGAAGAACTGTTGATTATGAAAGAAAGCGATATTCTGGGCATTCTGTCCTAATCGCATCCCATTAATATAAATTTACTAAAAGAGGAAAAGAAAAATGGCTTCTAAGGACGTCAAATTCGACACAGATGCACGCAATCGCATGCTTAATGGTGTCAACATTCTGGCCGACGCTGTTAAGGTAACTTTGGGCCCAAAAGGCCGTAATGTTATCCTTGACAAATCTTTCGGCGCGCCACGCATAACCAAAGACGGTGTTACCGTCGCCAAAGAAATCGAACTGGAAGATAAGTTTGAGAATATGGGTGCACAAATGGTCAAAGAAGTGGCCAGTCGCACTAATGATGAGGCCGGTGACGGCACAACTACTGCGACAGTTTTGGCGCAAGCGATTGTTCGCGAGGGTTTGAAATCAGTTGCTGCTGGTATGAACCCTATGGATCTTAAGCGCGGGATTGATTTGGCAACATCTAAAATCGTAAGTGAGATAAAAGCAGCGTCACGCGTTGTAAAAGATAGCGATGAAGTTGCACAAGTTGGTACTATTTCTGCAAATGGCGAAGCCGAAATTGGCCAGCAAATCGCGGATGCGATGCAAAAAGTAGGCAACGAAGGCGTTATTACTGTTGAAGAGAATAAGGGCCTTGAAACTGAAACGGATGTTGTTGAAGGAATGCAGTTTGATCGCGGTTACCTGTCTCCTTACTTTGTGACAAATGCAGACAAAATGACAGCTGAACTTGAGGATTGCATGATTTTGCTGCACGAGAAGAAATTATCTTCGCTGCAGTCAATGGTGCCGTTGCTCGAGTCAGTCATCCAATCACAAAAGCCACTTTTAATTATAGCAGAAGATGTCGAAGGCGAAGCGCTCGCGACTTTGGTTGTAAATAAGTTGCGCGGTGGTTTGAAAATTTCTGCAGTCAAAGCACCTGGTTTTGGCGATCGTCGTAAGGCGATGTTGCAAGATATAGCTATTTTGACTGGTGGTCAGGTAATCAGCGAAGATCTTGGTATGAAACTTGAAAGCGTAACTATGGACATGCTTGGAACTGCCAAGAAAATCCAGATCACAAAAGACGAGACAACTATTGTCGACGGTGCTGGTGAGAAAGCTGAGATCGAAGCACGGGTTGCTCAAATCCGCAATCAGATTGAAGAGACAAGCTCTGATTATGATCGTGAAAAACTCCAAGAGCGCGTTGCCAAATTGGCAGGCGGTGTTGCTGTTATTCGTGTCGGTGGCATGACCGAAGTTGAAGTGAAGGAGCGCAAAGACCGTGTTGATGATGCACTGAACGCGACCCGCGCAGCAGTTCAAGAGGGTGTTGTTGTCGGTGGTGGAGTTGCACTTATGCAAGCTGCGAAAAAGTTGGAGGGTCTAAAAGGCGCCAATTCTGACCAAGATGCTGGTATTGCAATTGTTCACAAAGCTATCGAAGCGCCCTTACGTCAGATTGCTGAAAACTCTGGTGTTGACGGTGCTGTTGTTGCGGGAAAAATCCGCGAAAGTTCAGACGCTAATTTTGGATTTAATGCACAGACTGAAGAATATGGCGACTTATTTGCCTTTGGCGTCATTGATCCAGCTAAAGTTGTCCGTACAGCTTTGGAAGATGCGGCCTCAATAGCTGGCCTTCTGGTTACAACAGAAGCAATGGTTGCTGATAAGCCAGCTAAAGACGGTCCTGCCGGTGGCGGCGGTATGCCTGATATGGGCGGCATGGGCGGCATGGGCGGCATGATGTAGTTTGTTCACACCATTTAAAGTAACGAAGGCTGCCAATTTGGCAGCCTTTTTCTTTTTCTGGAAGCTAGTGCATCAAAAGAGCTGTTGATTGCGAGGCTTTCTGAATAGTTTCATCCTCAAGCTTTGCTTGGTTTAGAAAGACATTCTGAAATATGTCTGAGGCCTTTCGAAAAACTATTTGTTTTTTACTGGAATAGGGCTGTTCAAAAGGGACGATACGGTCCTGCTTAAGTAATACTAAATCTGTAGAAATTAGTGTGTAAGTTTGCTGCGATATTTGTACTTGTTAACGTCTTTACTGGTATTAGCCATGCCAACCTCAGTAGTGGCAGATTGTGTCATATAGCTTTATGGGTTTTGGCGCAGATCGAAGCAGGGCTGTATTCTGCCCTTACATCAGATTATAATTATTTCTTGCTCAAACAAGTGGGGTTGGAATTAGCCAAATCAATAGGCCTTAAAAAAGCCTGGTCGCTTCTCTCACCGAAACCGACAAAGATTTTAAAGCTAACGTATTGAGGGAACTGGAGCCAAGCCTGTAGGCTGATTTCATTGTTTTAGATTAAAAAAAATTGCATTGAGGAGATTTTTTCTCAATGTTTCCAATACTTCGAGTGGGTAAACTCGCCCAAAAAATAAAAGGTGCCGAGAAGTACTGCCCCGCTAATTCATGATACGGTTGAAGTGGCCCATTTTTCGACCTGACTTAATTTCGGCTTTGCCATAAATATGGACAGACACGTTTTTGGTTCCAGCTAATTCTGCTGCTCTTGTGACTTCGGAGCCAATTAGATTTTCCATCACAACATCGCTGTGACGTGTCCCATCACCGAGCAGCCATCCTGCGACAGCGCGAATATGTTGTTCAAACTGATCCACGACACAACCATTTTGTGTCCAATGACCCGAATTATGCACTCTGGGCGCAATTTCATTTATGAGTAATCCATCGTCTGTGACGAACAACTCAACGCCCATTACACCGACATAGTCGAGTTCGTTCATAATCTGGGCTGTTAAAAGAACAGCGTCAGTTCGTTGGGACGCAGTTAGGCGTGCTGGAACTGTGGTAGTATAAAGTATGCCATTATGATGTACATTTTCGCCTGGATCGAAGCAAACCACTTCGCCCTCCGCAGTACGCGCTCCAATCACCGAGACCTCGAGCGAAAACTGTATAAATTCCTCAAGTACTGAGGCCTGTCCTTGCATTTCCTCAAACGCTTTTTTGATATCCTTGGACGTTGTCAGTCTGGCTTGGCCTTTTCCGTCATATCCAAAGCGACGAGTCTTTAAGATTGCAGGTGCGCCAACTGTCTCCATGGCGCTTTTGAGATCCTCAAGCGTTTCTATGGCCACATAAGGCGCCGTCTTGAGGCCAAGCTTATGTAGAAAATCTTTTTCTGTGACCCGGTCTTGGGAAATGCGCAAGGCTTCTCGGCCTGGGCGGATTGGGCGAAGCTGTTCCAAAGTATCCAATGCAGAAGTTGGAATATTTTCAAATTCGTAAGTGATGACATCAACAGCTCGGGCAAATTCTGCAAGAGCCTGTTCATCCTCGTAGGAGGCGCAGGTGACAGTATGTGCCACATCTGCCGCTGGTGGGTTGGGTAATGGTTCAAAAATGTGACAGCGAAACCCAAGTCGCGCAGCTGCGATAGAAAGCATTCGGCCAAGTTGACCACCACCCAGAATTCCGATGGTGTAGCCTATCTTTAGCGAATCATTCATCGACTGGTTCGAGGGGAATTGATTCGCTTAGCGCAGCGCGCCAACGGTCAAGGATTGTGGCAGTTTTGCTATCTTGAAGTGCCAGAATACCTGCAGCCATCAAGCCTGCATTCCGTGCCCCAGGCGCTCCTATTGCCATTGTTGCAACTGGGTAACCACGGGGCATTTGGAGAATAGAATAAAGACTGTCCACGCCAGAGAGGGCTTTGGTTTGAACGGGGACACCGATAACGGGAATACGTGTTTTTGAAGCCATCATTCCAGGTAGATGCGCCGCACCTCCCGCGCCTGCAATAATAACTTGAAGCCCCCGCGACACAGCCGCAGCTCCATATTCCCAGAGCCTGTCTGGAGTTCTATGTGCCGAAACAATTTTCTTTTCGTAAACAATTTCAAGGTCCTCCAAGATCTCTGCTGCTTCTCTCATAGTGGGCCAATCTGACTGGCTGCCCATAATTATTCCGACTTTTGCTTGTTGCATAGAAAATCCTTAGCCTAGAGAGCGCACTATAGCCACTGAAATGAACTAGGCAATAATATCTGGGGTTATTTGGTCTTCTAAATAGGAAATTTTATCCTTTAGAAGCAATCTTCGCTTTTTTAGCCTTTGCAGCGTCAAGGCATCGGACGAAGGTCTCTCTCCAAAGACGGTGATTGTATTATCAAGGTCGCGATGCTCAATGCGCACAACCTCAAGCTCGAGACGCAGGATGTCTTTTCGTTTCATAGATATTTCAAAAGAGGCGTTCATTTTGGTCCATACATCTTCAAAATTGATAATATAGCAAGGAAATTATTCTGGAAACCCTTGTGTTTTTCTTTAGCGTTCCCATATCTAGAAAGATGTCGCCACAAAGGGGCTGAAAATTTAGACTGTCGCTTGTGAAAAGGACGTGTCAATGACAAAACTATCGTTGGGTGCATACCCTCACATGTTGGGCTTTGAACAGCTAGAACGCCTTTTAGAAAGGACTGCTAAGTCTGGAAATGAAGGCTACCCCCCATTTAATATCGAGCAGACGTCGCATCGCTCTTACCGCATCACCTTAGCAGTGGCTGGATTTGCAGACAATGACCTTACCATAACAGTAGAGGATCGCCAACTTGTGATCCGTGGGCGTCAAGTTGACGACGGTGCAGACCGTGTGTTTTTGCATCGTGGGATTGCTGCCCGTCAGTTTCAAAGATCATTTGTTTTGGCTGAGGGTGTCGATGTTGGTGAAGCTATAATCGAGAATGGATTATTACATGTCGATCTGACGCAAACTATGCCAGAAACAGTCGTGCAGACCATCAAGATAAAAAAGGGGTAGAGCGATGGATACCAACCAAGAAAAGATGACGTCTCAAAAGGGGCGTATTGTCTATGTAAGATCTGTCAATGTGGATGAACTGCCTGACGAAGTTCGTGACCAGATAGATGGTTTAACCAAACTTTATGCAGTGCATAGCGTAGATGGGGAGCGTCTTGCACTAGTAAAATGTCGTGAGTTAGCCTTTGTTCTGGCACGACAAAATGATATGTCACCAGTGACCGTTCACTAAGAACACTGCAGCGGAAAGCCTATTTTTCCGCAACCCACTATATCCTTAGACGCTTTACCTAGGCCAGGAGCTTTGGGAGAGTGTCGCTCAGGGTGATAAGAAAAATAAGGTATTCACAACAGACGTGATAAGTATTTAAGGTCTCAGAGTAGTTTTACCAAGTACACTTTAGCCACCAAGAGGTTGTATACGGGTCGAGCATGTGGTTATATTCGCTTCAGCTTCTGAAAACATACCGTTATCAAAAGATATTGGTGATAGATTTGATTGGGTGAAGACAGGCAATGTCCTTTACGCGGCTTCGCTTGAAGTCTATGTTCGGGATTAAGCACCCACTCATGAGACAAATTGGTTTTCAAGACGCCAATCTCAAGCGCATACGGGATACCGTAGGGATCAAAGACGTTGTTATTTGCGCCATGAGTCATATTTGCGTTGAGTCCGCCATACGTTCTACTAATGATTTTGGATAAAAATGTTGTTTTATCAATGACAAGTGCGTTTCAAAGGATGTTCCATTTGATGGCGTTCAAATTCCAGCAAAACTTTAACATGGTGACACTCATGTCGTCTCCGGATTTTACATGTACACTATCGATATGATCAAGTATTTAACATAAATTTATAAAGCAACTCAAGTAACGAAAAAAGCTTTTTTGATAACTTTTTGGGTAGACTTTTAATACCATTCTGGCATATTTTTTCTTTTTACTGTGCTGCGATAAGGCCCATGCTTTCAAGTTTTAACAGTACCTGGTGGGCGCAGTGGTCGACATCGACATTTTCAGTTTCTAAGCTCAATTCAGGGTTTTCAGGAATATCATAAGGATCTGAAATTCCGGTAAACTCTTTGATCTTCCCTTCGCGAACGAGTTTATAGAGTCCTTTGCGGTCTCGGCGTTCGCATTCTTCTATCGATGTGGCTACGTGGACTTCGGCAAAGGCACCGAATTGCTCAACACTTTCGCGCACCGATCGGCGTGTCGTGGCGTACGGTGCGATAGGTGCACAGATCGCAATCCCACCATTCTTAGTTATCTCAGACGCCACGTAGCCAATACGAAGAATGTTGAGGTCACGGTGTTCTTTACTAAAGCCTAGTTCAGAAGATAGGTTTTTGCGCACAATATCCCCATCAAGCAGTGTTACAGGACGACCACCCATTTCCATTAGTTTGACCATCAGCGCATTTGCGATGGTGGATTTTCCCGAACCAGAAAATCCTGTGAAGAACACTGTAAATCCTTGTTGGGCGCGAGGTGGCCGTGTTTTTCGAAGTTCAGATACTACTTCTGAAAAGCTAAACCATTCGGGGATTTCCAAACCTTTAGACAAGCGCCTTCGAAGTTCAGTACCAGAAATGTTCAATACTGTGACATCATCTTCGATTTCATCGGCTGGTTCATATTGGGCCCTTTCCTGTACGTATACCATATGTTTAAAGTCGACCATTTTGATGCCCATTTCAGTTTCGTGTTCCCGAAACATATCTTGCGCATCATAAGGGCCGTAGAAATATTCTCCAGCGGAATTCTTGCCTGGGCCGGCGTGATCTCGTCCTATGATAAGATGTGTGCAGCCGTGGTTTTTGCGGATCAACCCGTGCCAAACCGCTTCGCGGGGGCCCGCCATTCGCATGGCTAGGTTTAGTAACGACATGGTTGTTGTTGCGGTTGGATATTTATTAAGAACGGCTTCATAGCAGCGCACGCGCGTAAAGTGGTCGATATCACCAGGCTTTGTCATACCCACGATGGGGTGGATTATGAGATTTGCTTGTGCTTCTTTGGCGGCGCGGAACGTGAGTTCCTGGTGGGCGCGGTGCAGTGGGTTGCGGGTTTGGAAGGCGACAACCTTGCGCCAGCCAAGTTTGCGAAAATACGCCCTCAGTTCGTTTGGGGTATCTCTACGCGCCTTAAAGTCGTAATGGACGGGTGGTTGGATGCCTACGATTGGGCCACCTAGATAGACTTTTCCGGCTTGGTTGTGCAAATAATTTACTGCTGGATGCGCACTATCATCCACGCCATATACTTTTTTGGCCTCTTTGGCTTTGTTTGGCGTCCATTTGTCAGACACCGTCAATGTAGCGAGAATAACGCCCTCAAGGTCTCGCAACGCAATACCCTGTCCAATCTGCAGCGGTTTGGCAAATTCCTCGCTCACATCCAAATTGATGGGTATTGGCCATAAAGTACCATCTGCAAGCCGTATGTTGTCCACGACGCCGTTGTAATCTTCTTCACTCATAAATCCTTTGAGCGGTGAGAAACCACCATTCATCAGCAATTCAATATCGCAGATTTGTCGTGGGGTTAGGTCCCAGCTTGTAAGACTAGCGGCTTCCACTTTGAAATTTTGAACATTTTCATGCGAAACATAAAGCTCCGCGATTGGGGCAAGGTTTGTCAGCATTTACTGTTTCTTTCGTATTTGTTTCAAACTAAACAAAGGGCATAACTTCATTTTTAATACTGCGTCTTATAAACTATTGTACGGTACGATTTAAATAAAATCTGACAAAAATGAAAACAAAAGCTAAGGTAAGGCAAGTTCTGAAAATTGTATAATTCAGTTTTGAAAATGGCATGTCTGGCGAAACACTGATCGCCCGGTTAGTGAACCTTAAAGATGTGAATGGCTGGATAACGGTTACTCCTGTTCGGCCAAGAACTTTTCTGCATCCAGTGCTGCCATACAGCCCATGCCGGCGCTGGTTACGGCCTGTCTATAAATATGGTCTGTTAGGTCACCGGCTGCAAATACACCTGGAATCGATGTGCGTGTGCTTCCAAGTTGTACTTTTACATACCCACCGTTATGCATTTCCAGAACTTCCTTCACCAGTTCGTTTTCTGGTGCGTGGCCAATGGCGATAAAGACGCCTTTACAAACAATTTCGGTCATTTCGCCAGAGGTTACATTTTTGACTTTTACAGCTTCAACACCAAGAGGGGCATCCGCCCCGATTACCTCTACCAGCTCATTAAACCACATGGTTTCAATCTTTGGATGTTTGAACAAACGATCCTGTAGGATCTTTTCCGCACGCAGTTCGTCGCGTCGGTGTACCAGCGTAACCTTACTTGCAAAGTTAGTTAAAAACAGGGCCTCTTCAACTGCAGTATTTCCACCGCCAACGACCACGATTTCCTGACCACGATAGAAAAACCCATCGCAAGTGGCACAGGCCGATACTCCAAACCCTTTAAATTTCTCTTCAGATGGCAGGCCGAGCCATTTTGCCCGCGCACCGGTTGCCAAGATCACAGCATCTGCATAATAAACTGTCCCACTATCTCCTTTTGCCATAAACGGGCGCTGGTCGAGATTTAGTTCGTTAATAATGTCGCCAATAATCTCTGTGCCCATTACTTTTGCATGCGCTTCCATTCGCAGCATCAGGTCGGGTCCTTGGACTTCGCTGTCTCCGGGCCAGTTCTCAACTTCGGTTGTTGTAGTCAATTGTCCACCAGGCTCTATACCTTGAACAAGTATTGGTTCAAGCATCGCCCGGCTGGCATAAACGGCTGCTGTGTATCCTGCAGGACCTGAGCCGATTATAAGAATTTTAGTTTGGCGTGTTACAGACATTGATGTCGCTTTCAAAAATTATACTTTCTCGCATATAATCAAGTCTGAGGCTGGCGAAAACCCCGTTTACAGGAAAACAAATACAAATAGTTGCTTTAATTATATTAAAGCGATAAAAAAAACAAAAGAATAATCTTACTGAAGTGTGAAACATTATTGCGCATTACCTAGCAATCAGTATGCGAATTGCAAAAATAGGAAAGCGAACCCATGCCTTTAAGCCGTTTAGATCCAATTGATCGCCTAATTTTAGCGGAGCTTCAGGCCGATGGGCGTATGACGAACGTTGAACTGGCGCGGCGAGTAGGAATTTCGGCACCGCCTTGTCTGCGTAGAGTTCGCGCGTTGGAGGAGCAGGGATTTGTACGCGGGTATCACGCCGATGTTGATAGCCGTCAGCTAGGATTTGAAGTCAGTGTATTTGTAATGGTTGGTTTGCAAAGTCAGGCCGAGAACGATCTCAGTGCCTTTGAAAACCTTTGTCTGGATTGGCCGCTTGTTAGAGAGTGTCATATGTTGAATGGTGAAGTTGATTTCATGTTAAAATGCGTCGCCCCTGATCTTAGCAGTTTCCAATCTTTTCTAACTGGCCAGCTTCTGACGTCGTACAATGTGGCAAGCGTCAAAACCTCCCTTGTTATCAGGGTGGCGAAAGATGATCCTGGCGTTCCTTTTGACGTCCTCGAAGATCGTATTTCAAAACGGATATAACCTGTACTTGATGTGCGCTAGGTAGGCGCATCTATTTTAATGACTGAGATTAGCCGCCCGTAATCAACTTCTTTTTCATGCGTTGATCTGCGATATGAGAAAAATCTGTCGTGATCAGTATAAGTGCAATGTCCTGTCCATGTACAATCTTGAACGCCTGCTTGACGCAAACGGTGTAGCCCAAAACTGGGCAGATTAAAGAGGTACTTGTCCGGCTGTGTGCCGTTTGCGAAAAAGGCAATTGAGGATGGGTCTTTATCGGCAAAACGCTCAAAAAAATCTTGCCCAACTTCATATGCACTTTGACTTATACAAGGTCCGATGACGGCACGAATAGATGCGCGTTTGGCACCTATGGTTTCCATTTTATCAATGGCCGCTTCCAAAATACCATCCAAAGCACCACGCCACCCCGCATGAGCTGCTCCAACAATGCCATTTTCTGGATCAGCAAAAAGAACAGGCTGGCAATCTGCGGTCAGAATACTCAATCCAAGATCAGGACAAGACGTTACAATGGCATCTGCTTTGGGATTGCTTTGGAACGGTTCGGTTGCCAATAGGGCGGTGGGTGAATGAATTTGGTGTATCCCGACCATAGATCCCTCGGCTAAGTTCATATCAACTGTTACGCGGTTGCGATTAAGTTTTATGTTGTCGTGTTGATCTGATGATCCAGCACCGCAATTTAGACTGGAGTAGATGCCCGAAGATGCTCCACCCTTGCGCGTGTAAAACCCATGTTGAAATGGGTTCAGAAGGGGAGAGGTAACTTTCTCAAGGGGCATAATCAAAACCAGTGGGTGTTGGAGCAGATGTTGGATAAAAGGAAATCACTTTGAATAAGCTTCCCATTTCATCGGAATGTGTCAACCGTCTATGGGCCGCAATATGTATTTGCAAGGCGTCATCCGTGAGATACGCTGCCAGCATATTAGCCCTTTGAGTTATTCCAAGCCTTTCCAAAAATAGCCCTTGGGGAACTAGACGACTATGTGCGCAGGCAAGGTCTTTCACCAGAGCTGCAAAGTCGACATGGGCTGTCAAATCTGATTGCCCGGGCGCGGCGAAGATATCAACTGGCTTTTGATCTTGGACAGCTTGGAGTGTGTCTCCCAGAGAGACCCAGTCACCGTAGTCGATAATGAGACCACTTCCTGCAAAGGCCTCAATATGCCGACCCAAAGCCTCCGCCATCTTTCTGGCCAAAAAGTTGATCTCGACAATGTCGCCATCAGACGTGTCTGCAAGGCGCTTTTGTAATTGGACCAGGTCCGAGGCATGCCGACAATTTACAATACAGAGCTCTTCCTCTTGTGATATGATTTGCCGTTCAAACCATTTGTTATTTTGCCGTTGAAATTGATGCACGGGAAGGGCATCAAAAAATTCGTTGGCTACAAAGAAAACAGGTTGCTCGGGCAATTGGCTTATATCGTCTATCCAAGATACTTTTACATTGGGGACGGCTTTTTTTTGCAAGCTTCGAAGCTGTTGGGATGCCTCCACAAAAACGATCTGCATCGCCTCGTGGAAACCGGCTACTTTGGCTGTCGCGCGCAAGATATCTGCCATTAGTGTTCCACGCCCTGGGCCTAGCTCCAAAAGAATAAACGGTTTGGGTTGGTCTTGTTCGATCCAGCATTGAGCAAGCCAAAGACCGATAATTTCGCCAAACATTTGACTAATTTCGGGGGCCGTAACAAAATCACCCTTCGTACCAAAAATGTGTTGTGTTCGGTAATATCCATGCTCAGGATCAAACAAACAGATTTGCATGTATTGCGCAACTGACAACCCGCCCTTCTCGACGGCCTGCTTACCTATAATTCTCTTCATCGGGCTCAATGGGCTGGCCGGTGGAGTGCGTGGATTACCAAAGCCAAACCAACAAAGATCATAGGCACAGATAAAACTTGCCCCATGGTGATGCCAAATTTGTCAGAATAAAACATATATCCAATTGGATTCTCTACGGACTGAAAATGTAGATCCGGTTGACGGGCGAATTCAACAATATAACGAGCAATTCCGTAGCCGGCGAAAAAGGTTCCTGTAATCAAACCGGGCCGTGTAAGGGCTTTCTTACGAAAGCTCATATAAATCAGTAAAGTTAGTAGAACGAAACCTTCTAAAAAGGCCTCATATAGCTGAGAGGGGTGGCGGGCGCAAAGGCTGGAGATTTGACCACAGGCCTGTGCTGCTTCGCCTGGAAAGGCGACGCCCCATGGCAAATCCGTTGCCCTTCCCCAAAGTTCTGCATTTATAAAGTTGGCGGATCGGCCAAGCAATAGACCCATCGGTGTGCATAACGCAAGAAGGTCGGCACCCGAAAGATAGGGAACCAGGTTGCGACGATAGTACAAAAAGGCCGCGATAATAACGCCAATTAATCCGCCATGGAATGCCATGCCTCCGTTCCAAAGCATCATGATCTCGGCCGGCTGAGCGGCAAAATAGGCTGGTTTGTAAAAAAGGACATAGCCTAGCCTACCGCCCAATATCACTCCTATAATAACCCAAGTCAAAAGGTCTTCGACTTGCAGCGGTCCAATAGGGGGCTGGTTTTTTGGCCACAGCGCTACACGGCGGGTTGCAAGTACCGCAAGCTTCCAACCAAGCAGGATGCCAATGATATAAGCAAGGGCATACCATCTAAGAGCAAACTCAAATCCGCCTACTTCAATTGAGAAGAGGGCCGGTGATATGTCAGGAAAAATGATCATTGGGCTAAACCGTGTCTATCTGCCTCAGTTTAATTTGCCAAGTATCACTTGAGATTCTAGCTTTAAATATCATATATAGATCTGAAAGACCACTGGAGCGTCAGATGCAGAATAGAAACAAGATTCTAGATGATATTTCGCAACTTATGACAAATGCGATGGGTGTTGCGCAAGGTGCTAGAGAAGAAGCCGAAACAGCAGCTAAATTAATGGTAGATCGCTGGCTTGCCGACCGCGATTTTGTGACACGAGAAGAGTTTGATGCGGTGCGTGCGATGGCCCAAAAGGCCCGCGAAGAAAATGAAGCACTGATGTCGCGGATCCAAGCCCTTGAAATAAATAAATAAGCGCAACGATCCGCGGTTAGACTATTTTCGAAACATATTGTACGACATAACGGCTTTTGCGATTTTGAAAAGCTTAATTATGTGCTTTTTGCTCTCTTATCCACAACTTATTATGTGCATTAGACAAATTTTGCTTTACAGCGCCGTGAAACGAGATCACCATATGTTGTAAGGCCAGGAGCGGATTCCGCACTCCGTAGAGCAGGCAGCAAGAAATAGGGGTATAAGATTGACCCTAGGCTATATAAGAGGTGACCGAAATGGCACTCAATGAATTTGATATTTCAGAAGATATTCATCCTATCGACATAGTTGAAACACTTGCCGAACAATATAAATGGGATTTTGACCGCGTTGCTGATGATCAGATCGCAATGGCTGTGGAAGGTCAGTGGCGATCCTACTCGATCACATTGGCATGGTCTGATTTTGACGAAACTTTAAGAATCATCTGTACGTTTGAAATGGAACCGCCAGCAGACCAACTGCCTCGGCTTTTTGAGTTGCTAAACTTAATAAATGATCAATGTTGGGCAGGCGCTTTCACCTTCTGGAAAGAACAAGGTTTGATGGTATATCGCTACGGTCTGGTACTTTCAGGTGGACAATATGCCAGCGCGGAACAAATTGATACTTTGATTTCAAATGCAGTTTCATCCTCAGAGCGGTACTACCCCGCCTTGCAACTAGTGGTGTATGGGGATCAATCTCCGAAGAGTGCGCTGCAAGTTGCCATTGCAGAGGCATATGGTCGTGCATAAGATCAATCCTTGAAGAGAGTGATACTTTGCCTGTTCGGAGGATTTGATGAATTTAAACGACCGGTCGCAAGATGGTCTTGTATTGCTTGGATGCGGCAAGATGGGGTCTGCCATGCTGGCAGGATGGCTCGATCAAGGTATTGACCCAGAAAATATCTGGATAATAGAGCCAAAGCCGTCAGAATGGCTAAAGTCGCTCAACATACATTTGAACGAAGATCTACCAGAAACTGCCACCTTGGCTCTTATCGCTGTTAAACCCCAGATGATGCACCAGGCTCTGCCAAAGCTTACCAGTTATGCTAATGGATCGACGGTTTTCCTATCTGTTGCTGCGGGTATTCCAATTGATACTTATGAAAGTATTTTGGGAAAAAGCGCTTCAATTGTACGTGCAATGCCCAATACGCCAGCAGCGATTGGGCAAGGTATCACGGCCATTATTGGCAATGATGCCGCAGGTGCTGATACTTTGCAGCTTTGCCAAGATTTGCTTGGGGCAATTGGTCAAACGGTTAGGTTGGAAGCGGAAGCTCAAATGGATGCTGTCACGGGTGTTTCGGGATCAGGGCCTGCATATGTGTTTTTTATGATAGACGCTCTGGCAGCGGCGGGACAGGCTCAGGGGTTGTCCGCAGATTTGGCTATGCAACTCGCCAAAGCGACAGTTGCGGGGGCAGGGTCGCTTGCCGCACAATCCCATGAAACACCGGAACAATTGCGGATCAATGTGACTAGTCCAAATGGGACAACACAGGCGGGTTTGGAAGTTTTGATGCACCCCGAAGGTGGGCTAGGCCCTTTGTTAACCACAACTGTGGCTAAAGCCGCGGATCGCTCGCGGGAGCTTTCAGGTGGCTGACATTTCCTTTGATGATTTTCTGAATGTTGATATTCGAGTTGGTGAAGTTTTGCGTGCCGAACCCTACCCCGAGGCGCGCAAGCCGGCGATCAAACTTTGGATCAGTTTTGGACCTGAAATTGGTGAAAAAAAGAGTTCGGCGCAAATTACAAAATATTATAAACCTGAGATGTTGGTTGGGAGGCAAGTTATTGCTGTCGTGAATTTTTCACCGCGCCAGATTGGAAAATTTATGTCCGAAGTTCTTGTGCTGGGACTAAGCGATCCAGATGGTGAGATTATATTAATAAGCCCGGATGTACGGGTGGAGAATGGGGAGAAGATGCATTGAATAAAATTCTGATTACACGGCCTCTTCCTGCAAGTGTCATGCAAAAGGTTGAAACTTTTGGGGACGTCACTGCGCGTAACCAAACCACGCCTTTAAGTACAGACGAAATGCTGTCTGCATTGTGTGACTATGATATTGTCCTACCGACACTTGGTGATTTATTTTCAGAGAAGATTTTTAGGCAAATCGAAACACCTAAATGCAAGCTTTTGGCAAATTTTGGAGTGGGCTATAATCATATCGATGTTGAAGCTGCAAAAAGTCGGGGAATTTTAGTTTCAAACACGCCTGGTGCTGTCACAGATGCGACAGCGGATATTGCATTAACACTCATGTTGATGACTGCACGGCGCGCTGGGGAGGGCGAGCGCCTGTTACGCGAAGGAAACTGGCAGGGATGGCATCCAACCCAAATGCTGGGGTTACATATGAGCGGCAAAACAGTTTCTGTCATTGGAATGGGGCGCATTGGTGAGGCAATTGCACGTCGGTGCCATTTTGGGTTTGGCATGAAAGTTTTATATGCAAGCCGATCAGAAAAAAAAATGGATTTTCCCTCTATGCAATTACCAAGTATAAATGAGGCTGTTGCACAAGCGGATTTTGTTGTCACCGCGGTTCCCGGTAGTGCATCGACCAAACATCTTGTCGGTCAAGACCTGTTTGCCTCGATGCCCTCGCATAGTATTTTTGTGAATATTTCCCGAGGAGATGTGGTTGACGAATCAGCCTTGATCACTGCTTTGCAAACAGGCCAAATAGGAGGAGCGGGTCTGGACGTCTACGAACTTGAACCTGTCGTCCCTGATGCTTTGGTACAGTTGGAAAACGTGACCCTTCTTCCGCATCTTGGGACAGCCTCTTTAGAAATTAGGACTGAGATGGGTGATATGGCCTTAAAAAATATTGAAGATTTTATTGAGGGTCGGAGCCTAACGAATTTGGTATAAATGAATCTTTCACCGCTTTGCGCCAGTGACGTCGGCAAAGTGATACATAGGTTTCGTTGCCCCCAATCTGAACCTGTGCGCCGTCTGTCAGAGCGTTGCCTTTGTCATCTTGTCGGACCACCATAGTCGCTTTTTTACCGCAATGACATATTGTGCGAATTTCGCGCATCTCATCGGAGAGGGCCAAGAGTGCAGCAGAACCGGGAAACAGATGCCCCATAAAATCGACCCTTAGGCCATAACACATGACTGGAACATTTAGGTCGTCGACAGCGCGCGCTAATTGCCAGACTTGCTCAGCATCCAAGAACTGGGCCTCATCAATGAAGACACAGGCAATATTCCCCATAGACAGGCGCTTTTTAATTTTTTCAAAAAGGTCATCTCCGGCAGCAAAAGTGTCAGCTTTTTTCGAGATCCCTATACGTGATCCAATTTTACCATTACCTGCACGATTGTCGAATTGGGCGGTCAGCAGGTAGGTTTGCATTCCGCGTTCATGATAATTATGCGATGCTTGCAACAGTACTGTAGATTTTCCAGCGTTCATGGTTGAATATTGAAAATATAGTTTGGCCATATGCTTCTATGGCTCAAAGCATGTTAAATATTCAAGATGCGAATTTGAGATAAGTTACAAAATTTTAAGAAACAAAAACATAGTTAACTAGGGGAAATACAGATATATGTGTAATTTGTCACCAAATATGCCATATTAAGGCTTAAGTTTGACGACGAAAACGCCTCAAATAAAAATATTTACAACATTTCGGTGCGTTCAAAATAATTCGCGAACAAGATAAGGAAAAGGTAGATGGCCAGAGTTGGCAATTATCTAAAACGAGATAGAGAAGCTTCGTTCTGTTTATCAAAAAGTGGTCTATTCGATTGGTAAAATGGTTGTATTTATAACTCTCAAACAAAATTTTTTTCCTATGTTATGGAGCGTTTGATGCCAGATAACCCAGAGTACTGGAGCTTGCATTTGGTGAATCCAAATTATCAAAAATAGGCACGCAAGCATCATGATGTCAGCCTCTCTTTGGCTCAAGCCTGATGCCGTTTTTGATGGCAGTGATATCAAAACGGGGTATTTACTACAGATAGATAATTGGTGCGTTCGTCAAATTGTGCTTGAGCAGGACATGAGCAAAAATAAAACCGCTTTACCATTGTCTTGCGTTGTTTCTCTCGGGTTCGTTGATCTACAAGTCAATGGTGGCGGTGGTTTCTTGTTAAATGAAAACCCGTCGGCAAAGGTGATGCTTGAAATCCTGCGAAACCATCGTTGTTTTGGTATTTCAGCGATTATGCCAACGCTTATCATGGATGCGCCTGAAACCTTGGCCAAAGCTGTTGATGCAGCGATTGAGGTCAAAGACACATCTGGGCTTCTTGGTTTGCACATCGAGGGGCCGCATATCGCAGTCGAGAGACGAGGGCCACATGAGGAAAAATTCGTACGCGCCTTTGCGGAAAATACCTTTGAGCTTGTTGAGAAACTTCGGTCCTTTGTTATTCCCGTCATTATAACGCTTGCTCCTGAGGTGGTTGATGGGTCAGTAATTTCGCGGTTGGCGGCAAAAGGTGCAATCGTATCCCCTGGTCATAGAAATGCAGATGTTACTCAAACACAAGCGGCGCTTAAACAGAGTGCGCGTGCCTTTACCCATCTGTTTAACGCTATGCCGCCAATGCTGACCCGGGCCTCAGGGATTGTGGCTGCTGCATAAAATTTTGATGCCTACACAGGGATCATTGGCGATGGAGTGCATGTGCATGATGAAATGATCAAACTGGCAATACGAGTGAGGCTTGTTCCAGATCGGATCTTTATAGTATCGGACTCGATGCTATCAGTCGGCGGCCCTGAGGAGTTTGATCTATATGGGCGAACGGTGGCTTTGCAAAATGGTCAGATGGTCAATTCAGAAGGCAGTCTGGCAGGTGCACATATCACAATGCCTCAAACAGTAAGTCGTTTTATAAATCACCTGAGTATTGCGCCCGCACAAGCTTTGAAAATGGCAACGTCTGTTCCAGCTGGACTAATTAATAATTTGCAAGCTGGGCAAATTCAAAGTCGAGACTTCGCCGAACTTGTCGCATTGGATAATGACTTTTCGTATTTGGATAATATGGTCGATTATTTAAAAAAGCCATCGCCTTCTTAAACTGAAGAAGGTCAAAAAATACTTCACTTCCTTCAATGGCCAGAGTCTAAAATCCCTGTTCGGACATTATAATTTACGGCAAGCGCATAGTCTGGATCATCGTCACTATCGACCATCAAATGTCCAGCCTTGGTCAAAAGTTTGTGGCAGTCACGGCTTAAATGGCGCAACTGGATCCGTTTACCCGCCGCCTCATATTTTGCGGCTACGGCCTCAATTGCCTGCAAGGCTGATTGATCTACGACGCGGCTATCGGCAAAGTCAACGATAACAGTTTCGGGATCTTCCTGCGGTGTAAACAGTTCACTGAACCCGGCGGAAGATCCAAAGAACAACGGTCCTTGAATAATGTAGGATTTGGTTTGCGCGTCTGGTTGGTCGATATGGGCGTGAATTCGTGTGGCATTATTCCAAGCATAAGCCAGTGCGGAGACTATCACGCCGACAACCACAGCAACTGCGAGGTCAGACATTACAGTTACAATTGTTACCAAGAGAGTGACAAATGCGTCGGTTAGAGGCACTCTGCGTAAAATGGTAAGAGAATTCCATGCGAATGTACCAATGACTACCATAAACATCACACCCACCAATGCGGCGAGAGGGATGAGTTCAATTATGGGTGACCCAATCAAAATAAATAACAGCAAGAATATCGCTGCTGCGATACCCGCTATGCGGGTTCGACCCCCGGATTTCACATTGATGATGGATTGCCCGATCATGGCGCACCCACCCATTCCGCCGAAGAAACCAGTAATCGTATTTGCTATTCCTTGGGCGATACATTCCTGACTTGCGCCGCCTCGTTTTCCTGTCATCTCACCGACAAGGTTTAGGGTCAGTAGGCTTTCAATCAGTCCAATTGCGGCAAGGATAATAGAATAGGGCAGAATAATCTCAAATGTCTCCCAGTTAATTGGGACCAGTGGGATATGGAATAATGGTAATCCACCTTGGATCGAGGCCATATCACCAACACGTGGCACGTTGAGGCCAAAACCGATTACGATAGCCGCTACAATCCCTATACCGGCAAGCGGTGCAGGTATCACTTTGGTCAGACGAGGCATTATATAAATGATCGCCATAGTCAAAGCGACAAGACCCAACATCATGTAAAGTGGCGCACCGCTCAGCCATATTCCTCCTGTGGTTCCATGACCTGTGCTGTCGACTGTGCCGGGCACTTTAAACTGGGTCATTTGAGCCAAGAAAATAACAATTGCGAGCCCGTTCACAAATCCTAGCATTACAGGGTGAGGCACGAGCCTTATAAAACGTCCTAAATGCATGATACCTGCGAGAATCTGTAAGATGCCCATCAAAACAACAGTCGCAAAAAGATATTCAACACCATGTTCTGCAACCAGGGCAACCATCACGACAGCCAAAGCACCCGTTGCCCCAGAAATCATACCGGGTCGGCCGCCGATGAATGCTGTTATCAATCCGACTAGAAAAGCAGCATAGAGCCCAACGAGTGGGTGCACTCCAGCGACAAATGCAAAAGCAACAGCTTCAGGAACAAGTGCCAAGGCAACGGTAAGCCCAGACAATATTTCTGTCCATAGTCTTGTTGTCGTGAAGCCTTCATCGTTCATTAGGTTGAATTCTGGCATTGTCATTTTGGCAAATGAACCGAAAAGGGCACGTTTCATAAAAGGTTCCAATTATTAAGGAGAGTTGTGACCTTCGTCTATTGGTCCTAAGCCGGTTTGGAAACCCCAATAGGCAATTTCAACTCACTTATTTGATCTTTAGTAAAGTTTTACAGTCCAATGGTTCAGTTTGAATATAGTGGTTCTGAAGCTTACACTGTGCAAACAGTACTTGATCGCACTTTTGTTTAATCCTAGACAATCACCACAGCTGTGCGAAACCGAAACCATACTCAAGGGTCATATTTATGTCGGACTGCATCATCAGCTACATGACTTAAAAAATATCCTACCACTATTTTATCTATCGGTGGTCTACCCATTTCTATTCATTCGAAAACGGCTGATTACGCTATTCCAATCCAACTGCAGTTTGGTACGTACCATATCGGTGTTGATTATCCATGGCAGTTTTGGGTCACCGTCAAACTTTACCTTCACGAAAAGTATCGCCGCAGGATTTTGTAGAACTCTCTTGGCCGTATAACAAGATTAACTATCTGTAACACAGGGAGGCGGTAATAAGATAAATAATCAGCATACTGAGGTTTCTGTACAGCCATATATACTTGATATTAGGTGTTTGATGAATTTGGTGCATGTGCCGCTGGTCTTATGCCCTATACACGCCACATGTTCTAGTCAGGTTAAAAGTCTACAAGATCGAATCCAAGATACGCTGATTGCCTGTCAGAAACTGGCTAATGTTGCTTGGAGTTTTACTAAGGTGGATTACAAAGCTATGACGATTGTTTATGCACATCTGAAGCTGGGTTTTTTCTGCAGATAGGTAAAGCGGTTGCCAGGGAAAATAGACTTGGCCCGGTTCAAAACACCGTTATTTCATTGAATCGCATCTTCATTTGCATGCTGTGACGGTGGGGTGGGTTTCGCGGACAAACTGTTCTTTCTTTGCAAAAATGAAGCGAGTCAATTGGATGCTCGAAGTTTGGCATGAAATTATCAGTTTCACAAAATGAAGTGACAGGTCCTTTATTTAGGTTGTCGTTGTCTTCCGGCCTGTGGTAGCAAACCCTGATTTTAGTTTTAAGGGCAAACAGATGAAGGCAATCAAAGATTATATCCGCACGATTGTTGATTTTCCTTACGAGGGCGTCTTGTTTCGCGATGTCACAGCCCTGTTTTCAGACCCGAGTGGGTTTCGCATGGCTGTGGATCAGATGTTACATCCTTATACGGGCGAGCAGGTTGATAGAGTTGTAGGATTAGAGGCGCGTGGATTTATACTTGGTGGTGCAATCGCCCATCAGCTTGGAACCGGCTTCGTGCCGATCCGAAAAAAAGGCAAGCTTCCTGGTGCAACAATAAGGCAGAAATATACGCTCGAATATGGAGAAGCTATTATGGAGCTTCATAATGATGCGATTGAGGCGGGTGAACGAGTACTACTGGTCGATGATCTATTGGCGACAGGTGGCACTGCAGAGGCTGGGATTAAACTTTTAGAAAAACTTGGGGGTCAGATTGTTGGATGTGCTTTTATCATTGATTTACCAAATTTAGGGGGCCGAAAAAAGCTAGAGGACATGGACATGTCTATCCACACATTGTGCGAATTCGAGGGATTTTAGCAGTTACATACCTGATCTAGTTTGAAAGGGTGTTCCAGCCAATGCAGATTTTGAATAGTTTGAGCTGACTATCTGTCTTTATTTGGATTGACACATTGTACGCCTCTGGTCATTTACAAAAAAAATACTCAATATTTCTGGCAACTGGAGTGAAAGGACTTTTTATGGAATACTCAAATCTCAACTTTATCGCCGGAGAATGGACTGCTGGTGCGAATGAGATTGAAAATCGCAATCCTTCAGACCTGATTGATTTGATCGGCATGTTTGCACAAGTAAACTCTGATCAACTTGAGGCAACGCTGGACCAAGCGCGTTTTGCACAAGCCGAATGGGCCGCCTATGGGATTGAACGCAAATACAACGTTCTAATGGCGATTGGTACTGAAATGATGGCGCGTGCCGAGGAATTAGGCACTCTTTTGTCGCGTGAAGAGGGTAAGCCCCTAGCCGAAGGCAAAGGCGAAATTTACCGAGCAGGCCAGTTTTTTACCTATTATGCCGCAGAAACTCTGCGCCAGATGGGAGAAACAGCGGATTCTGTTCGTGAAGGATTTGAAATTGATGTACGCCGGGAAGCTGTAGGTGTGGTTGCTGTTATTTCCCCATGGAATTTTCCCACGGCAACTGCGTCTTGGAAAATTGCACCAGCACTCGCTTATGGCAATGCAGTAGTCTGGAAGCCTGCGAATGTCACCCCAGCCTCTGCCGTAGCTTTGGTTGAGATTATTGCACGACAGGATATCCCGAAGGGGCTTATTTCGCTTGTGATGGGCGCTGGGCGTAGTGTTGGGCAAAGGCTTGTTGAAAGCCCCAAGGTGGATGCCATCAGCTTTACTGGGTCGGTTGAGATCGGCAAAGGAATTGTCTCTGCAGCGGTTAAAAACCTGACGCGCGTACAGATGGAAATGGGGTCAAAAAATGCATTGGCCGTTATGGATGATGCGGATATTGACCTGGCAGTCTCCCTCGCACTCATTGGGGCGTTTGGAGGCTCTGGCCAAAAATGTACAGCGTCCTCGCGTCTTATTGTGCATCAGGGTGTGCATGACCAATTTGTAGACAAGCTTGTCGCTGGTGCCAAGGCAATGAAAGTGGGTCATGCGTTGGAAGCGGGTACCCAAATTGGGCCAGTGGTTTCAGAACAGCAATTATCTGAAAACATGGCGTATGTTGAGCTTGCTGCGAAAGAGGGCGCGGAGCTTTTATGTGGTGGGAAGCGTCTGGAAATGGCAACAGATGGTCATTATATGTCACCGGGCGTTTTTGTAGGAACCAATAATGATATGCGCATCAATCGTGAAGAAATGTTTGCGCCTTTGGCTTGTGTTATTCCAGTTGCGGGCTACGACGAAGCGTTGCATGTAGTGAACGATACAAATTTCGGTCTGGTATCTGGTATTGTAACAACCAACCTTGCCCGTGCAGCTAATTTCCGCAGAAATGCGAAAACGGGTTGTGTTATGGTCAACTTGCCTACGGCCGGTACCGATTACCACGTGCCATTTGGAGGACGCGGAGACAGCTCTTACGGACCCCGCGAACAGGGAACTTATGCGGCTGAGTTCTATACGATCGTGAAAACGTCTTATATCTCATCCGGCCAGCCATCTTAAGGCAAATATGCTAATGTAGTAGAGATGATCAATTTGTGTGTATTGGCTTTTGGGCCAGCACACATGATGCTAATTGAAAATAATAATGCCCATTCGCGGCTTTTTCGCCAAGGTCAATTGACCAGGCATCTAAGTCGGCTGGCACCACATCTGGGGCGGTTTTAGCAATAATAGAAATCTAACTACAAAATTGATAGCCATAGTGGTTCGGATCAAAGCTATTTTCTTAAACCAAAATAATCTTTTGGTTTAACGGTGTCTTGAACAGTGAGGTTCGGATAACTTGTGCAAGTTTACGTCCGATTTGACCATCTGATGTATCCTGCCATGACTGGGTAGAATCGTAAAATACATGGATTAGAGTCAGTTTAAAATTTTGAACTTGCTATTCTACGTGGCCGTATCAAAATCGTGGTGTGATAGAAAAATCCTCCCCCCTAGTTTAAGGATGTGATAACATTCGTTTAACAAAGCTTGTTTAACAATGGTGGATTCCATCACATTATGACAAAATACGATCGAATTGATCCGTCGAATAAGGTACATGTGTACAGCCTAGTTCAACCTTTGCAGTTACGAGGGTTTTGGTTTCTAGACGTTCGCTAAAATGCATCTGGATAAAGTCAAGACTGTCTTGATCTAGATCTATGGCAGTGACGGAACCCGTATCTGTGACCGCTTCAATTAGCTGAAACTGAGCTGCACCGCGACCACAGCCCAAATCCAAGACACGCATCTGTGGTTTTACGTCAAGCTGCTTTACAAGTTGAGCCTTTAGACGTTGATCGTGTTGAGGAAATATGTCCAAGCTGTTTGTCACTCCATCTCTTTAGTGATATCTGATCATGAGCTAGACATATAGGGTCCAAGAGTAAAACTATAACACTCGGTGACTATATTCTCCAGAAATTTGCATTAACATGCACCGTCACGAGGGTTCTTTAGTCTAGAGAGTGGTGCTCGATTTAACAAGTCTGAATAAAATGCATTCTTAAGAAAAAAAGACGCGGTTTGCATCATTAAAGCTTGCCATCCATAGCCTTCAAAGGTGTGATAAAACGCCCTAGTTTTGTGAGATTGAGATCAAAATATTAAGACTTGGAACCACAAGTTCAAATTTTTAAAATTTGAAAAAGCGTTTGTTGACTATTATGTTGACGAGCTAGGTGCTCTGTTTCAAGATGATTATTAGAAAAAAATGTACTCTGGTGGAAAAACCCTTAACAACTAGCACTGGATCGCTGGATTTGGTGAAATGCCAGCCAGTGAGGCTGTTGCTCGCAAAAAAGCCCCTGGCTTTATGAACACGATCATGTACTGGTAGCACATTATTTTAGCATATTTTCGAATAGAACGGTTTGTCCCATTGTCAGGGTGGATGTTAAAAAAGATGTTTTCATACAATGAGTTGAGACAAGATCAATTCCGATCACGCAGGACTGATTAAACCCCCAGACAGTGGCGGATAATAGCCTTTTGCGCATGCAATCGGTTTTCAGCCTCGTCAAATATGACAGATTGTGGTCCGTCCATAACTTCTGATGTGGCTTCATCATCACGATGCGCGGGCAGGCAATGCATGAATAAAGCCTCTGGTTTTGCCCGAGACATTAAGTCCGCGTTGACCTGATAACTGCGCAATTGATTGTGTCGTCTCTCACGGGCTGACTGGGGATCATGCATGCTGACCCAAGTATCAGTGACGACTAGGTCAGCATCCTTAACCGCTGTGTGTGGGTCACGGTCAATTTTTACATTTACGCCTTTTGATCTTGCTTCATCAAGCAAGCTTTGGGCTGGCTCAAGTACTTCCGGCCCAGTAAACGTAAGGTCAAAACCGAATTGCCCGGCGGCATGCACAAAGCTAGAAAATGTATTATTTCCATCTCCGGACCAGACAACTTTTCTACCTTTAATTGGGCCACGGTACTCTTCAAACGTCATGATATCAGCCATGATCTGGCAGGGATGCGTCCGGTTGGTCAAACCATTTATTACAGGCACGGTCGCGTGTTCTGCCATCTCCAAAAGTGTGGCCTCTTCGAAGGTGCGGATCATGATAAGATCGACATAGCGGCTCATCACGCGGGCTGTGTCTGCGATTGTTTCCCCATGTCCAAGCTGCATGTCAGCGCCCGAAAGAACCATGGTTTGCCCCCCCATCTGGCGCGTGCCAACATCAAAACTGATGCGCGTTCTGGTTGAAGGTTTTTCAAAAATGAGTGCTACCATATAACCGGCTAAGGGCTGTTCGCTATCCAACGCGCCTTTGGCGTAACCTGCTCGTGCACCTTTCATACGGCGGGCAGTATCAATGATAGTTCTCAATTCAGTGGGGTTTGTTTTACTTATATCTAAAAAATTAGTCATTTAAGCCGTCTCTTTCAGGGTTTCTTTGCAGGCATTGGCAGCATTATTCAAACGCAAGATGGCTTGGCCAATCTCTTCATCGCTTAGGTTCAATGGTGGCAATAGCCTTATCACATTGTCAGCAGCTGGTACTGTAATAAGCTCTTGGGCATAGCAAGCGGCAAGTACCTCGGTGTTTTGAAGTTTGCATTTCAGTCCTAGCATCAATCCATATCCGCGCACTTCTTCGAAAATTTCAGGATGCGAGGCAACAAGACCTAGCAAACTTTGCATCAACAGGGCAGCTTTACGTCTAACATCTTTAAGAAAAGTAGGATCAGTGATGAGCTCAACAACGCTGCAACCCACAGCACAGGCAAGAGGGTTTCCGCCATATGTTGAGCCATGTGTACCTGCTGTCATCCCAAACGCCGCATTTTCTGTCGCCAGAACTGCTCCAAGTGGGAAGCCGCCTCCAATCCCTTTAGCAATCATCATGATATCGGGGGTTATACCAGACCATTCATGCGCAAAGAATTTCCCAGTCCGTCCGACACCACATTGCACTTCGTCCAAGATCAGCAATATCCCATGATCATCACATAACTTGCGTAACTCACGCAGGCATTGATCCGGCAGGGGCCGTATCCCACCTTCGCCTTGTATTGGCTCTATAATGATGGCGGCAGTGTTCGGCGTGATTGCTGATGTTATAGCATCATGGTCGGCCCATTGGGCCTGTAAAAAGCCAGGGATGAGCGGTCCAAAGCCCTTCGTAAGCTTTTCTCCCCCTGCAGCGGCAATACCGGCCGAAGAGCGTCCATGGAAAGATCCTTCAAAGGCGATAATCTCAACTTTTTTGGGTTGGTCGTGATCATACCAGTATTTTCGAGCCATTTTGACAGCCAGTTCGCAGCTCTCAGTGCCAGAATTTGTGAAGAATACAGTATCAGCAAACGTCAGATTAACAAGCTTTTCAGCTAACTCTTGCTGCTGTGAAATATTGTAAAGGTTTGAAACGTGCCAAAGTGTCTCTGCCTGCTGCTTTAGACGAGCAACGAGAGCTGGGTGGGCATGACCCAGAGCGTTAACGGCAATGCCAGATCCAAAATCCAGAAAACGTCGCCCGTCACCCTCGATGAGCCAGCTTCCTTCACCTCTGACAAAATTTAGCGGTGCACGGGAATATGTTGGCAGAACAGAGCTAATCATGGTGTGTCCTTTTTGCGGTTTCTTTTGGGGCTTATAGGCCAATACATATCTATATATTTGGTTTAAACTTTGAAAGTTGCGGATTTAAAGCCTAACTGGGGCGGATAAATTATCGGCGTCGAAGCGCGATGTATGAGTGCAACATTTCCATAAACAATCCATTACACAGCTATGAACTGTTTGCAATGTCAGTTTAAAAGTTAGCGTGAAGATTAATCATCGGGTCGGCGTAGTTCAAAAGGCGCCTGTAAATTTGCATAATCGCGATACCCAAGGCGAGCAACTGGCGTAAATTTGGTAATGTCAAACATGCCATCAACAAGACAATCATCGCTCATGTATATGCCGGTCACTTCGCCAAAAACGGCGATATTGGCCACACCTTCGAGAGGGACGATCTTAGTTAATTTACACTCAAGAGCTGCTGGAGCGCCAGCAACACGCGCGCAGTCAATTGTTTCACATTGGATTTTTTCCAGACCAGCATGGGCAAACTCATCTATTTCATGTGGAAGTGACGCTGAACTGGCGTTCATGGCGTCCAACATGGCTTGTGCAACAATATTTACACAAAATACGCCAGTATCGCGAATATTGGCTACGCTGTCTTTGGTTCCATCCCTATCGGCTTTCGTACCCGTAGAGGAGAACATCACCTGCGGTGGGACGTAAGCAACTGCATTGAAAAATGAATAGGGTGCTAAATTATCGCAGCCATTTTTGTCGTGGCTTGAAATCCAACCAATGGGTCTTGGGACGACAAGCGCATTAAAAGGGTTATGAGCGAGGCCGTGTCCGTCTTTTGGCTGATAGAACATACTGAAACTCCTGTTTGATAACGACTTAGCCTCATGATAGGCACCTTTCCAGCCGAAAATGGAATTTGGACCCCGTGGTGAAACTGATCCGAGAAACAAAAGAAGACTGGTGGGAGGTCGAGAGTCTTTTTGATCTGTGCTTTGCACCGGGCCGAGAGGCATTGTCTTCGTATCGCTTACGGGACAATTTATCCCCGATTGGTGAGCTTTGCTTTCTTGTGCGCGATGATACTGGAGCAGTTGGTGGTGCGGTTCGGTTTTGGGAAGTTCAGATTGGTTATAAAGCTGTTTTGTTACTTGGACCAATTGCCGTTCATCCAACGCGCCAAGGTGAGGGCTTGGGCGAATACATGATGCATGAAAGTCTGAGTATTGCGACCAAAGCTGGCTGGTCCCGTGTTTTGCTGGTGGGGGACGCGTCCTATTACAGCCGTTTTGGCTTTGCCAAATTATCAAACGTAATCATGCCACCACCAATAAATTCCGAGCGCATTTTGGGAAAAGATCTAATTGAAGGTGCATGGCATGCTGTGACAGGTCATGTGACGCGCGTTGAAGGCTAATCTTTTTGTTTGACTAATAAAGCGCTGATAGCATTCTTTAAACCCACAGCCACAGAAGGCTGTTGTAGCACAACGAATGTTAATGACCGACAGACCTCTATTGCGGTGCGTTCGATCCGTGCTGTTAAGGCTGTGTTGACCACCCATTCTCGAAAACGCCATGACGATTCTGAAACGAGGCCTCTACCGAGCCAGTCATCGCCGATTGCCATTGCAACTGTAGCAACCAGATGGGCCTTCACTTTATGCAATAATCGCCAACTCTCCAAAAGCGTGTCCCATACTCCATATATTTGAGAAATGCGGTGGTTCATTTTAGCGTTGCAGTATAAAATAGCTGCCACATCGGCCAAGGCCAGTGGCACCAAAGTGTTCACGGTGGCAACCCGCCAAGTGGCTGCTTCAATCTCTCTGACGGCTTGCCTATCTAATCCCTAAATCAAGGTTTTTTCGATGACAGCCAACTGGGTATATCACTCGTGCTGGTCCTTTGAGAGCGTTTTCAGGCGTTCAATTGATCAACTAAGCGCGGGACCTTCACTATAAAGTTGGATTATGTGCTCGGCGACATGCCACGCTTGTTCGAGACCATTTTGGGCAAGCACCTGAGCTTCTGAAAAAAGCAAATGATCGATTTTTGGAGGGCATAGTATCGCTCGGATCTCCTGCAGTGTCGCTAACATGACAGCTGCTGTCAGCACCCCCAAGAATGCTTTGAAGCTACTACATAGAAGATCAGGTCTGGAAAATAAAGAGACTGTGAAATCCCAAATCGTGACCGATAGTAAAAAACCCAGAACATAAATTAATAGCCCAAATAGCCAACGAGCAAAGCTGCTGAAGCGTTGTTGTTTTGATCCTGTGATGGGATCACATGTAGTTTTTGCATATTACTTTTGCTTCCAATAAAATTGAATATTAGGCAGTTTTTCGAATCTCTTTTTTGGCGGAAGGATACGGTCACATAAAGAGCGCGTATCATACTTTAATAGTGCGCGATAAAGCTGGTAATCTGCTTATTTTTAATGCACAGATCCAGCCTCGATCGATCATCATTCCGTGAACGGATATGGGACATCCAGTTGGTCATATCAATTAATTCTGATGGAATAGCACTCATACGGCCTGTATCAAATCAGCCAGTTTTCATGTTGGGCCTGATGTAAATGGTCAGCTTTGGTTGTGGCAAAGACGATGTGATCAATCTTGCATCCTGCGAACATGCGATTCAAAAATCTGTTGTTCCCAGACCGAAAGGCACTCAGGATATCACTCTATGCCTCGCCTATATCTTCAACTACTTGGGGGCCTTTATGCAGTGCCACCAAAAGCTTGATCAAAAAAATTTGATGGTTTTTACGAGAGAATTGGTCTTTAAAAAAAGGCAAACCACTTTAGCTTTATAAGCGTCATATCGTCGTTCCATTTCCTGCCAAAGACTTTTGCAGTTGCCAGTTTTAGGTTGAGAGATGGGCGCAAATATCAAAACAGTAGATCCTGTTAGTTCTCCAGGAAGAAGAAAGCGGCTGGGTGTCAAACTACTGAGATCCGCACTGTGTGCTTCTATTAGGTAATGACACTAATTTATGAGCTGCTTTGCGAGCAACAGCTTCATCAGCCTGTGCTATGCTGTCTAAGGTTGTGGCATATATAGAGTATTCCTGACCAAAATAGGGTTTTCCATCTGGACCAATTCTTGATCGCACCACTCGGAATAGCTTTTGTTTAACAATCAAAGGGCTAGTATCCATTCCCCTGGATATTCGATCAGATCAATGTGCTGCACTCTGGTCGCAATTAAATTCGATATTATGTTTGCAGCACGCATCCTCAAGGATAGAAGCAACGCGCTCATCCTGCGGGTATTTTTGGGCAAGGCAGGGACATTAGGCTCCTTTGAGCATATTGGCTGTCAGAGAAGTGAAGAACACAGTTTTGCCAGAGTGGGTAAGGCCAGTCACGCCAAGTAGTACTGAAGAGCCAAAAACTGCGTCATTTTTTTGCTCGCTAACTATTTCGAACCTTGTGATAACAGTTTGCCTAACTGTCTGGAAGATCGAACTAAATCCCCCCTTATTTGCAGATTTAGATATATATCTAAGTCTGCAAACATCACTTTAGAGTGATGCATAATTACACACGACCTCTTTAATTGGTGGCAAAATTGGTTTAGTTGGCTCTCATGCCGCGCTACGCTCTTAAAATTGAATATCTTGGGTGTCAGTTTGCTGGCTGGCAGCGTCAGGCTGACCAGCCCTCTGTCCAGCAGTCCATCGAGGAGGCGCTTAATAAATTAGAGCCACGTGAGCATCGAATTGCTGCTGCGGGGCGAACTGATGCTGGTGTGCACGCGCGTGGTCAAATTGCTCATTGTGATCTTGAAAAGAACTGGGAAAGCTTTCGTTTACGTGAGGCTTTGAATTTTCATTTGAAGCCTCTCCCGATTGCAATCCTAGACTGCATTGAAGTTCATGAGGATTGGCATGCTAGGTTTTCTGCGATTGAGCGTAGGTATTTGTTTAGACTTTTGTGCCGTCGCCCGTTGGCAACGCATGATCATGGGTTGGTTTGGCAGGTTGGGCATCAGCTGGACTTGGAGCCTATGCAAGAGGCTGCGACCTTTTTGTTGGGTCAGCATGATTTTACAACATTCAGATCAAGCATCTGCCAATCAAATAGTCCGATTAAGACGCTTGGTGCGTTAGATATCGAACTTATACAAGGTTGGTCTGGACCCGAGTTCAGGTTTCGTGTCCGCGCGCGTAGCTTTCTACATAATCAAGTGCGCAGCTTTGTGGGCACTTTAGAGCGTGTGGGGGCAGGGGCTTGGAGTCCCCAAGATGTCAAATCGGCACTGGAGTCAAAAGATCGAGCCTCTTGTGGACCGGTCTGCCCGCCACAAGGTCTCTATCTGGATAGTGTCGGTTACCCCGACAAACTTTTTGAAACAGTTCCTCAGAAACATTAAAGAATTATAAGGACGTCAGGCTTTGCGCCGGTTTGTCTTTAATGTAGGGTTTTCTTCGGCAGGGTTTTCCGGCCAAGGGTGGCGTGGATAGCGCCCCCGCATGTCTTTTCGTACGTCCAAATAGCTTGTTGTCCAGAATGTTGGAATATCAGTTGTTGTTTGTAATGGGCGGCCTGCTGGAGATAAAAGGATGACGCGTAGGGGTGTTTCTCGGATCATTGGGTGCGCTGTTTGTCCGAACATCTCTTGGAGTTTCAGAGAAATCTCTGGATAATCGCTACCATAATTTATTGGAATTTTGCGGCCTAAGGGGGTGGTAAATACTGCAGGTGCTATTTCTTCCAATCTTTGAGATTCCTCCCAGTTCAATAAAGACTTCAGAGCAGGCAGTTTATCGAATGATTTCCAGTCTTGCGCAGTTTTTAAACCATTTATGAAGGGCAAAAGCCAGTCTTCCACATTGTCTATGAGATAGGACTGTGTAATTTCATCATAATGTCCACCAGCAGCAGTGAGCCGGGCTAAGAAAAGCTGGGCTGATTTATTTAAGCATAGACCGATCTCTTTTATCCCATTTAGTAATGCGCGCGCAACAGTTTCCACTGGCACGTCCTTCCAAACCTGATCAGACAGAGCTATGGCACCAAGTTTTTCTTCACTACGCGCCGATACACGCCCATCTTTTCTTGACCAATTACACCGTGTGTCAGATTTAATTTGGTCTCCAAAAAGCTGCCTTATTTCGTTTTCAGTGATGGAAATAGCTTGTCGAATGCTAGCTTCTTTTCGGTTGCCGTCCATTCTCGTTGCCACAATGAAAGGCGCTTGTCCCAAAGCATCCGAACTAAGAAATATCGCGCCTTTTCCACTGGATAAAAGATAGCGTGGATTCTCTCCAAGACGACGTTTGCCAATTCTGTCGGGATAAGCCAAAGCAACCATCTGTGCTGTACTAAGGTCGCTTTTCACATGGTTCGCCATACGTCCAAGCCGGTCAGTTTCTTGTTTGATCCGGCCAAGAACGTTGCTTTGATAGCCAAAGGAATGGCGTTTGGCAAAGTCCTGAGCGTTTTTAAGCAGATCCAAACGCAGAGTTAAATCACAGGGCGCGTCACTGGTTAAAGGGTCTTGTTCATTTAGAAGCGCTGAAAGTGCAACCGCTGGGCGACCTGCTGTGGTCAGCATATGCCCAAGCCTTGGATGTAATGGCAGGCTTGCAATTGCCTTTCCATGCGGTGTGATTTTACCATCTATATCAAGCGCTCCAAGCGATTTGAGCAATGTCACGGCGTCACTGTATCTGGTGGTATCTGGTGGCGTGAGGAATGCCAAGTCTTCGGGTTTTACAGCCCATAGTGCAAGTTCCAAGCTCAGGGAAGATAAATCTGCATTTGCGATTTCGGGAGGGGATGCTGTGCGTAGGCTACCCTCTTCGGCCTTTGCCCAGAACTTAAAGCAAACACCCTCGGCAACGCGGCCAGCCCGTCCCATGCGCTGTTCTGCTTCGTGCTTGCTTACTTTTTCGGTAACCAATCGTGACATGCCAGAAGCCGCATCAAATTGAGACCGCCGCGCTTTACCTGAATCCACGACAATTCGGATATCCTCTATAGTGAGGGAAGTCTCAGCTATTGAAGTGGCCAAAACGATTTTGCGACCCTCCTTTATTGGTGCGATGGCGATGCTCTGTTTTGTGAATGGCAAGGCACCGTAGAGAAGTTGTAATTTACACTCTTCTGGAAGCCGCGATGTCAGATAAGATGCTAATGAGTGAATTTCGCGCTCACCCGGAAGAAATGCAAGAAGGCTTCCCTGTTTTTCTTCCAGGGCTTTTAGAATAAGTTTTCCAAAAGCGCTGTTAAACTGAGCAGTTTTTGCCAAAGGTCGGTCAAGCCAAATTGGTGTCACTGGAAACTTGCGCCCTTGGGCGCGTATAATAGGCGCATTGCCCATGAGCTTTGAAATAGGACCCGTTTCAAGTGTCGCAGACATCACCAAAAGCAGTAGATCTTCGCGCAATGCCTCGGAAATTTCCAAGCATAAAGCCAGACCTAGATCAGCATGCAAAGAGCGTTCATGAAATTCGTCAAAAATCACAGCGCTGACCCCGCTCAGTTCACCATCTGATTGGATCATACGGGTTAGGATACCTTCGGTGACGACTTCTACTCTGGTCTTATGTGATAATTTACTTTCACCTTTGATCCGATATCCGATTGTTTGCCCGACTGGTTCGCCGAGGATTTGTGCCATGCGTTCGGCTGCGGCGCGCGCGGCCAACCGCCTTGGTTCTAGCATCAAAATACGCCCCCTCAATTCCGGTATT
>JAOGIM010000090.1 GCA_028150825.1 Paracoccaceae bacterium
GACACATGCGCACTAAATTAACATATAACCAACTGTTTACTGGACGCCTAAGGCCAGCGAAGTTAAGTACTACTCACGGACCGATTCACCGGCTTGTAAAACTTGATGGAACTTGGTCTTAAGACCGCATTAATGGAGTTTCCCTTGTGTCACAAATGGTAGAAAAAGAAGGCACGCGCAGAGATTTTCTGTACTACGCCACCGCAGGCACTGGAGCAGTGGCTGCAGGCGGCGCTATTTGGACTCCTGACCCATATGAAGCAGATTATCATGCAATGGTTCTTGGCCTAAGAGACTATTGCGCAAAAAGTGGCTTCAAAAAAGTTCTTTTAGGTCTCTCGGGCGGCATAGACAGTGCAATTGTCGCAGTTATAGCGGCAGATGCGCTTGGCGCTGAAAATGTACGTGCAGTGATGCTTCCATCAGAGTACACCTCAGACGGGTCCTTAAGTGATGCTGAGGATTTGGCGCGCAATCTTGGTTGCAAATACGAATATGTTCCAATAGCAGAAGGGCGCGAAGCCATCACAAATACTCTTGATCCACTCTTTGTAGGTCTCAAAGCCGATCTAACCGAAGAAAATGTCCAATCACGACTGCGTGGCCTTCTCTTAATGGCTATATCAAACAAATTTGGTGAAATGCTTCTCACAACCGGCAACAAGTCCGAAGTGGCAGTTGGTTACGCAACAATTTATGGCGATATGGCGGGTGGCTTTAACCCGATAAAGGATCTTTATAAAACCCGCGTTTTTGATATTTGCCGCTGGAGAAACTCGCATTATTTTGAGTGGATGAAAGGGCCAGATAGCGCTGTAATACCTGAGACAATTATAAAAAAGCCGCCGAGCGCCGAGCTTAGACCCGATCAGAAAGATAGCGATAGTTTGCCCGATTATCCAATACTGGACGGTATTCTACAAATTCTCGTTGACCAAGACGGATCACTCGATGATTGCGAAGCGGCTGGTTATGAAAAATCCGACGCAGAACAAGTTGAGAGGCTTTTGTACCTGAGCGAACATAAAAGGTTTCAATCTGCTCCAGGCACAAGACTTAGCCCACGAGCCTTTTGGCTTGATAGACGCTATCCCATTATAAACAACTGGCGCGAGGGTAATCACCGTAAGTCTTACAAGAGAACTTAATCAAAGATCTAGTTCCCATCAATTCTTGCGGTCATCCTTAAGATCATTTTGGGTCTACTTCGGCTCTTAATACGGTCTTTATTGGCCAAAATTGAGATATTTAGGTGATTTTATACCCTGCCTCATTCATAACGCGCAGTAATTCTAAATGACCTTTTTCGGCCATCTCGAGTGGTGGGTTTGACATTGGATCCTGTTCGGCTTCAACAACAAACCAACCTTCATATCCATATCCAGCCAAACGTTTGACGATGGCTTCAAAATCAAGCGATCCATCACCAGGCACGGTAAAGGCCCCTTTGATCACGGCATCAAGAAAGCTGTGCTTACTACGATCCAGTCCGTTGATTATTTCCAAACGCACGTCTTTGGTGTGAACATGATTAATACGACTATGATGTTTGTCGATCACTCTTAGAACATCTCCACCGGCAAAGGCCATATGGCCCGCATCAAACAGCAAAGGTAGGCCCACACCAGAGTGCGCCATCAACAAATCCAGTTCAGCCTCTGTTTCAATCGGGGCAGCCATATGATGATGATAGCTAAGTGGCATGCCCTGCTCAAAGCACCATTCGGCGAAAGTGGTGAGATTGTGACCATAGTTTTTGATCTGCCCCTCATCTAACTTAAGTTTGTTGGCTAGCGGTGCACTTTGATCCCCCTGAATTGTTCCAGAGGTTTCGCCATATACAATACAAGGGGCATTCATCGCTTTAAAAAGCGCTATTTGTTCACCAACCCTATCCTTTTCACGTTCAATATCACCAGTCAAAAGTTCACCAGAGAACCAGCCACCACAAACAGATATCCCATATTTGGCAATCACAGTGCCTAGCACATCGGCGTTCATCGGAAAGCGCCGCCCTGTCTCCATACCGGTATAGCCAGCTTCACTTGCCTGACGCAGGCACTCTTCTAATGAGACGTCATCACTTAATTCTTCAAGATCATCATTCCACCATGCAATCGGTGAAATACCAAGCTGCGCTTCCATAATCTTAGACTCCGATACGTTGTTTGGCGCGGATCAAATCGTGTTCTTCGCGTGCCTGACTTACACTGTGGCGCTCTGAGACTTCTGGGACACCAACATCCCAGGAAGCGTCGCCAGGCGTCCATTCATATGCATCAGAGGGAATAGTAAGAACAGTCGTTTTGTCGTTTGCTTGGGCCCATTTCATCGCTTCGTCCAATTCACCCAATGTCTCAACACGGCGACCATGCGCCCCCATGGATTCTGCGTGTTTGGCAAAATCAACTGAGAACGGCTCTTTCACACGGCTGTCTTTGATCAGGTTATTAAACGATGCTCCACCTTTGTAATTTTGCAACCGATTGATAATCGCATAGCCACCATTATCAGCAACGACAACAATGATTTTATGTCCACTTAAAACAGTGGAATAAATATCAGAATTCATCATCATATAAGTACCGTCCCCAATAATCACGATCGGAGTGCGACTATCGTCGGCCATCGCAGCGCCCCAACCCGCAGGGATTTCATAGCCCATGCAGGAAAAGCCAAATTCTATATCGACAGTATTGGGGGATTTGACGCGCCAGCACTTATTAACCTCACCGGGAGCGCCACCAGCGGCAGTAATCACCAAATCACGATCATCTATATTGTCTTGGATCACTTTGATCACTTGCGCATAAGAGGGCACCACGGCATTGGTTGGGGCCTGATGCTCGTCTATCAATGTATTCCAATTAGCCATTTCCTCTCTGCCCTTGTCCATCCAAGATGCAGGCGCACGCCAATCTCCCAAGCCGCTGTCTAATTCACGCATAGTTTCCAACGCATCCCCAACAACCGGAATAGCCAGATGCTTTACCGCATCC
>JAOGIM010000091.1 GCA_028150825.1 Paracoccaceae bacterium
CTGTCAGCGTCACATCTGCGCCGCCTTTTGCGTGACCCGCAGCACCACCATTGCCCTGTCCGGTCAGGGAAAACGCATCTGGGGCACCAGCAGTGTCCAACTGCACATCACCGCTAAATCTTGCTTTCACCGGACCGACTTTCAAGACCACTTTGGCCTTCAGTTCAGTGTCAGAATGTTTGATCAATTCCTCGCAACCCGGGATGCATTGTTTCAATATCCCAGGATCGTTGAGAGCCGCATAAACCTGCTCTTTTGGGGCGTTGATGATAATTTCGTCTGACAGTTCCATTTTTAATCCTATTCTAACAGCAGGGGAATTTTATATGCGCAAGCTGCTTCGCTTGCTCTGGTCTAAGGGCCAATTTTTTGCACAGCCTATTGATTGTGTTCTATAGTTTTTTTCACGATAATAACTCTTGCTGAGGTTCGTCAAGCATTGCATAGGCCTGTGGCGTGTCGACGTCTGTGAAAAAAACTGGGGCGTATCGTCGGATCGTGATGCACATGCTCCAAATGAGTGCGCGTAAATTTTTTGCACCCTCGCCCCTTTGGATCTTTCAAAATTTTTTCACGCAGATTTGAGGGGATTATGATTGGGTTTCTGCGCGCCTCTCCTTGCACGGGGACAGAAATTTTGATGCCACCACTTTCATGGTGCCCGGACATCAAAAAATGCAGGTCCGCGACTGTCACCAAGGGTTGGTCACCCAATCCGATGAATAGCGCTTCGTCATTCTTAGCATACTGCAGACCAAGCGTGACAGAACTTTTGTGGCCATTTTTATGTTTCGCAGAGAAGACTGTAACTGCATCCGTATCCTCTAAAACGGATTCAATCTGAGCTGCCTCATACCCCGTAATCACACATACTTTATTGTTTGTCGCGGCACGGTAAGTATTGACCATATGAAGGATCATCGGAACATCGCGATACGGCAGCAAAAGCTTGTTTTCCGCTCCCATGCGGGTCGATACCCCCGCGGCTAAAAGGATTGTACCAAATTTAGCCATCATTGGGTTTCACCACAGGTCGGCGCAGGCTGACCAATTCAGCTAAGATCGATAAGGCGATCTCTTCCGGGGTAACTGCGCCAATATTCAAGCCAGCAGGCGCTTTGACCTGATCGATTTGCTCAAGCGCATAACCTTCGGCTTCCAGTTTCTCAGCTAAAACATGGAATTTTTTGGTGCTGCCGACAAACGAAATATAGTTACGTTTCTGTGACAAGGCCTGTTTCAATGCATCAAGATCGCCGCGGCCTTGGGTCGCGATCACCACAACCTGTTCCTGCATCTCTTTTTTGGTCAACATCGACGTTGTGCCCCAATGAAATTGCGGTGCCAAGTCGGTCAAAGCAAGTGCTACGGGCGAGGCACCCAAAACGACCAATTGCGCCATAGGCAGGCAAGGTTCGATAAAAATGTCGACCGTGCCTTTAGACGGACAACCATTGCTTGCGAAAGTTGTACCATCCACATCATCGCCCGCGCTGATGCCTCTTTGAGCTAACAGCTCTTCTGGGGCGATAGAAATCAGTTGCGGGGTGCCGGTACGTAAGGCCACAACCGCCGCCCGCTTCACCGCGCCACGCGTACATCCACCACCCAGCCAGCCATGTATGATGGCACCATCTTCCGACAGCAATGCTTTGGCACCGGGCTTAGCAGCAGTGGTTCCAACGGTACGTACAATTGTCGCAAAGGCAAAGGGTTGATCCGCATCGCGCAACTCCTTTGCGGCTTGGGCCAAGTCAGACGACAAGATTGCAGCAGGGCTCATAGCGTCGCGAACTCCCGATCAAGGCTTGCAAGGTCCGTCAATGTATTGGCAGCCTTAAAAACATCAAGGTGAGGCAAGGCCGCCGCCATGCCCAACGCTACAGGTTTATAATCACGCCAACCCTTTAGTGGATTCAACCAGATGATTTTGCAGCCACGTTTTTTCAGTTTCGACAAAGCCACACTAATATGTCCCGCCGGCTCGGTGTCGTATCCATCCGACAAGATCAATACGACGCTGCGCCCATCAACAAAACGTTTGGCATAGGTATTGGCGAATAATTCCAGCGACGGTCCAATCTTGGATCCCCCCCCAAAACCATCGGCCATCAAAGATAGGCGACCAATCGCGCGCATCGCGTCTTTATCGCGTAAGGCTTCGGAAATGCGTACAAGTCTGGTGTGAAACAGATAGGCGTCTGCGGCGGTGTCTGCGCGCATAAGACCCGCAAGAAACGCCAAGAATACCTGAGCGTAAACAGTCATAGATCCGGACACATCGCACAGAGCGACAATCTTGCGTGTGCGATCAGGGCGGCGCTTGCGCAAAAGCCTGATCGGTTCACCGCCCGTTGCAAGACTGGCGCGCATAATCTTGCGAAAATGCAACCTATCACCTTTGCGCGCGGCAATTCGGCGGCGGGACCTCTTGTCACGCAAGGCTGAGCCAAGACGACGCGCCACGACCTCAGCTTGCCCAATTTCGTCGGGGCGTATCATGTCACGCAGATCTTTTTGCGCAAGGTTGCAAACATCAGTGGCCACCAGTTTACCCGTGCCGTCACTGTCAGCCTCGCCCTGTCCATCCTCAGGCACTGTAGCCAACCCTGAGGCGCCCACGTCTTGACCTTTTGCTTCGCGTGACGAGTGTATACTATCATTACTCTCGCTAGATTTGGTTGGCACGACCTTTTGTTTTACGCGGCCCGCATCCATCCAAAAACTGTCAAAAAGAGCATCAAACTGCTCGGCCTCTTCGCGACACCCCGTACAAACCGCCCGTAAGGCCTGACGCGCTTCGTTGGTCGAAGTCGCGTTCACATGGGTTAATGCCGTCATTGCCAGATCAGCCTCTGCCACACCAAGGCGCAGACCATTGTTGCGCAGATGTGTGATAAAACCAACCACGCGTGCGATAGGTC
>JAOGIM010000092.1 GCA_028150825.1 Paracoccaceae bacterium
CCTAACAAAGAAGAAAAAGTTCTGTTTCAAATGTTGTCTTGGCGCCCATCTGGAGTGATCATTGCTGGACTTGAGCATTCGGACGTTTCTCGCAAAATGCTGGAAGCCTCAGGTATCCCAGTAGTTGAGATTATGGACATAGACGGCACGCCAATTGATTGCGCCGTGGGGATTTCACATCGCCGCGCAGGGCGCAAAATGGGTGAAGAAATCATTCAGTCAGGTTATAAGAAGATTGGCTTTATGGGAACGAAAATGCCACTGGATCACCGAGCTCGCAAACGCTTTGAAGGTTTTACAGAAAGCCTTGCGAAAGCAGGTATCAAAATAAGTGATCGGGAATTTTATTCTGGAGGCTCGGCCCTTGTAAAAGGCCGCGATATGACACGGGATATGCTGAAGCGATCTCCTGACCTGGATTTTCTATATTATTCCAATGACATGATTAGCGCTGGTGGGCTTTTGTATTTGTTGGAACAAGGCGCAGATATTCCAGATAAAATCGGGCTAGCCGGGTTTAACGGCGTAGAGCTGCTCCAAGGCCTACCTGTCGAACTAGCCACGATGGATGCCTGTCGTAAAGAAGTGGGCCAAGCCGCTGCAAGAATTATATGCGATAAACTCGAAGGCACATTTGCAGAGAGCAATAAGATTTTAGAGCTTACCCCAACTCTCAGTCGAGGCGCGACATTGCGCAAACAAACCTAACTCAACAGTTTTCAATATTAACTTTTGTCACACATTAGTTTTTCCACATTATAGCTAATTTGGCATCTGTTAATAACCAGAAATGTATCTTTGGCAAGATCAGGAAAAGTATCCGGGTTCAAGGCTACTATTTTATTTTAGGCATCCTCAATTCCTTCTAAAATGAACGTGACCAGCCTCTAAATGAAGTCTAAGTTACTACTCAAAGACCACAAAATTAACCCTTCTTAGTTAAAACACCAACGGTTTATTCCGCACCAATAAAGTTTCAACTCAACCGAAAAAACTTGAATTTAAGTGTTCAACTAAGGTGATAGTCGAGAAATTTCTTCTTTTAATCGTAGTTTTTGTTTTTTCATTACCACCACTTCAAAATCGTCCAACCCAGGGGATTGTTGTGCTTTTTCAACTTTTAAGGAAAGTTCATCATGTTTCTTTTGTAGCTCATTAATGTGCGACATCAAACTCATATAATCCTCCATTTGTTAATACCCTAACGCATCACAGAAAAAGCGTTCTGTCACGCTGCACCTGCATTATTTATGAAAATAGGTGAAAATTCGCTTAAGTTTTCAAATATTAAAAATCTTTAGTAAGGGCCTGACCGTTGCGCAAAACGGAAATCAGTTGAGAAGTATAGTCAGGCTTACCTTTTTGATGGCTTTTGCCTTCATGCATAACGATTTCTGGCAAGAGTTTGAATCCCGATCTCCCCGATTTTCGAGCAGTGAGTATCATCAATTCACTTGGCTTTTGAGATCGTGGAACCAACGGGATAACCTCGACACTGCCAAGGCTAAGAGGCAATATTTGCAGTAAGTCCAGCAAGCGTTCGGTCCGAAATATGAAATGGATAAAACCCTTTGGCTTGACCCTACGACCAGCGGCTTGAGTCCAAACAGCCAACGGCGTTTGTTCTCCTCTGGATCTTTCTTTTAAAACACTTGGAGCCACGCTTCCATGGCGACGATCAAAATAGGGGGGATTGGCCATGACGTGATCAAATTGTAAATTCCTCAATTCAATTGGCATATCGCCGAGATCACCATCTATAACCTCCATGGGAAGATCGTTTTCTTGTGCATTATCTCGGGCCAGTTGAGCAATTTTAGGGAGAATTTCTAACCCTGTAATTCTTAATGCTTTGACCCGCTGGGCCAGACATAATGATGCAACACCAACGCCACATCCAAGTTCAAGGATGCTTTCTCCAGAGCGCGCCGGAATTGAGGCTGCCAAAATAACAGGATCAACTCCTGCACGATATCCCTTTTTAGGTTGACTAATGACCAAGCGCCCACCCAAAAACTTATCTCTTGTTATCTCGATATCCATTCTCTCAGGCTAAATCGACATGGTGGTCTTGCATGAGGTTTTGCGCAACAGTAAGATCAGATTCACATACCATAAGTCGGCGCGGCAATATGCCTATAGATCCCTCAAGGATGCTCGTATTTACGTCTATTTCAAACGCGTATATACCGGAATCGTTTAGAATGGCATTTGCATAGGCAATTACTGTAATATCGTTGGTGCGAAGTAGTTCTTTCATAGGAATAAGTTTAGGCAGATACTTACGGAAAGTCGAGCACGGGAATTGGAGCCAGCGTGTTAAGAGAACTTGCAAAAACACCTCATGACCATCTAGCTGAAATCCTAGAGCAAGAGATGGCACTCGTGGATAAGCTTATTCGCGAGAGAATGGTTTCACAAAATGCACCACGCATTCCCGACATCACAACGCATCTCGTCAATGCTGGTGGCAAAAAGCTTCGCCCATTGCTAACCTTGGCCGCCGCTAAAATGTGCGCATACGATGGTCCCTTTCATATACATCTCGCGGCCACTGTGGAATTCATCCATACTGCAACTTTGCTACATGACGATGTCGTGGACGAAAGCGCCCAGCGGCGCGGTAGACCGACAGCCAATCGGTTATGGGGTAACAAATCATCTATCCTCGTGGGTGATTATCTGTTTTCTCGCGCATTTCAATTAATGGTTGATACGAAGTCACTCCCCGTTTTAGATATCTTGTCCAACGCGTCTGCAACGATCGCTGAGGGTGAAGTATTGCAATTAACTGCGGCGCAAGATCTGGCTAC
>JAOGIM010000093.1 GCA_028150825.1 Paracoccaceae bacterium
GCTGCGATCAGCGGTGCAATCGTGACACCGAACCCCATTTCCTCTCCAAAACGTTGTAAATCAGAGACATTCCCCGCGCGCCCTTTGCCAAAACAAAAATCCGCCCCGACAACCACGTGTTTAAGCGCTAGGCCGTCACAAATAACTCTTTGTGCAAATTCTTCGGGTGACAGTTCAGACAGGCTCGCATTAAAATTCAACTCATATAGGAGATTGATGCCTAGTTTTTCCAACCGTGTCTCGCGTGCTTCAGAGCCCATGAGGCGAAAAGGTGGTGCTTGGACCGCAAAAAAGCTGCGAGGATGCGGCTCAAAGGTCAAAATTCCAAGTGGCACATGATGGGCCTTGGCCTCTTTACGCGCTATATCAATAACGGATTGATGCCCAAGATGAACACCATCAAAATTACCTATAGCAACGCTGGCACCTTTGTCGATCGCTTCGACGAATTCATAATCACGGATAACCCTCATAGGAATGAGTTAGCCTTCTAAAACAATGGACGCAAGTTAAGATTTAGGTCAGTCAAATTTTCGGCTGGGTGCCAAAACTGTTGCCTCACCGACAAGCACGCGTTTGCCGTTTACCGAGCAATGGCAATCAAGCTTGACTCGCCGTTTTGCTAGCTCAATATCAATAACTTTTACTTCAGCATAGACCATGTCGCCGGGACGAACTGGAGCAAGGAATTTGAGCGTCTGTCCCATATAAACTGTTCCATGACCTGGAAGCTGTTCGCCGATTACAGCTGAGATAAGCCCAGCTGTGAGCATGCCATGTGCAATACGACCCTCGAAAATTGTATTTTGTGCATATTCATCATCTAGGTGGACTGGATTATGGTCCGTAGAAACTTGAGCAAACATTTCAATATCGCCATCCGAAACCACTTTTCTAAGGTGGCGGCTCATGCCCATCTCGATGTCTTCGATACAGATTGTTCCGCGCGGTAGATTATCCCGCATAATACCCTCAGGTCCGTTAAGTAATAATTTTCCGATTATTAGCCGCAACAAAAAAATTATTACTCTGTAGCCATTAAAAATCAAGCATTAGTTTACTGTAAATAGCCAATTGTGAAGCGTGGAGCCTGTTTTTGGTCTATTAAATAATCACTTAAGGATTTTGCATCCGGTTGATTGGTTGTTTTTGTTTCTTCTTTGGCCAAACCGCCTGATATGAAAAGAGAATCAATTCCCTCGCCTAATGCACCGCTTATGTCTGTTTGGATTCCATCACCAATGGCCAGAATACGATCCAAACTGATGTTCCCGCCTAGTGCTGCCAAACGGCGTCTGGCTAGATTATAAATCGGTGGGTGCGGTTTGCCAAAATAGAGGCTTTCTCCACCCATTTCAGCGTATAATTGAGCTAAAGCTCCGGCGCACCATTCGCGGACATCTCCGCGATCTACGACAATATCAGGGTTCGCGCACAGCAGCTTGAGGCCCTTTTGCTTAGCAAACAGAAACGTTGGGCGCATGTCTTCTGGATCAGCGGTTGAATCAAAAGGCCCGGTGCAGACGATGCCTTCCGCATCTTCGAGTGGGACCTTCTGAATTGGTTCAGGGTTATCGAGAAATTTCAAAGGTTCAAAAAATGGTAAATCTCTTGGTTCCCCGATAAAATATACTTTGCTTCCGATCATACCCTGAAACATTGCTGCACGCGCACTGTCTCCAGATGTAGCAATGCTATCCCATGCATCGGGTGACACGCCAAAGCCTGTTAATTGCTTTTCTACGCCCACTCTCGGTTTTGGTGAATTGGTGACAAAAATCACTTTGCCACCTTTTTTACGATATTGTGTCAGAGCCTCGTTAGCGGCTGGAAAGGCTATAACTCCATCGTGGACACAGCCCCAAAGATCAACAAACAGCGCGTCGTAGTCATCTGAAATCTCAGATAGGGATGTGATAATAGAACTCAATTTATAGCTCCCTTTTTGTGCTCATGCCTTGAGGTTTGGAATAATCTGTTTCTTTCGGCTCATGATCCCAGGCAAAACAACGGTGTCGCCTGAGACGTCTACACCAAAAGAATTTTGCGCAACGGCTTTGACCAAGTCGTTGGGAATTAAAAATGTCGCTTCTTGGCGCAAAATATCAATGACAAACAAAAGCACCTGATCGATGCCGTCTTGATTTGCAACGTCGCGCATGGATTCCATAAGGCTGTCTTTTCGATCCAGAACAACCTTTGGCGCAGTAGTTTCAAGAACTGAAACTCGGAATTTAGTATGCCCCACCGCATAATTTTTGCTGTCCATCCGCAGCAGTTCCGCATCCGAAAAAGCAGAAATATCAGATTTGGCTTCAAACATTTCGCAGGCATATGATGGAATATCAACGCCGAGGTCAGAGGCGAGTTTATTTGCTATGTCACGATCGTGGTTGGTCGTGGTTGGACTGCGGAACTCTAGCGTATCCGAAAGGATACAGGATAATACCACACCTTTTATGGCCTGGGGCATTCTATCAGCATCCTGACCCATCAAGTCATACATGATGGTTGCTGTGCAGGCCAAGGACCGCATTGTTATGTCGATTGGCCCCTTGGTTTCAAGACCTCCAACTA
>JAOGIM010000095.1 GCA_028150825.1 Paracoccaceae bacterium
CACCTCAGAGTGATTTTGAAAGGTTTTAACATGGAAATTAAAGGGAAAATAATTGAGGTATTACCGGAAAAATCAGGACAATCAGAAAATGGTAAATGGCGTAAACAAGAATACGTCCTAGAAACTGACGCTCAATACCCAAAAAAAGTCTGCTTCATGGCTTGGGGGGATAAGGTGAACCAATTCAATATTAAGAAGGATGAAAACGTCGAAGTTTCGATAGATGTGGAAAGTCGAGAATATAATGGCCGTTGGTACACAGATGTAAAAGCTTGGAAAGTATCCCGTATAGGTGCAGACGCTGAAACCTCTTATTCGTCTGGTATTCAAGATCAGAATGAGACGTCGAATACAAGTAATCCCGACTTCGACAATGATACAATTCCTTTTTGAATGTCCCAAAACTGTTAGTCTGAAAAATAAGAAAGAGGAAATTGCGTGAAAACAGAATTTCGATTTGAAGATCTGGATGTAGGTTTTGATGTTCCTGCACTGCCTGGCATGAATGAGGCTGATATACAGACTCCCGCTCTTATATTGGATTTGGATGCATTGGAACGCAATATCAAGAAGATGGGTAAATATGCGAAAGCGCATGGGATGCGCCACCGGGTGCATGGAAAAATGCATAAATCGGTCGATATTGCCAAACTTCAAATTGAATTAGGCTCGGCTTGTGGTGTTTGTTGTCAAAAGGTATCAGAGGCTGAAGTATTTGTACGTGGAGGTATCAAGGACCTGCTCGTTTCTAATCAAGTGCGGGATCTAAAAAAAATCGATCGTTTGGCACGTATGCCCAAACTAGGCGCTCGAATGATTGTTTGTGTGGATGATCCAACGAATATAGCTGATCTTTCAGCTGCAACAAAAAGACACGGAACTACAATTGAATGTTTGGTTGAAATTGATTGTGGAGCGGGCCGCTGTGGGGTCACAACCACGCAAGATGTCTTAAAAATTGCCGAGATGATCGATTTTGCGGAAGGCCTAAAGTTTACCGGAGTCCAAGCCTATCATGGAGAGATGCAGCACTTGGATAGATATAGCGATCGTAAAGCTAGGCTAGAAGCTGCAGTGGTTATGGTTACTGATGCGCTGACTGGTTTGAAAGCACAAGGACTAGAATGTGAAATCGTTGGAGGAGGCGGTACGGGATCCTACTACTTCGAAAGCAATTCTGGAATTTACAATGAATTGCAGTGCGGTTCCTATGCATTTATGGATGCAGCCTATGGTCGCATCTTAAATGAGAAAGGGCAACGTATTGACCAAGGGGAATGGGAAAATGCTCTGTTCCTGTTAACGCAAGTAATGAGCCACTCCAAGGTTGATAAAGCTATTGTGGATGCGGGATTAAAAGTTCAATCTGTAGACAGCGGTTTGTCAGTGGTATTTGGCCGTACAGATGTTGAATACATTCAATGTACCGATGAACACGGAATTGTTTCTGATCCCCACGGCGTGCTAAAAGTTGGAGATAAACTGCGCCTTGTGCCAGGCCACTGTGATCCAACCGTAAACCTTCACGATTGGTATGTTGGTATTCGAAATGGTATAGTTGAAACAATTTGGCCTGTTTCAGCCCGCGGAAAAGCACTCTAAATCCCAAAAGCCGATGGGGCTTAACATTATAGACCAATGGAGAAAACACTACAACATCAACAAACAATATAGTGCTTTGTGCTCCCAACTAACTACCACGGAAGCCATCACTCTGATGTACCAAAGGCCGATGATGCACTAACTATCAACAGAGAACAGTCCAGGGGCACAGATCAGTATTTCTATGGATTTCAAAAATGCGGTGTATAAAGCCATATGGTTAAAAAAAACTTTGATATTGGAACATGTGAAGAAACTTACCGAAATCTTGTGGGTGTGACCAATTAAACCAGTTGATGTTTGCACATTCTAAAAAAGATACCCTTGGTGGAAACAAAACCCACCGATCGAAATAACCCCAGGATGGAATTTAGTATCAACAAAAAGAAAGGCTCTCCGTTTAGGAGAGCCAGTAATTCGAATAGTTTAGGGAGGAGTACACTCTTCAAATGTTTAGCAAAAAATCTGGGGACGAATTTAAACTCTTAAAATGGATAAATTATTTACTGCATCGCAGCAATATATTATTTTGCAATGCTGTTATGCGGAAAGTGCAAGCCTTGAATGAGAAATTATTTAAAGTTTGAATACTAGCTGAAAAGAAGGACAAAACTGAAATGGATGAGACGGCAAATTATATTGCCTGACGCTATAACCTGACTATAAGGCCTGTCTCTGGCCTTTGGGCTTTTAGGATCGGTGACTATGTTTGGTTGGGAGGAGAAATCTAGCCAGATAAATAGCTAGCTAACCTAGGCTGCCAAAGATTGTCCTCTGTTATAAAAATTTTGGTACACGCGCTGCTGCTCTGATCGTGCCCATTGATTGGAGTTGAAGTTCTTCTAAATAACGGTCTTCTTTTAAATTTTTTTGAAGAGGTTTGATCAAGGAACTATTTTAAATTCAATGAGATATATGTCTTAAAGAGATAAAC
>JAOGIM010000094.1 GCA_028150825.1 Paracoccaceae bacterium
TCGAAAGCTCTAGAGGGTTATTGCCTTCTTCAATCAGGACATTATCTAGTCCGACTTTAAGCTTTTTGCGTATTCGTATTGAGTCAATTTCTTCCGGACCAAACGATAGCGCCCGGTGCCATTGAAACCGAGCTTCGCGTTTTCGACCCACAGCCCAATAAACGTCACCTAGATGGTCATTGATGATCGGATCGACTGGCATGAGCTCGGCTGCTTTCTCAAGGTGAGGGACGGCCTCCACAAAACGGGACAACCGAAAAAGCACCCAACCAAAGCTATCTACGATATAGCCACTTTCTGGTCGCAGAGATACAGCCATCTCTATTAGGCTTAGCGCTTCATCTAACTTAAGTTGCTTTTCAACTAGCGAATAACCGAGATAATTCAAGACATAGGGTTGATTTGGCTTGATCTCCAAAGCGCGACGGAAATCCTTTTCGGCATTTATCCAGTCGCCCAGTTGCTCATAGGCAATCCCACGAGAATAGTGCAACGCCCAGTTAGAAACCTTTTGACGCTCCAACACATCCAAAGCCGAGCTATAGGAAACCACTGCGTCTTCCAGCTGATCAAGTGAGCGAAAATCATCGCCTAGGGCCTGATACGCATTTGCCATATCCGGAGCAATTTCAGTCAGTTCTTGAAGAACGTCAATCGCATCTTCGTAATTCCCAGTTTGGCTTAACGCATCGGCGCGTCCAATTTGCGCAGTGCGGAATAATGCATCGTCTGGGTTTATCTGTGCAAAAGCACGCGTCGCAAGGTCAAATTGTTCCATATTACTCAAAACTTCAGCACTTAGAAGCGTGGCCTCGGCACTTTCCCGCAACAAATATTCGGCTAGTCTCGCGTGAACCAGAGTATAGTCATCGTTCTGCTCTGAACTTAAAATTTGGGCTACAGAAAAAAATATCTCCGCAATGCCATCTCTCGGCTCGGCGATCAAAAGGGCTTGAGGCTGGCGTTTTGCTTTTAGGTCATTTACAAGCGAAAGTAGTTGAAGACTTGGTTCGCTCCCAAAACTTTTTTTGAACAGCGCATCTGCTTTGCCAAATTCACCCTGCATCATTAAAGCTTGTATGCGAATCCGCATGCCTCTAACGGTTGTTTGTCCGGAAGACTTATGTAAATCTGCCAGTATCCTTGATGCAGATTTATAATCACCAATTACCATATTCAAAAGAGCTTTATGAAATTTGCCAAAGCTGGCAAGTCCAGTGTCACCGGCCAATTCGTCAAATTGAGCAAACGCAGCGTCAATTTTTCCAGAACCTGCCCGAGCCCAGCCCTTGATCAACCCATTTACCAAAAAATGACCAACATCTTTTTGAGAGTCTAATTGGACAAGCACAGATTCAAAGTCATTCGCCTTTACAGCTTTTGCAATACTCAAAAGATGTACCATCTGGCTGTTCGCGCCCCGTTTGACAAAAGTATCACTAATCTGCAAGGCGGCTTTCATATCGCCCATAGCAACTTTTGATAAAATTAAACTTTCCATTGCGAGAAGATTTGAGGAGTCCAGCGCAAGCAGGCGGGTATTATAGCGCGCAGAGGTTTCAAAATCTCCCAGGTAATCTGCCTGCCGAGCAGCAAGATATGGACCAGCAACACTTTCTGCCAAAACTGGCGAAAACCAAAATGTAGCAATGACTGCCAATAGAGCAGGGAGTTTTATCAAATCTTATGCCTCTTTTATACTTTTTTTGAAGATATTACCAAGTCCACAATAAATCAATGCCAACGCGAAACTCATACTAGAGTCTCGGACAGAGGCTAATTCAATCAAGCATGTCTTTGGCCAGTTACATATTTGGGTAGTTGGGGCCATCACCGCCTTGAGGTGTAACCCAATTTATATTCTCACTTGGATCCTTGATGTCGCAAGTCTTGCAATGCACGCAGTTTTGAAAGTTAATCACGAATCGGTCGTCGTTACCTTGTTCTTGAACAATCTCATAGACACCAGCAGGGCAATATCTTTGGGCTGGCTCTGCATATTTTGGAAGGTTAATCTGGATAGGGGTATTGGCGTCTTTCAGCTGAAGGTGCGCGGGCTGGGACTCTTCGTGATTTGTCATTGAAAAAGAAACGTTAGTCAAGCGGTCAAAGCTTAGCTTGCCATCAGGTTTTGGATATTTAATCTCTTCATGTTTTGATGCTTCCTCTGTCGCAGCAGCGTCTGATTTGCCGTGCTTAAGCGTCCCAAACAACGATATGCCAAAGATAGTTTGGAACCACATGTCAAAGCCTCCAAGAGCAAGTCCTCCAAGGGGACCAAACCGACCAGAAAGCGGCGCTACGTTCCGCACTTTCTTTAGGTCTTTGGCCACGGGTCCAGACCGCAAAGAGGCATCGTAATCCTCTAGGACATCCCCCGAACGATCTGCTTTGATCGCTTTATGGGCGGCGTCTGCCGCCTCAATGCCAGAATGCATAGCGTTATGGTTACCTTTAATTCGGGGTAAGTTCACGAGACCTAAGGAACACCCGAGTAAGGCACCGCCCGGAAAGGCCGCCTTTGGGATAGATTGAAAGCCACCTTTGGTCACAGCACGCGCGCCGTAAGCGAC
>JAOGIM010000096.1 GCA_028150825.1 Paracoccaceae bacterium
TAACCTTCGGCAAACCCTGGCGAAGTCCTCACAACCCCGTTTTCAAGCACCGCAGGGCATTGATCGCCAGCACGCTGCAAAGGAGCCATAACATCTTCACACATACGTCCAGACTCTTTTAAAATAGCCTCAACCACATCTGGCGTCGACTCTCCAAATCGATGCGTATCACTCACTTGGGAAAACCCAACTACTTTGTCAAAAAGGAAGTTATATTCTTCCAACGGAGCTCTATACGGCATCTTGCCTCCTTGAAAACCTGCTTGGCACTGAACGATTTTATCAGTATGCCTCAAGCCAACCCATACAATACTTACCCCTAAGAAGTCAGCAACCAAAACGCCACGTCAAAATGACTATTCAAAACACCAAGACCTTTAGGCCCGACGAAAGAGGCCTGATAGAAGCTGTCGACGCTCTGCGCGGCGGCGGTCTTGTGGCATTTCCAACCGAAACTGTCTATGGGCTTGGAGCAGATGCGCAAAACGACAATGCTATTGCAAATATTTATGCGGCCAAAGGTCGGCCACAGTTTAACCCTTTAATCGCGCATTTTTCGGATATTTCGCAAGCTAAGCGCCATGTAAAATGGTCAAATATTGCCAATCAGCTTGCAGAAACACTTTGGCCCGGCCCTCTTACTCTTGTTCTTGAGCGCCACAGCAAAAGTAATCTATCTCAACTTTTAAGTGCAGGCCTACCATCCGTCGCGATCCGCATTCCCGCGCATCCAATTGCAAAACATTTGCTTGTTAATCTAGGACGTCCGATTGCAGCACCCTCAGCAAATATATCTGGCCAAATCAGCCCTACACGGCCCGAACATGTCCATGCAGATCTCTTTGGGCGCATTGATGGTATTGTTGACGGTGGCGCCTGTCAGGTCGGGCTCGAGTCAACTATTATTGATCTCACAGGAGTGCCCACATTACTTAGACCGGGCGGCATACCAGCAGATATAATAGAAGAGTTGATTTTAACCAGACTTGCGATTGTGCAAAGCTCTGACGCGATAAGGGCGCCGGGTCAATTAGCTTCCCATTATGCACCTCGCGCCAATCTTCGTCTCAACGCCAACACAAAGGGGACTAACGAGATCATGCTTGGGTTTGGGCCGGTCGAGTGTGATCTAAATTTATCAACTACATCAGACCTTGTCGAAGCAGCCGGAAATCTATTTTCCAGCCTACATATTCTAGATGGCGATAACCCAACCTCGATCGCAGTTTCACCAATTCCCGAAACAGGTCTGGGCATTGCAATAAATGACCGTTTAAGACGTGCAGCTGCCCCAAGACCCGCCAATAATCAATAATTATAAAAACCTGTTTTTGTATTTAAGCATAAATCACATGATAGATCGCGTGGAAATTGGGTGAGAGATATAGTATCGTTCTTGCGAAAGTGAGTTGTCTAACTAATTTCTATTCCCCATGCATCGTGGACATCAAAGCATAATACCCCAGTTTTCATAGCATTTATAACTTCATCCATGCGTTCACTCACAGCTTTGGCAGTACTGATCAATGTCTTTGGCGGCTCCCTAGCTCAAAGGCAACGGTTTGATCCTTTTCAAACCGTGCATCAATCCACAGCAGATGAGCTGTTGACGCTGCTTCAACGGACAAAACGAAGGGATAGAGTGCTGTCTAATCGCCGCCAAACTCAGGTGTCCCCCTGATTTTGGTTGCCACGACATCAGCCATCAAATCGCATTGCCGCACACCCGGGCGCAGCCGGTCATGGTCCGTTTGCATAGACAATCCGTCAATACCAGCCGCTTGTTTCAACATCACGATTCCCGCTGAACTTTTGGTTAGCCACAGCCACTTTACCCGACCAGGCGTCATAGCCACTCAGCCAGTAAATACTGGCTGGATCACCAACAACCAGAACATCTATCTTTCGCACCTGCATTGCGATGCGTACGCGCTCTAACCGATCCACATATTCACTGCGTGCAGAAAGTGGCACCATAATTTACCCTATTCTCACGCCCTGCCTGCATCGCTTGACAGCATCATTGCATCAATACCTAAGAGACTAAGCGCAGCCGTCCATTTTCCATCATGATCCGAGTCCAGCACAATATCTTCATCCGCATCACTGACAAGCCAGCCATTGTGTACAAGTTCACTTTCGATCTGTCCCGCACCCCAACCCGCATATCCCATAAATAGACCGGCATTGATTGGCCTATGGCCTTCGGCCAAAGCCTCGATGATATCACGGGTCGAAGTTAAACACAGATTATCCCCAATCTCTTGAGTTGAAAATTCTGAGTTAAAATCCCTAGAATGAATAACGAACCCCCGCGATGTTTCCACTGGTCCACCAAATAAAATTGGAACCTCCCTGCTTCCGGGATTTTCAATCGAAAGCTGACTACAAAGCGCCTTAAAGGAGCCCTGCCGTAGTGGTTTATTTACGATCAGGCCCATTGCACCTTTTTCAGAGTGGTC
>JAOGIM010000097.1 GCA_028150825.1 Paracoccaceae bacterium
TAAATTCAGGAATAAGCTTCAACTCAAGTAAAATGTTATCACGTGCATTAAAGTCGCAATCTTTTCGACAGTGATGCTTAAGCCCACCATGATAAATGGATATTCTGAAGCGGTCTTTTCCGCGGCATGATGGGCAAGTGCCTTCATATTGATTGCCCGATTTTTTTAAATTAAACGCGTTTATAATGGGCTGCGCATATTCGTCATAATTTAACACGACAAAACCTCTTTGGTTTGCCGCCAACTCAGGAATGCAGTTAACTCTCAACAGTAACGTTTTGGCCTGTCTACATTCATTTGTGGCAGGCCTTTTTTATGATTGTGCGAGTTTCTTTTGTTCCATCTTTTCAACGTCTGGAAGATAGAAGCGAGTTGTGCCCGGGCTAAGCTTAACAGGTTTGGGAAACTCTGGATCTTTTCGAGCCATTGACCAGACGTGGGCGCGCGTTACACCCAAGCGGTCGCCCAGCTCAACATCTTTAATCCAAACTTTTTGTGATGCGGTTTTCGTTGTCATCTCCAGAATTGATTTCTGGATACGAGAAAATACGAGTATTTGCGCATATGTCTGGTGACAAGTTTAAATAAGATTGTCACCTAATTGTTAGATTTATTTGCCTTACTGTTTTTGTGTCTACGCATTAGTTCCCACTTCATGCTGTCTGGTTCAATGCGTTTGAAACCTGCTAGCTTTTCATAAATATCCTTTTTCCGCACTCCCTCTTTAACAAAGGCTTCATACAGCAAGTGAATTTCACGCCAAGCAAGCTCTTTTTCTAGCTTATGGCTTGGTTCTTTGTCGCGTAAAATTTCAGCAATCGCTTTCCCAATCTCAGGTCTTCCAAAAAAGGGAACTATCTCTGCAGCTCTTGCAAGGCACTCTACATCGCCTGAGGCTGCGTATTGTTGCCAAAGCAAGTCGATTTCAACTGGCAATTAAGGCCTTTCTAAATTGGGATCATGAAAGCCCGAACCAAAAATTAAGGGGGCTCTTTTGTAAGAATTACTCATGATCTACTTCTCCTTACAAACCATTCAAAACCCTTACAATAATCGTAATAGCGTTCTGCTAGTTCGGCTCTTTGGTCAAACATATCTTCGCGCCTATAATTCTTATCAAGTCCCGTAAGTGCATGGTCGCAATATCTATCAACAAGGAATGCGTCTATCGGTTGCTCTTGATTGAGTGCCCAAGTTTTAAAAGTATTTCTAAATCCATGTGTGGTGATTTTATCAAACTTCTGAAAGTTTCTTCGCAATGTTTCAGCATTTATCGGCTTTAGACCATCGACGGTAAACACATAGTCACACTTGCGGGGTAGCGCACAGAGAGCTTCAGAGAGTACGCTGGGCAGTCTTAGCGAGAAGCTATTGCCTGACTTCATAAACCCTTCTGATAGGCCAACAGGAGCCTCTGGAATCGTCCAGACACCGTTCTCGCAGTCAAAGTCTTGCCAACGCATATTTGCTATCACAGCGGCTCTATGCGCAGTAATAACAGAGAGTTGCATGGCGACTTTAACACAAGTAGAGTAGGGCGTTTCCATCAGCCATTCCCAAATTTCAGGCAAACGCTGATAGTGGAGTGAGGCAGAATGCTGCACCTTTCGCTTTGGAACCGTGAAGCTTTCTTTTTTCGGACATGGGTTTCCTGTGATCAATTCGTTGTCATAAGCGATTTCAAAAACCTTGTGCATGTAGCCAAGCAATTTTCGAGCAGTTTCTGAATTCGTCATGAACAGCGGCTGCATGAATTTTTTGATCATAGGTCGACTGATCTTATCCAAGCGTAAATTGCCAAGGTATTTTTCGACGTGAGTTTGATAGGCACTCATTGGAAATCTTGCGGAGGCTTTATGGTGCCAAGTATTAGCTGTCAGTTGGAGCGTGTACCAGTCGCGGAATGCTCGGTCAAAAGTAATCATTTTGGATGAGCTGATATCAGGAGATGGTTTATCAGTTGCGAGGTCTTCGAGCTGCCGCGCGCTCTCTGCTCTGGTCATGAGTGTGCGTAGTGCAACGGTCGTAATGGTTTTGGATTTCAGTAACCGTTTAGACATTGATGCGATGTCTGATGCGTCCGCCAAGCTTAATATTGGATACTGGCCGAGGGTCACCCACTGTTGTTTTGTACGCAGTTCGAACGTCTTTGAACCATCACCAAAAATCCTGATATACAGCCCTTTACCGCAGCTCTTACGAGTTTTTGGCTTGTCTTTCCACTTGCGAATTTGCTTATCTGTAGTGAACAAAGGGCATCTCATAAGGTTACTTTAAGGTTACACTTTTGATGCTTAATTGACAATACTATTATAGACTAACTTAGACAATAATATTTACATCACTCTGAATTATATGGTTTTAATATAAAATTATTTATTAAAATATTTGACAATTCAAATTCCTGTTTGTCCGCCAGAACCTGCCTTACTAGTAGGTGCAATCCCAAAGTAAGCAT
>JAOGIM010000098.1 GCA_028150825.1 Paracoccaceae bacterium
CTGGACGACAGACGGAGTAGGGCAGGGCTATGGCTCAGGCTATCCAATTGAGGTGCTGCAAGAGTGGATGATAAAGGCCACACTGCAAAATGGTCAGTACTCAGGAGCGGCATTACAAGTGCCGGGTTGAAAGAACTGAGTATTAACAGATGCTTACTTTAGGATTGCCACTGCTAGTAAAGTGGGTAGTGGCGGAGGAACAGGGAGTTCATCGCCTCTAGTATCCGCCATCGCATAGCTAACACTCTGATATCATTGATAGCACTATAGCCTAGTTCATCACAATACGGCGCATATTGGTCTGTAATTTGGTCAGTAATGGCTGGGGGGCGAGTGCCGCAGGGGGTATAGGCGGTATCGTATATGACCCTGACCCAAGATTGGGGCTGAAAGTTCGTCAACTAGAGGTATCTGTCTTTATGAACCAGTGTTGACGGTTTCAGTATTAGCAGTGGGTGGCGGCTTGGTGTATGCAAATGATTACGACAACTACTATTCTCACTACCCTGCTTGATGTCGGTTATTGCAGAATATTGTTAATGCTGAATTGGAGGCTGTCGGCATGGGCCAGACGGGGGCTGTGGGATAGCTATAGTTAGGTTCTGCCAGTGATGAGCTTTAAAGTTTGGTAACCAGTTATAAGCCAGTTTCGGGTTAGATGACCGTCATTGTGATCCTTATTGTAACAATGTCCTATAGGTACTTATAGCACTTTGTTACATTAACGGCCTAATTCCCCCGAAACTTCAAGCTCTGGTCCATAGAGGAACTCTAGCTTTAACTCAGTGATAGCACCTTCACCCCAGCCTGTTGTTAGATGGGTTTCTACCTCAGTTATTGTCCAAGGAGTGAAGACTGAAGAAGTGGGACTGCCAGTGTAGTTCTTTGGGAGGAACAGATGATGGTAAAACTAGTTTATCGTCAATCGCTTGATCATATTTGGATACGTATGATGTTCGTTCAGAGTATTCCAACGTTCTATTAAACCTGATCTAAGATACAAATATGAACCTGACTTCATAAACTGTTCTGGATCAGCTTGTGTTCTCTCAATAATGATTTTCTCAAAGTCAAACATCTGTTCCAGCATTGATCTTATAGCCTGCAGATCAACTTTAAATCGCTCTACATTTTCCTCAACGTAACCAAAACGAACGCTGAATGGATAAAATAGGGTCCGTAAAATAAACTGATCACTCTCGCTAAAGATAGAACCTACATTGCGCTTTATAGATTTTTGTCCAAACGGATCCATGCCATCTTTTGCAAAGTCAGGACTAGATGGATCACCCCACCACTTCTTACCCTGCGCAGTCATTTCGTAAAGGCTCTCGCTCTCTTCAATACCCATCCAATTGCAAAGGGCAGGAATTGTTTTGCGTGGGTATTCTTTTAAATCTTCAAGACGAACTCCAATTGAATTCTGTTTATGGTAAACAATATTGTCGATCTCGAACAGCATTCCAAATATTTTATTCGGTATTTTGGGGTAGTCATTTTCTTTAAAAGGCTTTCTGAGCCAAGACTCACAGCTTTGAATTGGATCTCGCACCATCATCACCCAATTTGCATTTGGGGCCAATCTGACAAAGTTTAGCTGGGAATAAGTATCAGGGTTATGGATATGATAAAAGATGAGACTTTTTTTACGTAAGTCGTTAATAGCCTTATTAAAGGCGGCGTGTGCTATCTTGAAGAAGACAAACGCATCCACTTCATCATAAAAAGCCATCAGTCGGTTCAGTTCTGCACGAAACAGCTTTTTATCTACCCGCAATACCTCATTTTGGTTTTCTCCAACATTAGCCGTGCCTTCCTTTTTTCCAAGATTATAGATTAGTTTTTTGCTTTTTGTTTCAATTGGAACAGTTGAGGTGGCGTCAAATAAAACCTCATATATTAATACAAAGCGATCAGCCATTTCATGCCATCCGCCTGCTGTTATCTTTTCCCAAGTTGAGTGATCAAAGTACTCACTTAAATAAATACTGGGGAGGGTCGAGACTTCTGGATGTCCATCAATAAGGCTGTGGAGTAGGCCTGTGCCGCTTCTTCCAAAATGTGTCAGCGCAATCACTTTATTTGGCAATAATGGCTCTAAAACGTTGAAAGTCTTTGAACAAATTGGGTTTTTTATAATTAAATTATCATTATTTGCGATTAGCTCAAGCTTTTCAGTCAATGAATTAACCGCATTCTCTGTTCCTTGATCTAGTCTGAAGGTCAGAATGGATTTTGCTATCTTATAAGACTGAGAACCTGTGTCTTTGGGATAATGAAATACTAGTTCTTTTCTTGAGGAGACTTGAGCTTTTAAAGCTTGTAAAGCGAACACAATATTATTCCAAGCCATATCATAGTCAGGCTTGATGTTTAGTGCTGTGTTATAAGCCTCAATAGACTCTTCCAGCTTACCTTGCTCTATGAGAGTAAGGCCAATGTTG
>JAOGIM010000099.1 GCA_028150825.1 Paracoccaceae bacterium
ACCGTTTGTAATCTTCGAAATTTAATAACGATTGTTTGTTATAATTGTGACGTCGAGTGGAATACCTATTGTAGTGGAAGTTATTATGATATTTTTTTGCCTTTAAGATATTTATGTGCCTCAGACGTTTTTTTCTTCATACTAAGATGGTCAACTTAGAAAACTATGCAGATTTTTAAATTTTTTGTTTCAAGTAGGTTTGGCGAATTTCTAACTTGCTTTGGCACGTTCAAAAATGATCGAAAAGATTTTCCCGTGGGCTATCAAAGTCTGCTTTTTAAAAATTTTAATGCCCACAGTTTACGTTCCTAAAATATAGCACTGTATATCGTAAACCTTTGTGGCGATATTATGGCAAAAAGGTGAAGTTATTATTGCGTATGTATTTTTTGTATTCATAAAGATTTGAGCCAAGAAAAGCAGTTTTTTTAGGGGACCACATAACCATTTCGAAAGCTTAAAATAATTTTGCTTCGCGCGCGTACTTGCGTTTTTCTGCTATGATATTTGCGTAGTTACCTATGAATATCAAAATAACCCCATAAGCTAGATATTCATCTACTGTTTCGCCAAAGATATAAAAACCAACGATAGCAATTACTGGCAACCTTAGAAAATCGATAGGTGCAACAATGGTAGCAGGAGCAAGCGTCAATGCCCTTATCAGACATAGATGTGCCAACAAACCTGCTATGGCAATAGCAAATACCCACGGTAGGTTTTTTGTGGAAATAAAGTTTATATCGCCATCTATGCCGGCACAAATGAGCCCAAAGATCAGTTGTATCAGCGTCATAAAAAATAAGATTGTCAGTGTATCTACTGTCTGGGTTAACTTTTTGGTAGTCATAATTGAGCCTGCAAAGCCCACTGCCGCTAAGGCGGCGGCAATAATCCCAATATTAAGTGTATCCGGAGCAGGGCGGGTGATAATCAAGATACCTATAAACCCCAACACTGCGGCGAGGGCCCGCGACTTTGTGAAATGTTCGCCCAAAAATAAAGGTGACAAAAGTAATATCCAAATAGGCACGGTAAATTCTAACGCAAATACTTGAACAAGGGGAATGACTGTGATTGCGAAAAACCAAAGATTTTGGGCGGTGAAATGAAAAACGTTTCTGAGAACATGCAGTTTAATATTATGATGAGAAATAGTCCTAAACTGGGATGTCGCTTTTGCGTAGCTTAAAACAAAAAGAAACCCAATCAGGCTTCGGTAAAGCATGATCTCAAAAGTATCTAAATCAACGCTCGCATAGCGTCCTGATATGGCCATTGATGTAAACGCTGCAATAGCTGTCAGCATTAACAAAAGGGCCTGTAAAAGATTAGTATTTGAATTTCTTTTCATTGCCTCAACCTGCCTCAAATGATCTATTCTGATCTAGTAATACCGAGCTTATTTGCCACATAACTCGCTAAAATTACAGAGCTGTTGGTAGATTTTTGGATATTTAAAGATATTAATTCGCCGGATCGTGTTTGTTTTAATGGAACGCAATTTATATTTGACGGATCGGCTTAATTTGACATGAGTAAGATGGTTTAAATTAATTTTTATTTTCAAGAAATTCGCTTTAGAGCTGATGTTGCATCAAATATCCAGACACAAAATATAGCTAACGGAGGTCCAAAGAGCGTTAATTTGGCTGCACGATCCCCGGAAGATATTAGTGAGTTTTATTGGCTAACTTTGAAATGTTGTCGGCTAAAGTTGGGGCTTCTTAGCATTTAGCCTATTCTTGTTCGACCACTGATTGATCCTGTCGCTCGCCGCATCATAGCAACGCCATATGGGATCAGTCAGACATCAGTATTGGATGTTTGGGATCAAATTACCTGAATAAGATTATGCCTGTAGGGAGCTATAGACAAAAAGTTTTGTCATTTCTGCACCCCACCAATTTGAAGATATCAGTTTTATTGCGCATCTAGTTGACCCAGAAAGTTTTCAGATATAACCTTTGAAGCACATGTTTAAGGGTCAGAAAAAATGCCAGAGCTTAAACTGTTGTCCTTTGAAGAGGGGTTCAAGCTTGGATAACTCACTTCACGGTCGACGAATATTTATGCGGAAACCTCATCTTTTTAAGAAGAAAAACGAATGAAGCTGCTCTTAATCCAGCATCTGACAGCCTATAGTTTTGAACCATAATTTTTCTACACAGATGCACACCCATCCCTCGCTTATCTAGAAATTGTAAAAAATCGCCCAATCCTCGGTAATGGCCAAACACCACTGTAGAGGTGCGGAAGGTACATAATATTGATGCTAATTTGTTTCTCCACAAAGATTGTGCGGCAGATTTTGCGGAGTTCAATCTGGCGAAAAAATTATTTCTGGACAGCTTAACGCTTTGGTCCCACATGCACGAATTACTAATTCGCGGTAAAGATATAATTTGACGGATTTGATTGCTCTGGTTACCAATCTTTCAA